>NZ_JBLYYF010000023.1:0-21829 GCF_048550555.1 Qipengyuania sp. | reverse complement strand
GAACAGGCCACCAAGATCATCGAAGGCAGCGCGCGTTCGATGGGCCTCGACGTGGTGGAGGGCTAAGACCATGGCAAAGCAGACCAAGAAGCAGCAGCTCGTCGCCAAGCTCGACGGCGAAAAGCTCTACAGCGTTGACGAAGCGATCGCCACGCTGCGCGAACACAAGGCGAAGTTCGACGAAACCGTCGAAGTCGCGATGAATCTCGGCGTCGACCCGCGCCACGCCGACCAGATGGTCCGCGGCATGGTTTCGCTCCCGAGCGGCACCGGCAAGGACGTCCGCGTCGCGGTCTTCGCCAAGGGCGACAATGCCGAGAAGGCACTCGCCGCCGGCGCCGACAAGGTCGGTGCGGAAGACCTCATGGAAGACATGCAGGCCGGCAATCTCGACTACGACCGCGTGATCGCGACCCCCGACATGATGGGTGTCGTCGGCCGTCTCGGCAAGGTGCTCGGTCCCAAGGGCCTGATGCCGAACCCGAAGCTCGGCACGGTCACGCCCAACGTGGAGCAGGCCGTGAAGGACGCCAAGGGCGGCCAGGTCGAATTCCGCGTCGAAAAGCAGGGCATCATCCATAGCGGCATCGGCAAGCTGTCGTTCAAGGACGAAGACCTGAAGATCAACTTCAAGGCGCTGACCGACGCGATCGTCAAGGCGAAGCCTTCGGGTGCCAAGGGCAAGTATGTCCGCAAGATCACGCTGAGCTCGTCGATGGGCCCGGGCCTCAAGGTCGACCTGACCGAAGTCGAAGGCGCCTGAGATCGCCCGCTATCGCAAGCTGGCTGAGGGCGGGTATCGCCCTTAGGCGGTGTAACGATAGAAAAGAAAAAGAGGGCCGGCGGGGACAACCTGCCGGCCTTTTTTCATGCCTTCAGCGCCCGTCGGACCCGCGTCTCGGCGCCGGTCCTCGTCACCATCGACTTGGCCCCCGCGACCATTCGGTCGAAGGCCGCGAGGCTGGCCAGCAGCGCCCCGTTCGCGACGCTGGGGCGCAACATGAGAAAGCTGGCGCAAGGCACGCTGGCAGTGCGGAACTGCGCCTTGTGCGCCCCGTCGCCCTCGGTGAAGTCGAAATAGCGAAAGCGCCTTTCGGCGAAGAGCTGTTCGAGCGCCGCCATCTGGAGAACCGTGCCGGGCGAGAGGCCCGCATGGCGCGGGTCGTAGCCGAGATGGGCGTAGATCAGCGTGTCGCGTTCGATGGGCAGATAGAGATAGGCGACCGGTTCGCCATGCAGGAACAGCAGGAAGGCGCGCAGGCGATCTGCCTCCGCAAGCCCGTACATGGCGGTGCGGGCCTGCTCGTCCTCAGGCAGTCCGGCGTCGAGCAGCCGCGCCTGATAGGTCAGGCGCGATAGCGGCTGCGCCAGGTGTAGGAAGCGTTCGATCTCGTCCGGGGTGCGATACGAGCGCAGGTCAAGCGTGCCGCCGTCTGCTTCCTCGAACTTGCGTCGCTTGCGCCTGAGGGTCGACCGCGTCTTGCCCGAGAAACGCGCCAGATAGGTCTCGTAGGTTCCGCTCATCTCGATGTAGCTGCGCTCGTAGGTTTCGCGCGCTCCGATCAGGAATCCCGGCATCACCTCGCGCAGCCGTGCTTCGGCGCTGGTGGGTGCCGACAGGACGCGCAAGCCTTCGACCGAAGTGAGCTGAGGGACCGCGGGCACGCGCCCATGGAAGATATCCTGCAGCGAGAAAGCCAGCGTGACGACCTCGCGCTCGATCGTCAGCAGGCGCCGCGAGCCCAGGGTGAAGGCGACTTCGTACGGCGCGGACAGTTGGGTCGGGGCTTTCACTTTGCCCCGTAGAGCCGGTTCGCGACGAATTGTTCGGCCATCCGCGCAATGCTGCGGACCGGATTATTCCGCATGGCGCCAGCGCCCGTCTCGTCACCCACTTGGGGTGGACGACTGCGGAAGGTGGCACTGTCCGCCCCGGCGATACTGGCGAGGCTGCGGCAAAAAGCGGCGAAGCGCCGGCCCAGGATCCGGTTGGGCCGGGTCCGGTCGCGGCTCATCAGCTCGAAACTGTGGCTGACGAGGTTGAAGGATTCCACCTTCTCGCTGACGCAATAGCGCAGGGCGGCCTCGAGCTCCCAATGCGAGAGCGCGGTAATCTGGGCGTGACGTGGACCGCCGACACTGGGGATCGAGCCGACGGGAACCTCGATCGCGCCCTCGTGGCGCACCACGGTCCGGTCGTCCTGCGACAGCGAAATGCGACAGTCGGACGCTGCGATCCCCGGCACGTGGCTGCTGTCGTAACGGATGCCGATCTTGCGCAAGGCGCGCAAGGTCGCATCGTCGGCCCCATAGTTGCCTGCGCGGAACGCGGTTGGGGGAGGGGCCCCTGCAGCAACCAGCTGGTCGCGCGCCAGTCCCAGCAGGTCGACCTGCTCGGCTTCGCTGAACTGGTGCAGATTGCTGCCGGTCCTAGTGCCGAGTGGATTGGCATCTCCGGCGATCTCGAGCCATTCGGGGTGGAGGTGCAATTGCACTTCGTGCCCGCGCTCGAGGATCGGCTCGACGACCGCGGCAACCGCGCCCGTTCCCCAGACCAGCGCCGGCATCGGATCGACGAAGAATACGCCCTTCAGGCCGTGGGCGTCCATCACCTCCATCTGGTGGACGATGCCGACTTCTCCGGCAGGCGTGCGGCAGAGGATCGAGCGATCGAACACTTCCTCGCGCGCGTGCACGCCGAGTTGGCACGTCAGACCCGCCGAATACTCGGTGTCGATCGTGATATAGACCGCCGTCACAGTAACCCTACTAACACGCGAGGGTTAACGGCGCGATTATATTGTGGAATTTGCTAGATGCCGCCCGGTGTGAAGTCGAACCCTGCGGTGGCTAGCCCGTCGCAGAGGCTGTCGACGCAACTCCTCAGTTCGTCCTCGCTGGTCGAGCGGACGACGAAGTTGGCTCCCACCCGCCCTTCGCGGAAGAAGGGATAGCTGCCGATCTGGCACTGGTCGTGCGCCTGTTCGACCTGGCGCAGGATATCCGCGACCTCGCTCTCCGGCGTCCAGCAGCCCACGGTTTCGGACAGCAGCGGCGCGCCGCCTTCGAGCGTTCCGGTCAGCGCATCGAGCATGCCGGCGGTGATGTGCGGGACGCCCGCCATCAAATGGATATTGCCGAGCTTGATTCCAGGCGCCCCCGACATGCGGTTGGGGATCAGTTCCGCGCCTTCGGGCACACGGGCCATGCGCAGCCGCGCCTCGGTCAGGCCGCCCGGCTTGTCGGCATAGTATCTTTCGAGGATCGCCCGGGCCTGCGGGTGGACGACGACCGGCACCCCGAGCGCCTCGGCCACGGCGTCGACGGTGATGTCGTCATGCGTGGGGCCGATTCCGCCGGTGGTGAAAAGATAGTCGTAACCCTCGCGCAGCGCGTTCACCGCCTCGACGATCCGCTCGATCACGTCGGGCACTACGCGCACTTCGGACAGGCGAATGCCCTGCACCTGCAACCAGCTGGCAATTTGCGCGATGTTCTTGTCGTGTGTGCGGCCCGAGAGGATCTCGTCGCCGATCACGACGAGGCCCGCGGTATAGATGCGTTCGGTCATGCGGCGGTGGGTAACGCGGTTGGAGGGCGAATGCTACTCCGCAGCTTCGAGCTGTTCGTCCGCGCTGCGCGCATTGGCGCCGTGACGGCGGAACTCGAGCAGGCCGTCGTCGACCGGGTCTTCCTTCATCCGCTTGCGGTCGATCACATATTCCTGGTTGAGTCGCCAGGGATAGGCCACTGCGTTGCGCGGCATGATGTGCTTGCCGCGCTGGATGTAGCCGGACGAGAAGTCGAAGATATCGTCCTCCTCGATCGCCGCTTCGGCCTGCGGGGTGAGGACCGGTTCGGCGACGTCGACGCCCTTGGCCTTGCTCTCGTTGAGCACGCGGCAGATGAAGTCCGAATTGATGTCCGCCCTGAGCGTCCAGCTGGCGTTGAGATAGCCGAACACCACCGCGAGGTTGGGCACGTTCGAGAACATGCAGCCCTTGTAATAGAAGTGCTGCGCCAGATCGATCGGCTGGCCTTCCTTCGACAGCGCGATCTTGCCCGCCACGGCCAGCTTGAGGCCGGTCGCGGTGATCACGATGTCGGCCGGCAGAAAGCTGTCGTCGGTGAGTCGAACACCGCCCTTCTCGAAGGCCTTGATCTGCCCTGTCACGACCTCCGCCTTGCCGTTCTTCAGCGCCTGGAACAGGTCGTCGTCGGGCACGAGACACAACCGCTGCTCCCACGGGTTGTAGGGCGGGGTGAAGGGCGTGAGATCGTAGTCCTGGCCCATCGATTTGCGGATGCGCTTGTGCAGCCCGTCCTTCACCTTCTGCGGCTTGTTGCGCGCCATCTTGAAGGCGAAATCCTGCATCGTGATGTTCTTCCACCGGGTGATCCGGTAGGCGAGTTTTTCGGGCAGGATCTTGCGTAGGAAATTGGCAAGCGCGTCCTTCGCCGGACGGCTGAACATCCAGGTCGGGGTGCGCTGGAGCATGGTGACCTTGGCGGCCTTGTCCGCCATCGAGGGAACGATGGTCACCGCCGTCGCGCCCGAACCGATCACGACCACCTTCTTGCCGGAATAGTCGAGGTCTTTGGGCCAGAACTGCGGGTGGATCACCTGGCCTTCGAACTCGCCGAAATCGAAGCCGGGATCGTAGGGCTCGTCGTAATCGTAATAACCCGAGCCGAGATAGAGCCAGTTGGCGGTGAGGTGCTTCCTCTCGCCTTGGGCGGTCTCGAGCGTGACATGCCAGCGCGCCTCGTTCTCGTGCCAGTCGGCGGCGAGCACCTTGTGGCCGAAACGGATGTGCTCGCGGATGTCGCGCTCATCGACGATCCGGTCGAGATAGTCGAGAATCGCGGGGCCGTCGGCGATCGATTTCTCATGCTTCCACGGTTCGAAATCGAAGCCCAGCGTGTGCATGTCGCTGTCCGACCGGATGCCGGGATAGCGGAACAGGTCCCAGGTGCCGCCGAGATTGTCGCGCCTCTCGACGATGACGAAACCGTGGCCCGGCGCCTTCTCCTTCATATGCGCCGCCATGCCGATGCCGGAAATCCCCGCACCCACGATCATCACGTCGAAATCGGTCGCCGTATTCGTCATTTCACTCTCCCAAGTCGGGCGAACGTAACCCAGAGTGCGGCGTAGCGCCAGCCTCGGTTGCAGGGCGCAACCTAACTGGTCTTTTCGGTCCAATCCTCCCCGGTCCGACCGCGGTACCGAGGCTTCGCTCTCGCTTTCGACGATTGCGTCGGTTAGGGCGGCTGCGACGGGGAGTACCTTCAACTTATGTCGAACAGCGATAAGTCCCGGCCGCGGCGCGTCACCTCGATAGATGTGGCCGAACTCGCGGGCGTGAGCCAGTCGACCGTCAGCCGCGCCCTTTCGAGGTCGGAAACCATCACCGAGGCGACCCGCCGCCGCGTCGAGATGGCCGCGGAACAGCTCGGCTATCAGGTCAATGCCCGCGCCGCCGGCCTCCGCCGCGGCGAGACGGGCACCATCGCCATCGTCGTGATCGGGCGCCAGGGATATGGCCCGACCGCGGTCAATCCGTTCTATTACACCCTCCTCGGCAGCACCTGCGCGGCGGCCGCCGAGCGGGGGTACGAGGCACTGGTCTCGTTCCAGGCCAGTCCCGACGAGTTCTTCGGGCATTATGTAGCGCGGCGACAGGCCGATGGCGTCGTCGTCCTGGGCACCGCGACCAACGAGCCGGCATGGGACTATTTCCGCAGCTGTGCCGAAGGGGCGGGGGGGATGGCCTTCTGGGGGTCGCCCTTCGACGACAGCGTCTGGGTGCGTTCGGACAATCGCGAGGGCGGTCGCCTGGCTGTCGAGCGGCTCGTCGAGGGTGGAGCGCAGGACATCGTCTTCGTCGGCGACACGGGTTCCTCGCAGCGCCAGTTCCACGAACGCTTCGAAGGCTATCGCACGGCGATGACCGATTCCGGGCTGACCCCGCGCGATCCGGTGGTGAGCGAGGGCGAGGATCGCGTATCGCAGGGCCGCAATGCGATCGCACAATTGGTTCAATCGGGTGAGCGCTTCGACGGGCTCTTCTTCGCCTGCGACGCCATGGCGCTCGGCGCGCTGGAGGAACTGGCCGCGCGCGACATCGCGGTGCCCGAAGCGGTCGGCGTGATCGGTTTCGACGGCCTCGGTTCGGGCGAATTCAGTTCGCCGCCGCTGACCACCGTCGAGCCCGATTTCGCTCAGGCGGGCAAGCTGCTCGTCGAGACCGCCCTTGCATCCGAAGGCGAGCGCCCCGAGCGGCGCGTCGCCGTCCATCTGGTCGAGCGCGCCAGCGTGCGCCGGCCCAAGCCAAATTCAGTGGAGAGAAAACAATGAAAACCAGCATCGCCTCCGTCCTTGCCGTGCTCTTCGCCGGCCAGGCGGCCCTTGCGCAGGATCCGCAGCCGAGCCCCAATCCGGTCGAGGAACAGGAGGTCGACGCCTCCGCCGAGGCCGGCCCGGCCGAGGGCAGTGGAATGACGGTGGCAGCGGCACCGGCGAGCACCAATCCTGCCGCCGAGGCCAAGGAAGAGGAGAAATGGGACATCACCGCGCCGCGCGGGGCAGTGATCCGGCAGGTGCCGATCCGTACCGACGAAGGCACCTGGATGGATGTCGACGTCTCTGCCGACGGACGCACCCTGGCCTTCTCCATGCTGGGCGACATCTACACCATGCCGATCGCCGGCGGCACGCCGACGCGGATCGCCGAGGGGCTCGCCTGGGAAGTCCAGCCGCGCTTTTCGCCCGACGGGCGCCGCATCGCCTTCACCTCCGACCGCGGCGGCGGCGACAATATCTGGATCATGAATGCCGACGGGTCGGACAAGCGCCAGCTGACCAAGGAAGATTTCCGCCTGCTCAACCAGGCGAGCTGGTCGCCCGACGGCAATTACATCGTCGCCAAGAAGCACTTCACCACGCAGCGCTCGCTCGGCACGGGCGAGATCTGGCTCTATCACGTCTCGGGCGGCGGCGGCGTCAAGCTGGTCAAGCGCGCCAGCGAGGCGCTGCAGAAGGAACTCGGCGAGCCCGTCTATTCGCCCGACGGCGAGGCGGTCTATTATTCGCGCAACGTGACCTCGGGGCCGATCTTCGAATATGCGCAGGATTCGACGCAGGGCACCTTCGCCATCGAGCGCTACGAACTGGCGACGGGCGAGGTGACCACGGCGGTCAGCGGCTATGGCGGAGCGGTGCGCCCGCAACCCTCGCCCGACGGCAAGAGCATCGCCTTCATCCGCCGCGACAAGGACCAGACCGAGCTGTGGGTCAAGGATCTCGCCAGCGGCCAGCAGCGCATGATCTATGGCGATCTCGACATGGACATGCAGGAAACCTGGGCGGTCTATGGCTTCTACCCGCTGATGGACTGGATGCCCGACGGTAATTCGCTCGTCCTGTGGGCGGGCGGCAAGATCCGCCGCGTCGCCGCCGACGGCAGCGGCGCGACGGTCATTCCCTTCAGCGTCGACGATACGCGCGGGGTGGCCGACGCCCCGCATCCGGTGATCCCTGTATCGCCCGACAGCTTCACCGCCAAGATCCCGCGCTTCGCCAGCGTCTCGCCCGATGGCCGGACGGTCGTGTTCGAAAGCCTCGGCAAGCTCTATGCGAAGCCGGTCGCGGGGGGCACCGCGCGGCGGCTCACTTCGGGCGACGACGCCGCGCTGGAGCTGTGGCCGTCGTGGTCGCGCGACGGCAACCGTCTCACCTACGTCCGCTGGACCGACGAAGGGCTGGGGCAGGTGATGACCGCCAGCGCCAATGGCTCGGGCGCCCGCGCGGTGACGCGCATGCCGGGTCACTATGCGAACCCGAAATTCTCGCCCGATGGCAATACGATCGTCTTCGAGAAGCGCTCGGGCGGTTATCTGACCTCGCCCGAATTCTCGGAGAACGAGGGCATCTACCGGATCGCTGCCTCGGGCGGCGCGACCGAGCTGGTGGCACGCGACATGGCGAGCCCGCAATTCGGCGCGGCCAACGACCGCGTCTTCATGCTCGGCCGCAACGACGGCAAGCTCCAGCTCATCTCCGCCGATCTCGACGGCGAGGCGCGGCAGGTCCATGCCGAGGGGGAGCTGACGACCGAATATCACGTCAGCCCGCGCGGCGATTTCGTCGCCTTCCGCGAGAATTACGAAGTCTTCGCCATGCCGCTGATGCCCGGCGGGCAGGCGGTGACCGTGGGCGAGAAGGCCAGCTCGCTACCGGTCGTGCGCGCGTCGAAGGGCGGGGCGGATTATATCGGCTGGACCGAGGGCGGCGACATGCTGACCTGGTCGATGGGGCCGGTGCTCTATCGCGCCAGCCTCGCTTCGATGTTCGCCACCGCGCCGAAGGACAAGGACGCGCCCAAGTTCGTCCCGCCGACCAGCGGCACCTCGCTCGAGCGGACCATCGCTGCCGACAAGCCGCGCGGCACGGTCGTGCTGACCGGCGCGAAGATTCTCACCATGACCGGCGATGGCGCAGGCGAAATCGCCGATGGCACCATCGTCATCACCGGTGACCGGATCGCCGCTATCGGCCCGGCTTCATCGGTCGCAATCCCGCAAGGGGCAACGGTGATCGATGCCAGCGGCAAGACGATCATGCCCGGCCTGGTCGATGCGCATGCGCATGGGCCGCAGGGTACGGGCGATCTGGTGCCGCAGCAGAACTGGTCGCTGGTCCAGAACCTCGCCATGGGCACGACGACGATCCACGACCCTTCCTCGCAGGCGAGCATGATCTTCGCCGCGTCGGAGCGGCAGCGCGCGGGATCGTTGCTCGCCCCGCGCATCTTCTCCACCGGCGAGGTGGTCTACGGCGCCAAGGCGCCGGGCGTTTACGCCCGCATCGACGGCTATGACGACGCGCTCGACCACATCCGCCGGATCAAGGCGCAGGGCGGAATCTCGATCAAGAACTACAACCAGCCGCGGCGCGACCAGCGCCAGCAGGTGGTGGCCGCCGCGCGCGCCGAAAACATGCTGGTGGTGGCCGAAGGCGGCTCGCTGTTCGGGATGGACATGAACCTGATCGCCGACGGCAACTCGACCGTCGAGCACAATGTACCGGCCGAGCACTTCTACGAGGATGTGCTCCAGTTCTGGAGCGGCTCGCAGACCAACAACACCCCGACGCTGGTGGTCACCTATGGCGGCCTGGCGGGCGATCCCTACTGGCGGCAGGCGACCGATGTGTTCGCCAACCCGCTGATGATCCACACGCCGCCGCGCCAACTGATCGCGGATACCGCACGGCGGATTACCGCGCCCGACTGGGCCTTCGTCGATGACGACAGCGCACGCGAGGCGCGCAAGCTCGCCCAGCGCGGGGTCAAGATCAGCATCGGCGCCCACGGCCAGCAGGCCGGGGTCGGCCCCCACTGGGAGCTGTGGAGCTTCGTGCGCGGCGGCATGACGCCGGTCGAATCGCTGCGCGCAGGCACGATCGAATCGGCCCGGTCGCTGGGCATGGCCCGCGACATCGGCAGCCTCGAGGTCGGCAAGCTCGCCGACCTCGTCGTGCTCGATGCCGATCCGAGCGAGAACATCCGCAATTCGGACAAGATCGAACGGGTGATGATCGGCGGTCGCCTCTACGATTCGCGCACGATGAACGAGGTCGAGACGGGGAGCGATCGCCGCCTGCCCTATTGGTGGGAATAGAATGAAAAAAGGGCGGCGCGGAGCAAGTCCGAGCCGCCCATTCCTGCGCGCCTGTCCAGCCGCGGTCAGGCGTCGCGAATATGGTCGAGAAATTCGTCTACCCGGCTCTTGAGGGCGCTCGCCTGGCCTTCCAGTTCGGTGGCCGAGTTGAGCACCTGGCTCGCGGCGGTGCCGGTAGCGAGGCTGGTTTCGCGGAACTCCTCGATATGCGCCGA
This sequence comes from Qipengyuania sp., assembly GCF_048550555.1. Lineage (GTDB taxonomy): Bacteria > Pseudomonadota > Alphaproteobacteria > Sphingomonadales > Sphingomonadaceae > Qipengyuania. Next base: position 11,930 of record NZ_JBLYYF010000023.1, on the reverse strand, counting down.
GACTTCCTCTGTCGCGCGCGCGGCGAGGTCGATGCTGCGGGCTAGGTCCTGCCCGGCGACCGATTGCTGGTCGACCGCGCTGGCGATCGAGACCGCGGTCGCCTCGAGTTCCTTGATCTGTCCCGCGATCGAGCGCAGCGCGCCGACGCTGGCGCCGGTCGAATCCTGCATCGCGTTGATCTGCTTGGCGACTTCCTCCGTCGCCCGGCTGGTCTGCGCGGCGAGTTCCTTGACCTCGCTCGCGACCACCGCGAAGCCGCGCCCGGCCTCGCCCCCGCGTGCCGCCTCGATCGAGGCGTTGAGCGCGAGCAAATTGGTCCGTTGGGCGATCGACTGGATGAGCTGGACTATCTTGCCGACCTGATCGGCCGAGCTGGCGAGCGCCGAGATCGTGTCGTCGGCGCCGTTGGCGGCATGGGTCGCCTTGCGTGCGAGTTCGGCCGAATGCGCGGCCTGGCGGCTGATCTCGCCTATCGACATGGCGAATTCGTCCGAGGCCGCCGCGGCGGCAGTGACCCCGTGCGAGGCCTGTTCCATCGAGACGGACACGCGATGCGACTGGCCCGCAGCCTGTTCGGCGGTCGAGGCCATGCCCGAGGCGGTCGCATTGAGCTGGCTCGCGGCGGTGGCGACACCGCTCACGACATCGCCTACGCCGCTCTCGAAGTCGCTTGCCATGCGGATCAGCTCGGCCTTGCGCTCGTTGGCGGCCTGCTTGCGGCCCGCGAACAATTCGTCGAGCTTGTGACCCGACTTGAGGAAGACTTCCAGCGACCGCGCCAGACTGCCGATCTCGTCCTTTCGGCCGAGCCCGGAAACGGTGATGTCGCGTTCGCCCTGGGCGAGGCGCCGCATGTCGTTGGCAACCCGCAGGAACGGCGCGATGACCTGGTCGAGGATGATCCTGAGACTGTAGTATCCGCCGGCAAGCGTGACGGCGGCGATCGCAATCACGCCGACCCGCGCCGCTCCGGCGAAGCCCGGCAAAGTCAGCCCGGCCAGCGCGAGCGCTGCAATCGCGAGCACGCCCCCGAGCGTAAGGGCGGATGCCAGCTTCGCCTTGGCGGCGAGCGGCTTTCCCATGAACCAGCTGGACAGGGCCGAGGGCTGATATTCCGATTGCACGTAGCCGATGTCGACATCGGCGATTTCCTGCACCAAGTCGTCGGCTAGGATCGAGCTATGCGCGTTCATCCTCGAGCACCCCCCTTAAGGCTGCATCAACCCTAAGGGGGAATTGCTTGAAATCGCGTTAAGCTGCGCGCACGTGATCGAGAAAGCGTGAAACCTGCGATTTGAGCGTGCTGGCCTGCGCTTCGAGTTCGGTCGAGGAATTGAGCACCTGGCTCGCGCCGGCACCGGTGGCGAGACTGGTCTCGCGAACCTGCGCCACATTGGAGGAAACCTCGTCGGTCGAACGCGCGGCAAGGTCGATGCTGCGGGCAAGGTCCTGCCCGGCGACCGATTGCTGGTCGACCGCGCTGGCGATCGAGATGGCGGTCGATTCGAGCTCCTTGATCTGCCCGGCGATCGAGCGCAGCGCACCGACGCTGGCGCCGGTCGAATCCTGCATGGCGTTGATCTGCTGCGCGATTTCCTCGGTCGCGCGGCTCGTCTGCGCGGCGAGTTCCTTGACCTCGCTGGCGACCACCGCGAAGCCGCGCCCGGCCTCGCCGCCGCGCGCCGCCTCGATCGAGGCGTTGAGCGCGAGCAGATTGGTGCGCTGGGCGATCGACTGGATCAGTTCGACGATCTTGCCGACCTGCTCGGCCGAGCTGGCGAGAGCCGAAATCGTGTCGTCGGCGCCATTGGCGGCATGCGTCGCCCTGCGTGCGAGTTCCGCCGAATGCGCGGCCTGGCGGCTGATCTCGCCGATCGACATGGCGAATTCGTCGGAGGCGGCGGCGGCGGCGGTAACCCCGCGCGAGGCTTGCTCCATCGAAGCGGTGACGCTCGAGGTCTGCAGCGAAGCCTGCTCGGCGGTAGAGGCCATCGAGCCGGCTGTTTCCTTCAATTGCGCGGAGGCCGAGGCAACGCCGTTGACCACTTCGCCGACGGTCGCTTCGAACCGCTTGGCGAAGCTCACCAATTCCTGGCCGCGCTCGCGGCGGAGGGCGTCCTGTTCCTTCGACATCTTTTCGACCTGCCAGGCGGCCCGGAGGAAGACTTCGAGCGAACGCGCCAGGTCGCCGATCTCGTCACGGCGGCCCGTCGCGGGAATGTGAATGTCCTTCTCGCCCCTGGCGAGGCGCGAGGCGACGTCGGTCATCCGCCGAAGCGTCCCAGACACGTCGCGGCCGATGAAGCGCGCGCTCGTCCAGGCGATGCCCAACGCGAGGGCCGTGACCGTGAAGAAGGCGACGAAGAGCCACATCACCATGGTCCGCGACTCAGCGTCGGCGGTCGCGCCGATGTCCTCGATCTCGCTGCGCGTGGCACTCGCCAGTTCGACGAAATCCTGGCCTTCGCCATAGACGCTGTCGGAAAATGTCTGCCACTGGGCTTGAGTGCCGCGCGACAGCTCCGCTGCCTTCACCCTGCTGCGCAGCGCGGCGAGCATCGCGTCGAGGCGTTCGACCTGCGGCAGCACTGCCGGAGCGGATGCGACGACATGAGTTTCCAGCCGGGCGAGGTCGCGGTCGGTTTCGTTGAACGCATCCTGCGCCGCAGCCAGGTCCGCCGGTTCACCGGAAACGGCATAGCGCTGCACGAACAGTCGGCCCGTGTTGATATCGGCCACCATGCGTTCGGCAGTCACTGCGGCTGCCGAGAGCGTCATGCGCTCGGCGCGCGCCTGGAGCGCGAAATAGCCGCCGAGGCAGGTCGCGAAGAGGCACAGCAGCACGACCGCCATATTGGCCGAGGCGATCGCCCAGAGCTTCTGGCCGACCGACTTGTCCGAGAGCCAGCGGTTGAGGCCGCGCGTCCCGATGCCGTCATCGCCTTCGTCGGCGGTACCGATCGCATCGGCGCCGGCCGCATGGGGCACTTGGATGTCGGGCACGGTTTCCTGTTCGGCGGTCATGCCGCTGGCGATATCCTGCAGAGCGCTCATGCGACCTTGCTTCCTTTGTTTGGAGATTTGCGCGGCCGCCCGATGGGCTTGCCGAGGTGTTGGGCGATGTCCTTGGCGGGCATCGCTTTGAAATAGAGCCAGCCCTGGATCTGGTCGCAGCCGGCGGCGCGGACCATGGCGGCCTGCTCTTCGGTTTCGACACCCTCTGCGGTGACGCCCATCTTCATGGCGCGCGCAACGGTGATGCTCGACAGCATCATCGCCCGGCTGCCGTCGTCCTCGCTCGCCTGGACCACGAGGCTGCGGTCGAGCTTGAGCTTTTCGAAGCGGAACTGGCGGAGGAAGCCGATCGAGGCATAGCCGGTGCCGAAATCGTCGAGCGAGATCTTGACCCCGAAGCTGCGGATGAGCGCGAGGCTGCGCTCCGCGACGACCGGGTCGAGCACGAGGCAGGTTTCGGTGATCTCGAGTTCGAGACGATCCGGATCGAAGCCGGTTTCCTCAAGGATGTGGCCCAGCTGGATCGGGAATTCGGGATTGCGCAGCTGCGCCGCGGAGATGTTGACCGACAGCGTGATCCCGTTCCATGCGAGCGCGTTGCGGCACGCCTCGCGTAGGACCCACAGGCCGATCGAATTGATCAGTCCGCTCTCTTCCGCCACCGGGATGAAAACGTTGGGGCCGATGCATTTGCCGTCCGCACGATCCCAGCGCAGCAGGCATTCCACCGCGTCGATCACGCGCGTATTGCTGTCGACCAGAGGCTGGAAGTGCAGCCGGAACTCGTTCCGCGCGAGCGCCTGCCGCAATTCGTCGTCCATTTCCTTGAGCTGTTCGCGACTCTTGTCGAAGCTGGGGCTGAACCAGGTGCAGCGCATCTTGCCGCCGCGCTTGGCGGCATACATCGCGATGTCCGCGCGCCGCAGAAGTTCGGACGAGGGAACATCGTCCTGCAATGTCCGGCGCGCGAGGCCGATGCTGGCACCCAGCGTCAATCGGCGGTCCTCGACATGGATCGGCTTGGCGAGTCGCTCGATGATTCGCCGGCAGAGCCCTTCGAGCAGCGTGCCCGCCACCGGCCCGCCGATCATCATGGCGTATTCGTCGCCGCCGAGACGGTAGACGCCGGCCTCGCCGTCGCTGATCTGCCGGAAGATTTCGGCGCATTCGCGGATTGCCGCATCGCCGACGAAATGGCCGTAGTGATCGTTGATCAGCTTGAAGCCGTCGAGGTCGATCATCGCCAGCGCGACTTCGTGGCCCTGCCGGTATTCATGCTGGATGTCGAGGTGCAAGGCACGGCGATTGGGCAGCAGGGTGAGGCTGTCGGTGCGCGACAGGCACTCGACCCGGTTGAGGTGGCGGAGGCCGACACAGGCGCAGGCCGCGGTCGCGATACCGAAGGCGAGCGCGCCCACCCCCAAAAGGGTGCCGAGCGAGACGAATTCGAAATAGCGGTTGGCGAGAGCCGCTGCCCAGGTCAGCACGAAAATGACCGCCAGAACGGCCATCGGCGCGAAGATCACGGTCCGCGTACTATCGCTCTCGCGAAATCCGTGCGAACTCGAGATCATCCCCTGACACGCGCCCCTTTTGTCGTCAGATTACCGCCTAGAGAGCATTCGCTAAGGAAGCGTAAACTACGGGTTTACCTTGCTTATGCGGGCGCCGAGGTGTCAGTAGGAGGCCGCGCGAAGACGGGGTTCGGACTTCGAATATTCCTCGAGAACCGGGCTGTAGAGCGACGATCCGAACTGGGCCGGCCTGAACCGCTCGGTCTGGCCGACCACGGTCTCGCCCGCGCCCAGCATCAGCCATCCGTCGGGAGCGATTCCGCTCGCGAGTCGGCCGAAGACCGTGGCTCGCGTTTCGGGATCGAAATAGAGCAGCACGTTGCGGCACATCACCAGGTCAAACCGTCCCGGCGAAGGCGGATAGTCGAGGATATTGTGCTGCTGGAAACGGATCATCGAGCGGATCTTGTCCGCCGCCTGCCACTGCCCGTTGCTCTCGGCGAAGAAGTTGAGCATCTGCGCGACGCTGATCCCGCGCTGGATCTCGAACTGTGTGTAGAGCCCGCTGCGGGCCGTTTCGATCGCCTTTCCCGACACATCGGTGCCGAGGATCTCGATCGTCCAGTCCTTCCAGCGACCCGGCTGTTCGGCGAAGATCATCGCCAGGCTGAGCGCCTCCTGTCCGGTCGAGCAGCCGGCAGACCAGATCGACAGCCGTTTCCTGTTCTCGCGCTTGCGCGCGAGATCGGGCAGCACCTGATTGGCGAGCACCGAGAAATAGGCGTGGTCGCGAAAAAAATAGGTTTCGTTGTTGAGCAGCGCCTCGACCACCCTGGTCGCGAGCCGATGTTCGCCCGGGCGCTCCAGCATGCAGGCGAGCTGGTCGACATTCTCGATACCGAACTCGCGAAACAGGCCCGACAGGGCGCTGGCGACGCGCCACCGACGGCCTTCCGTCAGTTGTTGTCCCGTACGCTGCGCAAGAAGTTCCCCGATGATGTGATGCGAAGCGTCGTCTACTGCCATGCGTCGGCTCCTGTGCTCGCGATGAGCTTTTCGGCAAGTTCGGCGGGGGGGAGCACGGCGGCGGCCAGGCCCTGTTCGGCGATCGCGCGCGGCATCCCCCAGACGGCGCAGGTGTCCGCGCTCTGGGCGTAGACGGTTCCCCCTGCGGAGAGGATCGAATGGGCTCCTTCGGTACCGTCGCGGCCCATGCCCGACAGCAGCACGCCGGCGACGTGACCGTCATAGGCTTCGGCCAGCGTCTCGAACATCGGATCGACCGAGGGCATGCAGCCGCTCTTCACCGGATGGTAGGCGAGGCCGAGAACACGGCGTCCGCCCGATTTGCGGACCACCATGTGCCCGTGGCCGGGCGCGATGTAGATCACGCCGCGTTCGACGGGAATCCCCTCGTCGGCGAGGACGGCCCGGCGTCCGGCAGCGGTTTCCATCTGCTGGGCGAAGACAGGGATGAAGCTCGCCGGCAGGTGCTGGGTGACGAGGATCGGGAGATCGAAATTCGCCGGTACCTTTTCCAGGAACAGGTTGAGCGCATGGATGCCGCCGGTGGAGGCACCGATGGCGACGACCTGCGGCGACTTGCCGGACCGCCGGGTTGCTGCCGGCGCGGCGTCCGGCGCATCGGGCGCACGGCCCTTCAGCGCGCGAATCTTGCCGAGGAGCGTTGCGCGGTACTCGTCGTCGAACCCGCCCGGTCGGGGTTTGAGCATGGTGTCCGCCGCGCCCAGCGAGAGCGCCTTGACGGTCGACTCCGCGCCGTCGGCGGTCAGCGACGAAATCACCAGCACCTTGGTGTCGGGCGCCGCAGCCATGATCTTCGGCAGCGCCTCGAGACCGCCCATGCCGGGCATTTCGAGGTCGAGCAGCATCACGTCGGGTGCGGCCTGGGCGAGTTCGGCGAGGCCGCTCTCCGCAGTATTGGCCGTGGCGACGATGTTCATGTCGTCTTCCTGTTGGATCATGCGCGAGAAGACGGTGCGCACGGTCAGCGAATCATCTACGATCATCACCCGCACCGGATCGGCGCAGGTCCCGCTGGTGGCACCCGTACCCGGGAAATCGGAACGCAGGGGAGCGCCCATGCAAGCCTCCTCAGGCCATGCCGACAAGCTGGAGCTTGATCTGCAGTGTTTCGTGATCGAACGGCTTCATGACGTATTCGTCGGCCCCTGCGCTGATCGCCTCGCGGATGTGCGCGACGTCGTTCTCGGTGGTGCAGAAGACCACCTTGGGCTTGTCGCCGCCGTCGCGCTGACGCAGCTGGGTGATGAATTCGATGCCCGTCATGACCGGCATGTTCCAGTCGAGCAGGACTACGTCGGGCATGGCCTCGGCGCATTTGTCGAGGCCTTCCTGGCCATTTTCGGCTTCTTCGACGGCGAATCCCAGCGTCTCGAGAATATGTCTCGAAACCTTCCGGATGACACGCGAATCGTCGACGATAAGGCAGGATTTCATGTGAATGACCTCTGGTGTTTTCCAGCGTTTCCTATCGCCGGAGGGTAACTATTCGCTTAAGCCGCCTGGGCGACGGGACCCGAAACGAGCGTTTCGATATCGATCAGCAGGGTCGGGCCGGTATCCGTTTCCACCATTCCCCGCGCTGCAGCCTGCCAGCCGGCGCCGAAGCCGCCCGGTACCTCGATGGGATCGCTGCGCGCTTCGCCGACATCATAAGCGGCGTCGACGAGCAGGGCGTAGCGATGCCCTTCGACATCGACCACCGCCGCGCGCTGTTCGGCACTTTCGGGCTGGCTTTCGAAACCCAGGGCGACCGAGCAGTCGATCACCGTCAGTGCCTGGCTGCGCAGCGCGGTGAGACCGCGGATGAAGGGCGGAACGCCGGGTAGCGGGGTAATGTCGCCGACTTCGATCACCGATTGCACCCGAATTGCGGGGATCGCGGCGTTGCGCCCGGCGATGCGGCACAGGAGCAGGAGTTCGTTCATGCGGTCCTCCCCAAACGGGCTTGCTTGAGCGCGGCGAGCAGGGCCTCGCGGTCGTAGCGATAGATGCTGTCATTCGCACCGTCGGGCGCTTCGGGCTCGGGCCGGAGGCGAATCACGCGCCGTGCCGGCCCCGCCGGTGTCGCTTCCTCCTCGGCCAGTTCGATTGCGACATCGGCCTCTTCCTGTGCGTCGGAGGCGATGCGGTAACCCGCCGCCTCGACCAGCGGTTCGAGGATCGTGCGCGCCCAGTCGCTGCGTGCCGGAAGGCGGCAGGTCATCGGCTGGGTGCTGCCCGGCGGGGAGCGGTGGCTGGCGAACAGCGCATGGCCGTCGATCACCGGCACCGGCTTGTCGTCGATCAGCGTCACGCCCTCGATCGAGGGATCGGCGGCGGAGGGAATGATGTCGCCGTCCATGGCCGCCGCATCGAGCACTTCCTGGACTGCATAGGCGATTTCGCAGTCGCCGTCGGACAGGCGCAGCAGGCGGCATTTCTCGTCCGGCAGGGGACCGTATTCGTGTCCCGCCAGCGTGAAGATCGCACCGTCGACGACGGCCTGCGCGCGGGCCCCTTCGATATCGATCGCGTCGCGGGCAACGGTGTCGATCCGGCGCACCAGTTCGAGCCGGACCGCGCGCCTGCGGCCGTCGAGCCCGGTGAAGAGCATGATCGGCTGGCTCTTGCGCTGTTCGACCTGTTCCTCCTCGACCACGCGCGTCGCGCTGCGCATCTCGTTCACCAGCTGATATTTCTGCGCGATGCTCGGCAGGTCGATCAGCATCATCGGGCGGCCGTCGTCGAGCAGCGTCGTGCCGGCATAGAGGCCGGTTTCCATGACCGCGGGTGCAATCGGCTTCACCACCACGTCCTCGTGGTCGTAGACCCGGTCGACCGCGAGCGCGAAGACCTCGTCGCTCGCCAGGCGGATCAGCACCAGGGTCTTGTTCTCCCACACGATGTCCTCGGGCGCCTTGGTGCCGAGGATGGTGCCGAGCGAGAGGCAGGGCACGCGCTTGCCGCGGAAGGTGACGAGCTGGCGTTCGCCGGCCTCGGCGAATTCGACATGCTCGCTGGAGCCGAACACGATCTCCTCGACGAAGCTGCGCGGGACCGCATAGCGCTGGCTGCCACTGCCCACGGTGAGCGCGGCGATGATGCTCAGCGTCAGCGGCAGCTTGAGGTAGAAGCTGGTGCCTTCGCCGGGCTTGCTGACGACGTCGATCGACCCGCCGACGCGCTCGAGATTGGCGCGCACGACGTCCATGCCGACCCCGCGGCCCGAGACCGCGCTGACCTTGTCGGCGGTCGAGAGGCCGGGTTCGAAGATGAGATGCTGCTTGCGACGTTCCGACATGGCGTCGACTTCGGCCTGGCTGTAGATGCCCGCGGCGACCGCCTTTGCGGCGAGGCGGTCGGTGGCGATGCCACGCCCGTCGTCGGTGATCGCGAGGGTGATCTGGTTGCCCGACTGGCGGGCTGCGAACTTGAGCAGGCCGAGTTCGCGCTTACCCGCCTTGATGCGCTCGCCGGGGCCTTCGAGACCGTGGTCGAGCGCGTTGCGGATGATGTGGGTCAGCGGGTCGCGGACCATTTCGACCATCTCGCGGTCGAGTTCGACCTCGCCACCTTCGAAATCGACCATCACCTGCTTGCCGAGTTCGTTCGACAGGTCGCGGACGAGGCGCGGGAGCGAACTGAACAGATGTTCGAGCCGCTGCATGCGCATGCGCGTGATCGCGGTGCGGACGTCGGCGAGAATCGTGCTCAGCCGGTCGAAGGGACCGTCGATCTCAGGCTGTTCGCCCGCGTCGCGCAGCCGCCGGGCAAGGTCGTTGCGTGCCAGGACCATGTCCGACACGCCCTTCATCACTTCGTCGAGCAATTCGGTGGGCAGACGGATCGAGCGCTGGACGCCGGCGCTGCGGGCCGCCTTGGGTGCTGCGGCCTCATCGGTGTCGGCGGACGTCGGCGCGGACGGGGATTCCTTGGGTTCGCCGACGATCTCGACCGTCTCGCTCGGCTGCAGCGCTTCGATCAACTCGTCGTCACCGCCCTCGGGAAAGTCTTCGCCTGCCTCGATCGAATCGGTCATCTCGCTGATGCGGTCGATGATCGCGAGCACCGCCGAGACGAGCGCGCGATCGGAGTCGCGGCGGCCCGAACGGCAATCGGCGAGCGCATCTTCGGCGGCGTGGCTCAGCTTTTCCAGCCGCGGAAAATCGAAGAAGCCGCAATTGCCCTTCACCGTGTGGACGAAACGGAAAATCGTATCGAGCCGCGCCTTGTCGGCAGGGTCGGCTTCCCAGGCGACGATCTCGCCGCCGCTCGCCTCCAGCATTTCCCGGGTTTCCGCGACGAAATCCGCCAGCAGGTCGTCCATGATCAAAAAGCCCCTCGTACGATGGGACCGGCTATGGACGAGGATGGTTAACGTTTGGTGTGGGCTTAGGGCCTCTTTTCGGGCCCCGAGCGCAGCACTCGCCAGACCACGTAGGCAGCCAGCGCTCCGCCCGCGAGATTGGCGCAAAGTTCGGCCGCATAGATCGCCGACGAGCCCCAGTGCGCGCGCAGCAGCCAGCCGAAGGGAAGCATCACGAGAAAGACCCGTACCGCGCTCTGGGTGAGCGCGAATCCCGCCTTGTCGACCGCATTGAGCGCGCCATTGGCGACGATCAGCAGGCCGAAGCCGGCATAGCCCCAGACCGAGATCGCGAGGTAGCGCGAGAATTCGGCGATCACTGCGGGATCGTTGGTGAAGAAATCGGCAAACCAATCGCCGGTGAGGAACAGCACCAGCGCGATCGCCAGCCCGTAGCCGAGGCAGAACAGCGCCGACCACCACATCGCCCGGCGCGCGCGGTCGGCCCGGCGGGCACCCCAGTTCTGGCCGACGATCGCGCCGATCGATCCCGAGAGCGCGAGCAGCGGCACGACTGCGAAGCTCTGCAGCCGTCCCGCGGCGCCGAACCCGGCCACCGCCGCCTCGCCCTGGCTGGCGAGCAGCGCGGTGAGCACCGAGAGGCCGATGGGATTGATCGCGTTGGAAAATGCGGCGGGTCCGGCCACCGAGAGGATCGCCTTGCTCGAGGCGGCGACGTCGCAATCGCGGATGGTCGCGGGGCGGATCTGCAATTGCGCGCCGCGGATCAGCCACAGCGCGACGAGAATGGCGAGGAAGAAGCCTGCGATGGTGGCATAGGCGGCGCCGGCAATGCCGAATCCGCCGATCCCGAAGGCGCCGGTGATCAGGATCGGGTCGAGTATCCAGTTGGCGATCGAGAAGGTCAGCGAGACATAGCTGGTCTTGCGTGCCTCGCCCTGTCCGCGGAGTACGCCGTTCAAACCCATCTGCAGCAGCATCACCGGCAGCCCCAGCGCATAGGGGCGCATGTATTCGCGGATCAGCGGGAGCAGCGCGTCGGAGGCCTGCATCAGCCCGAACAGCGGATCGAGCAGCAGGTAGAGCGCCAAGCCCAGGATCACGCCCGTCGCCAGCGCGAAGATCGTCCCGAAATTGGCGCGCCGTTCGGCCCGCGCGACATCGCCTTCGCCGAGCGCGCGGGAAATGACCGAGTTGATGCCCACCATCACTCCGACGCCGAGGCTCGACAGCGCGATGGTGATGGGAAAGATGAAGCTCACCGCGGCGAGCTCCTGCGAGCCCAAGCGGCCGATGAAATAGGCGTCGATCAGCCCGACCGACATGATCGCCGCAACGCCGAAGATCATCGGCAGCGTCTGCCCGACGAGATGGCCGCGAATGCTCCCCCGGGTGAGTTTGGCCGTCTCGCTCATCGGCTGGGGCGTTAGCGGCGCAGGGGCGGCTTGCCTAGCGCCAACTCCTCCCTGCTTGCGGACTCGCGGCCCGCCATGCGATACAGGTTGCGAAACAGGACTGCTGACGGAGAGAGCACGCCATGGCCACGCAGATGAAGACCCGCGATTTCGAGTGCAGCGATGCCGAATGGCAGGCGCGGCAGGATCTCGCCGCCTGTTACCGCATCTTCGATCATCTCGGCTGGGGCGAGAGCATCTACAACCACATCTCGGTCGCGGTGCCCGGGGAAGAGGACGTGTTCCTCATCAATCCCTTCGGCCTGCTCTATGACGAGGTGACCGCGTCGAACCTCGTCAAGATCGACGTCGAGGGCAACAATGTCGGCCCCTCGCAATACATGGTCAACAAGGCCGGCTTCACCCAGCATGCCTATTTCCACAAGACGCTGGGCGCGCGGGCCAACGCGATCTGCCACGTCCACACCACCGCGACAATGGCGGTGTGCAGCCACAAGGACGGGCTGGTGCCGACCAATTTCTACGCCTGCAACTTCCAGGGCCAGATCGGCTATCACGATTTCGAAGGCGTAACCGTGCGTCCGGAAGAGGGCGAGCGGCTGGTCGAGAATCTCGGCGATCATTCGATCCTG
>NZ_JBLYYF010000022.1:0-3786 GCF_048550555.1 Qipengyuania sp. | reverse complement strand
TCGCCAGTTGCCTGGTCGAGAACGCGATGGTCGAACGCCTTGAGGCGAATGCGGATATTCTGAGCTTCCATTACCTACACCGATGCGAAAGAGCCAAGCGAGCCTTGTCCGTTGCCGTTTCAGACCCGCAAAAAAGAAAGGTCCGCCCAAGTCGGCCCGGTTTCCCGGATCGGGCGACCTTCCATAAATTCCTGTTCGGCGGGGACGCGAATCCCTGCCTGTGGGCGCGCATATACGGAGGAGAGCCCCGCCTGACAACCCCCTGATTTCCGCCTTAGTCCAAAAGCCGGAAACCAGGCGGGACGGACCGTGCGCGCGGTCCGCCGAATGCCTTCATTAAAAGCGAAGGCCCGCCCCTCGCGAGGAGGAGCGGGCCAAAGCCTTGCAGTCGCTTGCGCGAGCTTACTTGGTGATCGTCGCGACCACGCCCGAGCCGACGGTGCGGCCGCCTTCGCGGATAGCGAAGCGCAGGCCTTCGTCCATGGCGATCGGAGCGATCAGCTTGACCGAGATGGTCACGTTGTCGCCCGGCATCACCATTTCGGTGCCTTCGGGAAGGATCACTTCGCCGGTCACGTCGGTGGTGCGGAAGTAGAACTGCGGACGGTAGTTGGCGAAGAACGGCGTGTGACGGCCGCCTTCGTCCTTCGACAGGACGTAGACTTCGGCGCTGAACTCGGTGTGCGGCGTAACCGAACCGGGCTTCGCCAGAACCTGGCCACGCTCGACGTCTTCACGGCCGATGCCGCGGATCAGGGCGCCGATGTTGTCGCCTGCTTCACCGCGATCGAGCAGCTTGCGGAACATTTCCACGCCGGTGACGGTGGTCTTCTGGGTGTCCTTGATGCCGACGATTTCGACTTCGTCGCCAACGTTCACAACGCCGGTTTCGACACGGCCGGTGACGACGGTACCGCGACCCGAGATCGAGAACACGTCTTCGATCGGCATCAGGAACGGCTTGTCGACCGGACGCTCCGGCTGCGGGATGTGTTCGTCAACGGCGTTCATGAGCTCGATGATCGAGTTCTTGCCGATTTCGTCGTCACGACCTTCGAGAGCGGCCAGGGCCGAACCCTTGACGATGGCGATGTTGTCGCCGTCGAAGTCGTAGCTCGAGAGCAGTTCGCGAACTTCCAGTTCGACGAGTTCGAGGATTTCCTCGTCGTCGACCTGGTCGACCTTGTTCATGTACACGACCAGGGCCGGAACGCCGACCTGACGGGCGAGCAGGATGTGCTCGCGGGTCTGCGGCATCGGGCCGTCGGCTGCGTTCACGACCAGGATAGCGCCGTCCATCTGGGCGGCACCGGTGATCATGTTCTTCACGTAGTCGGCGTGGCCCGGGCAGTCGACGTGCGCGTAGTGACGAGCGCCGGTTTCGTATTCGACGTGCGCGGTCGAAATGGTGATGCCGCGTTCACGCTCTTCGGGAGCCTTGTCGATGTTAGCGAAATCGACTGCAGCGCCGCCGTTTTCTTCAGCCATCACCTTGGTGATCGCCGCCGTCAGCGTGGTCTTGCCGTGATCGACGTGACCGATGGTGCCGATGTTGCAGTGCGGCTTGTTACGCTCGAACTTTTCCTTCGCCATTTTCCAATAACCTCTGTCTTAAAATTTGGGATTTCTGCGGGGGAGGAAACGGCGCCCGCTGAATCAGGCGCCGCCCCTAGACCTCAAAGCTCGCTTACGCAAGCTTCTCCTTGACCTCGGCCGCGACGTTCGCCGGGACCTCGTCGTAGTGGCTGAACTGCATCGAGTACTGGGCGCGTCCCTGAGTGAACGAGCGCAGTTCGTTGACGTAGCCGAACATGTTCGCAAGCGGCACGTTGGCTTCGACAGCCTGGGCATTGCCGCGCGTGTCGGTGCCCTGGATCTGGCCACGACGGCTGTTGAGGTCGCCGATGACGTCGCCGAGGTAGTCCTCGGGGGTCACGACTTCCACCTTCATGATCGGTTCGAGCAGCTTGATGCCCGAACGCTCGGCCACTTCGCGCATCGCACCGCGGCCGGCGATTTCGAACGCGATCGCGCTCGAGTCGACGTCGTGGTAGGCACCGTCGTACAGGGTGACGGTGAAGTCGATGATCGGGAAGCCGACCAGATGACCGCTCTCGGCCTGCTCGCGCATGCCCTTCTCGATCGCGGGGATGTATTCCTTCGGAATGTTACCGCCCTTGATCTCGTCGTCGAAGACGAAGCCCTGGCCGCGCTCACCCGGGGTGACCTTGACCTTGACGCGGCCGAACTGGCCCGAGCCACCCGACTGCTTCTTGTGGGTGTAGTCGACGTCGACCGGCTTGCCGAGATATTCGCGGTAGGCCACCTGCGGCGCACCGACATTGGCCTCGACCTTGAATTCGCGCTTCATGCGATCGACCAGGATGTCGAGGTGAAGCTCGCCCATGCCCTTGATGATCGTCTGGCCCGATTCGTGGTCGGTCGTCACGCGGAAGCTCGGATCCTCGGCGGCCAGGCGGTTGAGCGCGACGCCCATCTTTTCCTGGTCGGCCTTGGTCTTGGGTTCCACCGACAGCTCGATCACGGGCTCGGGGAATTCCATCCGCTCGAGGATGATCGGCTTGGCCGGATCACACAGCGTATCGCCGGTGGTCGTGTCCTTCATGCCGGCGAGCGCGACGATGTCGCCCGCGAATGCCTCTTCGATGTCCTCGCGGTTGTTCGAGTGCATCAGCAGCATGCGGCCGATCTTTTCCTTCTTGTCCTTCACCGAGTTCAGGACCGAGCCCTTGGTAAGCTTGCCCGAATAGATGCGGGTGAAGGTCAGCGAACCGACGAAGGGGTCGTTCATGATCTTGAACGCCAGCGCGGCGAAGGGCTCGTCGTCCGATGAGGGACGCGTTTCTTCCACGTCGCTGTCGGGCAGCACGCCCTTGATCGCCGGCACGTCGAGCGGCGACGGCATGTAGTCGACAACCGCGTCGAGCAGGGGCTGGACGCCCTTGTTCTTGAACGCCGAGCCACAGGTCACGGGCACGAAATCGCGCGCCATCGTGCCCTTGCGGATCAGCTTCTTGAGCGTGGCGATATCGGGCTCGTTGCCTTCGAGATAGGCTTCCATGACCTCGTCGTCCTGCTCGACGACGGTCTCGATCAGCTTCTCGCGGTATTCCGCGACCTTGTCGGCCATGTCTTCGGGGATGTCGACGAATTCGTACTTCGCGCCGAGGTCTTCGGCCTGCCACACGATGCCGCGGTTGGCGACGAGGTCGACCACGCCCTTGAGGTTGCTCTCGGCGCCGATCGGCAGCGTGATCACCAGCGGGGTCGCGCCGAGGCGGTCGATGATCGACTGGACGCAATAGTAGAAGTCGGCGCCGGTGCGGTCGAGCTTGTTGATGAAGCACATCCGCGGAACGCCGTACTTGTCGGCCTGGCGCCAGACGGTTTCGGACTGCGGTTCGACACCGGCGACGCCGTCGAACACCGCGACCGCGCCGTCGAGCACGCGCAGCGAACGTTCGACTTCGATGGTGAAGTCGACGTGGCCGGGGGTGTCGATGATGTTGATGCGGTACTTCGGCATGTCGGCACGAAGCGCCTCGGGGTCCGAGCGCGGATCCATCGCCGGATCCTCGGGCGTCCAGAAGGTGGTGGTCGCCGCCGAGGTGATGGTGATGCCGCGTTCCTGCTCCTGCTCCATCCAGTCCATGGTCGCGGCGCCGTCGTGGACTTCGCCGATCTTGTAGGACTTGCCGGTGTAGTAGAGGATACGCTCGGTCGTGGTGGTCTTGCCGGCATCGATGTGGGCCATGATGCCGATGT
>NZ_JBLYYF010000021.1:0-24571 GCF_048550555.1 Qipengyuania sp. | reverse complement strand
CCTCGGCCACGCCGATGGTGCGCATGCAGTGGTGGATGCGGCCCGGGCCGAGGCGGCCCTGCGCGATCTCGAAGCCGCGGCCTTCGCCCAGCAGCATGTTGTCGACCGGGACGCGCACGTCCTTCAGCTCGACCTCCATATGGCCGTGCGGCGCGTCGTCGTAACCGAACACGGGCAGGTGGCGGATGATGTTCACGCCGGGCGCGTCGTTCGGCATCAGCAGCATCGACTGGGCGGCGTGGCGGCCGGCGGAAAAGTCGGTCTTGCCCATGACGATCGAGACCTTGCAGCGCGGATCGCCGAGGCCCGAAGACCACCACTTGCGGCCGTTGATGACATATTCGTCGCCGTCGCGCTCGATCCGGGTTTCGATGTTCGTCGCGTCGGAGGAGGCGGTGAAGGGCTCGGTCATGAGGAAGGCGGAGCGGATCTCGCCGTTCATGATCGGGGTCAGCCATTTGTCCTTCTGCGCACGCGTGCCGTAGCGATGGAACACTTCCATGTTGCCGGTGTCGGGCGCCGAGCAGTTGAACACTTCGGACGCGAAACCGACGCGGCCCATCTCCTCGGCACAGAGCGCGTATTCGAGATTGGTCAGGCCGGGACCTTCGAACTCGTAGGTTTCCTCGACATGGTGGTGGCCGTCGTTGCGCGGCGGCATGAAGAGGTTCCAGATGCCCTCGGCCTTGGCCTTGGCCTTGAGCTCCTCGACCACCGGAATGACCTTCCAGCGATCGCCCTCGGCATCCTGCTGCTTGTAGGTCGGGACGGCGGGACGGATGTGGTCGTCGATGAAGTTCTTCACCCGGTCTCGCCAGTATGCTTGCCGTTCTGTCGGTTCGAAATCCATCGTTCCTGTCCTCTTCTCTCTCGATTCCGTTGCTTTAGGAAACTGGCACGACAGCGGCGCCGCGCCAAGGGTTAATCAGGGCGGGGTGACCGCCGCATCGACATCCGCGCGGGCCGCGGCGTCGAGCGCGGCGAGCCGCGCCTCGTGCTGCGCGCGGTCGATCGGGAAGCGCCCGAGCCAATAGGCGGCGATCAGCCCGAGAACGGTGATCGATCCGCAATAGAGCAGGATCATCTGCGTCACGACTTCGGGCGCCACGCTCGCGGGTACGGCCTTGGCGGGAAGGTCCGACAGCGCGATCACCTGGCCGCCGAGCAGGATGCCGCCGCCGGTGGCGCATTTCTGGACGAACCAGTTGCCTGAATAGAAGCTGCCCTCGGCGCGGCGTCCGGTGCGCTCCTGATAGGCTTCGACGATCTCGGCGATCATCGAACTGCCCGAAATCATCACCACCACGCCCAGCGTGTTCGATACCAGCAGGAAGCAGTAGAACAGCGCGGCGCTGGTGGTCGATCCGACGGTCGGCCAGTGGCCGCTCAGGTAGAGCGCGAAGGGAACGAGGATCACGCCGAGCGAGCCGAGCGCACCGATGACCGCGCTCTTCGGCTTGCCCCAGCGGCGATGCATCGGCCCGACGATGAAGAACATCAACACCACCGAGAGGAACAGGATGATCGGGAAGATGCGCAGTTCGGCCGTATCGAACTGCCAGACGAAGATGTTGAGATAGTTGGTCAGCGAGAAGGTGAGCCCCTGGCTGACATAGGCGGCGAGCGCGCCCGCGGCGAAGATCAGGAAGGCCTTTTCGCTGAAGGCGTCGACGATCTCGCCGAAGGCGCCGCGCCAGCTGAAGGGCGGGGCCTTGGTCTCGGGGTAGCCCGCGACGAGGCTGTGTTGGCCGAGCGCCGACCCTAGCACCGAGACGACCATCAGGATGGCGCCGACGAGGCCGAACCAGAAATAGCCGTCCGGCTGCAGCAAGCCTTCGGGGCCGGGCATGAAGACGAAATAGGCGAGGAACATCATCACCAATCCGCCGCACCAGCCGAACAGGTAGCGATAGCGGAACAGCGTGGTGCGCTCGTCGTAATCGGCGGTGATCTCGGGCAGCAGGCTAACGGAAGGGACCTCGCAGGCCGAAAGCAGCACGCGAACCGAGACCGCGACTGCGAGCAGTTCCCAGAAAGCCGGCGTATCGCCGCCGGGCGGGTGCCACAGGAATACCCAGGCGAAGGCGAGCGGGATCGGCGCGGCATAGAGCCAGGGCAGGCGCCGGCCCCAGCGCGACCAGGTGCGGTCGGACAGATTGCCGAGCAGCGGATCGACGAAGGCATCGACCACCAGCGCCAGCGCCAGCGCGAGGCTGACGGTGCCCGCGTCCATGCCCAGCGCCTGGTTGTAGAAGATCAGCAGGAAGAAGCTGAAACCCGAGTCCTTTACGCCAAAGGCGACGGCGCCGAAGCCGTGGACCAGCTTGAGGCGCTGGGGAAGGGGACCGGTGACGAAGGGCATCAGGCGGTCTGCTGCGCCGCCTTCATCTGCTCCTCGAGCGCGATCAGCGCCTCGAAGGCGCCGCCTTCCTCGGGGTCCCAGCTATGCCGCGGCCCGAGTGTCAGCCCGCCGTCGACGATCAGCGAGGCGCCGGTCATGAAGCCGGCCTCCTCGCTGGCGAGGAAGGCCACTGCATTGGCGATGTCGACCGGCAGGCCGCCGCGCGCCACCGGCTGCGCATTGGACGACATCTGCGCGATCATCGCCTTGGCCTGGGTCTTGACCTCGTCGGGGATGTCGAGCGAGGCAGTGAAGATATTGGTGTTGATGAAGCCCGGCTGGACCGCGTTCACGCGGATGCCGTGCTGCGCGAGGTCGGTCGCGGCGCATTTGGTCAGGTGCAGCACGCCCGCCTTGGCCACCGCATAGGCGGTCGGCGAATAGCCCGGGCCGACCGCGGCGACGCTCGAGACATTGACGACGCTCGCTCCCTTGCGGCCCTTCATATGCGGCACGGCGTAGCGGATGCCGAACGCCACCGAGCGCAGCAGCAGGTCCATCGTGCGGTCCCATTCGTCGGGCTCGATCTCCGCGATGTTCGGGCGCGCGCCGCCCGCGCCGGCGTTGTTGAACACGGTATCGATCCCGCCGGTCTCCTCGGCGGCGCGGTCCATCAGCGCCTTGATCGCGGCCGGGTCGCACACGTCGCAGGCAAGGAAGCGGACATCGCCCCCGGTTTCGCGCGCCAGCTTCTCGCCGCCTTCGACGTCGATGTCGCTGGCGAAAACCACGGCGCCCTCACGCGCGAACAGCGCGGTCGCCGCCGCACCGATACCCGATGCCGCACCCGTCACGACCACGGTCTTGCCCGAGAATCGCATGCCTACTCTCTCCCCGAATTTCTCCGCCGCCAGCTTAGGGGAGCAGGGGGGCGCGTCAACGAAATCCGGCTGACGTTACGGCACCGGCGCCTCCCGCGAGCGGCCTTGCATGGATGGGGCGAATCACCCTAACGTAAGCGTCAACATACCGCTGCTTTAGAAGAGAGGATTCGGCCAATGTCCGACAGCGACCTGGAGGCCTTCCGCGCCGAAACGCGCGCCTGGCTCGACGCCCATTGCCCACCCGAAATGCGCGAGCCCGTCCGCGACGAGGACGACATCTACTGGGGCGGCCGCAACGCCAGCTTCAAGAACGATGCGCAGAAGGCCTGGTTCGAGGCCTGCCGCGACAAGGGCTATACCGTGCCCGCCTGGCCCAAGGCCTATGGCGGCGCGGGCCTCACCCCGGCACAGGCCAAGGTCCTGCGCGAGGAAATGAGCCGCATCGGCGCGCGCCCGCCGCTGTCGAGCTTCGGCATCTGGATGCTCGGCCCCGCACTGCTCCACTTCGGCACCGAGGGCCAGAAGCAGCGCTTCCTCAACGAGATCGCCCGGGGCGAGATCCGCTGGTGCCAGGGCTATTCGGAACCGGGCTCGGGTTCGGACCTCGTCAGCCTGCAGACATTCGGCGAGGACAAGGGCGACCACTGGGTGGTCAACGGCCAGAAGATCTGGACCTCCTATGCCGACAAGGCCGACTGGATCTTCTGCCTCGTCCGCACCGACAAGGCCAACAAGTACCAGGGCATCACCTTCATGCTCTACGACATGGCCAGCGAAGGCGTGTCGACCAAGCCGATCCTGCTGATCAGCGGCAACAGCCCCTTCTGCGAAACCTTCTTCGACGATGTGACGGTACCCAAGAACTATGGCGAGGACGTTCCCGCCTATGTCGGCGAGGTCAATCGCGGCTGGGATGTCGCCAAGTATCTGCTCGGCCACGAGCGCGAGATGATTTCCGGCGCCGACGGCGGCGACCGCACCAGCGCGATCGGCGCGGCGCTCACCCGCGCCAATGGCGAGATCGACCCCGTGCTGCGTGCCGAGCTGGCGCAGTTCGACGTCGATGCCCTGGCCTATGCGGCGATGGGCGAGAAGTTCCTCGACGAGATCAAGGTCGGCAAGGCGCATCCCGCGCAGCCCAACATGATGAAATACGCGGGCACCGAGCTGAACAAGCGTCGCCACGAGCTGATCATGGCCGCCGGCGGCAGCCACGCGCTCGAATGGGAGAGCGAGGACACCGGCGGCGGCAAGCCCTCGCGCAACTGGCTCCGCACCAAGGCGAACAGCATCGAGGGGGGCACCTCCGAAGTCATGCTGAACGTCATTTCCAAGCGTATTCTCGGCCTGCCGGGAGCCTGATCGATGGCTGAGATCAGCCTAGATCCTGAGTTCGAGGATGAACTCAAGCATCAAGCCATGCGGAAAGTTCTGGTCTCAGTACTCGCCGAGGTTATCGAACAGAGCCATGATCCCGAGGGCACTCTTTTCAGCATAAGAGAGAGGGCTTTGACGATGAAATTTGCAAATGCTGAGTCGCCAGATCCTGATGTGGCTGAATACGCGAACCGCTATCTAACTGGCCTAGTCGAACATTTCTTCGACAGCCTTAAACTTTCGAGGGACTGATCGATGCCTCTCTATTACGACGACGACCAGACGATGCTGGCCGAAACCGCCAGCCAGTTCATGGCCGAGGAAGGTTCGATCAAGAACCAGCTGCGCCATTGGCGCGACCGCAATTGCAAGGACGGCTTCGGCCACGGGCTGTGGAAGCAGTTCGCCGAAATGGGCTTCACCGGCATGCTGGTGGACGAGGACGACGGCGGGCTGGGCATGGGCCAGGTCGAGGCGAACATCGTGCTCGAGGAAATCGGCCGCAATCTGACCCCATCGCCCTTCCTGTCTTCCTCCGTGCTCGCCGTGACGGCGCTCAAGCACGGCAGCAACGATGTGAAGGGCCGCTGGCTGCCCGATCTGATCGCGGGCGAGAAGGTCTATGCCGTCGCCGTGGACGAAGGCCGCAAGCACCGCCCCGAGACGATCGCCTGCAAGGCCGAGCGTTCGGGCAACGGCTTCAAGCTGTCGGGCAAGAAGGATTTCGTCGTCTATGGCGCGAGCAGCGAGATGATCGTGGTCGCCGCGCGCACTTCGGGCAGCGATAGTGACACCGACGGCGTGACGCTGTTCGCCGTGCCGCAGGATGCCGCGGGCATGAGCCACGACAGCGTCCGCCTGGTCGACAGTTCGATGGCAAGCCATATCACCTTCGACGGTGTCGAGCTCGACGGCGATGCCGTGATCGGCGAGGTCGACGGCGGACGCGAGGTGCTCAACGCGATGCTCATGGCGGGCCGCGTCGGCTCCGCGGCAGAGGGCGTCGGCGTGGCCCGCGGTGCGATGGACATGACCGTCGACTACATCAAGCAGCGCAAGCAGTTCGGCAAGGTAATCGGCGAATTCCAGGCGCTGCAGCACCGCGCATCGCATCTCTATTCGGAAGTCGAGATCGCTCGCGCGGTCACCATCAAGGCGGCGCAGCTGCTCGATGCGGGCAGCGAGAAGGCCGACCTGATGGCCTCGGTCGCCAAGGCCAAGGTCGCCAAGGTTGCGGGCCTGGCGGTGCGCGAAGGCGTGCAGATGCATGGCGGCATCGGCATGACCGACGAATACGACATCGGGCTCTACATGAAGCGCGACCGCGCGCTGCAGGAGTTCCTCGGCGACCAGTATTACCACGCCGGACGCGTGGCGGAGCTGAGCGGCTACTAGGCCTCTCCCCTCCCGCGTGCGGGAGGGGTCGGGGGTGGGCGCGGCGAACGCCGAGAACCCACCCCGTTGCGACTAGGCAGCAAGCTGCCAAGTCTCACTGCCCCTCCCGTTTGCGGGCGGGGAGTATAGGGAGAGAATGAAATGACCCTCGAAGACCTGTTCAGCCTCAAGGGGCGCGTCGCGCTTGTCACCGGCGGCAGCCGCGGCATCGGCCGGATGATCGTCGAGGGTTTCCTCGCCGCCGGGATCGACCGTGTCTACATCACCGCGCGCAAGGGCGGCGAACTGCATGAAACCGCCGAGGAGCTGGGCGAGCGTGTGATCCCGATCCAGGGCGATATCTCGACCATCGCAGGGATCGACGAACTGGTCGCCGAAATCTCCGCCAAGGAGGACAAGCTCGACATCCTCGTCAACAATGCCGGCGCGGCCTGGGGTGTCGACTACCTCGAATTTCCCGAGAGCGGCTGGGACAAGGTCATGGACCTCAACGTCAAGACGCCC
The DNA here is from genome assembly GCF_048550555.1 of Qipengyuania sp. GTDB lineage: Bacteria > Pseudomonadota > Alphaproteobacteria > Sphingomonadales > Sphingomonadaceae > Qipengyuania. The sequence continues at coordinate 18,070 of NZ_JBLYYF010000021.1, read as the reverse complement.
TTCTTCCTGACGCAGAAGCTGCACACGCTGCTGACCGCCGCCGCCAGCGCCGACAAGCCCGCCAAGGTGATCAACATCACCTCGATCGACGGCCAGCGCGTCAATCCGTGGGAGACCTACAGCTACCAGGCTTCCAAGGCCGCGCTGATCCACCTGACGCGACGCATGGCCGCGCGGCTGGTCAAGGACCACGTCTACGTCACCAGCCTCGCTCCCGGCGCCTTCCCCTCGAACATGAACCGCGCGGCGCGCGATCACGAGGAGCAATCGGCCGCGGGCATCCCGAGCAAGCGCGTGGGTGACAAGTTCGACATGGGCGGCACGGCGGTCTACCTTGCCAGCCGCGCGGGCGACTATACGATCGGCGAGACGCTCACCGTCGATGGCGGCATCGTCAACGCCCTGCTGCCGAGCCACTTCGCGCAACCCTGATGGAGTAAGCCCATGGCCCGCACCCTGCGTCTCGTAGCCGACGGCATCCATTTCGCCGAAGGTCCGCGCTGGCATGGGGGACGGCTGTGGTTCTCCGATTTCTACGCCCACCGGATCTATTCGGTCGGCGAGGACGGCGGCGACATGCGCGTCGAGCTCCAGCTCGAGGGGGAGGAGCAATCCTCGGGCCTCGGCTGGATGCCCGACGGATCGCTGCTCTTCGTCAAGATGCAGGCGCAGGAGGTCTGGCGCCGCTGGGCCGATGGCAGGCTGGAATGTCACGCCGACCTGTCGGGCATCGCGACCTTCTGGTGCAACGACTTGGTCGTCGATGCGGAGGGACGTGCCTATGTCGGCAATTTCGGCTTCGATCTCGATGCGGAGCTGTCTTCGCGCGGGCCCGAGAGCGTGCTGGCCGATCATCCGACGACGCCGATCGCTCTGGTCGAGGCCGACGGTTCGGTCCGTTCCGCGGCGGGGGAGGAACGCTTCGGCTTTCCCAACGGCACGGTCATCACGCCCGACGGCAAGACGCTGGTGGTGGGCGAAACGCTGGCGGCGCAGCTGACCGCCTTCGACATCGGTGCGGACGGCACGCTGTCGAACCGCCGCATCTGGGCCACCACGGCACCGCATCTTCCCGATGGCATCTGCCTCGATGCCGAGGGTGCGATCTGGATCGCCGATCCGCTTGCCCCCCGGTGCGTCCGCATCGGAGAGGGCGGCGAGGTGCTCGAAACGATCGAGACCGCGGGACTCAATTGCTACGCCTGCATGCTCGGCGGTGCCGAAGGGCGGACGCTGTTCATGCTCGTCGCCCCGAGTTCGCACCGCGAGGTCGCCAGCGCCGAGAAGGCCGGCCGCATCTATGCCTGCGAGGTGAGTGCTCCGCGCGCGGGGCGCCCCTGACCACACGGCGATGATGCGCAACTGATCGGATTTTTCGGGGGTTCGGTGGGGAAAGCGCTTGGCGAGCGCCGATCCTCGACGCTAATCAGTCCGCAAGAGTTCACAGGCAGGCCTCTCGGCCTGCGGCAGAGGGTCCCGTTTCATGCATCGCAAATCCATTCTTCTTGCCAGCGCGGCCTTCGGCTGCCTCCTGATCACCGCCTGCGGCGGCGGCGGCGACTCCTCGCCGACCCCGACCCCGACGCCCACCAGCACGGCCACGCCGACACCCACCCCGACGCCGACTCCGACGCAGGCACCGGTGGACTTCGACTTCACCAAGGCCTTCACCACGCAGGTCACGAATGCGTCCTACGTCTTCGCCTATTTCAAGCCGACCTCGGGCGACGAAACCTGGAGCGATGGCTCTCGCCGCGACGGGACGAGCGAGATCGTCTATGCCGTGGCACCCGAAAGCGTGGCCTACGACTGGCCCGATCCGTTCGAGATCCCGAGCTTCGTCGCGGCCGATCTCGACAGCGCTTCGGACGTCCTGCGCGTCTATCGCAAGGGCAGCGACGTCCTGCGGATGGAACTGCCGTTCGAGCACGTCCTGCGCGTGTCCTACCAGCATGCGCAATCCTATGTCCTCGACACCGTGCCGGGCACGCTGCGCAGCTTCCGCTACGCGCTGTTCTTCAATCCGGTGACCACCACCGACGCGATTTCCGCCAATCTGACCTATACCGGGACCGCGCAGGTGACCGGCGGCACCTCCGGCACGACCGCGGCGGGCGTCTATTTCGCTTCGGCGACCGACCTCGTGGTGACGGCGAGCGACAAGAAGATCACCGGGAAGATTCGCATCTTCGAGACGGTCAACGGCTCGCCGGTCGAGCGCGCGGCGCTGCCGTTCTCCGCGACCATCGGTTCGAGCGGATATTTTTCCGGTGTATCGGACGACACGACCTACGGGTTCAAGGGCGGTTTCGCTGGCACGCTTGCTGGCCCCAATCGCGAGGAAGCCTTCCTGATCTTCGACGTGCTCGATGAAGACGGCGCGGAATTCATCGGCTCGCTGATCGCCGGCAGATAGGGCGGTCCAGCCGGGCGCGCCGGCCGGCGTCAGAATTCCTCGGTGCAGATGACGCAGTTGCGGCCCGAGGACTTGGCCCGGTAGAGCGCCTCGTCGGCCGCCTTGAGCGTGGCGGCGTTCGCCTCGCGCCCGCCCGTGGCCAGCGCGACGCCGCCCGAGAAGGAGAGGAGCCCCATCGGCTCGTCGGTCTCGCGCAGCTTGAATTCCTTTTCCGCGAGTTCGAACCGTGCCTTGTCGAGCAGCTTCGCGCCGCCCTTGAAGTCGCGCGAGCGCATGATGACGATGAATTCCTCGCCGCCCCAGCGCCCGACGAAATGCGGCGCGCAGGTTTCCTCCAGCGTCTTGGCGACCAGCTTGATCACGCGGTCGCCGACGCTGTGGCCGTAGCGATCGTTGACCGACTTGAAATTGTCGATGTCGCACAGCGCGATGACGCGCGCTTCGCCCTTGTCCGCCAGTTCGGCGAGCAGCGCGTCGATCGCGCGGCGGTTGGCGAGGCCGGTCAGCTCGTCGCGATGGGCGTCGTTGCGCGCCGCCTCCAGTTCCTCGCGCAGCGACTTCACTTCCTGCACCGCGGCGGTCAGGCGGCTTTGCGCTTGCAGCGAATGCTCGACCATCTTGGTCACGATCGAAAGCGCGTTCGCATTGTCGCCGGAAAAGGCATCGGCTTCTTCGCTGAGCTCGCGGGCGAAGGCGCCCGTCGCATCGGCGGCGGAGGAGGTCAGCTCGCTGATCTTGAGCGTCTGGTGACGCAGCTGCGTCGCGAGCGAGATATTGGCGCGTTCCTGCAGGCCGAAGATTGCAAGGCCGCCGTGCCGCTCGAAGATGGTGTCCACCTCCTCCTGCTTGATGCGGAACCCCTCGTCGGTAATGGCCTTGATCGCCAGCGCGATCGGCGAGCCGCGATCGTGCAGCGCGATATAGGCCAGCGTATAGTTCTGGGGGGTCGGCGGCAGGCGATGACTCTTGAGAAAAGCCAAGGTCTTCGCGCCTTCGTCAAACTCCATCGCGGACATCGCTACCCTGTATTCCCGGATCCTCGATTTCGCGCCGAATGGCGCGGTGCTGTTCTAGCGCTAGCGCGTAAAGATTGACAATTCGCATCCAGGACGAGCCTCGCAGAGAGAGTGTTCGGCCGTTCTCAGGCCATCAGTTCGCGCACGAAAGGGATCAGCCCGGTCTGTCGCTGGCGTTTCATGCGTTCCGCGTCGAGTATCTCGCGCACCTTGGCAAAGCAGCTGTCGACGTCTTCGTTGATGACCACATAGTCATAGGCGTCCCAGTGGCTGATTTCGGCGCGGGCGCGCTCCATGCGCGCGGCGATCACCTCGTCGCTATCGGTCCCGCGGCCGCGCAGCCGGCGTTCGAGCTCGGCGATGCTCGGCGGCAGGATGAAGACCCGGACCACGTCCTGCTGGTCCTTCTGGTAGAGCTGCTGCGTGCCCTGCCAGTCGATGTCGAAGAGGAAGTCCTGCCCTTCCTTCAGCGCATTGCGGATACGGCCCTTGGGCGTGCCGTAGCGGTGGCCGAAGACCGGCGCCCATTCGTAGAAATCGTCCTCCTCGACCATCCGGTCGAACTCGGCGTCGTCGACGAAATAGTAATGCACCCCGTCTTTCTCGCCGGCGCGGGGTGGACGCGTGGTGACGCTGACCGACAGGCTGATCTCATCGTCCGCGCCCAGCAGCCTGCGCGATATGGTGGTCTTGCCCGCCCCGCTGGGCGAGGAGAGGATGAACATCAGCCCGCGGCGGGCGAGTTTGTCGGGACTGTCGGTGGATTCGGCCATGCGCGCTGTTGCCGCATGGCGGGGCGGCAAATCAACCCCTGCGCCGTCGATGCCGCCAATTCTAGTCCGCGCGCTTCGCCTGTTTGCGCAACTGCCGGTCGCCCTCGCGACGCGATTTGCGCTTCGACTGGCTGCGGTCGAACAGCACCTTGAGCACAAGGCCGGTGCCCACCACCACCGCGCCGGGGACCGATCGGGTCGCGACCTTGGTCACGCCATAGGCGGCGAGCGTCTGCAGCACGCTGCGGTTTTCGACCGCGTCCTTGGCGAACTGCTTGCCGTACTGTTTTCCGAGCACCGCCTTCTCGACCGCCATGCGCGACAGGCGCCCGGCGCTGCGCAGCATGATGTCGTGAATGATCAGATTGGTGGCGGGATTGGGGCTGGGCCCGGGGACCGGATCGGGCACCGAGGGTTGCTCGTCGGTGATCCGTTCGAGCGCCTTGCCCATCGTATCGGTCAGATGCTGTGCTTTGCCTTTGCCGCTCGGCCCGCGTTTCGCCATGTCCTGCCCCGCTCTGCCGGGATCGGCCCGGCGCCTACTTCTTGCGGCCGAAATCGACCGTGACGACGTTGGAACCGTCGTCCGCCCCTTTAACGGCCTCGCTACCGCCCTGTTCCGATCCGTCATTGTCGGGGTGCTCGGTCTGCGCCGGCGCCATGTCGGCTACGGTGGCCTGGAACTGCAGCCCGAAATCGACCGCCGGATCGACGAACTGGGTGATCGCGGCATAGGGGATGTCGAGCTCTGCCGGCACCTGGTTGAACGACAGGCCGACGGCGAAACCGTCTTCGCGCACGTTCAGGTTCCAGAACTTGTTCTGCAGCACGATCGTCATCTCGTCGGGGAACCGCTCGCGCAAATTCGCCGGAATCGAGACGCCCGGGGCGTGGGTCTTGAAAGTGATGTAGAAATGGTGCGCGCCGGGCAGATCGCCGCCGCCCTGCTCTATTTCGCCGAGCACGCGGCCGACCACTGCGCGCAAGGCTTCCTGCACGATGGAATCATAGGGGATCAGGCTGTCGGGCGTGTCGTCGCTCATGCCCGTTTAGGTGGAGTGGGCGGCGGGCCTGGTCAAGCCGTTTTAGCGGCTCTGTACCCCGCACAGGGGCGCATTTTCTTGCGCAGTGCCGCGCGTCGCTCTAGCGCGATCGGCATGCGCACAGGACGGATCGAACGCAACACCGCGGAAACCAGGATACTCGTCGAGGTCGATCTCGACGGCTCGGGACGCTATGAAGTTGCCACCGGCATCGGCTTTCTCGATCACATGGTCGAACAGTTCGCCAAGCATTCGCTGATCGACGTGACGATGAAGGTCGATGGCGACCTCCATGTCGACCAGCATCATACGACCGAGGACAGCGCGCTGGCGCTCGGCCAGGCGCTCGCCGCCGCGCTCGGCGACAAGGGCGGCATCGCGCGCTACGGCAGCGCCTATTCGCCGATGGACGAAACGCTGGCGAGGGTCGCGCTCGACATTTCGGGGCGTCCCTACCTCGTCTGGCGGGCTGGCTTCAGCCAGGAAAAGCTCGGCGAGTGGGACACCGAGCTGATCGAGCACTGGTTCCATTCGGTCGCGCAGACCTGCGGGCTGACGCTGCATGTCGAGCTGCTCTACGGCACCAACAACCACCATATCTGCGAGGCGATCTACAAGGGTTTCGCCCGCGCGATGCGCGCCGCGGTGGAGGTCGACCCGCGCAAGGGCGGGGCGATCCCGAGCACGAAGGGCCAGCTCGGTGGCTGAGATCGTCGCCCTCGTCGATTACGGCGCGGGGAACCTGCACTCGGTCGAGAACGCGCTGCGCAAGGTCGGCGCCGAGGTCCGGGTCACCGCCGACCCCGACGTGGTGCGCGCGGCCGACCGGATCGTCCTGCCCGGGGTCGGCTCGTTCAAGGCCTGCGCCGAGGGGCTGCGCGCCGAAACGGGCGTGATCGAGGCGATGCACGAACGCGTGTTCGTCGGCGGCGCGCCCTTCCTCGGCATCTGCGTGGGCATGCAACTGCTCGCGACGCGCGGGCTCGAGCATGGCGAGACCAGCGGGCTCGGCTGGATCGAAGGCACGGTGCGGCTGATCGAACCGACCGACACCAGCGTGAAGGTCCCGCACATGGGCTGGAACGACGTCGCCCCGCTGCCGCATGCGCGCGGGCACGAGGTCATCGCCGCGGGCGAGGCCTATTTCCTCCATTCCTTCCATTTCCGCGCCCGCCACCACGAGGACGTGCTGGCGATGACCGACCATGGCGGCGGTCTGGTCGCCGCGGTCGGACGCGACAATATCGCCGGGGTGCAGTTCCATCCCGAGAAGAGCCAGGCCTATGGCCTCGACCTGATGAGCAAGTTTCTGGAGTGGAAGCCGTGATCGTATTTCCCGCGATCGATCTCAAGGCCGGCGCGGTCGTCCGTCTTGCCGAAGGCGATATGGACCGCGCGACCGTCTATGGCGACGATCCGGCGGCGCAGGCGCGGCAGTTCGCCGAGGCCGGGGCGACGCATCTCCACGTGGTCGATCTCGACGGGTCGTTCAAAGGCGAGGCGCAGAACCGCGGCGCGGTCGAGGCGATCGTCGAGGCCTTCCCTGGCCGGGTCCAGCTCGGCGGCGGGATCCGCACGCGCGCCGATGTCGAGGGCTGGTTCGCGGCGGGCGTCGCCCGTGTCGTGATGGGCTCCGCCGCGCTCAAGGACCCCGAATTCGTCAAGGACATGGCGCGCGAGCATCCCGGCGCCGTGGTGGTCGCGGTCGATGCACGCGACGGCATGGTCGCGACCGAGGGCTGGGCGGAGGTCTCCGACGTTCCGGTGATCGACCTTGCCCGGCGGTTCGAGGACGCGGGCGTCGCCGCGCTGCTGTTCACCGATATCGGCCGCGACGGGCTGCTCACCGGGGTCAACATCGATGCCACGGTCGGGCTGGCGCGGCAGGTGGACATACCGGTGATCGCCAGCGGCGGGGTCAAGGGGCTGATCGACATCGACCTGCTCGCGCAATTCGCGCCGCACGGGATCGAGGGCGTGATCACCGGGCGCGCGCTCTACGATGGCCGGCTCGATCTGGCTGCGGCGCTGCGAGTGGCGGCGCGCGCATGACCGTTCGTATCCGCGTCATTCCCTGCCTCGACGTGCGCGACGGGCGCGTGGTCAAGGGCGTCAATTTCATCGATCTCAAGGATGCCGGCGACCCCGTCGAGCAGGCCAAGGCCTATGACGCCGCCGGGGCGGACGAGCTCTGCTTCCTCGACATCTCGGCGAGCCACGAAGGGCGCGGGACGCTGCTCGACATGGTCGAGCGCACCGCCAAGGTCTGTTTCATGCCGCTGACCGTCGGCGGCGGGGTGCGCAGCGTCGAGGATGCGCGCGCGCTGCTGCTCGCGGGGGCGGATAAGGTGGCGGTCAATTCCGCCGCCGTTTCGCGGCCCGAGCTGGTGCGCGAGATCGCCGAGAAGTTCGGCAGCCAGTGCGTCGTCGCCAGCGTCGATGCGCGCGCCTCGACCAGCGGTTCGGTCCGCGGCTGGGAAATCTACACGCATGGCGGGCGCAAGCCGACCGGGATCGACGCGGTCGAGCACGCCATCCGCTTGGCCGAGCTGGGGGCGGGCGAATTGCTTGTCACCTCGATGGACGGCGACGGCACCAAGGCGGGCTACGACGTCGAACTGACCCGCGCGATCGCCGACGCGGTTTCGGTGCCGGTCATCGCCAGCGGCGGGGTCGGCTCGCTCGATCATCTCGTCGAAGGGGTGACGCGCGGCCATGCCAGCGCCGTGCTCGCCGCCTCGATCTTCCATTTCGGCGAGCACACCATTGCCGAGGCGCATGCCGCCCTGCGCGCGGCGGGCCTGCCCGCGCGCGGATGATACCGTCTCGCCGCGGGACGGCGCGCTCGCCGTTCATGCGGTATATCACGTCAAATGATAAGCAGCGGGCATGACCAGCCAGTTCATTTCTCTGGCCGCGCAATTCGCGGATCTCGGCGGCCCCGCGGGCATCGCCGCGCGGCTGGTCGAGCCGAGCACGCTGACGCTGGTCGCGGTCGGGCTGGCGGGTGTGCTGATCGGCCGCTTCCTGGTGAGCCGCAGCGGAGATTGACGCTGGGCGCGGGCCCCGTGCATAGCGCGGGCCATGGACACGCTATCCCGCCTCGAACGGACCATCGCCGAACGGCGCCGGGCCGACCCCTCGCAAAGCTACGTCGCCAGCCTTCATGCCAAGGGCCTGCCGCAGATCGCGCGCAAGCTGGGCGAGGAAGGGGTCGAAGCGGCGGTGGCGACGCTCTCGGGTAGCGACGCCGAGCTCGCGGGGGAGGCGGCGGACATCCTCTTCCACCTGCTCGTGGCGCTCGATGCGCGGGATATTCCCTTCGCCGACGTGCTGGCCGAGCTCGACCGGCGCGAGGGGACGTCGGGACTCGATGAGAAAGCCGGGAGGACCCAGTAGATGCCGATCGATCCGACGCTGCCCTATGACGACGACAATATCTTCGCGAAGATCCTGCGCGGAGAGATCCCCTCGACCAGGGTCTATGAGGACGAATGGGCCTACGCCTTCGAGGACATCAACCCGCAGGCCGAGGTCCACACGCTGGTGGTGCCCAAGGGGCGCTATGTCAGCTGGGACGATTTCAGCGCCCGCGGGAGCGCGGAGGAGATCGCCGGCTTCGTGCGCGCGGTCGGGCAGGTCGCGCGCGACAAGGGGCTGGTCGAGCCGGGTTACCGGATGATGGCCAATGTGGGGGCGCATGGCGGGCAGGAAGTGCCGCACCTCCACGTCCATATCTTCGGCGGGCAGCCGCTCGGGCCGATGATCTGGAAGCGCGGGTAAGCATCGAGCTATCTGTTGCGTGCGGTCAGGACCTCCGTCCTGACCTTTCGGCACCGGCCCACGCCCCCACCCGGCCGCCCACGGCACGGTAATCTATGGGTGGGCGAGTGGGCCGGTGCAGCCGTAAGTCGGCGACGGACGTCGTCGGCGCACCCGGCAAAGTCTCACTCAGTCCTTGACCGAATCCCCGGCCAGGGGTAACGGCGCGCTTGATTTCGCGCGTCGGGACCCCATTTCCGGCGCGTATTTATTTGACGAGAGACACCATGAAGATTCGCAACAGCCTCAAGTCGCTCAAGGGCCGCCATCGCGATTGCCGCGTCATCCGCCGCCGCGGGCGCACCTACGTCATCAACAAGACCAACCGTCGCTTCAAGGCCCGCCAGGGCTAATTCGCGGCTCCGCTCGCTTGCGGGCGGAAGCGTTGTTCGACCGGCCCGGCTCCGATGAGGAGCGCGGGCCGTTCGTGTTTGGGGCGGGCGTAGTGGCGCGGCGTCGCAGCAAGCCTGCCTCAGCCAACCCGCCAAGGGAGTTCCGATGACGATCGAAGCCGTCGTGTTCGACGTGGGCCGTGTGCTTTACCAGTGGCAGCTCCGCCACCTGTTCGCGAAGATCGTCGCGGACGAGGCCCGGCTGGAAAAGCTGCTCGGCGAGGTCGTCACCGAGGAATGGCACTTCGAGCACGACCAAGGGCGCCCGCTCGCCGAGATGGTGCCCGAGCGGATCGCGCTCCATCCCGAATTCGAAGCCGAAATCCGCGCCTATGCGACACGCTTCAACGAGACCATTCCCGGTCCGGTCCCGGGCAGCCATGCGCTGGTGGAACGGCTCGACGAGGCGGGGGTGCCGCTGTTCGCGATCACCAATTTCGGGGCCGACTTCTGGGCCGGCTTCCGCCCGACCGCGCCGATCTTCGAGCGCTTCCGCGACATCGTGGTCTCGGGCGAGGAGAAGCTGGCCAAGCCCGATCCGGCGATCTTCGCGCTGGCCGAGCGGCGCTTCGGCCTGCCCGCAACCGCGATGCTCTTCATCGACGACAATCGCGCCAATGTGGACGCCGCGGCGGCGGGCGGCTGGCAGGTCCACCACTTCACCGGTGCGGAACGGCTCGAGGTCGATCTCGCGGAGCGGGGGCTCATCTAACAAAAAGGGCCCCGGCGACGGTTCGCCGGGGCCCGTAGTCGGCCACCCGATGGAGAGGGGTGGGGTGATCCGTGGTCAGCTGTTGCACTGCGCCAGCTTGTCGGCGTCGAGCGCTTCCTCATTGGCGGTGAAAGCGGTGATCGCGCCGTGCTCACGCTGCAGTTCGCGGCACATGCGCAGCGGGCGCGAGCTGCCCTTGTTGGCGACGCAGGTAGTGCCCTTGCAGGCCCATGCGACGCCGCCGGCGACGGTCGTGGTCGCCGTTTCGACCGGCTGTGCGAGTTCGACGGTGTAGAAATAGCCGTTCGACTTGGCTTCGGCCGCGGTCGGTGCGAGAGCGCCGAAGGTCAGGCCGGTGTAGGCGAGGGCAGCGGCGAAGACGCCGACATGGCTTGCGCGAGAGAGGATGGAGGTCATGGGGAGGCCCTTCCGTGTTGCAATTATCTCAACAGAGATTGAGGTTTATGCACTTAAGTTGCAAATTGCAACCTAATGCTGAACGCCTCTCTAGGATAATGGGTTTCTCAATGCAACCCATATTCTGAATAATTTGGCAAAGGCCGATTTTGCGCTAGAGAGGATAGGTTGCCGAAAGAGGACTGATTTTATGGGTGACCTGCGCGAACCGCTCCGCGAACTGACCGAATGCGGCCTGCCGCAAGCGCTCGAAGTCATGGGCGAGCGATGGTCCTTCATGATTTTGCGCGCCAGTTTCAATGGCTTGCATCATTTCGAGGAATTCCTCAGCGAGCTCGGCATTGCCCGCAACATCCTCTCCAACCGACTCGCCAAGCTGGTCAGCCACGGCATCCTCAAACGCGATCCCTGCGCCGACGACAAGCGCAAGATCGAGTACCGGCTGACCGACAAGGGGCTCGATCTGCTGCCTGCGATGGTCGCGCTGCGCCAATGGGGCCAGAAATACGGTGCAGAAGTGGTGGAAAACCCCGTGCTGGTGGACGAGCGCGACCGTCTGCCGATCGGCCCGACCTCGATACTCAGCCATGACGGCCGTATTCTGGGGCCCGCCGATCTCCATCTCGTCGAGCGCGACAGCCTCGGCATTCGTGCCGACGGGACCAGGGCCGAAGCCGGCCCGGCGATCGGGCGCGGCCGCGTGATCGACATCGCCAGCATGCGCAAGGCGCAGAACGCCGCCTGACTCGCGGCGCCGGAAGCGCTTGGCCACCTAGTCGCTGCGGAACCGCCGCCGCGCCGCGTCGCCCGGGTCGATCTCGTAATAGATCCGGATCCGCACCCATTCGCCGACCATCGGGCGTCCACCGCGCTGCGGGGGGCGGACCTTGAATTGCCACGCTGCCGCCTGGACCGCCTTGCCGATGCCCGATCCCTGCGGCGATTCGGCCACCACGACGCAATCCTCGACGCGATAGTCGGCCACCGTACGGCAATCGATCAGCCCCCAGCCGGGGCCCTGCGTCGTCGAGAGATAGCCCGCCAGCTCGTCGTCATAGGGCTGCCGGTACCAGCGCGCGGCGTAGAGCGGCTCGCCGTTCGGGCCGCTGCCCGCGATTCGCGGCGTGTCGCCGGGTGAGGGGGTGAAGGCGGGGCCATAGGCCCGGGGCTTGGCCGCGGGCGCGGGCGGAGCGGCCTGCGGCACGCTTTCCAGCGAGAAGTCGTTGCGCAGGATCGGTCGCGGCGCCGGGAGCGGCGGTGACAACGGCCGGCGTGCGGCCTCCTCCGCCGGTTGAGGCTGCAACGGCGTCGGCTCGGCCTGTTCCGCCTGCGGCTGCTCGGCAGGCGCGGGGGCAGGCGTGTCCTCGGCCTCATCCTCCTGCGCGGCGGGGGTGGTGAAGGCGACCAGCGTATCGGTCATCGCCACCACCTCGCGCTTGACCGAGCCGAGCGACAGCAGCGTCAGGACCAGCAGCACTTCGATCGCGATGGTGAGCGCGATCGCCGGCAGCCGCTCGCGCACGCCGCGGGGCAGATCGCCATAGCGCTGGCGCAGCGAGGCGACCGGATTGATGGGCGGATTGGCGGGGGCGGTCACGACTGGATGGCGAATTCGCGGTTGAATCTCGGCGGTCCACCGGCATGGCCGGTCTTCGATGCATGCCCCACGGCCGCCCGCATGGGCGATTTCCGCCGCCGTGACAAGCGGAGCCTGCGCCCCGGCCTGGCGCAACGACCCCGTGGCACCGTGACGTCATCGTTAAAACGATCTCAACCCGTCGCTGCGATAAGTCCATGCACCACCGATTCCACATGCCCTGCGCCGGACCTGCCTAGTGATCGAAATCGAAGTCCAGAACGAAACGCACCAGAGTGTGCATCGCATCAAGGCGCTGACCGTGCCGCGCATCGGCGAGGGCATCCGCCTGCGCGAGCCGAGCGGGCAGTGGGCGTCCTACGACATCCTCGACGTGTGGTACCAGCAGGCCGAATTCGGCGAGGTCTGGGTGCCCTATGTCCATGTCCGGATGACTCCCGACGAGATGCGTGGGGGCCTCGGTGGCGAGGCCACTCCATTGGTCGACAAGGGGCAGCAGGTGCCGATCGAGGATTTCCTCAAGAAGTTCGAGGGCGAGGCCGAGCACGAAACGGTCAAGCTCAACCTCGACCTGAGCGAGGGCGGTTGAAGCCGGCCTTGCGGAAACTGCATGGGGATTGGCAGCGGTCGCACGGTTTCTCTTTTGTTTGCCGCCGCTTATTATCTTGAATTGACCGATCAGACGGCAAGGGGAGCGACGCGTGCCTAGAGGCTGCCAGGGCTGCAGGGCGGAAAGCCATGCCTTCGATATTGCGATGGCGTTCCAGCCGATAATCGATGCCGAAACGGGCCGCCCCTTCGCTTTCGAAGCGCTGGTTCGCGGCTCGAACGGTGAGGGAGCGGCCGAGGTGCTGTCCCGAGTAACGCCCGACAATCGCTACGCCTTCGACCAGCAATGCCGTGTCGCCGCGATCGAGGGGGCGGTTGCCGCCGGGATTGTCGATACCGGCGCGCGGCTGTCGATCAACTTCCTGCCCAATGCGGTCTACTCGCCGCTCGCCTGCATCCAGTTGACGCTCGAGACGGCGCGCCGCACGGGGTTTCCTCCCGAGCGTCTGCTTTTCGAATTCACCGAGAACGAGGAAATGGCCGACACCGCCCATGTCGGCGCGATCGTCGAGGCCTATCGCGAACTCGGCTTTGCTACGGCGATCGACGATTTCGGCGCCGGCCACGCGGGGCTCGGCCTCCTTGCGCGGTTTCAGACCGACTTCCTCAAGCTCGACATGGAATTGATCCGCGGCATCGATTCCAGTCGGCCGCGCAGATTGATCGTCGAGAGCATGGCGAAACTGGCGGCATCGCTGGGCATGGTTACGATTGCAGAAGGAATCGAAACCGCTGCCGAATACCATGCGCTGCGCGCGATCGGGGTGCGCTATCTCCAGGGATATCTGATCGCGCGCCCCGCCTTGCGTCGCTTGCCGGTGCCCGAGCCGGTCGGCTAGGCGCGCGGGGGCTGCCTGCGATAGCTCAGCGCTTCGGCGATATGGATGCGGCCGACCTGCTCGACACCAGCAAGATCGGCGATCGTCCGGGCGACTCTCAGCATTCGCGTATAGCTTCGCGCCGATAGCCGCATCGCGGTGGCGGCCTGCATCAGCAGCTGGCGGCCCGCCTCGTCGGGACCGGCGAATTCCTCCAGCGCATCGCCGTCGAGCTCGGCATTGGTCCGTGCGCCGCTCGCTTCGGCGCGGTCGGTCTGGCGCCTTCGCGCGGCGGCGACGCGCGCGGCGACCTCTTCGCTCCCCTCGGCGGGCGGGGGCAGGGCGAGGTCCGCGGCGCTGACCGGATCGACTTCGACATGCAGGTCGATCCGGTCGAGCATCGGGCCGGATACCTTGCTCTGGTAATCGGCGGCGCAGCGCGGCGCGCGGCTGCAGGCAAGCGCCGCGTCGCCCAGGTGGCCGCAACGGCACGGGTTCATCGCCGCCACCAGCTGGACATTGGCCGGGAAGGTTACATGCGCATTGGCGCGCGCGACATCGACCTTGCCGGTCTCGAGCGGCTGGCGCAGCGAATCGAGCACCGCGCGCTGGAATTCGGGCAATTCGTCGAGGAACAGCACGCCCAGATGCGCCAGGCTGACCTCGCCCGGTTTCACGCGCAGCCCGCCCCCGGTGAGCGCCGCCATGCTCGCCGAATGATGCGGCGCGCGGAACGGGCGGGTGCGGCTGATGCGCCCTTCCTCGAGCGTCCCGGCGACCGACTGCACCATGCTGACTTCGAGCGCCTCTGAAGGCGACAGCGGCGGCAGGATGCCCGGCAGGCAGCTCGCGAGCAGCGACTTGCCCGCGCCCGGAGGGCCGATCATCAGCAGATTGTGTGCGCCCGCAGCGGCGATCTCCAACGCGCGCTTGGCGGTCTCCTGCCCCTTGACCTGCCGGAGATCGCCGCCCGGCGCCTCGCTCTCGACCACGCCGGGCTCGGGATCGGGCAGGCGCTGCGTGCCCTTCAGGTGGTTGAGCAGGCTGGCGAGGTCGGGCGCGGCGCAGACCGGAACCTCGCTCGCCCAGCGCGCCTCGGCGCCTTGCGCCCTCGGGCAGATCAGCCCGAGATCCTCCGCGCCCGCATGGATCGCGGCGAGCAGCACGCCGGGCGAGGGCACGACCCGCGCATCGAGCGCCAGCTCGCCCACCGCGATCCAGTCCCCCAGCTGTTCGGCATCGGTCACACCCATCGCCGCGAGCAGCGCCAGCGCGATCGGCAGATCGTAATGCGACCTTTCGACTACTGCCCTCCGTATAGCTACTCTGCACATACATTATTTTCCTTCTTAGCCCTCTGATTGCGCAAAGCTAAAATGTCCCACTCGGCCATTGAGGCGAGTTGGCACGAGCCGGAACCCCACCACCTTGTGGAGGTTCGGGCCAACTCGTGGCGGGACCTCGCGGCGTAAGGCCTTGGACCCGCTGCGCGAGCAGCGGGCTAGCAGGCGTCTGCTAAATTGCATCTCTCACAGCGATAACGATCGTCATCACCACAGGAAGATGTTGACCATCTTCTGGAAGTTTGGGGATGCCTATTGCATCCTCATAATGCTTCTGCGACCCATTGCGCGCCGCCGGTGAGTCCCGGCGGTGGGGCTTCGTAACCTCTGATGTTCTCGGTCGGCCGCTAAGCTTTGCGGCCGGGTGGCCGTCGCGCATGTCCAAGGCTCGCCTAAAGGCGGCGGCGCCTTGGCGAGAGCTCAGGTTACGAACACCCGGCTTCTTGCCGGCGCCCCTCAATTCAAAGGAGGGGCGGATGGCTCTCAAGGGAAATCGCGGATGGGGTAAAATGCTTGCAGAAGCGGTAAAGCAAGCTGCCGATGATCCAATCTATGAACCGCCACCCCGACCGGCGAATTGGTTCACTACTTGGACTGATCCCGTCCCCTGCCGCGAGCGTTATCGACGCTGGCTGTCTAGGTGGCTTAAAGGTGTCCTGAAGGATGTTCCTTCCGACGTTTCAGCCAGATATTTCGAAGAGATGGCCGATGACATCCGCCAGCTCAATGAAGTGCAAGCCGTAGATCGGTTCATCGACAAGGTGCTGCCCAAGCTCTTGCTGAATGAGCCGAGGGACGAACGCCGTCCAAAGGCCGAACGTTTTCTATGAGTTCCTGCCATGGCTTTCGCCCCGAATTATAAAACTGGAAGGGGTAACCATTGAGTCGAGAAAGAGACAATGGGCGCGTTGGTTTGCGTGCGTTCTTCGAAATCGCGAAACTGTGGGAGCTCAACGACATCGAAATGTTACGGTTGCTCGGACAGACCGATCACGACGTAGTAGATGCTTGGGCAAACGAGGAGGGCCCAGATGTAAGTAAAGATACTCTTGAGCGGATCTCCTACATTCTGGGCATTTTCAAAGCGATTAACATTCTTCTGCCGATACCAGAGCGAGCGAATGTTTGGATGCGCAAACCCAACAAAGCTCCGATATTCGGCGGACACAGTGCGCTAAAAAGGATGACAGCTGGCAACGTCAGCGACCTCTATGTTGTCCGAAAGTATCTCGATGCTGAATTGAACGGTTGAGCCCGAACGCCAAATTAGCGTCGCCGGGTCCAATGAAGTCACCAGTTTGAAAGAGATATGCATCTGGCGACCTCCTTCTCGAAGTCTGAAAAACAGCCTTCGTCTTACTTTTTACTCGGCGGTTCAGTCTTATTGCCGAAGCGCCTGAAAATCCGCATGTTCGAAATTATAGGGCTTGAGAAAAGTCGGTTCTCACGCCCCAACTCTTCTTTGGTAACTTCTCCTGCCGCCAAACGGCGCGCGTCTTCTTCACGCGACTTTTGCTTCTCAGCTCGTCGCTCCTCGACGTTGAAATAGAGGCGCTTATCGACCATGGTTCCTTGTAGCTCAGAGAACTAATCGATGAAAACTGCTCACAGAGGTTGTCAGAGGAATCAACCTTTCAGAGTGCTCGGAAACCTCTATTTTGTGTCCGCTTTGCGCCCTCATTTCGGACGTTCAGGCTTTCCCTGCGGATGCCTGAAAGCAGACCGGCAGCTTTGCTCCGGTAATGAGCACCGCCAATGTCCGATTATGGGTGGTTAGCTGACGCTGTCTAAGGTCATATGTTACAAGGTGGAGGTTACATGCCTCGGACAGCATAAATCTCAGCGAGAAATTCGCCGCTACCCTCTGCCAAGAGAAGTGCGTCCTCGGCTCGGCCCAGTTCATCGAACTCCACGATTACCATGCTGCGCCCACAGTCGCGCAGGCCGTCTGCGTCCAGCTGATCCCAAAGCCGTCTAGCCGTAATGTCCGGCATATGTATTTCGAACTGACGCATTTTGGCCCTGCCTTCAGTGAGACTTGTTGAGAATATTGAGAGCTTTGAGCTATTTGCCTTGCAGGGATGCAAGATAGAACCCGTCGCGTTCGATTGAGGCGATAATCTCCGCTGGCTCAACGCCAAACCTTTGCCTACCGCCGACGACGACTTTAGTGAGGCCGTCAGCCTTCCATACCGAACCTATGTCGGGAAGTTTTGCCCCGGATCGGTCATCAGTGATGGCCACCGCAGGTTCTTGTGATTGATGAAATCGATAATACGGCATGACCCTATGACTCTTCGGGTAAAGCGCTTGGTCGATCGGGCGAGAGCGATCTGTCCTCGTTTCCCCAATTGCCCGCTCTAGTCTGATTGGCAGGCGTTGCGGCGGGAGCGGTAGGAACCTTATCCGGCCTCATGTGGAGGAGGACGTTCGTCACGAGGCGATCCAAGATCTGTGAGACCATTCGTTTTTCGCCAGTTCGCAATCCGCTTTGCGCGATTTCCCATCGCTTCGAAGGCTTCCTTGCGCTCTTCAGCCGACCCAGAGCGGTCGACCTTCATGGCAGCAAGCTGGTGATCGAAGAGAAATTGGTTCATCGGCATAGCGGGAAATCCTCGTAAGGGCAGCGAGAAAGAGCCGGGGTGTTGATCCCCGGCTCTACCATCGGCGTTAGCCCTGCTGCTGCAGGTTCACGGCGCTCTTCTTGCCGCCATCGACTTCACTGGTGTCGTAGCTGAAACGCTCGTCGACCTTTGGCACTTGGCCTTCCTGCTGCAGGTCTGCCTTCTTGAAGCGGAGCGCGTCACCCCCCTTTTCAGGCGTGATCGAGCCAGTGCCCGAGCTGCTGTCGTAGCTCTTGATCTTGCCGTAATGCGTCATCTGTCATTCCTTCGAACGAGCTTGCAGCGCGCCAGAATTGACCCGGCTGCGACTAAGAGACGAAACTGAAGGAGAGAGCTTCCAATTGTGAAAGCGATGACCGTCGATTGCGACTGGTAGCTAACATTCAGATGTGGATTTTTATACGAAATTCAAGGCCACGGCGTCATAGAAACGTGCAGCTCGCTCAATTTACCTGCGGTTCCTTGGGAGGTTGATCGCCCGCTGAGGG
>NZ_JBLYYF010000020.1:0-93149 GCF_048550555.1 Qipengyuania sp. | reverse complement strand
TGACCGGGCCCATTTCGAAGGCGAGGTCGATGAAATTGTCTTCCAGCCGCACCGACTTCTGGCAGATGTCGATGATGTCTTCCTTGACCGCCTTGGTGTAGCAGTCGCGCTCGCGCACGAATTCGTGGAACAGGCGGATGATGCCTTCGCAATGGAGGCTCTCGTCGCGCACCGACCAGCTCACGATCTGGCCCATGCCCTTCATCTTGTTGAAGCGCGGGAAGTTCATCAGCATGGCGAAGCTGGCGAAGAGCTGCATCCCTTCGGTGAAGCCGCCGAAGGCCGCGAGCGTGCGCGCGATATCCTCGTCGGTGTCGACCCCGAAGACCTGCAAATAATCGTGTTTGTCCTTCATCTCCTCATATTCCATGAAGGCGGAATATTCGGATTCGGGCATGCCGATCGTGTCGAGCAGGTGCGAATAGGCGGCGATGTGGACCGTCTCCATGTTGGAGAAGGCGGTCAGCATCATCTTGATCTCGGTCGGCTTGAACACGCGGCCGTATTTGTCGTGGTAGCAATCCTGCACCTCGACGTCGGCCTGGGTGAAGAAGCGGAAGATCTGGGTGAGCAGGTTGCGCTCGTGCTCGGTGATCTTCTGCGCCCAGTCGCGGCAGTCCTCGCCCAGCGGCACTTCCTCGGGCATCCAGTGGATCTGCTGCTGGCGCTTCCAGAACTCGTAGGCCCAGGGGTACTCGAAGGGCTTGTAGGTCTTGCGGGCTTCGAGCAACGACATCTTGTGGTCTCCGGTTTCGGGCGGGTTCTGGACGCGAACGACTCATATAGGGAATCGGAGCGAAAAATCGAAGGCAAACCGGACTGATTCGGCGGGGATAAGATGGGGATGGACGGCCTCGGCCCGTCGCATCCCCCATGCGACGAATTGCGGAACGCGGTGGCGGCCATCGGCGTTGTCACACTGAACGGTTTTTTCGCGCGCGCATTGCCCCTCCAACGGGCGCCGCGCGGCCAGTTCGGGGAACAGTGGCATCGTCCGGTTTCCCCTCATTGCGGGCGATGTCCGCGAACCCCGGCGCCCCGCTCCTCCACCGAGGGCGGGGCGTCACTTTCTTGGTCGCCCTAACGTTTCACTACTTGAGGGCTGGTTTGCGCCCTGCCGCTGCGCTGCTTGAGGCGGGCGGGAGTCGCGATCATTCGATTTCCGCGTCTTTCCCGGCCCCACCATGGACGGTGCCTCAGCCTCGACGAGATGTGGACCGATTGCCGCTGCGGCCCGTTGATTGGGTGTAAGCAACGCAAAACGAAGGGGAATCTGTATGTTCGAGAAGATTCGCATCAAGGAACACATGGAAGTCGCAGACTGCAAGGGCCAGCATGTCGGCACCGTCGACGAAGTCGATGGCGACGCGATCAAGCTGACCAAGTCGGACAGCGCCGACGAAATCCACCATTTCCTCAAGATCGACGACGTCGAGAAGATCGACGACAATCGCATCTATCTGAAGGAAACCGCCCGCATCCCCAACGGTCTGGGCACCAAGGCCACCGAAGCGGCCTGACCCGACGCGCCGGACGGGTTCCGGCCATGAAAAAGCCCCGCCCTCCACACCGGAGAGCGGGGCTTTTCGCATGTCCGCCGGTGCTTACTGGCAGGCGAGGCATTCCTCGTAATCGGTCTGCTCGGCGCCCGCGGCGAGTTCGTATTTGGCCGCGTCGGCGGTGTTGTCCGCCTCGACCCCGCCGGCGAAGCCCGCGCGCTGCACGCTCTTCGAGCGGAGGTAATAGAGCGACTTGATGCCCTTCTCCCACGCCTGGAAGTGCAGCATCATCAGGTCCCACTTGTCGACATCGGCGGGGATGAAGAGATTGAGGCTCTGCGCCTGGTCGATGAAGGGCGCGCGATCGGCGGCGAATTCGAGCAGCCAGCGCTGGTCGATCTCGAAGCTGGTCTTGTAGGTCGCCTTTTCCTCGGCGGTGAGGAAGTCGAGATGCTGGACGCTGCCGCCCTTCTCGAGGATCGAGTTCCACACATTGGTCGAGTTCTTGCTCTTCTTGTCGAGCAGTTTCTCGAGATAGGGGTTCTTGACCACGAAGCTGCCCGACAGCGTCTTGTGGGTGTAGATGTTGGCCGGGATCGGCTCGATGCAGGCCGAGGTGCCGCCGCAGATGATGCTAATCGACGCGGTCGGCGCGATCGCCATCTTGCAGCTGAAGCGCTCCATCGCGCCGGTTTCGGCGGCGTCGGGGCAGGGCCCGCGTTCCTGCGCCAGCACCAGCGAGGCCTCTTCGGCCTTGGCGCTGATGTGCTTGAACATCTTGAGGTTCCACACTTTGGCCATCGGGCTTTCGAAACCGATGCCCTTCATCTGGAGGAAGGAGTGGAAGCCCATCACGCCCATGCCGACCGAGCGTTCGCGCATCGCCGAATACTTGGCGCGGGCCATCTCGTCGGGCGCGCGGTCGATATAGTCCTGCAGGACGTTGTCGAGGAAGCGCATGACGTCCTCGACGAAGGTCTTGTCGCTGTTCCACTCGTCCCACTTCTCGAGGTTGAGCGAGGACAGGCAGCAGACCGCGGTGCGATCGTTACCGAGGTGGTCGATGCCGGTCGGCAGGGTGATTTCGGCGCACAGGTTCGAGGTCGAGACCTTGAGGCCGAGCTCGCGGTGATGCTTGGGCATCATCCGGTTCACCGTGTCGGAGAAGACGATGTAGGGCTCGCCCGTGGCGAGGCGGGTCTCGACCAGCTTCTGGAACAGGCTGCGCGCATCGACCGTCTTGCGGACCGATCCGTCGCGGGGGGACAGGAGGTCGAATTCCTCGCCGTTGCGCACGGCTTCCATGAAGGCGTCGGTGACCAGCACGCCGTGGTGCAGGTTCAGCGCCTTGCGGTTGAAGTCGCCCGAGGGTTTGCGGATCTCGAGGAATTCCTCGATTTCGGGATGGGTGACGTCGATGTAGCAGGCGGCCGAACCGCGGCGCAGGCTGCCCTGGCTGATCGCCAGCGTCAGCGAGTCCATCACCCGGACGAAGGGGATGATGCCGCTGGTCTTGCCGTTGAGGCCGACGGGTTCGCCGATGCCGCGGACATTGCCCCAATAGGTGCCGATGCCGCCCCCCTTGGAGGCGAGCCAGACGTTCTCGTTCCAGGTGCCGACGATCCCGTCGAGGCTGTCGGAGACCGAGTTGAGGTAGCAGGAGATCGGCAGGCCGCGCGTGGTGCCGCCGTTCGACAGCACGGGGGTCGCGGGCATGAACCACAGTTTCGAGATATAGTCGTAAAGCCGCTGCGCATGATCCTGGTCGTCGGCGAAATAGTCGGCGACGCGCGCGAACAGGTCCTGGAACTTCTCCCCCGGAAGCAGGTAGCGGTCGATCAGCGTTTCCTTGCCGAATTCGGTCAGCAAGGCATCGCGCGATTCGTCGATCTGCACGTCGAAGCGGCGATCGAGCACCTTCTTGCTGTCTTCCTTGGTGGCTTCTGCAGCCGCATTCGCGACCGCGCCGGCGAGCGCTTCGCTCGCGACCTGCGCGACCAGTCCTTCGCTGCCTGTGTCCGTCTTTTCCATGGCGACCGCCTTTGTCTGCGTGGTGGGCTCGGGGGCGCTGTCGTGGGTATCGATATCCAGTGTCATCGCCGTGTCGTCCCCGCTTTTGAAATCCATCGTGTGCCCCGCCTTTTCCAGTTCCGTGCGCGGCTTGTTCGCGCACCGGTGTTCCGCTTGTGTTCGAGTCGGCGGGACAGCGATCCCACCTAGCAATTTTGTGCGCTTCCGGGGCGAAAACTTATCCCCTTTTCTCCACAGTCCCGCCGCGATCGCGGCCCGATCCCGATATGGGGAGCGTGCCGCAGATAGCTAGGTCTTGTGGGTACCCCCGGTAGCCCGACCACTAGATACTGAATCAGGTGCGATTCGAGCGCAAGAGGGTCAATGCCGATTTGACGCCCCGAACGGGGTCGCGAGCGCAGTGCCTTATCTTGCTGCAACGCCGCGACGCGTGGACCAAGCTGGACTCGCGCCGAACGCAAGGGGCAAAATGAATCCGGGAAAAAAATTTTGCGGGCAAAAACGATCGATCCGGCTTGAGATTCAATCGAATCCGGATGCGCAATTTTGGAATCAGGCGGTGCGCGCGCACCGCCCACGCACAGCCTCCGACGATGCCGCCGCCGCCCGCAGCGCGGCGGGCGACACCGCCGAAGGGGGAAATGACCCGGCGGTGCTAGCCCGCGTCGCGCGGGGTGCCTCCGAACGCCAGGACCGAGCGCTCGCGCGGATCGGCCAGCCGGGCCTGTTCGAGCCGCACCAGCTGCCCCTGGAGGGAGGCATGCGTCCGCCCGCTGTTGGCGAGGATGACATTGGCCTGGAAGACCTGCCCGGCGCCGCCGATCGCGGGCAGCGGGGCTGAGCGACCGAGCGCGGCGACCGCGCGCAAGGCGAGACGGTCGACATCTTGGCGTCCCGAGGCACGGTAGAGTGTCACCTGCGCCGGCCGGCCGTCGGCTCCACGCTGGAACCGCACCATGACCAGGCCTTCGCCGGTAGTCCTGGGGCGGGGCCATTCGGCGCGCAGGAGGGTGCGGTCGAGATCGCGCGAGACGAGATCGATCGCGGCCGTATCCGCCGAGACGACGATGTTCTGCGAACTGGCCGGGACCGCGGTCAGCGACAGCGCAGCGCCCAGGGCAAAGAGGGGGAGCTTCATCGGATCATCCTTTCCGTTGCAAAGATGACCGGCCGCAGTTTCGCGCCTCCCGCCCCGCCGGAAAAGGCGAGCGACAGTCCCGTGATGCACGATCAGTGGTCGATCGCGAGAGCGGGCGGCTGCGGCGGCCCGCCATCGCTGATCACCCTAGAATGCGAAAGAATCTTGTCAAACGCAGGGGCAAAAGCGCCTGTCGAAAGCAGGTCGCGAAAGATTGGGAGCGTAGAGGCCCTCTTCATTGCGCATGGCTGAGGCGATGCGGAAGGACCCCGGCAGGAGATTGCTCTCTAAGGTAATAAACTCGCCATAGTTGCGCCCAGCTGCACAATTCCCGTTCGTCCGCCGGTCGGACCGCGAGGGTCATTCGTCGATCAGAAGCGCGCAAACGGGCGTGACGCAGAACTAGGCGGCGCTTTCCCTGGCATGGTCGGCAATGGTTGCAGCCAGTTCGTCGACCAGCTCGAGCGGCAGGTCGTGCCCCCAGCCGGGGATGGTCTTGAGCTTGGCGCCGGGAATGCTGGCGGCGGTGTCGCGCCCGCCCTCGCAGGGGACCAGCGGATCGTCCTCGCCGTGCAGCACCAGCGTCGGCACGGAGATCCCCTTCAGCATCGGGCGGCGGTCGCCATCGGCGACGATCGCCGAGAGGTGCCGCGTCGGGCCCTCGGGATAGAAGCTGCGCCGCACGCTCGCCGCGGTCCGCTCGCGCAGGCGCTCTTCCTCCGCCGGATAGCCGGGCGAGCCGATCGTGCGGGCGAGCATCACGCCGTGATCGACCAGCACCTTCTCCTCCGTGCTGCTGGGCCGCGTCACCAGCGCCTTCATCGCTTCGGGCCTGGCCGGCGGCAGCTTGGGATTACCCGTGGTGGAGAAGATCGAGGTCAGCGAGAGGCATTTGTCGGCATGCCGCGCGGCGAAATGCTGGGCGATCATCCCGCCCATGCTCGCCCCGACGATATGCGCCTTGTCGATGCCGAGCGCGTCGAGCAGGCCGGCCCCGTCATCGGCCATGTCGGCCAGCGTGTAGGGGACCTTGGGCTTGAGGCCGATCTTGGACAGGAGCGTCAGCTTGACCAGGCCGGGCGCCTTGACCCCGTCGAACTTGTGGCTGAGGCCGATGTCGCGATTGTCATAACGGATCACGCGGAAGCCGTGATCGGCGAGCGCCTCGACCAGCTCGTCGGGCCACAGCGTCAGCTGCGCCCCGAAGCCCATGATCAGCAGCATCGGCGGCGCGTTCGGGTCGCCGTGCTCCTCATAGTGAATTTCGATCCCGTTAGCCGTCGCCTTGGGCATGCCCTTCCTCCCGATTACGAGGGCCGACCTCATCGCAATCTCGGTCGCTTGTCCAGTCCAAAGCCTTCCCCGACGCGCAAGCCGGGGCATGGCGCCGCTCTACAATCAAATCGAATCGCCTCTGCTAGAATGAAGCGCATCGCCGGGAGGCCTGCCTTCATTCGGGCATGGTCGCCGACCGGCGCCCAGTGTGCAGCCGATCCGTTTCGGGTGCTGTCTACGCCGGGACCAGTGGAGGGTGGGAATGGAGCGACGCAGCGAGCCGCGCAGCGGGACTATGGACGACGTGCGGATCACGATCGACGGAGTGGGCATGCGCTGTGCCATGCGCAATCTCTCGTCCTCGGGCTGCATGGTCGAATGCCGCGATATCGTCGCGCGCATCGGCTCGCCGGTGGAACTGGTGCTGCTGCCCGGCTATGTCGCGCAGGGCGAGGTCTCGTGGCAGCTTGGCGAGAGTATCGGCATCTTCTTTCCCAAACCGATCAGCGCCGGTGTCGTGGGCCACTATGCGCTCGAGGACTGGATGCTGCGTGGCGACTGGTCGATGGCGAACTGGCGCTCTACCTGACCGCCAAGCCGCTCTCGGTGATCAGGCCTCGACCATTTGCTGCCCGCGCTTGCTGCCATACATCTCGGCATCGGCATTCCTCACCGCCGCCTCGACGGTTTCGATCGATGAATCGGCGATGGGGGCCAGCCCCACGCTGAAAGACACGGGCCGGCCATCGAGCTTGGCGATCGGCCGAAAACGCAGCGAGAGCTGGATGCGCTTGAGAATGCGGCCCGCCTCTTCGACCGACGTATCCTTGAAGAAGACGACGAATTCGTCGCCGCCCCAGCGTGCGGCAATATCCTGCGGACGCGTGCGATCCTTCAGCCGATCTGCCAGCGTGCGCAGCAAGCGGTCGCCTTCGGCATGGCCCAAGCTGTCGTTGACCTGCTTGAAGCGGTCGCCATCGAGCACGGCGAGCGTGCCGCTGGCCTTGGGGTCCTGTCCGAGAACCTCGGCGAAGCCCCTGCGGTTGAGCAGGCCCGTGAGGGGATCGGTCAGCGCGAGGTCCTTGAGTTCGTCGAGCCGGGCACTGGTAGACCGCAGGGCATGGGCAACCGATTCCAGCAGCTCGCCCGCCATGTCCGGACCGCCGGTCGGGATGTCCTCGCAATCCACTCCATCGCGCAGCGCACGGAGCCCGCGGGTCGCGACCGCCACGGGCGCGAGCAGGCCCGCAAGCCCGGCGATCGCGAAGCCGCTGCCGACCACCGTGGCGACCAGCAGGGCGAGAAAAGTGGACCAATCCCAGCTACCCCGAAGGGCTTCGAGCACGAGGTAGGCCACGAGCGGAATGTGCACCGCTCCGAAACTGAGCGCGAACATGCGCGCAGTGTAGTGTTTGGGGAAAATAAAGGCGGTTGCCCGGTACAATCGCATGTCGACCCTTCGTATGTGCGCATCGGCTCCTGTGCCAATACTTCAGGGTCCAACCGGTTTCCGCCAATTGACTGGAAATTCTGCAAAACGCCGCAATGAGCGACCGATCGCCCAGGCGGTCAGGGCACCAGCACGGTATCCTTCGCCACGGATGCGGTTTCGGGATAGTCCATGATGAAATGGAGCCCGCGGCTCTCGTGCCGTTTGAGGGCGCTCTGGACGATCAGGTCGGCGCATTCGAGCAGGTTGCGCAGTTCGATGAGGTCGGTGGTCACGCGGAAGTGGCCGTAGTAATCCTCGACCTCGCCGCGCAGATTGCGGATGCGGTGCGCGGCGCGTTCGAGCCGCTTGGTCGTGCGCACGATGCCGACATAGTTCCACATGAAGCGACGGATCTCGGTCCAGTTCTGCTTGATCACCACTTCCTCGTCCGAATCGGTCACGCGGCTTTCATCCCACGGCAGGATCGCGGGCGGATCGTCGAGCTTGTCCCAGCAGGCGAGGATGTCCTTCGCCGCCGCCTCGCCGAAGACGAAGCACTCGAGCAGCGAGTTCGAGGCCAGCCGGTTGGCGCCGTGGAGCCCGCTCTCGGTGCATTCCCCCGCCGCCCACAGGCCGGGCAGGTCGGTCTTGGCGTCGAGCCCGATCTTGACCCCGCCGCAGGTGTAATGCTGCGCCGGCACCACCGGGATCGGTCCCTTGGTCATGTCGATCCCCAGCCCCATCAGCTTCTCGTGGATGGTGGGAAAATGCTCCATCACGAACTCGGGCGGCTGGTGGCTGATGTCGAGATGGACGTAGTCGAGCCCGTAGCGCTTGATCTGGTCGTCGTTCGCGCGCGCCACGATGTCGCGCGGGGCCAGCTCCATGCGCTCGGGATCGTATTTCTCCATGTAGCGCTCGCCCGTCACCGGATTGATCAGCCGCCCGCCCTCGCCGCGCACCGCTTCGGTGATGAGGAAGTTCTTGACCTCGAGATTGTAGAGGCAGGTCGGGTGGAACTGCATCATCTCCATGTTGGAGACACGCGCGCCCGCGCGCCACGCCATGGCGATGCCGTCTCCGGTCGCCCCTCGCGGCGCGGTGCTGAACAGGTAGACGCGCCCTGCGCCGCCCGCCGCGAGCACAGTCGCGCGCGCGACATGCGCCACCACTTCGCCGCTTTCCTCGTCGAGCGCATAGGCGCCCCAGACGCGGCCCGAGCCCGAATAATCGACCTGGTTGCGCCCAGTGATGAGGTCGATGCAGCTCTGCCCCGGCAGCAGGGTGATATTGGGGTTTTCCTCCGCCGCCTTGAGCAGCGCCGCCTGCACCGCCCAGCCGGTCGCGTCGTTCACATGGACGATCCGCCGGTGCGAATGGCCGCCCTCGCGGGTCAGGTGGAGATCGCCCTCCTCGCGATTGAAGGGCACGCCCAGTTCGCACAGCCGGTCGATCGAGGCGGGCGCGCGCTCGATCACGAATTCGACCGTTGCGAGATCGTTGAGCCCCGCGCCGGCGACCATGGTGTCGCGGATATGGTTCTCGAACGTGTCGCCCGCGTCGAGCACGGCGGCGATCCCGCCCTGCGCCCAGGCAGTCGAGCCGCTGTCGAGCCGGCCCTTGGCGAGCACCAGCACCTTCCTGGTCTCGGCCAGCGCCAGCGCGGCGGTGAGTCCGGCGGCGCCCGAACCGATGACGAGGACGTCGTGAGGGGTGTCTGTCATGCGCGCGTCATGCCGGGGTAAACGTCAGGCGGCAAGAACAGAACGGTCCGGCGCAAGGGGGGTTATGGCGGCGCAGCGACCCGCTAGGGCCGGGGCGACAGGGGATCAGCTACGGGACTAGAGGGTCGCACATAATGAAACTGGGTCACATCGCCTGCGCGCTGGGCAAGCACAAGGTCGATCGCGAGAACGTCAAGCGCGCCGGCGGGCAGAAATTCGGCCGCTGCCGCAATTGCCGCACGCCGATGGAAGAGGTCGAACCGCACCTGTGGGCCGCGATGCGGGTCAAGGATGCTGGGCTCGGTCGCCGCGCAATCCACTGAGGGGCGGCCCTACCCCGCGCCGGTCAGCTGGACGAAGACGTCCTCGAGGTCGGCTTCGCGCGTGGTGACGTCCTCGATCGCATAGCCATGGCTCTGGACCAGCGCGAGCACCTGCCCCGCGCTGGTGCGGTCGCGGTCGTAGGTGATCTCCAGCCGCCGCGGCTCGACCACCTCGGCCCGGGTGAAGGCCTCTTCCATGATCGGACCGCCGAGGTCCTTGTCGACCGTGACGGCGACGATCTTCTCGCGCGCCATGCCGACCAGCTCGCGGGTCGGCTTGTCGGCGATGAGCTCGCCGTGGTTGATGATCGCGATTCGGTCGCACAATTGCTCGGCTTCCTCGAGATAGTGCGTCGTCAGCACCACGGTCACGCCCTGGGCGTTGAGTTCGGTGACGAGTTCCCACAATTGACGGCGCAGTTCGACGTCGACCCCCGCGGTCGGCTCGTCGAGCACGAGGATCGGCGGCGAGTGCACCATCGCCTTGGCGATCAGCAGGCGGCGCTTCATCCCGCCCGACAGCGTGCGCGCATAGGCATCCTTCTTGTCCCACAGATGTACCGCGCGCAGCAGTTCCTCGCTGCGGCGCTCGGCCTTGGGAATGCCGTAGAAACCGGCCTGGTTTTCGAGCACTTCAAAGGGCGTGAAGAAGGGGTCAAAGACGATTTCCTGCGGCACGATGCCGATCGACCGCTTGGCGTTGCGCGGGTTCTCGCCGATGTCGAAGCCCCAGATCTCGGCGCTGCCGCCGGTCTTTCTGACCAGCCCGGCGAGGATGTTGATCAGCGTCGACTTGCCCGCGCCATTGGGGCCGAGCAGGCCGAAGATGCCGCCCTGCGGGACATCGAAACTCACGCCCTTCAGTGCCAGCTTGGGCGGTTCGCCGGGTCCCGGCGGGGCATATTCCTTGACGAGATTGTCGATGCGGATGGCTGGGGGCGTGGTCATGCGCAGTGACCTAGGGACGCTGCGGGGGCGCGACAAGCGGCGAATGCTTGCGCCCGCGCACGGCACATATTATCGGACCACTCCCATGAGCCTGCCTCCTCCCGAAATCTCCAAGGTCACCACGCGGCGCGTGTGGTGCGACGGCGCGACCAACATCCGCAGCGGCGAGAACTACAAGCCGATCGCGCTCGGCCATCCCAAGGTCTATCTCGAGATCGACGAGCACGGCTATGTCGACTGCGGCTATTGCGACCGGCGCTTCGTCCTCGAGGGCGGCCCCGCCGATGGCGTCGACCAGTCGCAGCTGATGGATATTTCCGAAGGCGCCGACCCGGGGCATCGCTGACCCCTCGCCTTCGCTCGCATCGCACCCTACATGGGTAGCATGACGCCAGCGACCGATCCGCACGCCCTGCTCTACAGCCAGTTCGATCCCGGGGAGGCCCAGGCGCTCACCCGCCGCCTGCTCGCGCCCTGCGACGACGGCGAGCTCTACCTCCAGTTCATGGCGAGCGAGAGCTTCGCCTTCGACGACGGCCGGTTGAAGACCGCCGATTATTCGCGCGACTCGGGTTTCGGCCTGCGCGGCGTCTCGGGCGAGACCACCGGTTTCGCCCATGCCAACGAGATCAGCGCCAAGGCGATCGCGCGCGCGGGCGAGACGCTGCAACTGCTCGATGCGACCACATCGCCCCATGCGGCCCCGCCCGAGCGCACCAATCGCCACCTCTACACCGATGTCAGCCCGCTCGACCTCGTGCCCTTCGCGGAAAAGGTCGGGCTGCTCGAGAAAATCGATGCGGTGGCGCGCGCCAAGGATCCCCGCGTCGCACAGGTCAGCGCCAGCCTGGCCGGCAGCTGGAGCGCGATCGACATCATCCGCGCGGACGGTTTCACCGCGCGCGACATCCGCCCGCTCGTGCGGCTGAACGTCAGCATCGTCGCCGAAGCCAACGGCAGGCGAGAGACCGGCAGCTTCGGCTTCGGCGGGCGCTATCTCTACGACGATTTGTTCGACGAAGGCCGCTGGATGCACGCGGTGGACGAGGCCGTGCGCCAGGCGCTGGTCAATCTCGAGAGCGTCGAGGCGCCGGCGGGCGAGAAGACCGTGCTGCTCGGGCCCGGCTGGCCCGGCGTGCTGCTGCACGAAGCGGTCGGCCACGGGCTCGAGGGCGATTTCAACCGCAAGGGCACCAGCGCCTTTTCGGGCCGCATCGGCGAACGCGTCGCCGCACCGGGCGTCACCGTGGTCGACGACGGCAGCATCGCCAACCGCCGCGGTTCGCTGAGCATCGACGACGAGGGCACCCCGACGCGCGAGACGGTGCTGATCGAGGACGGCATCCTCAAGGGTTACATGCAGGACCGGCTCAATGCCCGGCTGATGGGGGTCGAGGCGACCGGCAACGGTCGCCGCCAGTCCTACGAACATGCGCCCATGCCGCGCATGACCAATACCTTCATGCGCGGCGGCAGCGACGATCCGGAAGAGCTGCTCAGCCGCGTCGAGGACGGCATCTACGCCACCAGCTTCGGCGGCGGGCAGGTCGATATCGTCAGCGGCAAGTTCGTCTTCGCCTGCACCGAGGCCTACAGGGTCGAAAAGGGCAAGGTGGTCGCCCCGATCAAAGGTGCGACGCTGATCGGCGACGGGCCCACGGTGCTGACCAAGGTGCGCGGCATCGGCAACGACATGGCGCTCGACGAAGGCGTGGGTATGTGCGGCAAGGGCGGGCAGAGCATCCCTGCCGGCGTCGGCCAGCCGACCCTGCTGGTCGATGGAATTACCGTTGGCGGAACCGCATGAGCGAGAGGCTCTTCCGCTCAGCGCAGGTTCAGCGAGTGTGATATAGTATCCATGCACCGAATGGAGAGAATCGCCATGATCAAACCGCTTGCCTTCACCGCCGCCGCACTGGGGCTGCTCGCCGTGCCGCTCAGCGCCGAGGAGCCCGCGCAGATGACCCGCGGCGAAGCCGAACTCGCCAAGCTGCTCGAAGGCCG
This sequence comes from Qipengyuania sp., assembly GCF_048550555.1. Classification (GTDB taxonomy): domain Bacteria; phylum Pseudomonadota; class Alphaproteobacteria; order Sphingomonadales; family Sphingomonadaceae; genus Qipengyuania. The sequence continues at coordinate 80,775 of NZ_JBLYYF010000020.1, read as the reverse complement.
CGTGGCGGGCGAACCGCGGCGCTGCATCGCCACGATCGGCAGTCGATCCATCCACCAGATCGACGGCACCGCGCTGACCTATCGCGACGGCGATACGGTGTGGGTCAACTACACGCGCAATCCCGACAGCATCGACGACAGCGATGTCATGGTGATTCGCCGCTTCAGCCCGACCTCGCTGTGCCGTACCGACCAGATCGAGATGGTCGAACGCACCGGCGGATTCCTGACCGGCGTGCTCTTCCTCGACGATTTCGTGCCCTATACGAAGGTCGACGCCGAGGGCTGAGCCTGGCTTCCCGCGACTTCGCAGAGGTAGCCAAGCCGTCATGCTGCGCGCATAGCATTCTCCCGAGAGGAGAGATCGCATGCCCGCACCGCAGACACCCATAGATTCGCCCTTCGGCTATCGCTCGACCGCCCGCGAGGTCGTCGAGGATATCGACCTGTCGGGCAAGACGGTCGTCGTGACCGGCGGCTATTCGGGCATCGGGACCGAAACCGTCCGCGCCATGGCCGGGGCCGGCGCCCGAATAATCGTCGGCGCGCGGCGCCCCGACCAGGCGCACGACGTGCTCGACGGCATGGACGGCGACATCACGATCCTGCCGCTCGACCTCTCCGATCCAGCCTCGATCGACGGCTTTGCCGGAGCGATCGGAGGCGCAACCGACGCGATCGACATCCTGATCAACAATGCCGCGATCATGGCTAGCCCGCTCGCCCGCGATGCCCGCGGTTACGAGATGCAGTTCGCCACCAACCACCTCGGTCATTTCCAGCTGACCGCGCGGCTGTGGCCGCTGCTGGTTGCGGACGGCGGCGCACGCGTGGTGGCGCTTTCCTCAATCGGCCACCGCCTCCACGGGCTCGATCTGCACGATCCCAATTTCGAGCACCGCGACTACGACAAGTGGCTCGCCTACGGGCAGGCGAAGTCGGCCAATGCGCTGTTCGCGCTCCAGCTCGACACATTGGGCGCGGCGAAAGGCGTGCGTGCCTTCGCGGTCCATCCGGGCGGCATCGCCACCCCGCTTCAGCGCCACCTGACGATGGAGGAGCAGAAAGCGATGGGCTGGTACGACGAGGAGGGCAATGTCCACGAGGCCTTCAAGTCGACCGAAGAGGGCGCCGCGACCAGCGTCTGGTGTGCGACCTCGCCGCTGCTCGAGGGCAAGGGCGGGGTCTATTGCGAGGATTGCGACATCGCGGTCGCCGCCGATCCCGAAAACCCGCGCGCGGGCGGATACTGGCCGCATATCCGCGACGAGGATCTGGCCGAGAAGCTCTGGGCCAAGTCCGAGGAAATGACGGGGGTCGCTTTCCCCGGCTAGCCTTGCGTGCGCCGCGTGACCGCGCGGCCGAGAAATACGCCGAGCACCGCGAAGGCGGGGAGCATCAGCCCCGGATCGGGCAGCGCGAAGCCGAGCGTCGTGCTCGAAGCGCGCGCGACGGCGGTGAGCCCGAGCATCGTCGCGACCCCGACCACCAGCAGGCCGAAGCCGTTGGCGAGCGGGCCGTTTGCCGCATCGCCCAGCAGCGCCTCGTCGTTCATGGCGGCGAGCAGGAACAGCGCGACGAGCGGCAGCAGCGCCCCGTTGAAGGCCTGCGCCGCGAGGATCGCGGGGGTCGGCCTGATGTCGACGAGCCCGAAGCCGAGGCCGATCAGCAGGACCGCGCCCCAGACCGCGCGGAACCGCCAGCCGCGTGCCTGCCAGCGTGGGTCCTCGGCCGAGGCGAACAGTCCGCGCGCGGTCAGCGCGGCGGCGAGCGGGGCGGTCACCGCCGAGGAAATGCCGGCGGCGAGCAGGCCGATGCCGAAGCCGGTGCGCGCCCAGCCGCCGAGCCTGTCGGCGAGCGTGTCGCCCAGCGCCTCGAAGGAGAACTCGCCCGCGAGCGCGGTCCCGACGACGAGGATGGCAGCGGTGATCAGCACGCCGATTCCGACCGAGACCGCGAGACCGAAGCGCATGTCGCCGAGCCCCTGCCCGCGCGCCAGCGCTGCGCCGAGGAAGAAATTGTAGGGCACGACCGTGGTCCCCACCAGCGCGAGCACGCCCAGCAGCGCGGCCTGATCGTCGGCGAAACCGGGTGCCGGCACCATACCGGCGAGGAGCGGTCCGACGGCCGGTGCGAGAGAGATTGCCACCGCCAGAAAGCCTACCCCCATCAGGCCGACGAAGACCGCCATCAGCCGTGCCACCCCCTGCGGCGATCCCGCGAGCAGCAGAAGCGCGGCGGCGAGCGCCAGGATGAGCGTCACCGCGGGTTTGGGCAGGTCGATGGCCAGCATCGCCCCCGCCGCCCCGCCGAGGATATTGCCCGCCTCGTATGCCGCGCAGCCGAGCAGGATCGCCCCGCCGACCAGCAGCAGCGTGGCCGCGCGCGCGAAGCCTTCGGGATAGCGGCGGCGCAGGACGCTCGCGAGATCGTCGCCGGTGCCGATCGCCAGGCGCCCGGCGAATTCCTGCAAGGTGAAGGTGGCGATGCCCGAGAAGAGGATGGCCCACAGCAGCGCCGGGCCGACGCTGGCGCCCGCGCTGGCCGCGGCGGTGACCGTCCCCGGTCCGATGAAGGCCGCCGCGATTGCGGACCACAGCAGGATCGAGCCGATGCGTTTCATTGCGCGCCCTTGTGGCGCAAGCGCGTGGCCGCTGCAATCACGCGCGGCGACGGCCGGTTTCGCACAGCGCCTGCGCCGGGCACGCGGGACATTCGGGCGCAGAGGGGCGGCACCAGGTCCGGCCGAGCTGCTTCATCAGCAGGTGGTGCTCGTCGTAATCGGCGCCCGACCATTCGGGCGGCATGGCGGGCATGATCGCGGCGAAGGCGCGGTCGGTATTCGCCTTGGGCGGGACCAGCCCCATGCGCTGGAGGATGCGCCGGTGATGCCCGTCGAGCACCACCGCGCGGCGATCGAGCGTGCTCGCATTCATCACCCCGGCGGCGATCTTGCGGCCCACTCCGGGCAGCTGCTCGAGCCAATCCATCGCCGCGAGCGTGTCCAACGCCTCGAGATGCGACAGGTCGACGCTGCCGCGCCGCGCGATCAGGTCGGCGAGGCACGCCTTGAGGCGTTCGCCGGCAACATTGGGATAGGTCTGCGTCGCGAGTTCGGCCTGCAGCTCCTCGAGCGGAGCCTCGGCCACCTTCTCCCAGCTGCCCCAGCGCGCGAGCAGGCGATCGGTCGCCAGATTGGAGATTTCCGACCTGGTCTGCGCGCCGATCACGCCCTGGACGAGCGCCCATTCGGGCTGTCGCCAGGCTTCGGCGGCGCGCTCGATCCGCCCGAACCGCTGGACCAGCAGCGCCTGCAGGCGGCGGAGCGTCTCGCTGCGCGGATCGGGGCCGAGGGGCAGTTCCATCCGGCGGCTATCGCGCGGCTTCACCCGCGCGACAACCGTCGATGGCGATTGTCCTATCCGCCGGTATTGGTGAGCTGCCCGCGGATCGCGCCGTTGGGATATTCGGCCGTGTGGAGGTTGACGTAGAATCCGGCGTAATTGTTCTCGATCCAGTCTTCGCTCCATTCGCCGGCATCGGTGCAGCCCTTCCAGCCGCCTTCGTTTGCCCGGGTGAGCGTGACCACGGGCGGACCGTTGGTGCCGGCAGCGCCCTTGTGGATATGCGCCGCAGTGACCGGACCGATGCCGCGAACGTCGTTGATGTCCCAGCAGATCTGGTCGAGTTCGTCGCTGACGGTGATCTCGGCCCTGGCCGACCCGTCGGGATCGCCCCCGCCGACCTCCTGTGCCCCGGTGAGCGAGGCGTAATAGGTCTCAGCGACCTCCTCGGCGACGCCTTCTTCCAGCGTTGCGCACCCAGCCAGCGCGAAGGACGCAGCCGCACTGGCGGCAAACAGATATGCGGTTTTCATGATCTCTCTCCTCGGTTCTTATGCAATCCCCACCGATGGGGTACGAACGAGGGGCGGCAGCGGCATGTTCCCGCAGGCACGCCAGAGCCTAGTCGCCGCGCGCGATACGATCGACGAAGTCGCCGACGCCATCGATCGTCGGGGGAACCGAAGATGTAGGCGGGATCACTCCCACTCGATCGTGCCCGGCGGCTTGCTGGTATAGTCATACACCACGCGGTTGATGCCCTGCACCTCGTTGATGATGCGCGTGGCGACTCGGCTGAGGAAGCTCGCGTCGAAGGGGTAGATATCGGCGGTCATGCCGTCGGTGCTGGTCACCGCGCGCAGCCCGCAGACGCTGTCATATGTGCGCCCGTCGCCCATCACGCCGACGGTCTTGACCGGGAGCAGCACCGCGAAGGCCTGCCAGATCGCGTCGTAGAGGCCGGCGTTGCGGATTTCCTCGAGATAGATCGCGTCGGCCTTGCGCAGGATGTCGCAGCGCTCCTTGGTCACTTCCCCCGGGATGCGGATAGCGAGGCCGGGGCCGGGGAAGGGGTGACGGCCGACGAAGATCTCGGGCAGGCCGAGCTCGCGGCCGAGTTCGCGGACCTCGTCCTTGAACAGCTCGCGCAAGGGCTCGACCAGCTTCATGTTCATCCGCTCGGGCAGGCCGCCGACATTGTGGTGGCTCTTGATCGTGACCGAGGGCCCGCCGGTGAAGCTGACGCTCTCGATCACGTCGGGGTAGAGCGTGCCCTGGGCGAGGAAATCGGCGCCGCCGATCTTCTTCGCCTCGGCCTCGAACAGGTCGATGAAGGCGCCGCCGATGAACTTGCGCTTCTTTTCGGGGTCGATCTGGCCGGCGAGACCGCCGAGGAACATCTCTTCCGCGTTCACGTGGACCAGCGGGATGTTGTAATGGTCGCGGAAGAGGGTGACGACCTGCTCGGCCTCGTTCATCCGCATCAGGCCGTGGTCGACGAAAACACAGGTGAGCTGGTCGCCGATCGCCTCGTGGATGAGAACCGCGGCGACCGCACTGTCGACCCCACCCGAAAGGCCGCAGATGACCTTGCCGTCACCCACCTGGGCCCGGATTTCCTCGATCTTGGTCTTGCGGAATTCGGCCATGGTCCAGTCGCCCGCGAGCCCGCAGACATGGCGCACGAAATTGGCGAGCAGCTTGCCGCCGTCGGGGGTGTGGACCACTTCGGGGTGGAACTGGGTGCCGTAGTAACGTCGCTCGTCGTCAGCGATCAGCGCAAAGGGCGCGCCGGGACTGGTGGCGACGATGCGGAAGCCGTCGGCGAGCTGGGTGACCTTGTCGCCGTGGCTCATCCACACCTGGTGCGTTTCGCCCGGCTGCCATAGGCCGTCGAACAGCACGCATTCCTCCGAAACCTCGCAATAGGCGCGCCCGAATTCGCCACCCTCGCCGGTCTCGTGGCCGGGGCGAACCTCGCCGCCCAGCTGCTGGGTCATCACCTGCTGGCCGTAGCAGATGCCGAGCACCGGCACCCCGCTGTCGAAGATCACGTCGGGGGCACGCGGGGATCCCTCGTCGGGGACGCTGGCCGGGCCGCCCGAGAGGATCACGCCCTTGGGCTTGAGCCGGTGGAAGGCCTCTTCCGCCTGGGTGAAGGGGGCGATTTCCGAGTACACCCCGGCTTCGCGCACGCGGCGCGCGATGAGCTGGGTGACCTGGCTGCCGAAATCGACGATGAGGATGGAATCGGGAAGGTGCTCTGGCTGCATGGGGTCCGTTAAAGGCAGGCTGCACCCGCTGTCCAGCATTGCCGATTGCCAGAGCGCGATTGTCCCCTTGGGCCATGCCGATAAGCGAGGCAGCCGTTATACCCGACCGGCATCGCAGCCGCGCGATCGCCGTCGACAAGGCCTGTTCGCGCGTTTCATTGGCGCCGTGACGATTGTGCACTTCCCTGCAATTCCGCTGGCGACTTCGGCACTTATCGCCGTCGTGATGCCCGGAATGCTCGGAGTGGCGGCGAAGAGGCTGCGGGTCGAATGGTTGCGCGAAACGCAACATCATTCCATTTTTTCTCACTTTAGTTCACGGCAGTGGAATATTATTACCCATCTCACAGCCGGACGGTGAACCCCTGACCCTCCCGTCTCGGACGAATTACAGAAGCTTCGGCCCCCAAGCAGCCGGGTTTCTGGCCTTCCTCGCCACTGCGGTCGGCCCTCGGGCCCACCGGCACCGGCGAGGCGATATGGCAGCGAGTAGAGACGCGGCCGCCGACATTCCTCTCCCTCCCCCAAGAAGTTGGCGCCGCGTCTCGAAACGCTGTCGTGAGTGGCATGCACTACAGCATGTGCATTTCGCACTTGCGGCATGTTCGCAGGTGCAGCATCATCCGGGCATAAAGATAAGCAGGGATGTACGACGAAGGCGACCAGACGATTCACCTCCCAAGGAGATTTCCCATGCGTCGCATTACCTTTACCGCTCTCGCCGCACTCGCCGTTTCGGCCGGCGTCCCCGCGATCGCGCAGGATGTGCCCGAGAAGACCGCAATCGTCGACTACGGCGACCTCGACCTGACCAATCCCGAACATATGCGCATGCTCGACCAGCGCCTGCTGACCGCTGCGAAGCAGGTCTGCGGCAGTGCCAGCTGGATCAACCGCACCTGCGTCACGAGCAGCTACCAGGAAGCGAAGCGCACGCTGAAGGCGCGCCGCTCGCTCGCCCTCGCAAGCCGCGACTGAGCCTTCGCAAGAGGCGGGGCGGCTCCGCTCGGGGAACCGCCCCGCCGCTTGACCGGACCGAGCCTTCGCCCCGGCGAATGGCTGCCTACTTCTTCATCGCTATCGACCAGCGACCGTTGTTGATATCGGCCTTGCCGTCGTCGGTCAGCTTGAAGTTCGTGCCCTCGGTCACGTAGAACCGGAGTTCGTCATGCTGTGCGCGTGACAGGAAGGTGACGGTCGCGAAATCGCCGCTGTCGTCGACCGTATAGGTGACGTCCGACTGCGCGAAGACAGAGGGATCGGCGAAGTCATAGACCCGCCCGGTGCCGCGCCCGAACCCGTCCTCGCCCGGCTTGAGATCGAAGCTCACGCCGATCTGCTGGCCGTTCTGCGAATAGACCGAACCGCTGCGCTTGAGCGGCTGGGTCGCCTTCCAGCTTCCAGCGAAGCCCCGGCGCGCTGCGGCCAGGCGCTCGGCCGCCTTCTTCTCGGCATCGGCGGCTTCGCGTTTCTCGTCCTCGATCGCCTGTTTCTCCTCGGCCGAGCCTTCGACGATGTAATCGGTGAAGCTCGACAGCGGGCGACCCTTGCGATTGCGCACCTGCAGCTTTTCGATGCGCACGTTCCAGTCCTCGTCACCGATCGGTTCGGAGCGCGTGAACAGCACGGCGGGATATTCGGTACCCTTTTCGGCTACGACCTTGACCACCGGACGGTCGCCGATCCGGTCGACCATTTCGGCGAAGTCTTCCTCGAGCACCAGGTCGAGATTGGCGCGCGTGCGATAGACCGGCTCGATCTCGTCGCCGACATTCTGCGCGGCGACGATTTCGATGTCTTCGGCATCGATCCCCTCGTCCAATTCCATTTCGAGAAATCCGGAAATGTCCCCCTCGTCCGGCCCCTCGAAAGACTTGCCACAGGCAGATAATGCCAAGGTCGTCACGGCAGCCACAAGCACACGGCTATACTTCATTCTTGCCCCCACGGATTGTTGAAAGAGCGCGACCCTTTCGCTGACCCGATGGGTTTACTTATTAGCAAAATAGAACGGGGCGCAACCCCCGGGGGATTCATCTCAATCCGGCAGGCCGCGGCGCGCCGCTTCTTCGCGAAGGTCGGTCTTGAGCAGCTTGCCGATATGGCTGCGCGGCATTTCCTCGACCGCGTGGAGTTGCGCGAGCCGCTGGGTCTTGCCCAGCCGCGCATTGACCGCGGCACGGATTTCCTCGCAGTCGCGGCTCCCAGCCCTCAGCGTCACGAAGCCGACAGGCGTCTCCCCCCAACGCTCGCTCGGCACGCCGATCACCGCCGCCTCGATCACCTCGGCTTCCTTGACGAGCTCGTCCTCGAGATCGACCGGGAAGATGTTGAACCCGCCCGAGATGATCATGTCCTTGGCGCGCCCGACCAGTTCGACGAAGCCTTCCGCATCGACCCGGCCGATATCGCCCATGCGCTGCCACACCTCGCCCGTTTCGGGATCGGTCCAGTAGCCTTCGCGCGTCTTTTCCGGCTGGTTCTTGTAGCCCATCATCATCGTCTGGCTGCGCCCGATGAGGTTGCCCGGGGTACCCGGCGCCACCGGCCGGTCCTCGTCGTCGAGCACCTTCAGCTCGCTGCCCGGCGCGGGGCGACCGACCGTGTGCAGCTTGTCGGGGAACTTGTGCGCCTCGAGCAGGCAGACCACCCCGCCCTCGGTCATCGAGTAGATCTCGATCAGCGCGCCCGGCATGCGGTCGAGCACCTCGCGCTTGAGGTCGGCGGGGAAGGGTGCCGAGGTGCAATATTTGATCTGCAGCGCGGACAGGTCGAATTCGTCGAAGCGCGGCTCCTGCATCAGGCGGCGATATTGCACCGGCACCAGCATCGTCACCGTGGTCCTGTCGGCCTGCGCATATTCGAGCCAGCGCAGGCAATCGAATTTGCGCATCACCCGGACCGTCCCCCCTGCGAGCAACGGCGGGAGGAATGCGACCATGGTGGTATTCGAATAGAGCGGGGTCGAGGCGAGGCTGCGCGCGGGCAGGCCGTTTTCGAGCCAGCTGGCGGCGGTCGCCGCGAATTGCCGCCAGCGCATCTGGTGCGAATGGACGATGCCCTTGGGCACGCCGGTGGTCCCGCTCGAATAGATGATGTTGAAGGGATCGCCCGGCTGCGGCTCGAAGGCGGGCGCCTGCGTGCCTTCCGGCGCCATCCAGCCCTCGAGCTCCTCGTCGAGCACGATACGCGTCATCCCCGGAAAGCAGTCCTCGCCCAGTTCGGTCAGTTTGGCGCGGTCGAGGAAGATGTGTTTGGCACCCGAATCGCCGGCCATCCCCGCCAGCTGTTCCGGGCTGGCGCTGGTCGTCAGGGGCGCGGCCACGCCGCCCGCGCGCACAGCGGCGAGGAACACCAGCGCATAGGGGATCGACGAATAGCCGAGGATCGCGACCGACTGACCCCGCGCGAGCCCGTCCTCGAGCAGCCGCGCGGCGATCCGCTCGACCCGGTCGCCGAGCTCCGCCCAGCTGATCTCGCCTTCGTCGTCGCGCATTGCGGGGCGATCACCCAGCCCTGCAGCGTTGGCGGCGAGGATTTGCGGAAAATTGCCGAAAGGCTCGGCCAGCGCGGCGGTGGTCTGTGTCTCTCCCATGGGCGCACCCTATCGCCGCACGCCCGCCTGTCTAGCCGCCGGAGAGACTACCGAGCGAAAAGGCGAGGATGACCCCGAGCGCGGTGGCAATGCCCGCCCAACGCTGGTCTTCCCGGAATGCCTGCGGGAACACCTCGGTGGCGAGGCTGGCGACGACCGCGCCTGCGGCGAAGCAGCGGATCACCGCCAGCGTCCCCTCGCCGACGCCCTCGAGCGCGAGATTGCCAATGATCGCGGCGGCCGAGAGGATGATCGCGGTGCCCGCCCACAGCGCCATGACCTTGCCCTTCGACCGACCGTTTTCGGTCATTTCGCGCGCACCGCCGGCGGCTTCGGGCAGGTTGGAAAGAAGGATCGACCCTGCGAGCGCGGCGACTTCCATGCCGCTCGCACCGATCAGCGCGACGCCGAGCGCGAGGTTTTCGGGAATGCCGTCGAGCGTGATTGCTGCGAGCAGCCCGCCACCGCCTTCGCTGCCCCATTTCTCGTTGATCCAGTAGTCGCAGACCGCGAACACCAAGGCGCCTGCGCCGACACCGAGCATGGCGTGGAACACGCTGCTCTTGTCGATCGACGGCTCGATCAGCTCGCTGGTTACCGAGAGCAGCAGCGCACCGCCGGCGAGCGCGACGAGGAATCCCTCGATATGTTTGGGAAGCTTGCCATAGATGCCCCAGGCTGCGCCGACCACCAATGCGCCCGACACCACCAGCACGACGGCGAGCAGCATCAGCATTCGATCACATTGACCGCCAGCCCGCCCTGGCTGGTTTCCTTGTACTTGTTGCTCATGTCGAGCCCGGTCTGGCGCATGGTCTCGATCACCTGATCAAGCGTGACCAGGCTTTCCGCCCCGGTCCGGTGGAGCGCGAGCCGTGCGGCGTTGACCGCCTTGACCGCGCCGATGGCATTGCGCTCGATGCAGGGCACCTGCACCAGCCCGCCTACGGGATCGCAGGTCAGGCCGAGATTGTGCTCCATCCCGATCTCCGCCGCCGAGGCGACCTGGACCGGCGAGGCGCCCCACAGCGCGGCAAGCCCGCCGGCGGCCATCGAACAGGCCACCCCGACCTCGCCCTGACAGCCCATCTCCGCGCCCGAGATGCTGGCGCGCTGCTTGTAGAGCAGGCCGATCGCGCCCGCCGTGAGCAGGAAGGTGCGGCGGCTGTCGCGACAGGGGCTCTCATCGGCGGTCACGCAGTAGAAACGGATGACCGCCGGGATGATCCCGGCCGCGCCATTGGTCGGTGCGGTGACCACGCGGCCCCCGGCGGCGTTCTCCTCGTTCACCGCCATCGCGAAGCAGTTGAGCCAGTCGAACAATTGCTCGCGCTCGTTCGATTGCGGATTGGCGGAGAGCTTGTCCCACAGGTCGGGCGCGCGGCGCGCAACCTTCAACCCGCCCGGCAGAATCCCGCGCTGCGTGAGGCCGCGATCGATACACTGGTCCATCGCCTGCGCGACCCGGTCGATCCCGGCGAGCGTCGTGTCGCGCGGACGGAAGGCATCCTCGTTCGCCAGGATGAGGTCGGCGATCGACAATCCCGTCTCCGCGCAGGCGGCCAGCAATTCCTCCGCCGAGCCGAAGTCATGCGGCACCGGCGTGCCCGTATTGATGCGGTCGTCCTTGGGCTTGCGTGTGAGCTGCGCTTCCGACGCCACGAAACCGCCGCCGGTCGAATAATAGGTCCGCTCCGAAAGGACCTCGCCCGCAGCATCGAAGGCGGTCAGTTTCATGCCGTTGGGGTGAAGCTCGGGAATGATATGCCCGGCCAGATCGATCTCGGCGGCGGGGTCGAAGGCGATCTCGCGATTGCCGCCCAGCGCCAGCCGCCTTTCCTCGCGCACCGCTGCGAGCGCGGCCCCCGCTTCATCGGGACAGGTCTTGTCGGGCGCAAAGCCCATCAGGCCGAGGATAGAGGCGTCGACTGTGCCGTGCCCCACGCCGGTGAGCGCCAGCGACCCCTGCAGTTCGACCGCCACGCGCGCGGTTCGCTCGAGCTTGCCCGACTTGGCGAGCGCGCGCACGAAAGTCCGCGCGATGCGCATCGGGCCGACCGTGTGCGAAGACGAGGGACCGATCCCGATCCGGAAGATGTCGAGCACCGAAAGCATGGCCCCCGAATGGGCTTGCCGCAGGCGCGGGTCAATGTAGTTTCCCCTGAAACCCGTGAGAGGAGGGGACGTGATCATGCTTCGAAAAGCGCTGGCGCTGCTGGCTTTTTCCACGAGCGCACTTGGCGCTTCCGCTGGCTTCGGTCAGGACGCGGGACCAGCTTCCGAGCGCGTCCTCGTAGTGCTGGCGCACCCGGACGACGAACTGGTCATGGCCCCCGCGATCGCCCGGGCGGTGCGCGAGGGCGCGGCCTTGACCGTGGTCTACGCCACCAGCGGCGACGTCGGCCCGGGCGTTTCGGGCATGGAGCCCGGACCGGAGCTGGCCGCGGTGCGCGAGGACGAGGCGCGCTGCTCGATCGACGCGCTTGGCGGTGGCGACCTCCGGTTTCTGCAACTGGGCGACGGGCAGCTCGCCACCCAGGCCCAGCAACCCGGCAGCGCCGCACGCCGGCTGGCCAGTGCCGTCGATGCGCTGCTCGACGGAGAGGACTTTGCGCGAATCCTGACCTGGGGGCCCGACGGCGGCTACGGGCATCCCGATCACCGCATGGTCCACGCCGTGGTCTCCGAGCGGGTGCAGGCCAGGGGCGAGGATCGTCCGCTCCTGCTCTATCCGGGCATCGCCGCGGGGACCTTGCCCGATATCCCGCAGATGCAGGCGTGGGCGGCGACGGCGGCGGACCTGCTGCCGGTCTCCTACGCTTACGAAGCCGCCGATCTCGACCGCGCGCGCAAGGCGACCGACTGCCATTCGACGCAGTTCAGCGCCGAAGAACGCGCCGCGCTGACCGACCTGTTCGACCAGACGATCTGGCGCGGATCGGTCCATTTCCGGCCGGCCTTCGCACCCTCGGCAGCCCCGGGAGAGCCGAGCGGGGACTGACGCCGCGGCCAAGCGGTGGAAAACGGCCGCGAAGGGGGTCTGAAAGCTTGGGATTCGCGTCCTCGAAGCCTATATGCTCGTCATGGACGATACCCCTGAGAATACGGGCGCTGCAGCGCCGAAAAAGAACGGTTACGGCGCGGATTCGATCAAGGTCCTTAAGGGCCTCGATGCGGTCCGCAAGCGCCCCGGCATGTATATCGGCGATACCGACGACGGATCGGGCCTCCACCACATGGTGTTCGAGGTGTCGGACAACGCCATCGACGAAGCGCTGGCGGGGCATTGCGACCTCGTCCTGATCGAACTCAACGCCGACGGGTCGGTGAGCGTCGAGGACAATGGCCGCGGCATCCCGGTCGACATGCACAAGGAAGAAGGCGTGTCCGCGGCCGAGGTCATCATGACCCAGCTCCATGCCGGCGGCAAGTTCGAGAACACCAGCGACGACAATGCCTATAAGGTCTCGGGCGGCCTCCACGGCGTCGGCGTCTCGGTGGTCAACGCGCTGTCCGAATGGCTCGAGCTGACCATCTGGCGCGACGGCAAGGAACACTGGATGCGCTTCGAGCACGGCGATGCGGTGGAAAGCCTGCGCGTCGTCGGCGATGCCCCCAAGGTCGAGCAGAACCCCGACGAGGACGGCTTCAAGAAGGGGACGCGCGTCACCTTCAAGGCCTCCGAAGAAACCTTCAAGAACGTCACCGAGTTCGATTTCGAGAAGCTCGAGCACCGCTATCGCGAACTCGCCTTCCTCAATTCGGGTGTGCGCATCCTGCTGCGCGACAAGCGTCACGAGGAGACGCTGGAGCACAACCTCTTCTACGAGGGCGGAATCGCGGCTTTCGTGAAGTATCTCGACCGCAACAAGCAGGCGCTGGTGGCGGAGCCCATCTCGGTCAGCGCGGAGAAGGACGGCATCGGCATCGACGTCGCGCTCGAATGGAACGACAGCTATTACGAGAACGTCCTGTGCTTCACCAACAACATCCCGCAGCGTGACGGCGGCACCCACCTTGCTGCCTTCCGCACCGCGCTGACCCGCACGCTCAACAATTATGCCGCCGCGAGCGGCCTGATGAAGAAGGAAAAGGTCAGCCTGTCGGGCGAGGACATGCGCGAAGGCCTGACCGCGATCGTCTCGGTCAAGCTGCCCGACCCGAAGTTCGGCTCGCAGACCAAGGACAAGCTGGTCTCTTCCGAGGTCCGCCAGCCGCTCGAATCGCTGATGGGCGAGAAGATGACCGAGTGGCTCGAGGAAAATCCCAACGACGCCAAGCAGATCATCCAGAAGGTGATCGACGCCGCGGCCGCCCGCGAGGCTGCCCGCCGGGCGCGCGAGATGAGCCGCAAGGGCGCGATGAGCATCGCCTCGCTCCCCGGCAAGCTCGCCGACTGCCAGGACCGCAATCCCGAGAATTGCGAACTCTTCCTGGTCGAGGGCGATTCGGCAGGCGGATCGGCCAAGCAGGGCCGCGACCGCAAGACGCAGGCGATCCTGCCGCTCAAGGGCAAGATCCTCAACGTCGAGCGCGCGCGTTTCGACCGGATCATCGGCTCGAAGGAAGTCGGCACGCTGATCCAGGCGATGGGCACCGGTCTGCGCGACGAATTCAACCTCGAAAAGCTGCGCTACCACAAGATCGTGATCATGACCGACGCCGACGTCGACGGCGCGCATATCCGCACGCTGCTGCTCACCTTCTTCCATCGGCAGATGCCCGAGATCGTCAAGGCCGGGCACCTCTTCATCGCCCAGCCGCCGCTCTACAAGGTGGCCCGCGGCAAGAGCGAGGTCTATCTCAAGGACCAGGCCGCCTACGACCGCTATCTGATCGCGCAGGGGCTCGACGGACGGGTGCTCGAATCGCAGGGCGGCGCGGCGCGCGGCGGCGGCGAACTCGAGGCGCTCGTCGAACACGGGTTGCGGATGCGCAATCTGCTCGGTTTCGTGCCGCGCAAGTACAAGACCGACCTGATCGAGGCGCTGGCGCTGACCGGCGCGCTCGACCCGGCGGGCGATCGCCCGGCGGCGCTCGAGAGGACGGCGGCGCACCTCCAGATGGGCGATCCCGAAGCGCGCTGGAGCGCCGCGATCGGCGAAGACGGCAAGGTCCGTCTCAGCCGCGTATGGCGGGGCGTCACCGACGTCCACGAGATCGACCCGGCCTTCCTCGAGAGCGCCGAGGCGCGCAAGCTGCACCGCATCGCGCAGGACTTCGCCGACGTCTACACCTCGCCCGTGCGCCTGGTGCGCAGCGGGACGGAGGTCGGGCACGACGAGGCCGAGGACGGCGACAGCGAGGACACCGCGATCCTCTCGGACGATGCGATCACCCTGCCGACCCAGCTGCTCGAGGCGGTCATGGCCGCGGGACGCAAGGGCCAGAAGATCCAGCGCTACAAGGGTCTCGGCGAGATGAATGCCGAACAGTTGTGGGAGACCACGCTCGATCCCGACAACCGCGCGCTGCTGCAGGTCAAGGTCGAGGATGCCGACGTCACCGACGAGATCTTTACCCGGCTGATGGGCGACGTGGTCGAACCGCGCCGCGAATTCATCCAGGACAACGCGCTCAACGTGGCCAATCTGGACGTGTGACCGGATCGGGAAACAAGCGATCGACTCTTTCGAAAGCGATTGTCCGTTTCAACCGAAGCGTCCGAGATCGGCAAGGAGCGGTGAGCAGGCGAGTTGTCGAGCTGGTCGGGCCGATGCCCTTCCCGCGCGCACTATCGACGTGATCCTTTGGACAACCCACTCAACAGGGAGAGGGATGCCATGTCGATTGCGCCATTGCCTGCCCGCTTATGCCAGACGAACAAAAGGGCGATGGCCGCGATCCAGAAAAGCCCGATCGAGAACCCCATGATCGCTGGATTGAGGTTGTTTGCCGATTCCAGCAGGGCGATGGACTTCAAGAACACGATCAATAGGCACAGGCCCGAGAGTAAGCCTATGGCACTCGAGGACCGCATGGGTGGCCGGGCAAGGATGAAGGCCAGGGCGCCGGAAACCGGGACGAGCAGACCCCACAATATTCTCGAATAGGCAACGCTCCGCGAAATCAGCTTGTCGCCGACAAGAAGGCTATGAAGCGTTGCCTGACGCAGGCTCCGCGTTTCAGATGAAGGCCGGTCGACATGCTTGCGCGCGCCGGGAAGACGAAACGTGAGATTGGTGAAGCTCATCACGCCCCGCCGCGCATTATCGATTACCTCGCGTTCGGCGGCGAGCGGAGTGAACGCGCCATGGGCACCGGCCAACAGGTCCCATGCGGGCAGGACATGGTTGACGGGGCGATCATCCTCCGAAGGACCGGTCATCGCGGGAAGGCCGACGCTGGCATTGATGGTGTAATCGACACCGGAACGGCCATCGGACCAACCCATGATGCGCAGGCAGATCAGGTCCTTGCGCATCACGCGAAGCATCTCATAGGCAAGAAAACCCCGATGCGGGAAGTTGGTAACGAACAGGCCGTCGCCACCGGTCGCGCTACGCTGTGCGAGTTCGCGACCCTCCTGCGAACGCAAGTCGATGGCAATCGACTTCTTGCCCTTGTTCAGGCCCTCCCAATAGAGGCTCTCGCCTCCCCTGCGGAGCGGCCAGCGCCGGCTATCCGGTCCGCCGCCGATCAGGTCGAACCGGATGATCCGCGCGCGCATTTGCTGCAGATGCAAGGTGCAGGACGGCCCGGCAATGAAAGCCGCCCCTTCGACCACCGTCAGATTTTCAAAAGCTGGACCATGTCGTCTAGCGGGAACCGAACCCGCCGCCGCCGGGCGTATCGATGATGAACACATCGCCGGGAGCCATCTGGGTACTCTGGGTGGATCCGATTTCCTCGATCGTACCATCGACCCGTTGAACCCGGTTGGAGCCGGGCTCGCCGGGCTGCCCCCCTTCAAGTCCGAACGGGGGAACGCGCCGGCGGTTGGACAGGATGGTGGCGGTCATCGGCTCGAGGAAACGGATACGCCGATGGATGCCGTCGCCTCCGGAAAACTTTCCCTTGCCGCCCGAGCCGCGCCGTATTTCGAAGGCTTCGAGCAATACCGGGAAGCGCCATTCCAGAACTTCGGGATCGGTGATCCTGCTGTTGGTCATGTGTGTGTGCACGGCCGAACTGCCGTCGAAACCGGGACCAGCCCCCGCCCCGCCGCAGATCGTCTCGTAATACTGGCGCCGGTCATCGCCGAAGGTGAAATTGTTCATGGTCCCCTGGGCGGCCGCCATGGCCCCGGTAGCGCCGTAAAGCGCGTCGGTGATGACCTGGCTCGTCTCGACATTGCCCGCGACTACCGCTGCCGGGTAGGCGGGATTGAGGATCGAATTTGCGGGGATCACGATGTCGACCGGCTCCAGGCACCCGTCGTTCATGGGGATATCCTCGTCGATCAGCGTGCGCAGAACGTAAAGGACTGCCGCGTGACATATGGCCGGGGGCGCGTTGAAGTTCGAGGGCTGCTGGGCACTGCTCCCGGAGAAGTCGATCACCGCCCGACGCGCGGTCCGGTCGATGGTAATCGACACGCTGACATGCGATCCGTCATCGAGCTCGTAGGTGAAGGACCCGTCCGGCAAAGCATCGAGCATGCGCCGGACTGCCTCGGCCGCATTGTCCTGGACGTGACGCATGTAGGCCAGCACCACGTCGAGGCCGAAATGATCGACCATCTTTTCAATTTCGGCGGCCCCGCGCGCGCAGGCTGCAACCTGGGCGCGAATGTCGCCGACATTGCGGTCGGGATCCCGGGCAGGATATCGCCCATCGGCCAGTGCCGCGCGGAATTCCCTTTCGCGGAAACGCCCGTTCTCGACGAGCAGGAAACTGTCGAGCAGAATGCCTTCTTCCTCGAGCACCCGGCTGTCCGGGGGCATCGAGCCCGGGGTTTTCCCGCCGATATCGGCGTGGTGTCCGCGTGCCGCGACATAGAAAGAGCAGTCGCCGTGCTTGTCGAACACAGGCATGACCACGGTCAGGTCGGGGAGATGGGTGCCGCCATTGTAGGGATTGTTGACCACATAGACGTCGCCCGGGCGAAGGCCGACAGTGTCCTTTGCCTTGTCGCGAACCGAACGGACACTGTCGCCCATCGACCCCAGATGCACCGGCATGTGCGGCGCGTTCGCGATCAGTTTGCCCGATCCGTCGAACAGCGCACAGGAGAAGTCGAGGCGCTCCTTGATATTGACCGAGAGCGCGGTGTTTTGCAGCGCCTGGCCCATCTGCTCGGCAATTGCCATGAACAGGTTGTTGAAGATCTCGAGCCGGACGGGATCCAAAGCCGTCCCCGACATCGAACTGGAGGCTTCCAGTTTCTCGACGCGGGTCAAGACGAGGTCGCCATTCGCACGACGTTTGGCGGACCAGCCGGGCTCGACCACGATTGTCGAAGTCGAATCGTAGAGTATTGCCGGACCGGGCAACGCCTGCTCGATGGCGACGGCGTCCCGCGGGAGTATGCGTGCGTTGCGTAGCCCTCCTGCCATGAAGCTTTCAACCCGGCGTTCCACGGCGTCAGCGACAGCCTGCCCACCGCTGGCAATGTCTGCCTGCAAAGAAGGCACGATCAGCTCGACCATCGCGGACTCGACCACCACCGCGACCTCGGGAGTGGTGAAGGTGAAGCGTTGCCGGTATTTCGCTTCGAAGGCTGTGCGGATTTCGGCAACCGAACCTTCCGGCACCTCGATGGCGGTATCGGTCCCTGCATAGCGAACCGAAAAACGTCTTTGGAAACGAGCGCGCGCGACATCGAAACCGTCGGTCTCGACATCGGCCTGGCATTCTTCCTGCAGTTCGTCGAGAATGACGCGCGCGGTCTTCAGAACGGTTTCGTCCAGCTCCTGTTCGACAGCACGCTGCCGGACGATACGCTGGTCGGAAAGCCCGATCCCATAGGCAGACAGCACACCGGCCATGGGGTGTATGAGTACATTCCGGATACCGAGTGCATCGGCCACCAGACAGGCGTGTTGCCCGGCAGCGCCCCCGAAACAGGCGAGGGCATAATCTGCCACATCATGCCCCTGGGCGACCGAAATCTTCTTGATCGCATTGGCCATCGAATCGACCGCGATCGCAAGGAAACCCTCGGCCAGCTCCTCGGGCGTCCGTTCGGGAAGACCGGCAGCGCTGATCTCGCTGGCGAGTTGCTCGAACCTTTCGCGCACGACCTGCGGGTCGAACGGCTGGTTTCCTTCGGGTCCGAAAAGACTGGGAAAGCAGTCGGGTTGCAGTTTGCCGAGCATGACGTTGCAGTCGGTGATGGTGAGCGGTCCGCCCCGGCGGTAGCATGCGGGTCCTGGATCGGCGCCAGCCGATTGCGGGCCCACCCGCAGGCGGCTGCCATCGAAGGTGCAGATCGAGCCCCCACCTGCTGCAATCGTATCGATCGACATCATCGGAACGCGCAGCCGGACTCCGGCGACGACGGTCTCGAGCGAGCGTTCGAGTTCGCCTGCGTAATGCGAGACATCGGTAGAAGTGCCCCCCATGTCGAACCCGACAATCTTTTCGAAGCCGGCTGCCCGGCCGGTTTCGACCATTCCCACGATGCCGCCGGCCGGGCCCGAAAGGATGGCGTCGCGGCCGCGGAAATTCGCAGCTCCGACCAGTCCGCCATTCGACTGCATGAACGCCAGCGGGACGTCTTCACCGAGCGCGCTGGCCACTTGCCGGACATAGCGAGACAACACCGGCGACAGGTAGGCATCGACCAGTGTCGTGTCGCCGCGCCCCACGATCTTCATCAGCGGGCTCACCTGGTGGCTCAGGGAAATCTGCGAATAACCGATCTTCGCCGCGATCTCGGCGATCCGCTCTTCGTGGTCGGGAAAGCGATAGCCATGCATGAGGACGATGGCAGCCGCCGTGCAGCCATCTTCAAAGGCCTGCCGAAGCTCCCGTTCGATATGGGCAATATCGAGGGGGACGAGCACATTGCCCTCGACGTCGCACCGCTCGCGCGCTTCGATCACGCGATGCTCGAGGCGGTCCGGCAATCTGATATCGAGATCGAAAAGGCGCGGACGGTGCTGGTAACCGATACGGAGCACGTCGCGAAATCCCCGCGTAACGACGAGAGCAACCTTGTCGCCTTGCCGTTCGAGAAGCGCATTGGTCGCAACGGTCGTACCCATTTTCACCGTTGCGATCCGCTCCGAAGGAATATCGTCTTGCGGCGCCAGCCCCAGCACGTCGCGAATGCCCTGGATGGCTGCGTCCTGATAGCGCTCCGGGTGTGCCGAAAGCAGTTTCCTGGTACTCAGGTCTCCCGAAGGCGAAAGTGCCACAAGGTCGGTGAACGTGCCGCCTCGATCGATCCAGAAATGCCAGCCTGCGGAGCCCTTACCCATTCATCGCATCCTTCTCCTGCAGCTCTTCTTCCGACGCCAGGGCCTTTTCGAACAGGGCCGCCTGGGCCGCGTCGTGATCGGTGTGGAAGCTCCCGGCCGGCGAGGCGGACTCGCGCCGCGCGACACCCGTACGAAGCCCCAGCCCCGACATCTTTGCGATCTCGGAGTGATGCGGTCCTAGCCAGGTTGCGGCACTGTAATTCGAGGGCTCTTCCTGAAGCCAGAGAAACTCATCGACCCCATTTTGGGAAAGTGCCTCGACGATTTCGTACTTGGGCAATGGATAGAGCCGCTCGGGCCTGGACATCCTGCCCCGACAGTCTGACGCTAACGCCAGCCTGCAGAAGCGATCCCATTGCGAAGGCTTCAGCGATTCGGGCTGTTCTTCGATAGGTACGTGAAGCCCGACGTCACTGCGTTGGACGGCCAGAATCAACGCCACGACCTCGGCGTTTCGATCTTTATGGAATTCGATTATCTCGTATGCGGGCATGGTCTTCGCTGGCATGTTCAACCCACGCCCACTCTAGCCGGTCCGACCGACTGCTACAGAATTTTCGAAATTTCCTGCCATGTCCCGCAATCCGCTGGGCCCGTCGCCGGATCGGCTGATCGAACACAGGTCTCGGACGAACAGCAGAATTGAGATCAGCGGTTGGCCAAAGCCGTGTGCGTTGCGACGCCATCGACTTCCGGAGATCAGGCAACCAGCAAAGGCCAAACCAGAAATGCGGAGGTAACGAGGAAGCCGAAAAGGCCGCAAAGCACCGCGTCTCGGTGGCTGTTTCGCAAATGGTTCCTACCCTTCCGCATCGACCGGGCCATCTTCCGGCGACCAACCGCCACCCAGGGCCCGGAAGACATCTATCTGCCGGCGCGAGACCTCGGCATTCTGATCCGCCAGCGTCGCTTGCGTTTCAGCCAACGTCCGTTCGGCATCCAGCGTTTCGAGGGAATTGATCAGACCTTCGCGGTTCTGGGCTCTTACGATCCGGGCCGCATTTTCGGCAGCTCGCACCGCCTTGAACAGGACACGGCGCCTTTCGAGCGAACGCGCATAGTTCGACAGGGCAGTTTCCGCCTCCTGCAGGGCAATCAGCACGGTCCCATCGAATGCGGCCAGCGAACCGGCCGCATCGGCCTCGGCCGCGTCAATGCGCGCATAGACCGGCTCTCGGTTGGGAAATGCCCAGTCGATCAGTGGGCCAAGGAGAAAGCCGAGCGGGCCTCCTGTGAACAGATCGCCCAGATTGGTCGCGTTCGAGCCGATGCTCCCCCCCAGAGTAATGCGCGGGTACAGGTCGGCACGCGCAATACCGATCCTTTCGCGATTGGCCAGGACACGCATTTCGGCTGCGCGCACATCGGGGCGTCTGGCCAGCAAGGTGGCACCGTCACCCACCGGCAGCGGCGTGTCGATTTCCAGCGGAACCTCGCGATCGCCGACGATCGGCGGCAGCTGGGCAGGCGCGCGACCGGTGAGCGTGGCCAGGGCGAACAGCGCCGCCCGACGTTGGGCCTCGATGGCCGGGATCGTAGCCGCACGTTGTTCGCGCAGGGTCTCGATGCGGGAAACAGCCAGCCCATCGGTATAACCCGCATCATGGCGCAAACGGGTGAGCCGCAAGCTGTCATCCAGAAGGGCCACGATCGACTGAGCAATGCGTAGCCGCGCCGCTGCGCTGGCCGCGTCGGCATAGGCACGGGTCGTATCCGCGACGACCATCACCCTGACCGCATCGGCGTCTGCGCGCGCAGCCGCTTCGTCGGCGCGTGCTGCCGCGATACCGCTGCCGACGCGTCCGAACAGGTCCACTTCGTACGCGATATCCGCCCCGATCGAAAATTGGCCCCCGTCACGATCCTGCCCGGGCGAGGTCCCGGCTTCGGGCACGCGTCCATATCCGGCGGAGGCGGTCAGGCCGACCTGCGGCAGGCGATCCGACTGCGCCCCGCGCAGTGCGGCGCGCGCCCGGTCGATGCGCGCCAGGGATTGCCTGATATCCGTGTTCGCCCCCAGCGCATCGGAAACGAGACTGTCGAGGACCGGATCTTGATAGAGGCGCCACCATTCGGCGGGCATTGGCGAGGGGGTGACTGCACCAGCCTCGGCTGAAAGGTAGGGGCCGGATCCCGCCTCGGGAGTTGGGAGAGAGGTAAAGCGGTCCGGCCCCGCCGCGCAGCCCGTCAGGGCGAGCGCGGAGACGGTGGGAAGAAGGAGTTTGTGAAGAGCCATTGGCGATCTCCTATTCGGCCGGCTGCAATTCGGAGCCTGCGTCGTCGGCACTGCTGCGGCGACGAAGCGAAGCCAGCCGGTCGCCCAGGCTGCGGCAGACTACGTAGAACGTCGGCGTGAAGACGAGGCCGAAACCGGTAACGCCGAGCATCCCGAAGCAGACCGCCGTTCCCAGTGCCTGACGCAGCTCCGCGCCTGCGCCGGTTGCGATGACAAGCGGGACCGAGCCGAGGATGAAGGCGAAACTCGTCATCAGGATCGGCCGCAAGCGGGTGCGCGCCGCCTCGACTGCCGCCTCGACCGGAGAGAGCCCGCCGGCCATCTCCCCCTGCCGGGCGAATTCGACGATCAGGATCGCGTTCTTGGCCGATAAAGCGATGAGGACGACCAGGCCGATCTGCGTAAGGACGTTGTTGTCCATCCCCATCAGATTGACCCCGATCATCGCTGCCAGGAGGCACATCGGCACGATCAGGATAATAGCCAGCGGCATGATGAGGCTTTCGTACTGCGCGGCAAGCACCAGGAAGACCAGAAGCACCGCCAGTCCGAAGACATAGATCGCGGTATTGCCGGTACTGGCCTGCTGGAAAGCGATCCCGGTCCATTCGGTCGAATAACCCTGCCGCACGGTTTGGTCCGCAACCTTCTCCATCGTGACCAGCGCCTGTCCGGTCGAGCTCGTCGGCGCGGTATCGCCGTCGATGGCGACGGCGGGAGCAAGATTGTAGCGACTTACGCGATAGGGGCCGGTAGTGTCGGTAAAGGTCGCAAGCGAACCCAGCGGCACCATCGCTCCGCTGTCCGAGCGGGCGTAGAGATTGCCGATGTCGCTGACTTCGTCGCGATATGCTCCTTCCGCCTGTGCGGTGACGCGATAGGTCCGCCCGAGCAGGTTGAAATCATTGATGAACGCGCTCCCGAGATAGACCGAGAGCGTGTCGAAGATGTCGCTCGGAGCGACGCCCAGCATCTGCGCCTTGTCGCGATCGATGTCCGTCCTGACGCGCGGCGTGCCGGTTTCGAAAAAGGTGTAGACCCCGGCCAGACCTTCCTTTTGGTTGGCCTGCGCGATCACGGCATTCGCCACCTCCTGCATCTGGCGATACCCTTGGCCCGAATTGTCCTTCAGCATCATGCGGAAGCCGCCAGCCGAACCGATCCCCTGGATCACGGGCGGCTTGACGATCATCAGGCGTGCTTCGTTGATATCCATGGTCGCCTCCTGCGCCTTGGCGATCAGTTCGTCGATCGAGCGGCCGTTGCCCTGGCGGTTTTCGAAGTCGTCGAGCACCCAGTAGGCGGCGGCAGAGCTGGCCGACTGGGTCTGCGTCGTCCCGTCGAAACCCGACAACATGACCGTTCCGGTGATCCCCTCGATCGGCAGGACGCGCTCGGCGACCTTCTTCATCACCGCGTCGGTGCGCGTCGTGGACGAACCCGGAGGGAGCTGGATGACCGAGACGAAATATCCCTGGTCCTGCTGCGGAATGAAGCCCGTAGGTGTGGCGGCGAGGGTGATACCGGTGAGGCCGATCAATACCGCGTAAGCAAGCATCATGCGCCGCGGCATCGCGACCAGTCGCGCGGTCTGGCGCGCATACCAGTCGCTGAACCGCTCGAAACCGGCATTGAACCTGTCTCCCGCATTTTCGATCACCCTGCGCCAGCGTGGTGCGCTATCGGGCAAATGCACGTGAGGCTTGAGAAGCAGGGCGGAGAGTGCCGGCGAGAGCGTCAGGGAAACGAACAGCGAGATGACCGTCGCTGCCGAGATCGTAACCGCGAACTGCTTGTAGAATTCGCCTGACAGCCCGCCCATGAACAGTGTCGGCACAAAGACGGCACAAAGCACCAACACGATCGCAACCAGTGCCGACCCGACCTCGTCCATCGAGCGCCGGGCGGCTTCCAGCGGGCTGTGACCTTCCTGAAGGTTCCGCTCGACATTCTCCACCACCACGATCGCGTCGTCGACCACGATCCCGATTGCCAGGACCAGCCCGAACAGCGAGAGGTTGTTGAGAGAATAGCCCAGCATCGCCAGCACGGCGAAAGTGCCGACGAGCGAAATCGGAATGGCGAGGACCGGAATGATCGAAGCCCGGGCTTTCTGGAGAAAGACCAGAATGACCAGCACCACGAGCACTACCGCTTCGAGGAGAGTGTGCAGCACCGCGTCGATGCTCTCCGCAATGAATTCCGTGGGGTTGTAAACAATCCGGTATTCAAGTCCTTGCGGGAAATCGGCAGACAATTCTTTCATCAATGCCTTGACCCCTTCCGCCGCGTCGAGCGCATTGGAACCGGGCTTCTGGAAGATTGGGAGGATGACCGAATCCATGTCGTTCAGATATGCAGAGGTCGCGTAATCGGCAGCGCCGATCTCGACGCGCGCAATGTCCTTGACGCGGACCTGACGGCCCTGATCGTCGGTCCGGATCACGACCTCGCCGAACTGCGCCGGGCTGGTGAAACGCCCCTGCGTCTCGACGTTGAGCTGAAAAGCGGCATCGGGGCTCGGCTGTTGTCCCAACACCCCGGCAGCCACCTGGACGTTCTGTGCCCGCAGCGCGCCAACGACGTCGCTGCCCGTCAGCCCGAGGGCCGCGGCGCGGCCAGGATCGATCCAAACCCGCATCGCCAGTTCACGCTGGCCGAACAGCTGGGCGTCGCCGATACCTTCGAGGCGTGCGATACGGTCCTTGATCCGGGTCTGCGCGTAATTGGAGATGTACTCGCGGTCGAGCGACCCGTCGGGTGAAATCAGGTTCACCACCATCAGGAAGTCGGGCGTTGTTTTGCGCGTGACGACACCCAGTCGTCGGACTGCTTCAGGCAGCCGCGCTTCAGCGATCGCCACGCGGTTCTGGACCAGCACCTGCGCCTCGTCGAGGTCGGTCCCGGGTGCGAAAGTAACGGTGATCGTCATCCGCCCGTCGCCGGTGGATTCACTCGACTGGTAGAGCATCCCGTCGACCCCGTTGATCTCCTGTTCGATCGGATTGGCGACTGTGTCCGCGACGGTTTCCGCCGAGGCGCCGGGATAGACCGCGGTTACAGTGACCGTGGGCGGGACGATGTCGGGATACTGGCTGACCGGCAGGAAGAAATAGGAGATCGCGCCGACGAGCGTCACCAGAACCGCAAGGACGCTGGCGAAGATCGGTCGATCGATGAAGAAACGGGAAACGTTCATGGACGCACTCCGGGCGTGATGGGGGGGACTGCCACGGGCCTTTGGGGCGTTTTAGCTGGCGAGATTGGCGGAGGCGGCGGGGAGTTCGTCAGGCGTTTCGCCGCCGCTCCGCCCAGAGGGGGCGATACGACCTTTCTCCGTCCTCACCTTCTGACCGGGTATGGCCATCTGCGAGCCCTTGATGATCACTCGGTCGGAGGGCGTTAGACCCTTGCTGATCACACGCAGGCGCCCGACGAGCGGGCCCAGTTCGACCTCGCGCGTGACGACCTTTTCGTCCTTCCCGACTACCAGCAGCAGTTTCCGCGTCTGGTCGGTCGTGACCGCGCTATCGGGAACAAGCAGCGCCTGATGCGTACCGCCAGTGGCGAGCCGCATGCGCCCGAACAGACCGGGCGCGAGGAAACCTTCGCCGTTGCGAACGACGGCGCGCGCCCGGATCGTGCCCGACTCGCTGTCCAGTCCATTGTCCGTGAAGTCCAGGACGCCGTGCCAGCTGTATTCGTTCTCGTCCTGGAGGCGAATTTCCACCGGAGTGTTCTTTTCGAGCCCGTCGCGCCGCGCCTTGAGGAAGAGCGCTTCGGAGCCGGCGAATTCGAAATAGATAGGATCGACGGCGTTTATCGTGGTCAGTAGCGTGGCCGCGCCCCCGCCGCCGCCCGAAACCAGATTGCCTGCATCGATACGGCGATCGGAGATGCGACCCGAGATGGGCGCGCGCACGGTGGTGAAACCGACATCGAGCGCCCGCGCCGAAGCTCGCGCCTTGGCAGCGGCGAGCGTCGCTTCGTTATTGCGTACTTCGGCGGTGAGGCGGTCGATTTCCGTTTCGGCTATGGCGTCGTCGGCGACCAGGCGCCGCGCGCGGGAAAGGTTTTCGCGCGAAAGGGCAAGTGCGCTCTGTGCCCGGGCAACTTCGGCCTGCTGCTCGGCCAGAGCGGCGCGAAAGGTACGCGAATCGATAGTGAAGAGCGGCGCGCCCTTGCGGACAAACTGGCCGTCGGTGAAATGGATGCGCGTAATCTCGCCGGATACCTGCGGACGTACCTCGACGCTGCGGCTCGCCTGGAATCGCCCGACGAATTCGTCCCATTCGGTGATCTCCTGCTGCAGCGGAACGGCAGCCATGACTACCGGAACCGGAGGAGCGGCAGAGGCCGACGGTTCACGGTTAAAGATCCACCAGCTGCCTGCGACAGCGAACAGCAGGATGATTGCCAGCAGCAGTCGCTTCCTGCGCGGTCGAGGATGCGAAGGCATGGCTCCCGTTTCGGAATCGGCGCTTTCCTGCGCCGTTTCATCCCCCAGGATTTCGGAGACATGCCGGGCCCGATCCTCCTCAGTTATATAGTCCGTATCGCGATCGAACGGTATGTCGAGCATGGGCATTCCTGACCTCATAGATACAAGCGATCGCGCCTTCGAAAGCGCGGCCTGCGAAGAAAAACGCGTGTGATCTGGATTGCCGGGGACCTGCGGTACCCGGTCGTCACGCAACGCAATCAGCGCTGCGGGACTTTCTGTACCGCTAAGTATGTAATCTGAAGTTCAGGTCAAGCGGATTTTTTGTACCGCTAGGTATTTTTTTCGCAACTGCGAAAGGACTCAGCGCGATGGCCAGGAGAGAAGCGCTGATTCAGCGACTTCCATAAGCTCTTGGCGGGTGGCGCCGGATTGCGCTTGCACCGAGATGCCCTGCATCAGCGCGAGCAGATAGCGAGTCATGGCGATCGCATTTGTCGGAACGGCGAAGTCGCCATCGTCAATGGCTTGCTGGATCCGGTCGATGATCAATTGTCTCGCCGACTCCGCCCGGGCATTGACGTCGTCACGGATGGACGGCTCGACACTCTGGCACGCAACCGACGAGATAACGCCCATACAGCCCCGGCACTCACCCCCGGTCGCCACGTCGACTGCGCCGATAAGAAGCGTTTCGGCCACAGCGCGCGCGGTTGGCGCTTCCACCGCCTCCCCGATATAGGCGAGCTTGTCTTTCTCGTAGAGATCGAGCGCCTGGCGGAACAGCGTTTCCTTGTTGCCGAAGGCCGCATAAAGACTGGGGCGGGTGATCCCCATCGCCTCGGTGAGATCGGTCAGCGAGGCGCCCTCGTAGCCCTTCATCCAGAACACGCGCAAAGCCTCGCCGAGCGCTTCGTCGGTGTCGAATTCGCGCGGACGACCGCGAGTGGCAAGCTTTTCCATACTTTCTAGTATAGAATTTTTACGGGGCCATTCAAGAGATGTCGCGCCTGACGTTTCCGAACGATGGCCGCCTCGCCCGCGATCCCGGAGCCGGCCTAGGAGCGAAAGTTCACGCTCCCGGGGGAACGCAACTTTGGCGATAAATCGCCAAAAAATCCTGATGTTCAGTCTCCGCCCACATTGCCCCTGCGACACTTGCAGTAGCTATGTGCCCCCCCTACGATGGGCTTGACTATCCTCGTAGGGACATAGCGGCCTGACCGGAAAGTTGCTGAAGCAGAGAGATCGCCGGTTTATGGATTCACATATCAATCGACCTACCCTTGCGAGTGTCATGCGCGGGATTCGGGCCCGCAACCAGTGGACACTCAAACAGATGAGCGAGAAGTGCGGGATCCCGGTATCGACCCTTTCGAAGGTCGAGCACGATCGTCTCACTCTGAGCTACGACAAGCTCCAGCAGGTCAGCGAACGCCTCGACATCAGGATGTCCGATCTGTTTGCCGAGAGCGAAAGCCGGGAGGGTCCGGTGGTCACCGGCAGGCGCTCGATTGGAAAGATCGAGGATGCTGTCCAGGTGACCACGGATAACTACGACTATCATTATCTGTGTACCGACTTGCGGCACAAACGGATGATACCCATCGTCACGCGAATCCGGGCACGCAGCGCTGCCGAATTCGGCGATCTGGTCAAGCACCATGGCGAGGAATTCATCTACGTCATCGAAGGATCGATCGAGGTGCACACCGAATTCTACGATCCCACGGTGCTCGAGCAGGGCCAGAGCATATATCTGGATTCGTCGATGGGACATGCCTATGTCGCCGCGAAGGGTTGCGAGGAGGCGGTGGTGCTGGGCGTGTGCTCGAGTTCCGGCGAAGGACTGCTAGACGCGCTCATGAACTTGCGGAGCAATGCAGCCGGGAAGTGAGGGCTGCCTCAACCAGGTCGGCCGCCTCAAGCTTCCACAAACCTCAGTCAACCCGCAGTTCGCGCAGAAGAGTGCCCTGCCGCGAGTGCCGTCGGCCCTGAAACAACTTGGCCGCCCGCATTCAACGACGAAGCCAGTTCGCGCGATCGTCGTCGACAGGGTTGCAGCGCCCTCTAAAGGGTATTGGCAGTCACGATGATGGCGAGCCACCCCGACGTCCCCTCAAGGTCCGGCACCAGCGCCCATCGGACCCGTTTCCCCGGAAGGGAATCAGTACGATTCACGCCTGGTTGTTTCTCATCCACGCCACGAAGGGAACGGGCGTTGGGCGCCTCATGGCCCGGGCGCGCTAGGTGCTGTTCGCCTGCTTTCCCTCGCGTTCTCGGACATGATCATCGCCGAACTGAGGGGCTGGCAGGATGAAAAGGGGAACAGCCCTTTCAGGGATGGCCTGGGACATCGCTTCTTCGCTATGGATTTCGCCAGTGCCGATCTGGCCAGTGCAACGGCAGGCAGTGAATTCATTGCCGAGCTCATGCCCAAGTTGCCGCTCTATCTCGACCTCTTGCCCGATGACGCTGCCAACTGCGTCGGGAAGGCACACTCCGTAAGCGCAATCGCGATGAAGATGCCCGTCGATGAAGGGTTCAGACAGGGAGGCTATGTCGACATTTTCGATGGAGGTCCCCAGCTGGCCGCGCGTCGTGACACAATAAGCACGGTCAGAAAGACGCGTTTCGTCCGGCTTGGCGAGATCGCGAAACACCGCGAGGAAGTCGGACTGATCGCCAAGCCGCAACTGGACGATTTTCGCATGGTGGCGAGCGGTGAAGGAGCGACGCTGGACGAGATGGCAAGCGTCCTCGCACTTTCGAGCCAGGACGTCGCCGCGGTGTGTTTCGATTGAATTGGCAAGCTGCCCGTAACTGCGGCCGCCCAACGACCCACGCCCGCTCACGCTGCGATACAGCTATCCACCCCGACAAAGGCAGCGATCTTGCGATTGACTGCCTGCTGCTCGACGCTCCCGAGAGCGTCGACCATGAGCACCGCCTCCATCGTATTGCCGTCGACCCGCACCTGCATTGCCGGTGGTGGAAGGTCCAGTTGGGCAAAGATTCCCACGACCCGGGCGAGCAGGCCGGAGTCAGCCGCCCCCCGCATCGTGAGAACCTTTATTCCCTTCTCGTTGTTCACGCAGCCGCAGCCTCCTTGCGCGCGGGCTGTGCCAGTCGCTCGCGTGCAAGGGCATCGGCAGCCCGGTGCGTGGGCAGGCCGGCATCGTCTGCGTACCGCAGGACGTCCGCAAGGCGGTCGCCCGATCCCCGGACCCGGGCCTCGACCTCGACCGTGGTCCATCCGAGATATTCGGCACACACATTGATGATGCCCCCGGCATTGACGACGTAGTCGGGCGCATAAAGGACCCCGCGCTCGGCAAGGGCGTCACCGTCCTCGGGCGAGGCCAGGACATTGTTGGCCGCGCCGCAGACAAGACGCGCCTTCAGCCGCGGGACGCTTTCGCGATCGAGCACGGCTCCCAGCGCGCAAGGGGCGAAAACATCGCACTGCGCATCGAGGATCGAGTTGGAATGGGCGATTTCCGCCCCATACTTGCAGGCCACCTCGGCCGCGACGCCCTCGCGCGGTTCCGCCACGACGAGCCTCGCGCCAGCTTCATGCAGCAATTCGCACAGCGCCGAGCCGACATGGCCCAGCCCCTGGACCGCAACCTTGAGGCCGGCGAGGTCGCCGCCGAACTTGTAGCGCACTGCCCTTTGCATCGAGACGAATACGCCGAGCGCGGTCCAGGGGGAGGGATCGCCGCCCGGCTTGCCCTCCACGGCCGAAAGGCCCGCCACGTGCCGCGTCTGGAGCCGCACGGTTTCCATATCCTCGACGCTGGTGCCCACGTCCTCGGCTGTCACATAGTCCCCGCGCAGGCGTTCGACGGCGCGCCCGAAGGCCTCGAAGAGCTTTCGGCGATCGAACTCTCCGCGCGGGAGGTTGATGACCGATTTGCCGCCGCCGAGAGGCAGATCCGCCATCGCATTCTTGTAGGCCATGCCTTCCGCCAAACGCAGGGCATCGTGGGCCATGGACGCCTGGTCGGCGTAGCGCCAAGCCCGACAACCGCCGGCGGCAGGACCGAGGCGTGTCGAATGCAGGACGATGACCCCCTCCAGCCCCGATTCGGGATCGGACAGGAGGTGTACGGTTTCGGGTGGAAAGGCGGGATTGAAATCGAGTTCTTGCATGACAATGTCTCCGTGGTTCGGAGCTCTTTTTGGTGCATGTCTGCGGGTTTTTCTGGCCTAATGAGCGGACGGATATTGCACCGGGAGGCAAGGTTGACCCGACCAACACCGATATCCGGTCAAACTTTCCGCGGGTTATCGAATCGGCAATGCGGTGGTGGATTTGATCTCGGACAGGGCGATGGTCGAGTTGACCCAGAGCAGCAGAACGAGGGCTTGGCTTATGGCTTCGATGGCATACAGCATCCAAAGTCCGCAAAGGTGTAGCCATGACGAAAGTCCCTCCGCCCGCAACCCGCCCCGAGGACGCAGCCACCGTGCCTGGCCCGATCCCGCATCCGGAACAATCGTCGAACGCCCCCCACCAGGGTGTTCTCGTGAAGGGCGAACGGCGAGGATGGACCCAAGGCGTTCTACATTCACATCGAAGCCAAACCGGGCAAGGAAGATGATGTCGTGCAGATGGGCCGTTAGCGGTCCGCCCGGTCTCGGCTCGAAGGACTCGAGGCTGCCCCTTCGTCCGGGAACCGGGCAGGTGGGTCCTCGAGGCGCTTGCCTCGATTTCGCCGACCCCACGCTAGCGCTATGGAAAGACAGTCCACATCGGCGCCGATGGCGTTCGAGCGACGATAACCCGACCTGTCAGTGTTCGATGTAACGATCTTCTCGCAGGTCCACATCGAACAAGAGAGTTGGATCGGCCGGTTCGATTATCGACAGATTTGGCAGGTCCAGACCTCGGGCTCCTCGATCGCCCGTCAAATTGCGCAACTCTGCGAAGGTTTCGCCATCGAAGCCTGCAGGGCATCCGGCACTGCCGTCCTCGTATCCGGTGAAAACAGCTCCCCTGCCGGATGCGATCCGCCGCAGGTGCGCCGCGCTCATCATCGGCATATCGGCGAGGCCGATTACCACACGATCGTGGTGCATCGCGGCGGAAACACCCGCGGCGATCGAGGTTCCCATGCCCTGTGCGGCATCGGCGTTTACGACTTCTTCCCAACCGGCTGGCACCCTGACGGACGAGTGCTCGCCGATCACCAGAAACCGCTCGTGAAAGCCCGCCTCCTCTGCCGCATCGGCGGCCCAGCGCCACAGGGGTTTGCCCTTGTATGGGCTGATAAGCTTGTCTCCCCCGAAACGCTCGCTGCGACCGGCTGCGAGCAGGATGAATGCAATCGTCCGGTCAGGCACTGGTACGCAATCGCTCATATTGCGCGACCACTTCAGCCAGCGCGGACAGCGCCATCGCCGCGGGGGTCTTGCATGAAGGGATAAGGCCGACCGGGCTGCGGATGCGCGCAATCTGCTCTTCAGGTACGCCGCGGCGGGTCAGGCCGAGCGAGCGAGCCTCACGCGCTCTTTCCCCACCCTGGGCGCCCACGAAGAACACATCGCTCGCAAGCACCTGTTCGAGCAGGGCCATTTCCCATTCGTGGTCGTGAAACAGAAGGAGCGCCGCAGTCCATCGATCGAGCAGACAATTCGGGGCTGGCTTGCCGAGCGACAGGTGGGTCTTGTCGTAGGTCGTGACATCCAGCCGCAAGGTTGTGGCCAGGTCTTCCACATACGCCAACTCCGGTCCCTCCCCGAAAACCGCCAGTCGCAGGGAGGGCAGGTAGCGGCGTGTCGCAAGCCGTGAAACGCATGGAAGGGTAAGATCGGCGGGGGTGCGCTTCGCCAGCCGGTTCATCGCCATGCGGCAGGCCGCCCGGTCCGGGAAGGGATCGAGCAGGATGTCGAGCCCTCCGCCGCAGGGCAGGCGGAAATCGATCCTTCCCGATCCGGCGCCATAACGGATCACCCGCGGCTCGGCGCAATCGAGGAGGTCCGACGCTAGCTGCGCTTCGAGACAGCCATCGGAGAGACTTCCGACAGTCGACCCATCAGCCTTTACAGCCAGTTGAGCGCCCAACCGCCGTGAGAAGCTGCCCTCGATACCGACGATGGTGCACAAGCCTGCGCCCGGTTCGCAAGCCGCGGCAAGCGCCTCATGGTCCTCGTCCGTGACCTCGGCCGCATCCAGCTGCCGCAGCATCAGTCCGGCATCGCTGCCAGGACGCGGTCGGGCGTCATCGGATAATCGAAGATGCGCGCCCCACAGGCATTGTAGATGGCATTCGCGATCGCCGCCGCCCCGCCGCACATCCCGAGTTCGCCGATGCCCTTGGCCTGAATCGGACTCGCCGCAGGATCGCGCTCCTCGACCAGGAGAACCTCGAGGTCCGGCACGTCGCGATTCACGGGCACGTGGTATTCGGCGAGGTCGCAATTGACGAGATGCCCGTCGCGCGGATCGAATTCCAGCGCCTCGGTAAGCGCGACGCCGATGCTCCACGTGATGCCGCCCAAACATTGCGATCGCGCCGTCTGGTGATTGAGCACCCGGCCGAACCCGAACGCGCCGAGCATCCGGTCGACCCTCGTTTCCCCAGTGAAGCGATTGACGCGTACCTGCGCGAAGAACGCCCCGAAACCGGAGGCGGTGTAGTCGTCCTCGATGTCGCCTGGCTCATAGTGACCCTCGCGAGCGATATCCTTTCCCTCGAGCAAACCGACCAGCGCCTCGCCCGAAGCGGCCTTGCCGTCCGCCAGATCGAGGTCGGTTTCCTTCACCCCGAGCTTGTCCGCGATTTCCTCGCGAATGGCCTTGCATGCGACATAGACCGCCGAACCGATGGAAGCCGCGCCCCAGCTGCCGCCAGAGCCCGGTCCTCGCGGATGGCGGGTGTCGCCCAGTTCGACGAGGACGCTGTCGGGTGCGAGGCCGAGCATTTCTCCCGCGAGCTGGGCCAGGATGGTATAGGTGCCGGTGCCGATATCGGTCATGTCGGTTTCGACCAGCGCGGTTCCGTCGGCTTTCAGGGTAACGCGGGCTTTCGCTTCCGCGACGTTGTGGACTCGCGCCGCGCTGGCCATGCCGGTGCCGACCCACCATTCGCCATCCCGACGATGCCTCGGCTTGCGCGGCCCGCTGTCCCAACCGAACGCCTCCGCACCCTGCCTCAAGCATTCCGCGAGCTTGTGCGAGGAGAACGGCAGGTCTTCCTCCGGGTTCTGGTCGGGGATGTTTCTCAGACGCAGTTCGACCGGATCGATACCCGCCTTTTCGGCCAGCACGTCCATCGCGCTTTCGAGTGCGGGCATGCCCACCGCCTCACCGGGAGCGCGAACCGAGCCAGCGGTCATGCGATGGATGCGGGCCACTTCGAGCATGAGCTCGCGGTTTTCGCCGCCGTAAAGGAAATGCGAGGACTGGAGGACCGGCTCGACGAAGGTTTCACCCGGGAGGTTCGACGCGAGTGCATAATGGCCGAAGCCGGTCAGCCTGCCGTCCTCGCCCGCTGCAAGCCGCAAGCGCTGCGTCGTTTCGGAGCGCCGCATGATGCATTGGAAGACCTGCTGGCGGGAGAGGACCACCTTGACCGGTCGATCCAGTTCCTTCGCCGCTATCGCCGCCGCGACGACCTCTTCGCTGATTCCCAGCTTGGAGCCGAACCCCCCACCGACGAAGCGCGAGATCAGGCGAATGTTTTCCTCTTCCATGCCCAGCGCGTCTGCCAGCTCGCTGATATTGTAGTTGAGCATCTGCAGCGACGCGTAAACCGTCAGCTTGTCGCCATCCCACCAGGCGATGGCGGCATGCGGCTCCATGGCCGCGGAGGCATGCCCCTTGGTCGTGTAGGTGAGATCGACGGTATGAGCGGCCCCGGCCATCGCATGGGCAAGGTCGCCTTGCCGGACGGTCTCATCGTCCTGCTCTTCCGGCTCGACCGCCTGCGGATCGAGAGGAGCGCCTTCCTCTTCGTGGTACTCTACGGCGAGATGTTTCGCCGCATCGCGCGCTTGCTCGAAAGTCTCCGCCACCACGAGGGCGACAGGCTGGCCCCAGTAGCAGACCGTTTTCGGCCCCTGTTTGGGAGCTTCGTCGGCCGTACCTTGCGCCGCGCGGGTAGTGAGTTTGGGATCGTCGATGACTGCAATGACGCCCGGCATGCCCAGCACGGCATCCTTGTCGATACCCAGAACCTCTCCCTGCGTGATGGTCGATGTGACCAGCACACCCTCGGCACAGCCCTCGGCCGGATATTCGGCAGCATAGCGCGCCGTTCCGGTTACCTTAGCCAAGCCTTCGACGCGCGGAACGGCCTTGCCAAGCACCCCCTGCTTCATCGCATCGAGGCGGTTGGACCGGTCCGGCTTGTCCTGTTTCATGTGGGCAGTCATGGCGCGCCCTCCGCTGCGTGTTCGAGGACTGCGTGAAGCGCGCGCCGGGCGAGCGGGATCTTGAAGTCGTTTTCGCCGAAGCCGCGCGCATCTTCGAGAAGGATGTCGGCCGCGCGATCGATCGTTTCGCTTGTCGGAGACTGGCCGATCAAGGCTTCGCCGATACGCGGATCATGCCAGGGCTTGTGCGCCAGACCGCCGAAAGCAAGGTCCGCCCGCGTGAACAGGCCGTCTTCGATCCCGACGACGGCGGCGACCGAGACCAGGGCAAAGGCATAGGACGACCGCTCGCGCACCTTGCGGTAGATCTGGGTGCCCCCCACCGGAGGCGGCAGGGTGATAGCCGTGATAAGTTCGCCCTCTTCGAGCACGTTCTCACGCCAGGGCGTATCGCCCGGCAGACAATGGAACTCGCGGACCGGCACCTTCCGCTTCCCCCCATCGGCCATCGCAATATCGACGGTGGCGTCCAGGGCGCTGAGCGCGACCGCCATGTCTCCGGGGTAGGTCGCGATACATTGCTCGCTCGTGCCCAGGATGGCGTGCAATTTAGCGATCCCCTCGATCGCGCCGCAGCCGCTGCCCGGATCGCGCTTGTTGCAGGGCTGATCGATATTGGTGAAGTAGAAGCACCGCGTTCGCTGACACAGGTTCCCCCCGTTCGTCGCCTTGTTGCGGAGCTGCTGCGTCGCGCCGGAAAGAATTGCGCGTGCCAGGACCGGATAATCGGCACGAACGCGCGGGTGGACGGCGGTGGCGGTGTTTGTCGCCAGGGCTCCGAGCGAGAGTCCGCCAGCCTGCGTGTCCTCGATCTGGCCGAAACCGAGCCGATTGATGTCCGCGAGCTTTTCCGGCGTTTCAACCTGCAGCTTCATCAGGTCGAGGAGGTTGGTGCCCCCGGCGATCGCCATCGCGCTTTCGTCTGCAATGGCGCGGGTTGCCTCTTCGACGCTGCGTGGCCTGCCATACGCAAAGGGTCTCATGCGCTCTTCTCCGCCACGTCGCGGATTGCGGCGACGATATTGGCGTAGGCCCCGCAGCGGCACAGATTGCCGCTCATGCGCTCGCGTATCTCCTCGTCGGTGACCTTCATCGCTTGTTCGAGGCTCCCGCTGGCATCGCTGGGCCAGTCATCGGCAATCTCCTGCAACATGGCGGTAGCCGAACATATCTGGCCCGGGGTGCAGTACCCGCACTGGAAGCCATCATGCTCGAGAAAGGCCTTCTGCAGATCGGACGGCTGGTCAGGCGTCCCCAGCCCTTCGATCGTGGTCACCTCGTCGCCGTCGTGCATGGCAGCCAGCGTGAGGCAGCTGTTGATCCGAATCCCGTTGACGATGACAGTGCAGGCCCCGCACTGGCCGTGGTCGCACCCCTTCTTGGTGCCGGTCAGGCCAAGATCGTGGCGCAGGAAATCGAGCAGCGATGTACGGGGATCGTCGGGCAATCGCTGCGGGGTACCGTTGACGGAAATGGTATCGGACAAGAGCGCCTCCTCAATGCAAGAACCATCAAAACGGCGAAGGTGTCCTCGGACACCGAGAATTACCGGCAAGCAAGTGCTGCATCGTTCGTGCCGCGGGTTTACGCCGAGGAAGCTATCAAATGTCAAATCGCATTCGCTGGACCGGATCGCTAGCTCCGCCTTCCGCTGTTTTGGAGGTCGGGCATGTCACTCTACACCGTGCATTACACATTGTCGGGCGATCCGGAGGTCGAAGCAGGGATGGAATACCATTCCGACACACTGGAAGGGGTCTTTGCGAAGTTGGAACGCATTCACGGGTTGTCATCGGCAGCTTTGTACGAGGATCACCACCGGATCGGCATATTGCGTCGAAGCACGACCGGGATCTGGGAAGTAAGCCAAGGGTGAAACCGCTCGATGGCCGACGCGTCAGACTGGCCGATCTCCAGCAGAAATCCCAGGCACGGCACCAGTTGCCTTGCTGCTCTACATCCTGATTCTGGCGACAAAGCGCAGGAGCTTCACGCCGAACTTGAGTATCGAGCGCACCCGGGCGAATACGATGGGTAGCGTCGACCGCAAATGCGGCGCCAACGAGGCGGCTGAAACGCCTGATAAATGTTGCATGCAGGGATCGTAGCCGGTTGCATGGCGTACAGTGCCCATGCAGTCTTATTCTGACCCGTCTTCGCTGCTCCTTCCGGTGGATGCTGCCAAACTCGAAAGCGGATTGAGAGATCACGTCAAGGCGCCCGATTTTCCTTGCGTCGGGGCGAAATCGGCTTTGGCGCGAGGCACGCTGCGGACCGTCTCCGCCTGGTCCATGACGAGCGGCTGGGACGATATGCGCATCCACCACGAGTTACTCGAATGGAGCGAAGGATATCGCAGCGATCCGGATGGACTGCGCAGCCTGGCGGTGGTTTTCTCCGGTCCCGACGATCTGAGCGAAGAGGAATTCGAGGCAGCGATGTGGGAACGCCTCCAATCCTTGGCTCACAAGGATGCGTGGCTCGGCCAACCCTACGACCCCCGAGTAAGCGCCGCTCCCGACAGCCCGCATTTTTCGCTGAGCTTCGGCAAGGAAGCCTACTTCGTGGTGGGCCTCCATCCGCGCGCCTCGCGCCCCGCTCGACGCACGGCCTATCCGACGATGGTATTCAACCTGCACGCTCAGTTCGAGCGATTGCGGGAGGAGGGACAATATGAACGCATGCGGGAACGTATTCTTGCCCGCGACGTGGACCTGTGCGGCTCGACCAACCCTATGCTCGCCCGCCACGGAGACGGAAGCGAGGCACGGCAATACAGCGGTCGGCCGGTAGACCAGAACTGGAAATGCCCATTCAAGGACCCTCGGACGAATGACGACCCGAATTCCGCCGCGTAGCGGCGTAGCATTTACGCTCGACACGGATCAGGAGCTGGTGGTCATCGACCCGGAGGGCGGCCAGGTGAGCGACTTGCTTGCCTACGGCAGGGAAGACCCTCGCGAGGTCATCTCCAATGGCCGTACTTTCGATTATGAAGAGACCACGCGCCTCACGTCCGGCAACGCGCTGTGGTCCAATCGATCAGAGCGGTTGTTGGAGATCGTCGAGGACACAGTGGGCGAGCACGACTTCCTGCTGACGCCCTGTTCCACTGATACCTTTCGCCACTTCTATCCCGACAAGCCCGTTCACCCGGGCTGTTTCGGGAACCTCGCACGCGCACTCGGGCCCTTCGGCATCGAGGAACATACCATCCCGACCGCCTTCAACGTGTTCATGAACGTTCCGGTCGATCAGCGGACCGGTCGCCTGTCCGTTGAACCGCCCCGCACGCGCCCGGGAGATTTCATCCGCTTGCGGGCATGCAAGCCGCTGATCGTGGGTCTGACCGCGTGCTCGGCCTATGCGTCCAACGGGGGCAGCTTCAAGCCGATCGACTACAGGATCGAATAGTGCGACATCGTCCAGGCGAGTGCGATGCCTGCTTTGACGGCAGCGCCCGCGGCTATTAGCGAGCAGCTCCAACGGGAGTTCGTTATGCTGATGAACCGATTTCTTCGCGGCCGCCTGCGCCATGATCTGAGCCAGACGGAACTTGCCGCACTCGAGAACGCAGTATCCCGGACCATCGCTCTGGGGCCGAGAGAAACGCTCGTGGAGCGCGGAGATCGCCTCGAGCACAGCTATTATCTGATCGAGGGGGTGATGCTACGGCACCTCGACGATCAGCGGGGACAGCGCCAGCTGCTGGAGGTGAACATCCCCGGCGATTTCGTCGATCTGCATGGCTATGCCATGAAACGACTGGATCACAGCGTGCAGTCGCTGACAGCCGTGAGATTGGCAGAAGTGCCCCATACGGAGCTGAGTCGGCTGGTGGCGACGATGCCCCACTTGGCCCGGGCACTCTGGTTCTCCACTCTTCTCGACGCCGCGATGCACAGGGAATGGATCTTCCGGCTCGGCCGGCTCAATGCCGAGGGTCGCATCGCGCACCTCATCGTCGAACTGGCCGAACGATTGCGGCTGGTCGACCTGTTCGACGAGGGCGAGCTTCCCGTCCCTCTCCTGCAACGGGACTACGCAGAAGCCTGCGGAATCTCCCCCGTCCATGCCAATCGCAGCTTCAGGACTCTAAAAGACCGCGGAGCAATCCTGATGGAGGGAGAAGCCCGTCTGCGAATCCTCGACGAAAAGCAGCTACGCGATCTGGCGCAATTCGACAGCTCCTACCTTTACGGTACGGGAGTGCTGAGTCTGGAAGCGCTGGTGGATCGCGATGAGCACGCTCGCCGCTGAGGGGCCCTTGCTGGCGCATTCCAAAGGCCGACCGCCCAGGCGAGACACCGGCTGGAACACCGAAAGGCGTTTGAGCGTTTCTGCGGCGCGCGGGACCTCCCTCTCGCGCCGGGTGGCCTGCCGTCCTTGTCCCAAACCGCGGACCAGCAGGCCGCCCGTTATTGGCGACAGCGGCCATCACACCGGAATACACGAGATGGGGTAGCCGCGACCGACGGCTAGGGTCCGCATTCCGCGAGTGAAGGCACGCCAGCGCCTGGCCGCCCCCATCCCGGATGACGTTTATTCTTAGCGAAACAGGCAATCGCTTTGTAGGAACAGGCATTCAGTTTTCCGAGAATGCGATTACGGGTAGATGCGATGCCGGAACGAACAGATAATCGCGTTGTCACCGACCGTGTGAGCCGGGGGGCACCAGGCCGGTCGGTCGAGAAGGGCGGATTCCTCCTCTTCCTCGCGCTGGTCTCGCTCGCGCTGCTGGCGGTAGTGCTCCCCTTTGCCAAGCCGCTGCTGTGGGCGGCGCTGGGCGCGATCATGTTCCAGCCGCTGTACCGCTGGTTCCTCGCCAGACGGCCCGAGAAGCCGAGCCAGGCGGCGCTGGCGAGCCTGCTGGTGATCCTCTTTGCCGTGGTCCTCCCGGCGCTGTGGATCGGCAGCGCGGTGGTCGACGAGGCCGCCGGCCTGTTCCTCGCCTTTCGCGATGGCGATGTCGATGTCGCGGCCTATTTCCAGCAGGTCTTCGGCGCGCTGCCGGCCAATATCCAGGCATCGCTGGAGCGTGCGGGCTTCGGCGATTTCGGTGCGGTGCAAGAGCGTGCGAGCGCTTTCATCCAGGCGAGCCTCGGCCTGATCGCGACGCAGGCCATCGCCATCGGCGGAAGCGTGTTCGGTTTCGTGCTCGGCTTCGGCATCGCGCTCTACGCGGGCTTCTTCCTGCTCCGCGACGGGCGCGCGATCGGCGAGGCGATCCTCTCCGCCCTGCCGATGGATCGCGCCATTGCCGCGCGGCTGGCCGAACGTTTCCTCACCATCGTCCGCGCGACGATCAAGGGCTCGGTGGTGGTCGGTCTGCTTCAGGGTGCGCTGGGCGCGATCACCTTCTGGATCGTCGGCATTCCCTCGGTGCTGCTGCTCGGGGTGATCATGGCGATCGCCTCGCTGCTCCCCGCGCTCGGCCCGGCGATCGTCTGGGTGCCCGCGGCAATCTACCTGCTCGCCACCGGCGCGCTGTGGCAGGGCGTCGTGGTGGTGGTCTCGGGCGTGGCGGTGATCGGCATGGCCGACAATGTCCTGCGCCCGATCCTGGTCGGCCGCGACACGGGCATTCCCGACTGGCTGATCCTCGTCACCACGCTCGGCGGGATCGCGCTGATGGGGCTGTCGGGCATCGTCGTCGGCCCGCTCATCTGCGGGCTGTTCCTCGCCGCCTGGGGGATTTTTGCCGAGCAGCGCGCCGCCGCCTAGGCAATCGGCAGCCTGCAGTCAGGCGGCGCGGATATCCTGCGTGCCGCGCGCACCGCCATCCTTGGCATCGAGCCCGTCGAAGATCGCACCGACTATCAGCGCCAGCTTCTCCTCGCTCAGCCGGTCGTCGATCATCGCGATCATGTAGGGCTGGAGGTAGCAGCCGACCATCTGGTTGATCAGCGACATCGCCGTGTCGACCTCAAGCCCCTGCAGATAGCCATCAGCCTGCGCCTCGGCGATCAGCTCGCACAGATAGTGGTCGGCAAGGTCGATATAGCTGCGCGCATAGTCGAAATAGCGTTCGCCCATCTCGACATAGAGATTGAAGGTCGCCGGATCCTCGCGGAAGTTCTGCCGCAGCAGGCGGAAGCGCCGGGCGAAGAACTCGTACATCTTGCGCCGCGGCGGCAGGTCGGACGCCATGACTTCGTCCATCACCGCCAGCTTGGGCGCGAACCATTCGCCGGTCACCGCCTCGAGCAAATCGCCCTCTTCGGGAAAGACCACGTCGAGCCGGGCGCGGGCGATCTTGAGCTCTGCGGCGAGCCGCGTCCGCGTGACCTCTTGGCCGGTGCGCTCCATCAGCGCCATCGCCTCGCGCGCGAAGCGGCTGCGCAATTCGTCGATTTCCTTCTCGCTCACGCCCGGCGCGCTCCCATCGGTTCGAATCGCAAATTAGGGACGCTTTGGCGCGGGTAAAACCCCTTTCCGGTCTAGCCGGCGGATTTCTTCGGCGGGCGCGGGACGAAGGCCGAGGTGCGCGCCCGATAGTCGGCATAGCCCGGACGCGACTTTTTCATCCCGCCTTCGAGCAGCGGCGCACCCGACCAGCGTGTCAGCGTGAAGGTCAGGAACAGCGGGCCGATGACCGTTGCCGCCGCGACCCACCAGCCGGCCGATGCCGCCGCGATCCAGATCCCCCACCACACGCAGGCATCGCCGAAATAGTTGGGATGGCGGGTATAGCGCCACAGGCCCCGATCCATCACCTGCCCGGCATTGGCCGGGTTCGCCTTGAACCGCGCGAGCTGCCAGTCGCCGACCCATTCGAAGAATATGCCGAGCGCCCACAGCGCCACGCCGACCAGCGCCAGCCCGCTGACCGGGGTCAGCGAACTGGCCTCGAGAATGCCGTATTGCGCGGGGCTGGAAACGATGAAGAGCAGCACCGACTGGCCGAGGAAGACCTTGGTCAGCGCGGCCATGGCGAAGCGCCCCTTCTCTCGGTCCTTGCTGAGGATGCGCGCATAGCGCTTGTCTTCGCCCTCGCGCCGCCAGCGCATCAGCAGATGGAGGCACAGCCGCAGGCCCCAGATCACCGTCATCGCCATCAGCAGCGTGGCGAGCGGGCCCGGATCGAACAGCCGCAGCCAGCTGACCAGTGCGAGCAATGCCATCCCGCCGCCCCAATAGGCATCGACGAAGCTGACGTCGCCGATCTGGACGGCGAGCACCCACAGCAGCAGCGCCAGTCCGACGAGAATCACGGCATTTGCGAGCAGCGACTCAAGAATCACCCTTCATCTCCTCGATTGTCTCGGCACTCTTTTCCAGAGCCACGAAGCGATCGCAATCGGGCCGCTTCTCGCGATAGAAGGCGGCAAGCCTGGCGAGGTCGGCGCGATAGTCGCCGGTCGGCATGAGCGGTTCGCCCAGGCCGCCGCGCATGGTCGCATTGTTCACCCAGGCGGGGACGATCGGGACGCCCGCCGCCATGGCGATATGGTAGAACCCGGTACGCCAGCCGCCCTTGAAGGTGCGCGAACCCTCGGGCGCGATGACGAGGGCAAGATCGTCGGCGCGGGCGAAGGCTTCGGCCACCTGCTCGACGTAATTGCCGCTCTTCGACCGGTCGACAGGGATCCCGCCCATATCGAGCATGAAGTTGGTCGCGGGCCAGCGGAACAGGCTGAGCTTGCCCATGAAGCTGGGGCGGATACCGAGTTCATGCGTCGCTCCGAGGAAGAAGACGAAATCCCAGTTCGAGGTATGCGGCGCGCCGAGGATGATGAACTTGTCGCAATCGGGTCGCCCGCCCTCGAGCTGCCATCCCTTCCAGCGATAGAGCCACACGAGCATGCGCCGCACCAGGCGCGACAGCAGCGAGGGCTGACGGTTCGGATCGGTCGGCATTCTCTCTCCCCGCTCCCGCCTAGCACAGCGCTGGCGGAATGCGAGCCTACATCCTGAACACGCCGAACTGCGGCTTTTCGGGGATCGGCGCTTCCAGCGTCGCGGCGAAGGCGAGGCCGAGGACGTCGCGGGTCTGCACCGGATCGATTACGCCGTCGTCCCACAGGCGCGCGGTGGCGTAATAGGGATTGCCCTCGTCCTCGTATTTCTGGCGGATCGGGGCCTTGAATTCCTCGGCCTGCTCCGCCGTCCAGCTGTCGGCGTCGCGGTGGACGGTGGCGAGCACCGACGCGGCCTGTTCGCCGCCCATCACGCTGATGCGCGCATTGGGCCAGGTAAACAGGAAGCGCGGGGAATAGGCGCGCCCGCACATGCCGTAATTGCCCGCCCCGAAGCTGCCGCCGATGACCACGGTCACCTTGGGCACACTCGCGGTGGCGACCGCAGTGACCAGCTTGGCGCCGTGCTTGGCGATGCCTTCGGCTTCGTATTTGCCGCCGACCATGAAGCCCGAGATATTCTGCAGGAACAGCAACGGGATGCGACGCTGGCAGGCGAGCTCGATGAAATGCGCGCCCTTCTGCGCGCTTTCGCTGAACAGCACGCCGTTGTTGGCGAGGATCGCCACGGGCATGCCCCAGATGTGCGCGAAGCCGCAGACCAGCGTGCTGCCGTAGTGCTGCTTGAACTCGTGGAACTCGCTGCCGTCGACGAGACGCGCGATGACCTCGTGGACGTCATAGGGTGCGCGGACGTCCTCGGGGATGAGCGCGTAGAGGTCCTCTGCATCGAACTTGGGCAGGCGCGGTTCGCGCAGCTCGACCGCCTTGGCCGCGGCGTGATTGTCGCCCAAGTGGCTGACGATATCGCGCACGATGGTGAGCGCGTGCTCGTCGTCTTCGGCGAGGTGGTCGACCACACCCGATTTCCTGGCGTGGAGGTCGCCCCCGCCCAGATCCTCGGCGCTGATTTCCTCGCCCGTCGCGGCCTTCACCAGCGGCGGGCCGGCGAGGAAGATCGTGCCCTGGTTGCGGACGATCACCGTCTCGTCGGACATGGCCGGGACATAGGCGCCGCCCGCGGTGCAGCTGCCCATGACGCAGGCGATCTGCGGAATGCCGAGCGCCGACATATTCGCCTGGTTGAAGAAGATCCGCCCGAAATGGTCGCGATCAGGGAACACTTCGGCCTGGTGCGGCAGGTTGGCCCCGCCGCTGTCGACGAGGTAGATGCACGGCAGGCGATTCTCCTGCGCGATTTCCTGCGCGCGCAGGTGCTTCTTGACCGTCATCGGGTAATAGGTGCCGCCCTTCACGGTGGCGTCGTTGCAGACGATCATCACTTGCCGGCCCGAGACCCGGCCGATTCCGGCGATCATCCCCGCGCCGTTGATTTCGTCCTTGCCGTACATGCCGTTGGCGGCGAGCTGCCCGATCTCGAGAAAGGGGCTGCCCGGATCGAGCAGGCGCTCGACCCGCTCGCGCGGGAGCAGCTTGCCGCGCCCGACATGCCGCTCGCGACTGCCTTCCGAGCCGCCCAGCGCGGCTGCGGCGACGGTCGAGCGCAGTTCGGCGGCGAGCGAACGGTTGTGCTCGAAACGCGCCTTGGCATCGGGCGTTTCGCGGTCGAGGGTGGAGGTAAGAACGGGTGCGGTCATCTAGCGGTCATCCATGTCGTCGGCTTTGCTTTTCAGGGCGTGTGGCACCGTCGTGCCTTCAAGCCAGCGGCCCTTCATCCATTGCCGGGCAGCGGTCTTTGTATTCTCGGCGTAATCGTCCGTGTCGAGCCCGACCAGCGGCAGGTCGAAGCGTCTGGCCATATCCGCTATCGTCTCGTCGGTAATGGGGTTCGCGTCGCGCACGATATACCGCGCCAGCTCCAGCTCCTGCCCCCAGAAATAGACGTTCTGCGCTTCGACATTGTCCTGCATCCGGCGCGTCTCTTCGGCACGGCCGTCGCTGACCATATCCAGCCAGATGTCGGGCATCAGCAGGTCGACCGGGCCATCCGGTTTCCAGTCGAACGCATCCGCCTCGACGACTTCGATCTTCCTGCCGAGGCCATCGGGCAGGCGGTCGAACAGGCCCATCTCGCGGTTCATCGCGATAATCTCGGGATCGCGTTCGAGGACGGTAATCCGCTCGACCTTGGGGTGGAACGTGGCCATTGCCGCGGCCCAGCCCATCCCGAGGCCACAAATAACGGTATGCGCGCCAGCATTGTCGATGCCGATCCACTGGCTCTCGACTTCCATCGGGCAGATCGACATCCAGACGTCCTTGCCGCGGGTCAGGATCGGCATGTTGTACACGCGGTGGAGGCCAGACCAATAGCCCATGGCCACACCGAACGGTATAGCGAACAGCTGCCATGACTCCGTCTCGACAGGCCGGTAGTAAACCGCCAGCGGATCTCCTTCCCAATCCGGAAG
Organism: Qipengyuania sp.; assembly: GCF_048550555.1. Lineage (GTDB taxonomy): Bacteria > Pseudomonadota > Alphaproteobacteria > Sphingomonadales > Sphingomonadaceae > Qipengyuania. Next base: position 35,846 of record NZ_JBLYYF010000020.1, on the reverse strand, counting down.
GGCGTCGATATCGACATCGGAAAGATCCGGAGTGCCCTTGCGCGGGTCCGGCTTACCGCCCAATTGCTCTACCATTGCGGCTGGCCCGCCGCCCCGACCGGAGTCCGGTCGCTTATGGAAGCGTCAATGATCGCTGCCATATCAGCGCTTCTTCACGAATTCGGCCCGCAGGACGAGGCCTTTGATGCCGGGATATTTGCAGTCGATTTCCTGCGCATCGCCGGTCAGCCGGATCGACTTGATCAGCGTGCCCTGCTTGAGCGTCTGCCCCGCTCCCTTGACCTCGAGATCCTTGATCAGCGTCACCTGGTCGCCATCGGCCAGGAGATTGCCCACCGCATCGCGCACCTCGACCTGGTCGGCCGCGGCCTGTTTCGCGGCGAGCTCGGAAGCCGGCATCCATTCGCCGCTTTCCTCGTCGTAGACGTAATCTTCGTCGTCGCTCATCGCGTTGCCTCCAGCCAGCGGGTGAACAGCCGCAGCAGCGCGTCGCGCTGCGCATCGATCGCGTCCTTATCCGCGAAGGTCAGCGTGCCGCGATCGGGCGAGGGCCAGCGGGCCAGCCCCTCACTGTCCACCGCCGAGAAATCCTCGTCGCGGCCCTTGGCGCCGCAATGGAGCACGGCGCGCACGCCGCCCTTGCGCTCGACGCCGAGCGTGATGCGGTCCTCCCCGTCGAGCGCGAAGCTGGGGGCGTTCCACTTGATCGTCTCCTCGACCCGCGGATCGGCCTCGACAACGAGCGCGCGCAGCGCGTCGATCGCCGCGCGCGTGGCCTCGTCGCAGCCCTGCCGCCAGGCCTCGACGCTGGTCACCCCGCGGCGCCGATCAGTTCGCGGCCGATCAGCATGCGGCGGATCTCGTTGGTGCCGGCACCGATGTCGAGCAGTTTGGCATCGCGCATGTAGCGCTCGACCGGCCAGTCGAGCGTGTAGCCGGCCCCGCCCAGCGCCTGAACGCTTTCGGCGGCCACGCGGAAGGCGTTCTCCGATGCCAGCAGGATCGCGCCGGCCGCATCGAAGCGGGTGGTCTGCTCCGCATCGCAGCTCTTGGCTACGGCATAGGTGTAGGCGCGCGCCGATTGCAGCGCGACATACATGTCGGCGACCTTGGCCTGCATCAGCTGGAAGGAGCCGATGGGCTTGCCGAACTGGGTACGCTCGCGAAGGTAGGGAATGACCGTGTCGAGGCAGGCCTGCATGATGCCCAGCTGCAATCCGGCGAGCACCACGCGCTCGTAATCCAATCCGCTCATCAGCACGCCGACGCCGCCATTGAGCGGGCCCATCACGCGGGTTTCGGGGACGAAGCAATCGTCGAACACCAGCTCTGCCGTGGGCGAGCCGCGCATGCCGACCTTCTCAATCTTCTGGCCGATCGAGAAGCCTTCGTCGTTCTTCTCGATCAGGAAGGCGGTAATCCCGCGACTGCCCGCGCTGCCGTCGGTCTTGGCATAGACCACCAGCGTATCGGCATAGGGTGCGTTGGTGATCCAGAACTTGGTGCCGTTGAGGACATAGCCGTCCACCCCGTCTCGCGTGGTGGCCTCGGCCTTGAGCTTCATCGAGACCACGTCCGACCCGGCGCTGGCCTCCGACATGGCGAGGCTGCCGACATGCTCGCCGCTGATCAGGCCGGGGAGGTACTTCGCCTTCTGCTCCTCATTGCCCCAGCGGCGGATCTGGTTGACGCAGAGGTTCGAATGCGCGCCGTAGCTCAGGCCCAGCGAGGCGCTCGCGCGGCTCACTTCCTCGACCGCGATGACATGCTCGAGGTAGCCGAGGCCGAGGCCGCCATCCTCCTCGCTCACGGTGATGCCGTGCAGGCCCAGCTCGCCCATCTGCCGCCACAGTGCCTCACGCGGAAACCAGTCCTCGCGGTCGATCTTCTCGGCGAGCGGGGCGATCTGCTCGTCGGCGAAACGGGCGACGGTGTCGCGGATCATCTCGGCGCTTTCACCGAGCTGGAAATCAAAATCGGGAGTCGCGCGCATGGTCTCTCCTCAAATGCCTCGCGAAATTCTTGTGCGGGCGAGCCGATAGCCGAGCCCGCATCGGGGGGCAAACCCAATGGCCTTTTCTCCCGTAGTCGGAAGCAATCTTGCTTTTTGAGTTATGCCTCGGATGACATTTATGGCTATGGGGCTGCAGGGACGTAATCATGTACCACAAGCACGCCACCCCGTGGCCCGAAGGCGAACCGCCGGCGGATGCCTATTGCGACGAGGACGAGCGCCTCGCGATCCTGGCTGTCTACGGCACCGATGCCATTGTCGACGATCCCGAACTGCAGGAGATCGCCAGCCTCGCCGCCAGGATCTGCCACACTCCGATGGCCATGGTCACCATCGTCGAAGAGGAACGCCAGCTGTTCCTGGCCCGGACCGGGCTCGAGGCGCGGGAAACGCCGCGTTCGACGAGCTTCTGCGCCCATGCCATGCTCGGCACCGAATCCCTGGTAATCCGGGATGCGCGCGAGGATAGCCGCTTCGCCGACAACCCGCTGGTGACCGGCGAGCCGCATATCCGCTTCTATGCGGGGTATCCGCTGGTTTCGGCCGAAGGGGCGCCGCTCGGGGCACTGTGCGTGATCGACACCGCGCCGCGCGCCGATGGTCTCACCGAAATCCAGCGGGAAACGCTGGCCGTACTCGCCAAATCGATCATGCGGCGCATTGCGCAGCAGAGGCTGGGTGCGACCGCCGAGAAGGCGGTGAATCTGCGCGAAAACTATCTCCAGCGGATGATCGACAGCGTGCCGGGGATCGCCTGGTCGGCCGATGCCGCCGGGAATTTCGACTATATCAATCCGCAGTGGACCGAGCTCACCGGCCTGCCGGCCCCGCGCACCCTGGCCGACTGGCAGGCAGCGGTTCACCCGGAGGACTGGGAGAATGCGGCTGGCGCCTTCCAAAGCGCGCTCGATAACGAGACGCCCTTCGAATACGAGTGGCGGTTGAAGCAGGCCGACGGCGAATACCGCTGGATGCTGTCGCGGGCGGTGAAGGCGCCGGTCGACAAGGGCGAGACCCGCTGGTTCGGCACGGTGATCGAGATCGACCGCCAGCGGCGCCTGTCCGAGGCGCGCGACCTGCTGGCGAACGAGCTGTCGCACCGGATCAAGAACATCTTCGCCGTGGTATCGGGCCTCATCGCCATTCGCGCGCGCGGTAAGCCCGAGGTCGCCGAATTCGCCGAGGCACTCAATCAGGCGATCCGCGCGCTGAGCGCGGCGCACAACCATGTGCGCCCGGGCAATGCGGAAAGCCCCGGAACGCTTTCGGGCCTGCTCGCCGACCTGCTCGCACCCTATGGCTCGGCCAAGGACGAGCGCTTCAGCATCAGTGGGCCGGGCATTGCCATCAGCCCCCGTGCGGCGACGCCGCTGGCGCTGATCTTCCACGAGCTGGCCACAAATTCCGCCAAATATGGCGCTTTGTCCTGTCCCGAGGGCCATGTGACCGTCCTCGTCGAAAAGGCATCCGCGGACGGCGACCATATTTGCGTTTCGTGGGATGAAAGCGCGCGTAGCTGCGACATTCCCGAAGCGGGCGAACACGAGGGCTTCGGCTCGCGGCTGCTGCGCATGGCGGTCGAAGGGCAGCTCGGGGGGACATTCGAGCGCCACCATTCGGAAGACGGCCTCAGCGTAACCATCACCATTCCCCGGTCCTCGATCGAAAGCTGACTGCTCGCGCGGCTTGCACCGCTTGGCGGGCTGTGCTTTGCCGCTTGCATGCAACGGGCAAGAGCAATCACGGGACGCTGGCTGGCTGCGGCGATCGTGCCGTTCGCACTCGCCGCCTGCAGTGCGCAAGAGACGGATGAAGGCACACCGCCTACCGCAACCGACGCCAGCGCGAACGCCACCCCGACGCCATCGGAAGCGCCCGCTCCCGAAGCGCTCGCCGCAACCGCCTGGCGCACCCTGTCCGAGGACGGCGCGCGCTACACCACCTATCTCGATCCCGACGGAAGCTATCGCGACTTGCGCAACGGCGACCCCTGGCAGACGGGCAGCTGGCGCTACATCGACGGCGAGGAGGGCAAGCGGCTGTGCTTCAAGCCCGACGACGAGAACGGTCTCGAACGCTGCTGGGAGCCGGGCCGGGTATCGGGCGACACCATGCGCGCCAAGGGCGACAGCGGGATCACGATCGAGCTCGAACGGGTGGAATATCAGCCGCCCGCCGAAGCCGACGACGAAGCCGCGTGACCGACGCACGGCAGGCCCTGCTCGAATTCCGCGACCTGCACAAAGACTACGGCACGACGATGGCCGTGGACAATGTGTCGCTCGGGATCGATCGCGGCGCCTTCGTGGCGCTGGTCGGCGCCTCGGGATCGGGCAAGTCGACGCTGCTCAAGACGGTCAACCGGCTGGTCGAGCCGAGCAGCGGCAGCGTGCTGTTCGACGGCGAAAAGGTCGGGAGCCTGCCGCTCGCCGCGCTGCGGCGCCGGATCGGTTACGTCTTCCAGTCGATCGGGCTGTTCCCGCATATGAGCGTGGCCGAGAACATCGCCATCGGCCCGCGACTGGTCGGCGAGCGCCTGCCGGATGCACGCATCACCGAATTGCTCGAACTGGTCGACCTCGAGCCGGCCATGGCTCCGCGCATGCCCGATGAATTGTCCGGCGGCCAGCGCCAGCGTGTCGGCGTCGCGCGCGCGCTGGCGAGCGAGCCGCAATTGCTGCTGATGGACGAACCCTTCGGCGCGCTCGACCCGGTCACGCGCGACGCGCTCGGCGAACGCGTGCGCGCGCTCCACGCCGATCTCGGCCTGACCACCGTGATGGTCACCCACGACATGGCCGAGGCGCTGCTGCTGGCCGAACGCGTGCTGGTGATGGACGAGGGCCGGATCGTCGCCGACGAGACCCCTCATGCGCTGCTCGACGGGGCCGGCGGCGATATCGCGCAGGCGCTGGTGGCGGTCCCGCGCGGACAGGCCGACCGGCTGGCCGAGCTCGCCCGGTGAACGGCATCTGGACCACCCTGCTCGGCCTCGGCGACAAGCTCGCCGCGCATGTCCTGCTATCCGCTTCGGCGATTGCGCTGGGCATCGCGGTCGCGCTGCCGCTGGCGATCTGGGCGAGCCGCTCGGAAGCGGTCGCGCGCACCACGCTCGGTTTCGCCAGTCTCGTCCAGACGATCCCGGCGCTGGCGCTGCTGGCGCTGTTCTTCCCCATCCTGCTGAGCCTGCGCGCGGTGTTCGGCGAGGGGCTGCCGACGCTCGGCTTCCTTCCCGCGCTGCTCGCGCTCGCGCTCTATGCGCTGCTCCCGATCCTGCGCAATGCGGTGACCGCGCAGGCCAACCTCGATCCCGGCGTCATCGAGGCGGCCGATGGCGTCGGAATGAGCTTCTGGCAGCGGTTGCGGCTGGTCGAGGCACCGCTCGCGGCGCCCTATGTCATGGCCGGCATCCGCACCGCGGCGGTGTGGACGATCGGCGCGGCGACGCTGTCGACCACCATTGGCCAGCCGAGCCTGGGCGATCCGATCTTCGCCGGGCTGCAGACGCAGAACTGGGTGCTGGTGCTTGCCGGCTGCATCGCCAGCGCCGGGCTGGCGCTGATCGCCGATGCACTGCTGGGCACGATCGAACATGGCCTCAAGACGCGGCGGCGCGTGCTGACTTTCGGCGGGCTCGGCGCGGTCGCGCTCGGCATCCTCGCGGCACTCGCGGTCCAGTTCGCCGGGCGCAGCGAAGATCGCATCGTCATCGGCGCCAAGGGCTTTTCCGAACAATACATCCTCGCCCGGCTGATCGGCCAGCGGCTCGAGGATGCGGGCTATGCGGTCGGCTATCGCGACGGGCTGGGATCGGCGGTGGCCCACCGCGCGGTATCGACCGGGGCAATCGATATCCTCGTCGACTACACGGGCACGATCTGGACCAACCAGATGGAGCGCAGCGACAACCCTTCGCGCGACGCCATGCTCGCCGACATCATCGACTGGGAAAGCCGTACGAGCGGCACGCATGTGCTCGGCAGGCTCGGCTTCGAGAACGCCTATGGTCTCGCGATGCCGCGTGCCAGGGCGCAGGCCGAGGGATTGACCAGCATCGGCGATCTGGCGACAAAGGCGCGGGGGATGACGATCGGTGGTGATCCCGAATTCTTCGAGCGGCCCGAATGGATCGCGGTGCGCGACGCCTATGGCCTGCGCTTCGCGGCGCGGCGCAATTTCTCGCCCACTTTCATGTATAATGCGCTGCAATCGGGCGAGGCCGACGTGATCGGCGCCTATACGTCGGACGGGCGTATCGCGGCTGACGACCTGCTGATCCTCGACGATCCGCAGGGCGCCTTCCCCAATTACGACGCCATCATCCTCCTCGCACCCGAGACGGGCAAGGACGAGCGCCTGCTCGCAGCGCTCCGCCCGCTGGTCGGCGCGATCGATGTCGCCGCGATGCGCGAGGCCAATCTCTCGGTCGACCGCGAGGCGGACAAGGTGTCGTTCGGCGAGGCCGCCCGCCGGCTGGCGGAGCGCGCGGGGCTGTGACCTAGCGCGCGCGGGTCCAGACCTGCGTCCGGCAGAAGGGGCCAAGGCATCCCTCCACCTCCAGCTGGCTGGCGCTCTTGCGGCGGATGTTCGAGCGATAGGTCTTGCCGCTCTTGGGATCGTAGATCTCGCCTCGCCACCGGTCGCCGTCTTCGGTGAAACCGGTCAGGATGGCCATGCCCAGCAGCTTGCGATCACGCTTGGCCCGGTCCTTGTTCTTGACGTCGCGCTGGTCGGCGCCTTTTGGCGGCGGCACGAGGAATTGCGCAATCCGACCGCAGGTGCTCGATCCGCAGATGCCGATCTGGATCACAGCGGTCTTTTCCGCATTGATCCAGCGGCCCTCGATGGGCTCCGCGGCGGCGAGCGGCACCGCGGCGAGCGTCAGCGTGGCCAGGGCAATCAGGCGTTTCATCTGTCGGATCTCCTCCGCTCCCCTTCGGGAAAGCCGGCCCCGCGCGGCCAATCGCGCGCGCTCAGCGCCATGCATTTGAACAATTCCCCCATGGCCCCGGGCTGAACGAGCCGCTCGAGCGACGCTGCCAGCTCTTCCGCGCGCCCGGGCGCCGCCTTGGCAAGTGCCTGCGCGCGTAGGCCGATGCCCATCGCAGTGAGCCAGGCGCCCTGCGTGGTCAGCGAGCTGGCCATGCCCTCGCGCTGGGCGATTCCATCGAGCGTGGCGAAATCGACATGCGCGGTGACGTCCATCTCACCCGGCGCGGCGAAGACATCGACCTTCTCATGCGCCCGAACCGCCTGCAGGGTCGAGCCGCTGCGCGGGGCAAGGTGGCCGTAATCGATGAACAGCGCCGCCCCACCCTGCACGTCGATCCGGCGGGCGAGCGCCTCGACCAGCGTCGCTGCCGCCGGGCAGGTCTCGATCACCGTGCCCGGCGTCGCGGCGCGCTGCGCCTCGGGCACCGCCTCGTCCATCGGATTGGGCCCGGCGACGAAGGCGAAGGCGCCATTGTCGTCGAGGGCGACCATGCGCTCGCGCCAGCCCTTCTCGGTCATCACCAGCTGGCGCACCGGCAAGGCGTCGAGGAATTCGTTCGCGAGCAGCAGGATCGGCCGGTCGTCGGGCAGCGTATCGAGCGTATCGTGGAACCGTGCCCCGGCGAGCGCCCCGCCCTGGATCCGGCGTAGCGCTTCGGACCCTTCGACGAGATGCACTTCGGGCCGCAGCCCCTGGCTCGCCATCGCCCGCAGGGCATCTTTCGCCAGCGTGCCGCGACCGGGGCCGAGCTCGACATAGATCGCCTCGCCCGGTCGCCCCGCACGCGCCCAGATATCGGCCAGCCACAGCCCCGCCATCTCGCCGAACATCTGGCTGATCTCGGGCGCGGTGGTGAAATCGCCGGCCGCGCCCAGCGGGTCGCGCGTGGTGTAATAGCGCGCGTTGCTCTCGCCCATATATCGCGACACGGGCATCGGTCCGTGCTGCGCGATCAGGCGGCGAAAGCTGTCCGCGAGCCCGGTCTCGCCGCCCTCGCTCATGCCGGAGGCGACGCGACCTTGGCCGCTCCGCCGACCGGCGGTTTCACCAGCGCATAGACCAGCACCACGATGCCGATGGCGATCATCGGCAGGCTCAACCACTGCCCGCGCGAGAGGCCGGTCTCGGTGACGACATAGGCGAGATAGGCATCGGGTTCGCGGAAGAATTCCATCAGGAAGCGGCCCAGTCCCATGCCGATGGTGAAGATCGCCACCAGCAGGCCTGGGCGATAGCGTGCGCGGGTCTTCCAGAACAGCGCCAGCAGCAGAAGGCCCAGCAGCAGCCCTTCGAAGCCCGCCTGGTAGAGCTGGCTCGGATGGCGCGGCAGCTGGTCGGGATCGGTCGGGAAGACCATTGCCAGCGGGAAATCGCTGGCGACCGGGCGTCCATAGAGCTCACCGTTGACGAAGTTCGCCAGCCGTCCGAGCATGTAGCCGATGGGGACGTTAACCGCGATATAGTCGCTCACCCGCAGCCAGTTCAGCCCGCCGCGCCAGGCGACCCAGCTGATCGCGACGAGCACCCCGATCACCCCTCCGTGAAAGCTCATCCCGCCTTCCCACAGCCGGAACAGCGCCAGGCTCTGGAACAGTTCGGGCTTGTAGAAGGCGGCATAGCCGAGCCGCCCGCCGAGGATCACGCCGAGCGTGCAATAGAAGAACAGGTCGTCGGCATGGCGCTGCGCCATCGGCGCGCCGGACGCCTTGATCATCTTCGACAGGTGCCAGTAGGCGAACAGGATACCGAGCAGATAGGCCAGCGAATAGAAGCGCAGCTGGAAACCGCCGATCTCGAAAAGATAGGGCCTGAGGCCGAGATTCTCCCAGTAGATCGGTTCCGCCGCGCCCGATGCAGCCAGTAGTGACAGCAAGTGCTTATCCCCTTAGAGGTGTTGCCAAGGCCGCGACCGGCGACCCATCGGGGCGGCTTTTGGCATAGCAGGGGTTTTGGGGAAAGCCTGCGTCGAGCCGCAATATATGCGCGAGCCTCGGGCACGAGGACGCGCGCCGATTGGAGAGGACACGAAACAACCCATGCCGACACAACTCGACAAGGACATCCATCGCATCACCGCTGCGGTCACTGCCGCCGGCCAGATGTTCGAGCTGACCGAAGTCACCCGCCGCGGGGTCCCCATGCCCGCGTTCAAGAACGCCCCGCCGAGCCTCGCCCACTATTTCGCGCATTTCTGCAACGAGAAAAAGGATGAGCTGTTCATCGTCGATGGCGAGATGCGGCTGACCTTCGGCGAGATCTGGCATGCCGCGAGCCATGTCGCTCACGGACTTGCGACCACCCACGGCATCGAGAAGGGCGACCGCGTCGGCATCGCGGCGCGCAATTCGGCCAACTGGATCATCGCCTATATGGGCGTGCTGATGGCCGGCGGCTGCGCGACGCTGCTCAATGGCTGGTGGACCGGGGAGGAACTCGCCTACGGCATCGGGCTGTGCGAGTGCAAATTGGTGCTTGCCGACCCGCAGCGCGCCGCCCGGCTCGAAGGGATCGACCATTCGGCCAAGGTTGTGACCTTCGATCACGGCCAGCCCGCCGAAGGGCTCGCACCGGTCTGGGCCGCGGGCGATACGGCGATGCGGATGCTCGGCGAGATCGGGCCCGACGACCTGGCCACCATCCTCTACACCTCGGGCTCCACCGGTCACCCAAAGGGCGCCTATTCGGACCATCTCGGCGTGGTCTCGGGGACGATGAACTACGTCTGCCAGACGGCGATGATCCTCCAGTTGCTGACCGAGCGTGACGAGGCACCCACCGTCCAGCCGAGCGCGCTTGTCGCCGTGCCTCTGTTCCACGTGACGGGCGAGGTCCCGCTGCTGCTGCAGAGCTTCGCGCTGGGGCGCAAGCTGGTGCTGATGCCCAAGTGGGACGCGACCGAGGCGCTGCGCCTGCTCGAGAAGGAGCAGATCACCTATTTCGTCGGCGTGCCGCTGATGAGCTACGAGATCGCGGTCCATCCCGAGCGCGAGAAATACGACCTCTCGCAGTGCAAGACCTTCGCCGGCGGCGGCGCGGCGCGCCCGATCGAACACGTCAAGAAGATCAAGGACGCCTTCCAGGACGGCTACCCCGTGCTCGGCTACGGCCTCACCGAAACCAACGGTGTGGGCGCGGGCAACCTCAACGAGAACTACCTCGCCAAGCCCAGCAGCACCGGCATGCCCTCGCTGCCGCTGGTCGACATGGCGATCCTCGACGACGACGGCCAGCCGATGGCGCAGGGCAAGGTCGGCGAGGTCTCGATCCGCTCGGTGTGCAACTTCCTCGGCTATTGGAAGAACGAGGAAGCGACCAGCGCCGCCTATTCGGACCAGGCCTATTTCCGCACCGGCGACCTCGGCTATCTCGACGAGGACAATTACCTGTTCATCGTCGACCGCAAGAAGGACATCATCATCCGCGGCGGCGAGAACATCTCCTGCATCGAGGTCGAGGAAGCGATCTACGCGCATCCGGCGGTGGCCGAATGCTCGGTCTTCGGCCTGCCCGACGAGCGCTTCGGCGAGATCCCCGCGGCGGTCTATTACACGCATGAAGGCAAGGACGTGACGGTCGCGGACCTGCAGGAATTCCTGCGCGAGCACATCGCCGCCTTCAAGGTGCCGACCGTGATGTGGAAGAGCGAGGAGCAGCTGCCGCGCCTCGGTACGCAGAAGGTCGACAAGCGCAGCGTCAAGGCGGCCTATGCCAAGGAGCATCTCGCCGCTTGAGTACCCGCCGCATTCCCCGCCAGCGCGCGATCATCGACCGCCGCGGGCTGGCCGCCGAGATCGACGCGCTGGTCGGGGAGCGGGGCGACAAGGCCCGGCCCGAGATCGTCGGGCTGCTCAAGGACGCGCTCGACAGCGGGCGCGCCGAGCTCGCGCGGCGGCTCGAGGAAAAGCCCTCGGCCGGCCACGAGAATGCCGGCGGCTTCGCCTTCCTGATCGACCAGCTGATCCGCGTGATCCACGACCACGCGGTGACCCATCTCTACCCCAACGCCAACCGGTCGCAGGCCGAACGGCTCGCGATCATGGCGGTGGGCGGGTACGGCCGCGCCGAAATGGCGCCGCATTCGGACGTCGACATCGCCTTTCTCGTCGGCGGCCGGAAGACCGCGTGGTGCGAACAGGTGGTCGAGGCGATGCTCTACCTGATGTGGGATCTGGGGCTGAAGGTCGGCCATTCGACACGCACGCTCGACGAGGCGATGCGCCTGTCGAAGAGCGACCTCACCATCCGCACTGCGCTGCTCGAAGGGCGCTATGTCTGGGGCGATCAGGAACTCTATGACGAAGGGTCGCGGCGATACACGGCCGAGGTGGTGCACGGCAACGAGCGCCAGTTCGTCAGCGAGAAGCTGGCCGAGCGCAATGCCCGCCACAAGCGGATGGGCGACAGCCGCTACGTCGTCGAGCCCAATGTGAAGGACGGCAAGGGCGGCCTGCGCGACCTCCACACGCTCTACTGGATCGGCAAGTTCATCCACCGCGTGCGCGCTGCCGCCGAACTCGTCGACGTGGGCCTGTTCACGCCGGAGGAATATCGCAGCTTCCGCCGGGCGGAGAACTTCCTCCTCGCGGTGCGCAGCCACATGCATGTGGTCACCGGACGCGCCGAGGACCGGCTGACCTTCGACCTTCAGCGCCGCATCGCCGAGCGGATGAATTTCGCCGAACGACCGGGCAAGAGCGCGGTCGAACGCTTCATGCAGTTCTATTTCCTCCAGGCGAAGCGCGTCGGCTCGCTCACCGGCGTGTTCCTCGCGCATATCGACGACCAGTTCGAGGCGAAGACCGCACGGCGCGGCTTCTTCGCCGGGTGGAAGGCGAAGGCGCGGATACTCAAGGGCTATCGCGTGTTTGGCGGCAAGATCGCCGCGCCGTCCGACGACTGGTTCCGGAAGGACCCGGTCCGGTTGATCGAGATCTTCCAGCTGGCCGAGGCCGAGGAGCTCGAGATCCATCCCGAGACGATGCGCCAGGCCAATCGCGACAGCGGGCTGATCGACGCCGCGATCCGCGAGGATGCCCGCGCCAATGCGCTGTTCCTCGACCTGCTGTGCGGGCGCAACGATCCCGAAACCGTGCTCCGCTGGATGAACGAGGCGGGCGTGTTCGGAAAGTTCGTGCCCGATTTCGGCAAGGTCAACGCGCAGATGCAGTTCGACATGTACCACCACTATACGGTGGACGAGCACACCATCCGCGCGATCGGTCTGCTCAACAAGATCGAGAAGGGTGAACTCGCCGACGACCATCCGCGCGCGACGCGGCTGATCCACAAGGTCAATTCGCGGCGGGTCGCTTATGTCGCAGCGCTGCTGCACGATATCGCCAAGGGGCGCGGTGGCGACCATTCTGTGCTCGGCGCCGAAGTGGCGGAAGAGCTTTGCCCGCGTTTCGGCCTTTCCGACAGCGAGACCGAGATGGTCGCTTGGCTGGTGCTCAACCACCTGCTGATGAGCCACACCGCGCAGAAGCGCGACCTGACCGATCCCAAAACGATCGAGGATTTCGTCGGCCAGGTGCAGAGCGCCGAGCGGTTGCGGCACTTGGCCATTCTCACTGCGGTCGATATCCGCGCGGTCGGGCCGGGCACGTGGAACAGCTGGAAGGGCCAGCTGCTCGGCGAGCTCTACGACATCTCGAGCGAGCGGCTGCGGCTCGGCCACATGCGTCACGGGCGCGAACAGAAGGTGGCGCACAAGCAGGACGAGGTCAGGGAGATTCTCGGTGACAAGGCCAGTCTGGTCGACGATCTCGCCAAGACCATGGGCGAGGCCTACTGGATCGCCGAGCCGGTCGACATCATCGCGCTCAACCTCGTCCACTACGCCGTGGCGCGCGAGCTCGAACACGAACTGTCGATCCACTGCGAGTTCTACGAGGCGCGCGGGGCGACGCTGGTGACGGTGATTGCCGCCGACCACCCGGGCCTGTTCTACCGCATCGCCGGCGGCATCCATCTCGCCGGGGGCAATATCATCGATGCCCGGATCCACACCACGCGGGCGGGCTGGGCGCTGGACAATTTCCTCGTCCAGGACCCGCATGGCGAACCATTCGCCGAGGAAGGCCAGCTCGCGCGGCTCGAGCAATCGATCGCCGATGCGCTCGCCAACAGGGTCGACCTCGCGCCGCGCCTCGCCCAGCGCCCGCTGGCACACAGCCGCGCGCGCGCCTTCGACGTCGCGCCGCGCGTGCTGTTCGACAACAAGGCCTCGAACAAGTTCACCGTGATCGAGGTCAATGCGCGTGATCGCCCGGCGCTGCTCAACCGGCTCGCACGCGTGCTGTTCGAGAGCCGCCTCGTCGTCCAGTCGGCGCATGTCACCAATTACGGCGAGCGCGCTGCGGACACCTTCTACGTCACCGATCTCACCGGCGGAAAGCTCGAGCCCGGCGAGCGGATGAACCGGATCGAGGCGCGGCTGATGGAAGCCGCCAGCGATGCGCTACAGGACCGGCTCGAAAACGCGTAGGGTTTCTTGCTGCCCTACCGCTTCGCTGCTTGAGGGCGTTCTTGCGGCCCTAACGCTTCGCTACTTGAGGTCAGGGCGCTCGCCGAACAGCGCGGTGCCGACGCGGACATGCGTCGCGCCCAGCTTGACCGCGGTCTCGTAGTCGCCGCTCATTCCCATGCTGCGTCCGTCGAGACCATGGTCGCGGGCGAGTTTGTCGAGGAAGGCGAAGAAGGGCGCGGGTTCGATCTCGAAGGGCGGGATGCACATCAGTCCGGCAAGCGGGATGTCGGCCGCACGAGCCTGTTCCAGCAGCGCGGGCAGCTTTGCCACCGGACAGCCGCCCTTCTGCGGCTCCTCGCCGACATCGACCTGGACGAAGCAGGGGATCCGCCGGTCGAGCTTGTCCATCGCCTTGGCGAGCGTTTTCACCAGGCTCGGCCGGTCGAGCGAATGGATCATGTCGAACAGCGCCACCGCGTCCTCCGCCTTGTTCGACTGCAACTGGCCGATCAGGTGGAGCTGCACCGCCGGATGCGCCTCGCGCAGCGCGGGCCATTTGCCCTGCGCTTCCTGCACGCGGTTCTCACCGAAATGGCGTTGCCCTTCGAGGAGGAGCGGTTCGACCGCCTCGGCGGGATGCGTCTTGCTGACCGCGATCAGCGTCACCTCCTCGACCTTGCGCCGGGCGATTGTGCAGGCCCTGGCGATATTCGCCTGCACCTGCTGAAGCGGAGTCTCTGCCTTTTCCATCGCGCCGCGCTATAGCGTGTACGTGCCGCGAAACCACCATCATCCTGAGCCCGGTCGAAGGGCCCTTCCCCTGCTCTGGCTGCTCAGCGATGCGCGGAACGATGCGATGATTGAGGAGGCATTGCGTGCCTTGCCGCCGGGCTCGGGCTTCGTGTTCCGCCACTACCACCTCGATCCCGAGACGCGGCAGGCACGCTTTGCCGCGCTGGCCGACGTCGCGCGAAGCTGTGGCCATGTCGTGATCCTGGCGGGTTCGGAGCCATGGGGCGCGGACGGACATTACGGCCCTCCCGAGCGCCTCGGCGAGGGACTGCGCCTCGCCACCGCGCATGACGGCGCGGAACTGCAGGCGGCGATCGCGGCGGGAGCCGACGGCATCTTTCTTTCGCCCGTCTTCCCCACCGCCTCGCACCCCGGCGCTGCGTCGCTTGGCGTGCACGGCTTCCATGTCCTCGCCCAGCAATCGCCGATACCGGTCATCGCGCTCGGCGGGATGACAGCCGACCGCGCGCGCGCGCTCGACTGGCCGCGCTGGGGGGCGATCGACGGACTCGCTTCGACGAAGGTCGCTTGACGCGCGAGTCCCCGAGGACTCATACTGCGTGCATCCAACGGATCAGGGGAATTTTCATGGCCACGCGCGCAGGCGCAGCACCCGATTGGCGCGCGGCCTTCCGCCGCAGCTTCCGCCGCGCCACGCATATGGCGGGGGCGGGGCTGCTGTTCGCGCTGCTCGTCTTCCTCGCGCTGGCGCTGGCGAGCTACACCCAGACCGACCCGAGCTCCTCGACCGCGGCGAGCGGGGAGGACATCCGCAACTGGATGGGGGCGAGCGGCGCCTGGATCGGCGAACGCGCGCTCAACTATTTCGGCATCCCCGCGGGCTTGCTGCTGCCGCTGCTGTATATTTCCGCGCGGCGGCTGTGGAGCGGGGTCGAGCACGAGGACGAGGAGGAGACCCCCGGGCGCTGGTGGGGGCCCTTCGCGCTGCTGCTCGCGGCGATGGTCCTGCTCGGCACGGTGCTGGCGCTGGTCTTCGAGGAAACCAGCGGGAGCCTTCCGGCCGGCTATGGCGGGCTCTTCGGCCAGCTCGGCGGGCTCGGGATCGAGGCGGTGGCCGATCGCTTCGGCGGCGATTTCGCGGGTTGGATCGTGCTCGCGCTGGCGCTGGTCGCGCTCGGCGGCGGCATCGCTCTGGTCACCCGCGTCTTCGCGATCGACTGGGCGCAGTTCCTGACCCTGCCCGATTTTCTGGCGCGCAAGGCGCAGCTGCCCGAACTCGACCTGCCGCTCGTGCCGAAGAAGCAGAAACGCGCCAGGCTGCTCGACGAAGGGGAGGAGGACGCCGCGACCGAGGCGGCGCCGCCGCGCGAATCGCGCCGCGCGCCCGAGATCGCCGATCCCGCGCCGCTGCCCGCGCAGTCGAAGCCGTCCAGGCCCAAGCAGCGCGACATGTTCGCGAGCTTCCAGCTTCCGAGCCACGATCTGCTCGACGACGCGCCCGAGAATGCGGCGCCCAAGCTCGACAAGATGGCGCTGGAACGCAACGCGCGCCTGCTCGAAAACGTGCTCGACGATTTCAACGTCAAGGGCGAGATCACCGCGGTGCGCGCCGGCCCCGTGGTCACCATGTACGAACTCGAACCCGCGCCCGGCATCAAGGCCAGCCGCGTGGTCGGCCTGGCCGAGGACATCGCGCGCAACATGAGCGCGATCAGCGCGCGCGTTTCGCCGATCCCGGGCCGGACCGTAATCGGCATCGAGCTGCCCAATGCCGACCGCCAGATGGTCAGCTACAAGCAGCTCGCCCAGTCGGCGGCCTTCGTCGACCACAAGGGCAGCCTGCCGATGATCCTCGGCAAGGATATCGCCGGCGAGCCGATCGTCGCCGACCTCGCCGCCATGCCGCATCTGCTCGTCGCGGGTACCACCGGCTCGGGCAAGTCGGTGGGCTTGAACGCCATCCTGCTGTCGCTGCTCTATCGCTTCACGCCCGACGAATGCCGCCTGATCCTGATCGATCCCAAGGTGCTCGAACTCAAGACCTACGACGACATCCCGCATCTCCTCAGCCCGGTGGTGACCGAGCCGCACAAGAGCGTGCGCGCGCTCAAATGGGCGGTCGAGGAGATGGAGAAGCGCTATCGCATGATGTCGAGCGTCAACTCGCGCAACATCGCCGGCTTCAACGAGAAGATCCGCTCCGCCATCGCCAAGGGCAAGCCGCTCGGCCGCCGGGTGCAGACCGGCTTCGACCCCGAAACCGGCGAGGAGCTCTACGAGGAAGAGCAGCTCGATTACGAACCGCTGCCGCTTATCGTGCTGATCGTCGACGAACTCGCCGACCTGATGGTCACCGTGGGCAAGGAAATCGAAGTGCTGATCCAGCGCCTCAGCCAGAAGAGCCGCGCGGCGGGTATCCACCTGATCATGGCGACGCAGCGCCCCAGCGTCGACGTCATCACCGGCGTCATCAAGGCCAACCTGCCGACGCGCATCAGCTTCAAGGTCACCAGCCGGATCGACAGCCGCACCATCCTGGGCGAGCAGGGCGCCGAGCAGTTGCTGGGCAAGGGCGACATGCTCTACAAGCCCAACACCGGGGCGATGATCCGCGTCCACGGCCCCTTCGTCAGCGACGAGGAGGTCGAACGCGTCGCCGATCACTGGCGCGCGCAGGGCAAGCCCGACTACGTCGACGCGGTCACCGAGGAGCCCGAGGACGGCGGCTTCAATTTCGAGGACGAGTTCACCGCCTCCGACAATCCCGAAGAGCGCAAGTACCGCCAGGCCTGCCAGATCGTGGTCGAGAACCAGAAGGCGAGCGGCAGCTGGCTGCAGCGCCAGATGGGCGTCGGCTACAACACCGCCGCCAAGTGGATCGAGCGGATGGAAAGCGAAGGGCTGGTCGGCCCGGCGAACCATGTCGGCCGCCGCGAGATCTTCCGCGACCAGGACGGCAACCCGATCTGACGGTTTCACACAAGGGGCGGGACTTTGGAAAGGTTGCCCGCTAGATCGCGCGGTGATGGCCAATCCTCCCGACATACCCGCCGACGACTGGTCCGACGAAGCAGACGGCAAGCCCGGCACCGATTACCCCAAGCGCCGCCCGATCAGCCGGTGGACGATCCTGCGCGCCATCGCCGAAATCCGCATGTGGTGGCGCGATGGCGTGATCGCCGATCTCGACCATGTCGCCACGATCGAACGCGTGCGCGGCGAATCGCTGCTGACCAGCCGCTACGTCTTCATGACCGCGATGAGTGCCGGGATCGCCATCCTCGGCCTGCTGCTGTCCTCGCCTGCGGTGGTCATCGGCGCCATGCTGCTCTCGCCGCTCATGAACCCGATCATCGGCACCGGCTTCTCGCTCGCCACCGGCGATGCCGACTGGCTGCGGCGCTGCGGCAAGGCACTGGCGGCCGGATCGATCTTCGCGATCCTGTTCTGCGCCATGATCGTCTTCCTCTCGCCGCTGCAGACGGTGACCGAGGAAATCGCGGGGCGCACGCGGCCCAACCTGTTCGACCTGCTGGTGGCGCTGTTCTCGGCGCTCGCCGGCTCCTACGCGGTGATTCGCGGGCGCGAGGGCACCATCGTCGGCGTCGCCATCGCGACCGCCCTGATGCCTCCCCTCGCAGTGGTCGGCTTCGGTCTCGCGACCTTCAACTGGACGGTCTTCGCCGGGGCGCTGGGCCTGTTCGTGACCAATCTCGTCACCATCGGCCTGACCGCCGCCGTCATGGCCAAGCTCTACGGCTTCGAGTCCGATGTCACGAAACGCAAGGGCAAGCTGCAATCGCTGGTGATCCTGGCGGTGTTCATCGCCATGGCCGTGCCGCTGGGATTTTCGCTGAGGACGATCGCCTGGGAGGCCAACGGCCAGCGCATCGTCAACCAGGAGCTCGCCGACGCCTTCTCCGACCGCGCGCGGGTCGACCAGCCGATCGTCAATTGGGATTCCGAACCGATCGCGGTTTCGGCGAGCGTGTTCACGCCCGAATTCAGCGCCAATGCCGACAGCGAGGTGGCCAAGCGCCTCCAGCGGCGCCTGGGCCGTCCGGTCGTCGTCACGATCGACCAGTTCCAGGTAGGGACCGATCCCGGCGCCGCCGAACAGGCAGCACTGGCGCAGGCGCGGGCCCGCGAAGCGGCCGAAGCGAGCGAACGGCAGATCGCCAGCCTCGCGCGCAGCCTGGCGCTGATCGCCGGCGTCGACCGTCAGGACGTGCTGCTCGACCGCGACAATCGCCGCGCGCAGGCCACCGCCGCGCCGCTCGAGGGCATGGCGCTGGCGGGCTATCGCGAGCTCGAACGCAGGCTCGAGCGCACGGCGCCGGGATGGACGGTCGAATTGCGGCCCCCGCTCGTGAGCCTGCCCGATCTGAGCGTGGGCGAAGAGGGTCTCGATGCCGAGAACACCCGGCGGCTCGCGCTGATCCGCTGGGCTGCGCAGCGCACCGGGTTGCGCATCACCCTGAGCGGCAGCGAGAAGGCCGTCGAGACGCTCACTGCCGCGCTCGGAGACGACCGCCGATGGGTCGACACGCGCATTGCGGGAAGCGGCAGCGCCGTTACCGCCGCCTGGTCGACCTCGGCGAGCGCACCGAACTAGCCCTCGCCGCGCAACAGGGCCGTAGGCCGCTGCCTCGCTCCCTCGACAGTGCCGCCCGGCGCGGCGACCGTGGGCTTGCCCCGGATTGGTTGCAGTTGTAACGGGCGCCGCAGATCAAGGAGTCCTCCCCATGCTCATCGGCAGCCCCAAGGAAATCAAGAACCACGAATACCGCGTCGGCCTGACGCCCGAGAGCGCGAAAGAGCTCGTCATGCAGGGCCACGAGGTGTGGATCGAGACGCAGGCCGGTTGCGGCATTGATGCGACCGACGCGCAATATGTCGCCGCCGGCGCCCGGATCGTCGACGGTCCCGACCCGATCTTTGCCGAGTGCGAAATGGTGGTGAAGGTCAAGGAACCGCAGGCGGTCGAGCGCAAGAAGCTGCGCGAAGGGCAGATTCTCTACACCTATCTCCACCTCGCGCCCGATCCGGAGCAGACGAGGGACCTCGTCGACAGCGGCGTCACCGCCATCGCCTACGAGACCGTCACCGGTCCGCGCGGCCAGCTGCCGCTGCTGAAGCCGATGAGCCAGGTCGCCGGGCGCATGAGCGTCCAGGCCGGCGCCACCGCGCTCGAAAAGGCGCATGGCGGACGCGGCGTGCTGCTCGGGGGCGTGCCGGGGGTGATGCCGGGCAGGGTCGTGGTGATCGGCGGCGGCGTGGTCGGCTTCAACGCCGCGCAGATGGCGGTCGGCCTCGGCGCCGATGTCACCATTCTCGACCGCGATCCCGAAGTGCTCGAGAAGGTCGGCACGCATTTCGAGGCCCGTGCGGCGACGCGCTTCTCGAACGCGGCGAATCTCTACGATGCGGTGACCACCGCCGATCTGGTTATCGGCGCGGTGCTCATCCCCGGCGCGGCGGCGCCCAAGCTGGTCAGCCGCGAGATGCTCAAGGACATGCAGAAGGGCGCGGTGCTCGTCGACGTCGCGATCGACCAGGGCGGCTGCTTCGAAACCTCGAAGCCGACCACACATGCCGATCCGACCTATGTGGTCGACGACGTCGTCCACTATTGCGTCGCGAACATGCCCGGCGCGGTGGCGCGGACCAGCACCTATGCGCTCAACAACGTCACCCTGCCGCATGCGCTGCGCATCGCGCGGCTCGGCTGGAAGGCGGCGCTCGCCACCGACCCGCACCTTGCCGAGGGGCTCAATGTCCACAAGGGCCAGGTGACCTACGAAGCCGTCGCGAATGAGCTCGGCTACGACTATCGTCCGGTGAGCGAACTGCTCGTCTGACCGAGTTGCTTCCCCGCGCGATTCCTTAATCGGCCTTTAAGTCTGTCGCGCTATCGCGAGCGCGTGGGACGGGTAGAACCAGCCATTCTTGCGCAGGCCCTCCGGGCGCTGCTGCTCGTGCTGTGCGCGAACCTTTTCGCCGTGCCTGCGACAGCCCAGCAGGGTCCGGGTTTCGCCAAAGGCTCGACTTGCTGGACATCGGGCGCGCGAACCCTGCGCTATGCCGACCTTGCCGCGCAACCGGCCCAGTGGACCTGCGCGGGCGACAGCTACGACTGGAAGCAGCCGCGCCATTTTGTCCGGCTCGACGTGCGCGGAAAGGACATCGATGCCAATGCCGCGCGATATGCGGAGTTCGACCGTCATGAATTCGAGCGGCTGACGGTCACGCTGATCGGCGCCGACGGGAACAGGGCAAGCCGAAGCTACGATTTCGACGAGACCTGGCTCGGCCGCTCGAGCCTGCACTCGATGGTCGAATTTCCGGAATTCCCGGGTAAGGTCGAGGCCGTCCTGTTCACGCTCGACGGCGGAGATTGGCCCGAATCCCTCGCCCGGGCAGACCTCGTCGCCAAGCCTTCGGTGCCGCCGACCTCCGGCTTCGTCCATCTTGTCGCGGCGCTGATCTGCGGGTTGCTGCTCGCACCGATCCTGTTCGATCTGGGCTATTTCCGTGCCCTGCGCGAGCCTTTCCCGCTGTGGCACGCGCTGTTCTGCAGCATGGCCTTCGTGCAGACCGCAGCCGTATCGGGTCTCATTCCGCTGCTGACGCCGATCGGTTTCGAGACCGAGCTATTCATCACCTACATGAGCCTCGACGTAATGGTCGCGGCAACCATGCTGTTCGCCAGCAACTTCGTCGAACCCGAATTCATCGCTCGCAGGCAACGTGTCGCACTCTTCTCCATCGCCCTCCTCGCGCTCCTGAACGGGGCGCTGACGACCTTCCTGCCCGAATTGTTCGGGGAGTGGATCGATCACGTCTATTTCGGCGCCTACATGCTGATGCTGGGTGTCTATTTCGCCGTCCTGTGGCAGGCGCGCCGCGCGGGTAGCCGGATGGCGGCCTACCTCATCCTGGGCTTCGCACCCTTCTGCTCGATCATCGCCGTGCAGTTCGTCGGTGTGGTCAGCGATGCGTTTCATACGTTCGACGAGACCTGGCCGCAGAACTTCGCCTTGCTGTTCGAGGTCGTCGCGACAGCGCTCGCGGTTGCGGACCGCTTCATTGCGATCAAGCGCGAACGCGACCAGGCCATCGACGATGCGCGCATTCTGGAAAAGCTGAGCGAGCGCGACGAGTTGACCGGCTTGCGCAACCGCCGGTCGCTGGATGCGCAGTTTGCGGACCTCGTTGCGGACGGCTTCCACACCATTGCGGTGCTCGATATCGACCACTTCAAGCCGATCAACGACCTTTACGGCCACCCATTCGGCGATGCCGTGCTGGTGTCCGCGGCTGCCGCCCTGCGGGCGGGGGACGACGAGAATCTCCTCGCCTTTCGCATTGGCGGCGAGGAATTCCTGCTGATGTTGCGCGGTCAGGATGCGGGCGCCCGCGCCGAAACGCGCCGCCGGGCCATTACCGCGCGAACGCTGTCGGACATGGAAGGGCTGGACCGGCCGGTCACGGCGAGCATGGGCGTTCTGGATTTCTCGGCCGTGGCCGGCGAACCGGGGCTCGACTTCTGGACCCTCTACACCCGCGCCGACCAACTTCTCTACGATGCCAAATGCGCCGGCCGGAACCGGACCCGCAGCGACACGCTCGACTGGTTCGTCCCCGAGGCCGCCGAAGGCCAGACAGCAGCCGCCTAGGACACGAAGGGGGCGAGCACCTCCGGCCGGACGCGGACGAGCCTCCCCGACGCCCGGTCAAGCATGGCCCAGGTCGTCGCCGCGCTGACGATGACCTTGCCCGCCGCATTGCGGAAATCGACGCGGCGGAGCGAGGTCGCACCGCGCGCCGGGCCCTCGATCCAGGTTGCGCCGGTGACGCTCTCGCCCTCGTCGATATTGCCGCGGTAGTCGATCTCGTGGCGGGTCACTACCCAGAAGAAGGCCGCGCGATCCTCGGGCCGCGCCACCGCGTCCCAATGCGCGGTCGCCATGTCCTGGATCCACTGCACCCAGACGGCATTGTTGACGTGGCCGAGCTCGTCGATGTGCTCGGCGCGGGCGGTAAACGTTCGCTGATAGGTAGGCGCGGTCATTTCAGAAACTCACAGCCAAGCTCGTCAGGTCGGCCCTCGCCCGCTCCGCTCCCGCGAATACCCGCGCGTGCATGCCGACAGCCTCCGCACCTTCGACGTTGGCCGCCACATCGTCGAAGAACAGGCTTTCTCCTGGCTGGAGCGAAGCGGCTTCCAGCAAATGCCGATAGATACGCGGGTCCGGCTTGAGAATGCCAAGTTCGGCCGAGATGGCGGCGGCTTCGAACATATCCCAAAAGTCATGGGTCGCTCTCTGGTGCGCGACGATCTCGAGCACATTGTCGGTTATGGCAAACAACCGCAAGCCGGCAGCCGCCAGATCACGCATCAGGCGAACGGTGTCTTCGATTGGAACCAGGCTCGCAAAAAGGACTTCGTAAAGCCGGTCGATCTCTGCTGCTTCGAACCCCTGCTCGTCGATATACAGCCGCTTCGCCTCCTCCATGGTGTGTTCGCCGCGATTGAGGGCAAGCCAGAGCGGATTTCCGGCCAGCGGTGACCGGAAGCCCGGCTCGGCAAGTCGCGGCTGATCGAATGCGTCCCGCACGATCGTATCGGGGTCCCAATCGACGACCACATTGCCGATATCGAAAACAATGTTCGAAATCGCCATCAGCGCTCGACCACTCCCAGCTGCCACAGCACGAAAGCGACCTCCTCCGCCGTCTCGCGGATGCTCTCGAATCGCCCCGATTTGCCGCCGTGGCCTGCGCCCATGTTGGTCTTGAGCAACAGCTCGTTGTCGTCGGTCTTCAGTTCGCGCAGCTTGGCGACCCATTTGGCGGGCTCCCAATAGGTCACGCGCGGATCGTTGAGTCCGGCGGTCACCAGCATGGGCGGATAGTCCTGCGCCACGACCTGGTCGTATGGCGAATAGCTGAGAATATAGGCGAAGGCTTGTTTCGACAGGATCGGATTGCCCCATTCGGGCCATTCGCCCGGAGTCAGCGGCAGTTCGGCATCGAGCATGGTCGCGAGCACGTCGACGAAGGGGACATGCGCCACCACCGCGCCCCACAGGCCGGGATCGGTGTTGGCGACGACGCCCATCAGTTCGCCGCCAGCCGAGCCGCCCGAAATGCTGATCCGGCCCTCCTCGGTATAGCCCTTCTTGGCGAGCCCTTTCGCCACGTCGACGAAGTCGGTGAAGGTGTTGGCCCGCTCGTTGAGCTTGCCCTGGAGATACCAATTGCGCCCCAGATCGTCGCCGCCGCGGATATGCGCGATGGCATAGGCGAAGCCGCGATCGACGAGGCTGAGGCGCGTGGTCGAGAAGCCCGGCGGGACGGCATAGCCATAGGCGCCATAGGCATAGAGATGCAGCGGTCCGGGTCCGGCGGGACGGTCCTTGCGCATCACCACGCTGACCGGGATCATCGTGCCGTCGCGCGCGGCGATCTCGAGCCGCTCGGTGACATAGAGCGAGGGATCGTAGCCGCTGGGGATTTCCTGCTGCTTGAGCAGTTCCAACTCGCCGCTTTCGACGTGGTAGTCGTAGACCGAATCGGGTGTCACCATGCTCTGGTAGGACAGCCGCAGCCTGTCCTGATGGTATTCGGGATTGTCGGTCAGCCCGGCGGTGAAGCTCTCCTCGGCAAAGGCGATCGGCTTGACCAGGTTCGCATCCGAATAGGACCGCAGCTGGATCTGGTCGAGGCCCTTGATCCGCCCCTCGGTGACATAGAAATCGCGGTAGAGTTCGAACCCGTCGAGATAGAATTCGTCCGACCCTTCGATCAGCGTTTCCCATCTATCCGGGCGGTCGAGCGAGGCGGTTGCGAGGCGGAAATTGACGTGATCGTCGTTGGTGTGGATCCACAGCGTGGTTTTCCCGCCGGCGGTGCGCAGGTCGACATCGTATTCGACCCCTTTCTCGCGCCGCCTGACGAGGATCGGGGCCGAGGTCGGGTCGTTCGCCGGCACCAGCCGCACTTCACTGGTCTCGTTGTCGCCGGTGGCGATGACCAGCCAGTCTTCCTGCGCGGAGAGCCCCGCGCCGACGCGGAAGCCCTCGTCCTCGGTCTCGCGGTAGAGTTCGACGTCTTCGGCCGGCGCGGTGCCGAGCATGTGGAGCGTGGCATCGTGGACGCGCCAGTGGTCGTCGGCGAGGCCGTAGACCAGCGCGCGATCGTCCATCACCCAGACCAGGTCGGACAGCGTGCCGGGAATCTCGTCGGGCAGGTGTTCGCCCGTTGCGAGGTCCTTGATCCGCGCGGTGAAGCGCTCCGATCCATTGGTGTCGGTCGAATAGGCGAGCAGCTTTCCGCTCTTCGAGACCGAGAAGCTGCCGAGGCGGAAATAGTCGTGCCCTTCGGCGAGCGCGTTCTCGTCCAGAATCAGCTGCGCCTCGCCCCCGCCAACCGGCTTGCGATAGTATTTGCGATATTCGGCACCCTGTTCGAATTCGGACCAGTAGAGCCAGTCGCCATCCTTCTGCGGAACGGTCGAATCGTCTTCCTTGATGCGCGCCTTCATCTCGGTGAACAGCGTCTCGACGAGCTCCTTGTGCGGCGCCATCCGCGCTTCGAACCAGGCATTCTCCGCCTCGAGATGCGCGAGCACCTCCTTGTCGGTCACTTCGGGATAGCCGGGGTCGCGCAGCCAGGCATAGGGATCGGCGATGGTCACGCCGTGATGGGCATAGGAGAAGTCGCGTTTCTCGGCGCGGGGAGGCGTGGTCGGCAGGGCGGCGGGGCGGCTCGTCGAAATGGGGAAACTCCTGAGCTGGGCAACGGGTGGAAAAGGGCGGCCAAGGGGCCTAAGTGGGGCGTATGACTATGCGCGCCCCGATCTAAGATGGCAGGGGGTGCGCCGCAAGCGCCGGGCTGCAGCCGGCGCCATCACAGGATACAAAGGATACCCCGCCCATGCTGATGCAGACCTATGAAGCCCGCCTCGACGGATTGCGCAAGGAACTGGGCAGGCGCGGGCTCGACGGCTTCGTCATCCCGATCTCCGACGAGCATATGAGCGAATATGTCGGCTCCTACGCCCAGCGGCTCAAATGGCTGACCGGCTTCGGCGGCAGCGCGGGCAGCGCCGCGGTGCTCAAGGACAGGGCGGCGATGTTCACCGACGGCCGCTATACCGTGCAGGTGCGCGAGCAGGTCGACGGCAAGCTCTACGATTACGAGGACGTGCCCGCGACCTCACCTGCGAAGTGGATTGCAGAGCACGCGCCCGAGGGTGCGAAGATCGGCTACGACGCCTGGCTCCACGGCATCGGCTGGGCCGAGGATGCGGAGAAGCTCTTCGCCAAAAAGGGCATCGAGCTGGTTCCGGTCGAGGGCAATCCGATCGACGCGATCTGGGACGACCGCCCGCAGGCCTCGCTCGCCGCGGCGGTGCCGCATGCCGACGAACACGCCGGTCGCTCGAGCGCCGACAAGCGCGCCGAGGTCGCCGACTGGCTCAAGCGCGAGGGCTATGACGCGACCGTGATCAGCGCGCTCGATTCGGTCGCCTGGCTGCTCAACATGCGCGGCGAGGACGTCGACAACACGCCGGTCGCGCTGTCCTATGTTCTCGCCCATGCCGACGGCACGGCAGAGCTGTTCATCGCGCCCGAGAAGGTCACCCCGGCGCTGACCCAGCATCTCGGCAATGCGGTGACCGTGCGCGATCGCGACGATTTCCAGCCGGCCCTGGCCGGTCTCGCGGGCAAGAGCGTGGCGGTCGATCCGAACCATGCGGTGGCGGGCATCTTCCACGCGCTCGAGGCAGGCGGGGCGAAGGTCGTGCGGACCGACGATCCGACCGTCCTGCCCAAGGCGATCAAGAACCCCGCCGAACAGCAGGGCCATCGCGACGCGCAGGCGCGCGACGGCGCGGCCGTGTCGCGCTTCCTGCGCTGGCTCAGCATCGAGGCGCCCAAGGGCGGGGTGGACGAACTCACGGCCGCGGCCAAGCTGCGCGAATTCCGCGAAGCCTCGGGCGTGCTCAAGGACGCGAGCTTCGACACGATCAGCGCCGCCGGCCCGCATGCCGCGCTGCCGCACTACAAGGTCGACGAGGACAGCAATATCGCAATCCCGCCGTCCTCGATCTACCTCGTCGATTCGGGCGGCCAGTATCTCGACGGCACAACCGACATCACCCGCACCGTGTGGGTCGGCCCGGGCGAGCCGAGCGCGGAGATGGTCGAGCGCAACACGCGCGTGCTGAAGGGCCACATCCAGCTCGACATGCAGAAATTCCCCGACCGGACCACCGGCGGTGCGCTCGATGCGCTGGCGCGCATGCACCTGTGGAACGGCGGCGTCGATTACGGCCACGGCACCGGCCACGGTGTCGGCAGCTTCCTCTCGGTCCACGAAGGGCCGCAGCGCATTTCGAAGCCCGGCGGCGCCTTCCCCGGCACCGAGACCCCGCTGCGCGAAGGCATGATCCTTTCGAACGAGCCCGGCTATTACAAGGCCGGCGCCTACGGCATCCGCATCGAGAACCTCGTGCTCGTCGTCCCCGCGGGGATCGAGAGCGAGGGCAACTATCTCGGCTTCGAGACGCTCACTTTCGTCCCGCTCGACCGCCGGCTGGTCGACAAGGGCCTGCTCTCGCCCGCGGAAATCGGCTGGTGGAACACCTATCACGCGAAGGTGTGGGACATCCTCTCGCCGCAGCTCGAAGGCGAGGACCTCGCCTGGCTGAAGGCCGAATGCGCGCCCTTGTAGGATCATTCCTGTTCCCGTAATGTTCCTGACGACTCGCGCGATCTCGCGAGTCGCGATGAAGGAGCATGGCCATGATCGGATACGTCACTCTCGGGTCCAACGATCTCGAGCGTTCTGCCAAATTCTACGACCCGCTGGCCGCCGAGATGGGCGTCGGGCGGATGATGGAATTCGAAAGCTTCATCGCCTGGGGCGCGATGGACGGCGCGCCCGGCATCGCCGCAACCAAGCCGTACGACGGCAAGGAGGCCAGTGTCGGCAACGGCACGATGGTCGCGCTCGAGGCCAGGGATCGCGACCAGGTGAAGCGGCTCTATGACATCGCGCTCGCCAATGGCGGGAGCTGCGAAGGCGAACCGGGGCCGCGCGGCGAGCCGGACGAGAACGGCATGGTGTTTTACGCCGCCTATTTCCGCGATCCGGACGGCAACAAGCTCAATGCCTTCCTGATGGACAAGGTGGCCTGACATGGCCCAGCCGCGCCGCCTCGCCGACAGCTTCGTCCACCTCGGGCTCGGCGCCACCACCGTGCCGCAGCCCCCTTTCGACGGGGTGGAGTGGTACGAAGCCTATGGCGAGCGGCACGGCGCCGACGGGCGCGAAGGCCGGCTGGTCAGCCAGCACAGCTTCACCGAGGACTGGCCGAGCTGGGAGATGCACCCGCATGGCGACGAGGTGGTGATCTGCATCGCCGGAACGATGGTGCTGACGCAGGAATTTCCCGATGGCCGGCGCGAGACGCTGACGCTCGCCGCCGGCGACTATGCGGTGAACCCGCCGGGGGTATGGCACATCGCCGATATCGCGGACCGGGCGACCGCCATCTTCATCACGGCGGGAGAAGGTACCGAGCACCGGCCCCGCTGACTTTCGCCCGGGTGAATGGCCCGGCCTGAACGCGACAAAGTATTACAATTCAGGCCAAGTTCGGGATAGTGTTGCGACATTGCAGCCCTAGACAGGGGGCACGAGTTGCGGCGGGCCTCACATGTTCCTCCCCTCAGACCCAGGGTCCGTCGCAGCTCTCCAGATTTTTGGAGACACGCAATGAACAAGACTTTCCTCACCCTTTCCGCTGCGGCGCTGGCGCTGACCGGCACGGCCGCTCTCGCCCGCCACGATGGCGAACATCACGATCCCGATGCCAATGGCGACGGGATCGTCACTCTCGACGAGGTCCGCGCGCAGGCCGCCGAAGGCTTCGCCAAGATGGATGCCAATGGCGACGGCGTGCTCGACGCCGCCGATCGCGAGGCCCGCGGCGCCGAAATGTTCGCCAAGGCCGATACCAATGGCGACGGCGAGCTCTCGCAGGCCGAAATGAAGGCCATGCACGAGGCGCGCATGCAACGCCGTGAACAGCGCCGCGAAGAACGCCGCGAGGCGCGCGCCGAACGCCGCGGCGATCGCATGGCCGAGCATTTCGCCAGCATGGATACCGACAACAGCGGCGGTCTCTCGCAGGCGGAAATGAAGGCGATGCACGAAGCACGCGGCGAGCGCGGAGCGCGCGGCGAAGGCAAGCGCCGCCACCGCGGCATGCGCGGCGGCCCTGGCGGCCCCGGCCACATGATGGCGCGCATGGCCGACGCCGACGGCGACCAGTCGGTCACCCGCGCCGAATTCGACGCGGCGGTGGCGGCCCACTTCGCCAAGCTCGACAGCGATGGCGACGGCCAGGTCACCGAGGCCGAGCGCAAGGCCGCCCGCCAAGCGATGCGGGCCGAGTGGAAAGCCCGGCGCGACACGCAGCGCGGCCAGTAAGCGCTTGATCCGGCATCGGGGCGGGCGGTAGGCCCGGGCACAGACAGACGATGACCACGCCCGCCCTCATTTCCATCCTGCTCGTCGATGACGAGCGCTCGCTGCGCGAACCCCTGGCGGAATATCTGACCCGCCAGGGGTTCGCCGTGCAGGACGCCGAAAGCGCCGCCGCGGCGCGCACGCTGCTTGCGCGCGAGACGCCCGACATCGTCCTGCTCGACATCATGATGCCGGGCGAGGACGGGCTCTCGCTGTGTCGCCACCTGGTCGAGGCGCGTCGCCTGCCGGTCATCCTGCTCACCGCCCGGAGCGAGGCGATGGACCGGATCATCGGGCTCGAGATCGGCGCCGACGACTATGTCACCAAGCCCTTCGAACCGCGCGAACTGGTGGCACGCATCCGTTCGGTGCTGCGTCGCGCCGAGCGTCCCGCCGCGACGCCTTCGGAAGAGCTGCTCTACGAATTCGAGGGTTGGCGGCTCGATCCGCTCAAGCGCCGCCTGACCGATTCCGAGGGCGCGCTGGTGCCGATCTCGACCGCCGAGTTTCGCATGCTGCGCGCCTTTTGCGACCATCCGCGCCAGGTGCTCGACCGCGACCGGCTGCTCGACCTGGTCCAGGGCCGCGAGGCGCATCTGTTCGACCGCGCGGTGGACAACCAGGTCAGTCGCCTGCGTCGCAAGATCGAGAGCGACAGCCGCAACCCTCATTTCATCCAGACCGTGCGCGGCGGCGGCTACCGTTTCGGCGCCGAGGTCACCCGCGCGATTCGCGACGGCGACGGCTGATGCGCCTCGGGCCGCGCAGCCTGCTCGGCCAGGTCATGCTGGCCCTCGCCGCCGCGTTGCTGATCGCGCAGGCGATTTCGGCGGGCATGCTCTATCGCGCGGCCAACGAGCGGCGCGAGTTCGCCTTCATGAACGCTGCGGCCTTCCAACTGCTGTTCGGCTCGCGGAGCGATGACCAGCGCCGCCGACGGGACCGTCCGCCTCCGCGCCATCGTCTGCGTGACGGAGAGAGCGGTCTGCGGCTTCCGCGCAGCTTCCGTTACACCGAGACCGCCGCTTTTCCGCTGCCTGCGGACGCTCCGCGCGATGAGCGACGCGAGGCGGTGCTCGAAACCCTGCTCGAGGCGCGGGGCATGACGGTGGAGAGCCTCGCCATCACCGTGCGGCCGCTGGCGCGGGAACCGGGCATCGCGCGAACGATCCGGAATACCGGCGCGCTGCGAGGGTCACGGCAGGGCCTCCCGCGCGACCTGATGGTGGTCGCGCTCAAGCAGCAGGGCAGCGACGTCTGGCAGGTGGTCCGCCTGCCGGTCCCCCCGCCCGATCGCGCCGTGGTGCGCACGCTCGTGCTGCAGACCGTGATCCTTTTCGCGGTGCTCGTGGGCCTGCTCTATTTCGTCCTCCGGCGCATTACCCGCCCGCTCGACGCCCTCGCCGAGCGCACGCGGCGCTTCGCCGGAGCGGGATCGGCCGAACCGCCGTTGCCCGCGTCCGGGCCCGACGACGTGCGCAAGCTGATCGAGGCGCACAATGCGATGCAGGCGCGGATCGTCTCGATGCTCGACGAAAAGGACGTCATGCTCGGCGCGATCGGGCACGATCTCAAGACTCCGCTCGCCGCACTGCGCGTGCGCATCGAAAGCGTCGAGGACGATGCCGCGCGCACGCGGATGGCGGCGAGTATCGAGGACATCACGAAGACGCTCGACGAGATCCTCGCGCTGGCCCGCGTCGGGCGCAACGATACCCCGGCCGAGATGACCGAGCTCGGCGCGCTCGCCGCCTCGGTGGTCGAGGAGTTCGAGGACATGGGCCGCCCCGTGACGCTGGCGATGCAGGGGCGCGTCGCCGCGCCGGTCCACCTGACCTGGCTCAAGCGCGGGCTGCGCAACCTGATCACCAATGCGCTGCGCTATGCCGGCACCGCGCGGGTCGAGGTGCTGCGCGCCGACGGCGTGGCGATCCTTCGCGTCGACGACGACGGGCCCGGCATTCCGGAGGACCGCATCCAAGCCATGCTCGAGCCTTTCACCCGCGGCGAGGCGAGCCGCAACCGCGCCACCGGCGGCTCGGGGCTCGGCCTGACGCTGGCGCGCGCGGTGGCCGAGCAGCACGGCGGCACCCTGGTGCTCGCCAACCGCCCCGAGGGCGGCCTGCGCGCCGAGTTCCGGATTCCCTTGTAGTCACGCGAGCGGCGCCAGCCCGCACCTCCGCCCGGCCACCCGATCAGGATGATGTCATGGGTGGCCGGGCGGGGGTGCGGGCTGGTGCCGCGAACGACGAATCAGCGCATCAGCCCGCCGATGATGTTGCGCACGAAGGCGTTGAGGCCGGTCCGCACCGGGTCGGCGCTCGACTTCTTGCCCAGCACGCTCGCAACGGCGATCGATGACAGCGAGCCAGCGGCGGCGGTGGCCGCAGCCTTGCCG
The DNA here is from genome assembly GCF_048550555.1 of Qipengyuania sp. Lineage (GTDB taxonomy): Bacteria > Pseudomonadota > Alphaproteobacteria > Sphingomonadales > Sphingomonadaceae > Qipengyuania. Next base: position 4,672 of record NZ_JBLYYF010000020.1, on the reverse strand, counting down.
GCCCTGGTCCACATCGAGGTGGTCTTGCGCGGCCGCTTGGCGACTTCCTCGCGCCCCTTTTCCGCGACCTCCTCGGCGGTGGCGGCGGCATCGGCGGTCTTCTGCGCGAGCACTTCCTCGGCGCTCTCGCGATCGACCGCGGTGTCGTATTTGCCGTCGAGATCGCTCACCGAATTGATGATCTTGCGCTCCTTCCCGGTCACCGGGCCGAGCCGCGAGCGCGGCGGCTTGATCAGCGTGCGCTGGACCACGGTGGGCGCGCCGTCCTCGTCGAGCGTCGAGACCAGCGCCTCGCCGACTTTCAGTTCGGTGATCGCCTGCGCGACGTCGAGATCGGGGTTGATGCGGAAGGTTTCGGCCGCCGCCTTGATCGCGCGCTGGTCGCGCGGGGTGAAGGCGCGCAGCGCGTGCTGCACGCGGTTGCCCAGCTGGCCGGCGATCTTCTCGGGAATGTCGATCGGGTTCTGGGTGACGAAATAGACCCCGACGCCCTTCGAGCGAATCAGGCGGACGACCTGTTCGACCTTGTCCTCGAGCGCCTGCGGGGCATCGTCGAACAGCAGGTGCGCCTCGTCGAAGAAGAACACCAGCCTGGGCTTTTCCGGGTCGCCCACCTCGGGCAGGCTCTCGAACAGTTCGGCGAGCAGGCACAGCAGGAAGGTCGCGTAGAGCTTGGGCCCGCGCATCAGCCTGTCGGCGGCGAGCACGTTGATCACCCCGCGCCCCTGTTCGTCGACGGCGAGGAAATCGTCGATTTCGAGGGCCGGCTCGCCGAAGAACAGGTCCGCGCCCTGGCTCTCGAAGCTCAGCAGCTGGCGCTGGATCGCGCCGACGCTGGCCTTGGTGACATTGCCGTATCTGGTTGAGAGTTCGGCGGCATGTTCGGCCGTGTGCGCCAGCATCGCCTGCAAGTCGCCGAGGTCGAGCAGCAGCAGCCCCTGTTCGTCGGCGAAGCGGAAGACGATGGTCAGCACGCCCTCCTGCGTCTCGTTGAGATCGAGCAGGCGCGCGAGCAGTAGCGGGCCCATCTCCGAGATCGTCGTTCGGATGGGAAAGCCCTGCTCGCCGTAGAGGTCCCAGAAGACCGCGGCGTTGTCGGCATAAGCATAGTCCTCCATGCCCAGTTCGCGCGCGCGGCCCTCGAGCTTGTCGGCATGCTTGAACTGCGGCGATCCGGCCATCGAAATGCCCGCGAGGTCGCCCTTCACGTCGGCGACGAAGACCGGGACGCCCGCAGCGGAGAAGCTTTCGGCAAGCCCCTGCAGCGTCACCGTCTTGCCCGTGCCGGTGGCGCCCGCGATCAGCCCGTGACGGTTGGCCTGACCCAGCCGCAGCACCTGCCGCTCGCCATTCGCGCCCAGCCCGAGGAAAATCTCGCTCATCGTCCCGCCCGCTCCCGCTGATCGTGTGCTCCCCTGCTGTGGCGCAGCGCTGTGGGCGCGGTCAAGCAATCCCTCGACAGGCGCGGCACTTGCGGTAAAGGCTGCCAGCGATGGCGGATAGGCCTCCCTTTGTCCTGCTCGACGATGCGCGCGAAAGCGGCGCGGCGGATGCCCTGCTGTTCGAAAACCCGCGCGAGGTATTCGTCGCCCATCGGGCCGAGCAGGTCGAAGATGTGCTGGCGATGGCCGAGGAAGCGCGGCGCGCAGGTGGTGAGCTGGCAGGCTACATCGCCTATGAGGCGGGCCTTGCGCTGGAAGAAAAGCTCCGCTCGCTGGCCGATGCGCGCAGCGGAGGAGCAGGCCCGCTGGTGTGGCTCGGCCTGTTCGAAGCACCGACGCGAATACCCGCTGCCGGGGTGCCCGAATGGCTGGCCACCAATGCGCAGGGAGGGGGCAGTGTCGGTCCGCTCGATCCGCAAATTTCGCCAGGCGGCTATGCCAAAGCCTTCGAGGCGCTGCAGGAGGCGATCCGCGCAGGCGATATCTACCAGGCGAACCTGACCTTCCCGCTGGCGGGCAATTTCACCGGGGACCCGATCGGTCTCTACGCCACGCTGCGCCCGGCCGCGCAGGCGGGCTATGGCGGGGTGGTGTTCGACGGGTCGCACTGGCTCTTGAGCCTCAGCCCCGAGCTGTTCGTCTCGCTCAAGGGCCGCGAGGCCAAGGCCAAGCCGATGAAGGGCACGCGCCCGCGCGGCGGCGACCCGGCGTCCGACCGCGCGCTGGCGGAGGAGCTCGCCGGATCGGTCAAGGACAAGGCCGAAAACCTGATGATCGTCGACCTGATGCGCAACGATCTGTCGCGCGTCGCCAAGGCCGGCAGCGTGCGCGTCGACGAGCCCTTCGCGATCGAGAGCTATCCCACCGTCCACCAGATGGTCAGCGTGGTGCGTGCGCAGCTGAAGGAGGGCACCGACGCGGTGGACCTCGTCCGCGCGCTGTTCCCCTGCGGCTCGATCACCGGCGCGCCCAAGATACGGGCGATGGAGCTGATCGGCGAGGCCGAGCGCGATCCGCGCGGGCCCTATTGCGGGGCGATCGGGCGAATCGGGGCCGATGGCGATGCCGCCTTCAACGTCGCGATACGCACGCTGCGGCTAACCGAGATCGAGAACGGCCGGGGCAAGGCGGTGCTCGGCGTGGGCGGCGCGATCGTCGCCGACAGCGAACCGCGCACCGAATGGCGCGAGGCTTTGCTCAAGGGTGCCTTCGCGCGCACCTCTTCACCCGATCACCGCGCGGCGCAATTCGACCTCATCGAGACCATGCGCTTCACTCCCGAGGGCGGTATTCCCTTCCTCGAGACGCATCTCGAGCGGATGAAGGCGAGCGCGGCGGCGCTGGGCCTGTCGTTCGACCGGCACGAGGCGCGCAACCAGCTCCACGCGCTGTGTTTCGTGCTCGAAAAGCCGAGCCGCGTGCGCCTGCTCGCGGCGCGATCGGGCGCGCTCGCGCTCGAGGCGCAGGACATGCCCGAACCCTGGCCGCAGCCCGCGCGCTGCATCGTCCTGCCGCTGCCGGTCGATACGGGCGACTGGCGCCTGCGGCACAAGACCACCGATCGCGGTTTCTACGACGATGCGCAGCGGATCGCCCGCGAGCACGGTGCGCAGGAGGCGCTGTTCGTGCGCGAGGACGGGCTGCTGACCGAGGGCAGCGTGACCAATATCTTCGTGCGCGGCGAGGACGGCGTGCTGCTCACCCCGCCCGCCCGGCTCGGTCTGCTGCCCGGCGTCTTTCGCCGGACTTTGCTCGACGAAGGCCGCGCGCGCGAGGTCGAATTGCGAATCGAGGACTTGGAAAACGGCTTCTTCCTCGGCAATGCGCTGCGCCTGATGATTGACGCGAGGCTTGCCCAATGACCCAGATACCGATCCTGTTCGAAGACGGCGAGGCGCTGGTCATCGACAAGCCCGCCGGCCTGCCGGTCGAGCGCCCGCGCCGCGGCGGCCCCTGCCTCGAGGACCATTTCGAGGAACTGAAGCTCGGCTTCCAGCGCGCCCCCGTGCCGGTCCACCGGATCGATACCGACACCAGCGGCTGCCTGCTGCTGGCGCGCAATCCCAAGGCGCTCAAGCGCTTTTCGAAGGGTTTCGAGGAGCGGCTGGTCGAGAAGCGCTATCTCGGCGTGCTCGCCGGCGTGCCCGAGACGAGCGAGGGCACGATCGAGCTGTCGCTGTCGAAGATCAGCAGCGCGGGCAAGGGCTGGCGCATGATCGCCGCGAAGAAGGGCAAGCCGTCGATCACCCACTGGCGCGTGCTGGCCGAGATCGACGGGCGCGCGCTGGTCGAATTCCGCCCCGAAACCGGTCGCACGCACCAGATCCGCGTCCATTGCCAGGCGGGGCTCGGCCTACCGCTGCTCGGCGACCCGGTCTATGGCGACGGGAAGGGGGCGCCGCGCACCATGCTCCACGCCGCCGCGCTCACCGTCCCGCGCGAAGGCAAGCCGCCGATTTCTGCCACTGCTCCGCTGCCGCAGGACTTTGCCGCCCTCGGCTTCAGCGATGGGTAGGATAGCCGACAAGGCACTCGAAATCGCGGAGGAGAAGTTCATCGCCTCTTCCGGCCCTGGCGGGCAGAACGTCAACAAGGTCGCCACCGCGGTGCAGCTGCGCGTCGACGTGTTCCAGCTGGGCATGCCGCCCGAGGCCTTCGAACGATTGAAGGAAATCGCCGGCAGCAAATTCACCAAGGGCGGCGAGATCGTCCTCACCGCGAACGAATACCGCACGCAGGACCAGAATCGCGAGGCGGCGCGCGAACGGCTGCTGGCGCTGCTGTCCGAGGCGCTCACCCCGCCGCGCAAACGCAAGAAGAGCCGCGTCAACCGGGTCGGCAAGGTCAAGCGGCTCAAGGCGAAAAAGGTGCGCGGCGAGGTCAAGGAAAAGCGCGGCAAGGTCGACTGGTAGAGTGCTTGACTTTTCCCCGTGAATCACACAAAGGGCGCGCCGGACGGCGGTGCAGCCGTTCTTTTCGTTTCTGGGAAACGATTTCGGCACCAGCCCACTCCCCCACCCGGCCACCCAATAGGGTATGCTGATGGGCGGCCGGGTGGGGGAGTGGGCCGGAACCGTCTCCGCGAAGCGCAAGGAACACGCCGCCCTTGTTTTTTCAGGCCTCAGCGGCCCCATTCAGATCTTTAGGAACACGCCATGGCGAAGCCCGCAACCGTCAAGATCAAGCTCGTCTCGACCGCCGACACGGGCTTCTATTACGTGACCAAGAAG
>NZ_JBLYYF010000019.1:0-41163 GCF_048550555.1 Qipengyuania sp. | reverse complement strand
GTTCTACCTCTTCCTCGATCCGCGACAAGCGGGGGCGGGCCGAAGCGCCTTCGGCATCGCTGCCGCGGGGACTGTCGGGGGAGCGGCGCTCCGGCCCAAGGGGATCGTGGTCGGGAGGCAGGGTCATGCGATCTCGACCTGTTCATAGGCGGCCAGCGCCGGGCTGGGGGCGGTTACCGCGATCTGCGTGCTCAGCAGGACGAAGGTGACCATCGCCGCGATGCTGGCGATGGCGGCCTGTCCGAGCTGGCTGCGGAAGAAACTGCGGTTGTACATCTGGGCTACCTCCCTCGGGGCCATCTGGCCGATTGCTGTTGTCCCTTGTTCAGCAAGCGCCATGCCAAACCCGAAAAACGGGAGAATTGCTGGGGTCGTTGACCTTTCGACCAACGACTTGTTGGTTTCTGTTGCCAAGTATCGGGAAAAATTCCTATCTCTTGGTCATGGAGCGGGAAAACCAGTTCATTGGCCAGTCCGGGGCCTTCCTCGATGCGGTCGAGCGGGCCAGCCGCGCCGCGCCGATGCGCCGCCCGGTATTGGTCATAGGCGAGCGCGGGACCGGCAAGGAACTGATCGCTGAACGCCTGCACCGCCTGTCTACCCGCTGGGACGAACCACTCGTCACCATGAACTGCGCCGCCCTGCCGGAAACGCTGATCGAGGCCGAACTGTTCGGCCACGAAGCCGGCGCGTTTACGGGTGCTACCAAACAAAGGGTCGGAAGGTTCGAGGAAGCCGACAAGGGGACGCTTTTTCTCGACGAACTGGGCACGCTCTCGATGGGCGCGCAGGAACGACTGCTGCGCGCGGTCGAATATGGAGAGGTTACCCGCATCGGAGCGAGCCGCCCGATCCGCGTCGACGTCCGCATCGTCGCCGCCACGAACGAGGACTTGCCGGCCAAGGCCGATCGCGGCGATTTCCGCGCCGACCTGCTCGACCGGCTGAGCTTCGAGGTCATCACTCTTCCGCCCCTGCGCGTGCGCGAGGGCGACGTGCAGGTCCTGTCCGACTATTTCGGCCGTCGCATGGCCGCCGAACTCGGCTGGGAAGGCTGGCCCGGCTTCGCCACGCATGTCGCCGAGCAGCTCGAGAAGCACGACTGGCCGGGCAATGTCCGTGAATTGCGGAATGTCGTCGAGCGCGCGATCTATCGCTGGGACGACTGGAGCCAGCCGATCGGCCATGTCGTCTTCGATCCCTTCGACAGCCCGTGGAAGCCGGTGGACCAGCCTTCGCGCCAGGCCGAGGTGTCTGCGCCGCGTGCCGCAGCAGCTCCGCAAAGGGCCGATTTCGAGAGTGTCGACGACCTCCGCGCGGCGGTCGACGCGCATGAGCGTTCGATCGTCGAGTTCGCGCTCGGCAAGCATCGCTGGAACCAGCGCCAGACCGCCAAGGCGCTGGGGCTGAGCTACGACCAGCTGCGCCATTGTATCAAGAAGCACGCCCTGACCGACGACGAGTGACCCGCGGCGGAGGGGAGGGGTGTCATGCCCTCTTGCCTTTCTCGGGACTCGCGCCTATCTGCCTGTTCATCCCGACATTGTCGCGACACTGGAGGGGCTGGCGCCGCGAGGGGCCGGCCACAGAGACCTGTCGCAATCGCAGTGTCGCATGGGACCTGTATTTGGAGACCGAATGGCTGATCTTGCACGCTTGACCGAAGTGATCGAACCCGAGGCGCAGGCGCTCGGATTCGAGCTCGTGCGCGTCAAGATGATGCCCTCCGAAGCCGGTGACGGCGGCGAGGCGCTGCAGATCATGGCCGAGGATCCGGCGACCGGGCAGCTGATCATCGACCAGTGCGCCGCACTCTCGCGCCGCGTCTCGGACCGCATCGATACGCTCGAGGAGCAGGGCGAGGTGCTGATCGACGGTGCCTATCACCTCGAGGTTTCGAGCCCCGGCATCGACCGTCCGCTGACCCGTGCGAAGGATTTTTCCAACTGGGCCGGCCACGAAACGAAAATCTCGATGGCGAAGGGCTGGGACGGCCAGCGCAATCTGCGCGGGCTTCTCAAGGGCATCGACGGCGATATGGTCACCATCGAGGACCGCAAGGCGGGGGAGGTATCCGTTCCCCGCGACCAGATTCATTCGGCGCAGCTCGTTCTTACCGACGCGCTGATCGCCGCCACCCAGCCGCTCGATACGAGCGGTGCCGACGAAATCGTCGAAACTGAAGAAAAGGCAGACGACTGATGGCCAGTGCCATTTCCGCCAACAAGGCAGAACTCCTCGCGATCGCCAACTCGGTCGCTTCGGAAAAGATGATCGACAAGGCCATCGTCATCGAGGCGATGGAAGAGGCGATCCAGAAGTCCGCCCGCAACCGCTATGGCGCGGAAAACGACATCCGCGCCAAGCTCGACCCGCAAACCGGCGACCTGCGCCTGTGGCGCGTCGTCGAGGTGGTCGAGGAAGTCGAGGACTATTTCAAGCAGGTCGACCTCAAGGCTGCCGCCAAGCTCGACGCCAATGCCAAGGTCGGCGACTTCATCGTCGATCCGCTCCCGCCGGTCGACCTCGGCCGCATCGACGCGCAGAGCGCCAAGCAGGTGATCTTCCAGAAGGTCCGCGACGCCGAGCGCGAGCGCCAGTACGAGGAATTCAAGGATCGTGCGGGCGAAGTCATTACCGGCGTGATCAAGTCGGTCGAATTCGGTCACGTGATCGTCAACCTCGGCCGCGCCGAGGGCGTCATCCGCCGCGACCAGCAGATCCCGCGCGAAGCCGCCCGTGTCGGCGAGCGTGTGCGTGCGCTGATCACCAAGGTCGAGCGCAACAACCGCGGCCCGCAGATCTTCCTCAGCCGCGCGCACCCCGACTTCATGAAGAAGCTGTTCGCGCAGGAAGTGCCCGAGATCTACGACGGCATCATCGAGATCAAGGCTGCCGCCCGCGATCCGGGCAGCCGCGCCAAGATCGGCGTCATCAGCCATGACAGCAGCATCGACCCGGTCGGCGCCTGCGTCGGCATGAAGGGCAGCCGCGTCCAGGCGGTTGTTCAGGAACTGCAGGGCGAAAAGATCGACATCATCCCCTGGTCGGAAGATGGCGCGACCTTCATCGTCAACGCGCTCCAGCCGGCGACCGTCAGTCGCGTCGTGCTCGATGAGGAAGACGGCCGCATCGAAGTCGTCGTGCCCGACGATCAGCTGTCGCTCGCCATCGGCCGCCGCGGCCAGAACGTGCGTCTTGCCAGCCAGCTGACCGGCAACCAGATCGACATCATGACCGAGGAAGAAGCCTCGGAGAAGCGCCAGAAGGAATTCTCTGAGCGCTCGAAGATGTTCGAAGAGGAGCTGGATGTCGACGAAACGTTGTCGCAGCTGCTCGTCGCCGAAGGCTTCGCCGAACTCGAGGAAGTCGCCTATGTCGAACTCGACGAGCTTGCCGGCATCGAGGGCTTCGACGAGGAACTCGCCGAGGAACTCCAGAGCCGCGCCCAGGAGGCGATCGAACGCCAGGAAGCCGCGCACCGCGAGGCGCGCCGCGAACTGGGGGTCGAGGACGATCTCGCCGAGCTGCCGCATCTTACCGAGGCCATGCTGGTCACGCTGGGCAAGGCGGGCATCAAGACGCTCGACGACCTGGCCGATCTCGCGACCGACGAACTCATCCAGAAGAAGCGCGAAGCCCCGCGTCGCCGCAACAACGCCGATGGCCCGCCGATGCGGCGCCCCTCGATGCGCGAGCAGGACAAGGGCGGCGTGCTGGGCGAGTACGGGCTGAGCGAAGAGCAGGGCAACGAGATCATCATGGCTGCCCGCGCACATTGGTTCGACGACGAAGAGGAAGCTCCGGCCCCCGCCGAGACGACCGACACGCAGGAGGCCGCCGATGCGGACTCCACCCAATGAGCGCCTGACGTCCGACATCGCTGACACGCCCAAGGCCCGGAAAGCTTCCGAGCCCGAACGGCGCTGCATTCTTTCGGGCGAGACGGCCCCGCGCGAGACGCTCGTGCGGCTGGTCGCCTCGCCCGCAGGTCTGGTGCTGCCCGACGCCCATGAAAAGGCGCCCGGCCGCGGAGCCTGGATCGGCGTCACGCGCGACGAGTTGGCCGAGGCGCAGGCCAAGGGCAGGCTGAAGGGTGCACTCGCGCGGGCCTTCAAGACCGGCCATCTCGAATTGCCGGACGACCTGCCGCAAATGGTCGAGGACGCGCTGACTCGCGTGCTGCTCGACCGGCTGGGGCTCGAAATGCGCGTCGGAAGCCTTATCTTGGGGACGCAGCGCATTGCCGAAGCGGCACGCGGCGGAGCCGTTGCGCTTCTGCTGCATGCCCGCGACGCGAGCGAGGATGGCCGCAAGAAGCTCGATCAGGCCTGGCGCGTGGGGCGCGAGGCGGAAGGTTCAGGCGAACGCGGGCTCGAACTGCCTCTGGACCGGAACGCTTTGTCTGTGGCATTGGGCCGCGACAATGTCGTCCATCTGGCCGTTGCGGGCTCCGGGGCCGATGATGCTGCGGCCGCGAGGGTCATGAAACCCATGACGCGCCTCATGCACTATCTGGGGCAGGCTTAGCCGACCAACGATGGCCGCGCTTGCGCGCGGGCCGGATGACGAATTGAACGATACGAAGAAGAGAAACGAGCAAGAATGAGCGACGACGACAAGAAACCAACCCGTAAACCGCTGACCCTGAAGGGCGCGCAGCCGGGCGAGGTCAAGCAGACCTTCAGCCACGGCCGCACCAACAAGGTCGCGGTCGAGGTGAAGCGCCGCCGCAAGCTCGTGAAGCCCGGCGAGGCGGCTCCGCCTCCGCCGCCTCCGGCACCCGAGGTCGAGGCCGCACCCGCCCCGGCGCCTGCGCCCGCACCCAAGCCTGCGGCGCCCAAGAAGGCCGCGCCCGCCGGTGAAACGCCGCAGGAACGCGTTGCTCGCCTCCAGCGCGAGGCCGAGGAAGATCGCCTGCGGCAGGCCGAGGAAGCGCGCAAGCGTGAGGAAGAGCAGGCCAAGCAGGCCGCCGAGGACGAAAAGAAGCGCGCCGAAGACAACAAGAAGGCCGAAGCCGAGGCTGCCAGGAAGGCCAAGGAAGAGGCCCAGAAGGCAGAGGAAACTCCCGCCGCCGAGGAAGCTCCGGCCGAAGAAAGCGACAGTGGCACGCCGGCGCCCGCGCCGCGCCGTTTCACGCCTGTCGCGCGTCCCGAACCCAAGAAGCCCGAGCGCAAGAAGAAGGAGGAGAAGCCCGCCCGCGGTGCCGAAACTCCCGACAAGCGCCGGTCGGGCAAGCTATCGGTCAAGAAGGCTCTCAATGAGGACGAAGGCCGCCGTGCCCGCAGCCTCGCCGCCCTGAAGCGTGCGCGCGAAAAGGAACGGCGCCTGCAGGGCGGTGGTTCGAACAAGCCGCGCGAGAAGCAGGTGCGCGACGTCGTCGTGCCCGAAGCGATCACCGTCGGCGAACTGGCCAAGCGCATGGGCGAGAAGGGCGCCGATCTGGTCAAGGAACTCTTCAATCTCGACATGATGGTCACCGTCAACCAGACGATCGACCAGGATACGGCAGAGCTGCTCGTCGAACAGTTCGGCCACAACATCCAGAAGGTATCCGAAGCCGACGTCGATATCTCGGCCGAGCAGGATGTCGATCCCGAAGAGACGCTCAAGCCGCGTCCGCCGGTGGTCACCATCATGGGCCATGTCGACCACGGCAAGACCAGCCTGCTCGACGCGCTGCGCGGCGCCAATGTCGTCAAGGGCGAAGCCGGCGGCATCACCCAGCATATCGGCAGCTACCAGGTGAAGACCAAGGGCGGCGACACCGTCACCTTCCTCGACACGCCGGGCCACGCCGCCTTCACCCAGATGCGCCAGCGCGGTGCCAACGTCACCGATATCGTGGTGCTGGTGGTCGCGGCCGACGACGGCATCATGCCGCAGACGATCGAAGCCATCAATCACACCAAGGCGGCGGGCGTCCCGATGATCGTGGCGATCAACAAGATGGACAAGCCCGAGGCCGATCCGGACAACGTCCGCACCCGCCTGCTCGAACACGAGATCATCGTCGAGAAGATGTCGGGCGACGTACAGGATGTCGAAATCTCGGCCAAGACCAAGGCCGGGCTCGACGACCTGCTCGACAAGATCGCGCTCCAGGCCGAACTGCTCGAACTGAAGGCCAACCCCGACCGCATGGCCGAAGCGACCGTGATCGAAGCCCAGCTCGACAAGGGCCGCGGCCCCGTCGCGACCGTGCTCGTCACGCGCGGAACGCTCAAGCGCGGCGACACCTTCGTCGTCGGTACCGAGAGCGGCCGTGTCCGTGCGGTGGTCAACGACCAGGGCAAGCAGATCAAGGAAGCCGGTCCGTCGATGCCGGTCGAGGTCCTCGGCCTCGGCGGCGTGCCGAGCGCCGGCGATACGCTGACCGTGGTCGAAAACGAGCAGCGTGCCCGCGAGGTCGCCTCCTACCGCCAGGAAAAGGCGACCGAGAAGCGCACCGCACTCGCTCCGACCAGCTTCGACACGATGTTCAACAATCTCGCGTCGAACGTCGTCGAATTCCCGGTCCTCGTGAAGGCGGACGTCCAGGGCTCGGTCGAAGCGATCACCACCGCGCTCCACAACCTTTCGAACGATCTCATCAAGGTCCGCGTGCTGCATGCGGGCGTGGGTGCGATCACCGAAAGCGATGTGCAGCTGGCCGCCGCCTCGAAGGCGCCGATCATCGGCTTCAACGTCCGCCCCAACGCCAAGGCGCGCGAGCTGGTCAAGCGCGACGGCGTGGAGATGAAGTATTACGACGTCATCTACCACCTGACCGAGGAAATCGCGAAGGAGATGGCGGGCGAGCTGGGTCCGGAGCGGATCGAACACGTCGTCGGCCGTGCCGCGGTCAAGGAAGTGTTCCGTTCGGGCAAGAAGGACAAAGCCGCCGGCCTGCTGGTCGAGGAAGGCGTCATCCGCAAGGGGCTGCACGCCCGTCTCACGCGCGACGATGTCATCGTCTCGGCCACCACCATCGCCAGCCTGCGACGCTTCAAGGACGACGTGGACGAGGTCCGCACCGGTCTCGAATGCGGTGTGGTCCTTGCCGACACGAACGACATCCAGCCGGGCGACCAGCTCGAAGTCTTCGAAGTCGAGGAGCGTGAGCGCACTCTGTGAGCGAGCAGTCGGAGGAGGGCGAACCCGAGGATTTCAAAGCATTCGACAAATTGAGCGGATGCGGTTTTGATTTCCTTCGGGGATGCCTGCCTCTGGTAGCTGTCGTTCTTGTACCCATGGTGATGCTGGCGAGCCGATGAAATGAGTGATCTGACCACCCATGCTCTCGGCGCGGCGCATGCCGACCTGATGGGCGTGAAGTTCGAGAGCTTCGACCGGGAGCGCGAGGAAATCACCTTGCGCTTCCACGCGCCCGCCAGCTTCATCACTCCGCGCGGCAGCGTGCAGGGCGGCCTCGTCGCAGGCTTTCTCGACGAGGTCATGGGCTGGGCGCACGTCTGGGCGACCGACCAGGCCGAGGCCCCGCTCAACCTCGAGATTTCGATGAGCCTGCTCAAGCCCGTGCTCGCCGGTCCGCTGGTGGGGAAGGGACGCGTGGTGCGTCGCGGGCGCAAGGTCATCTTCCTCGAGGGCGAGCTGTTCGACGAGGCGGGCAATCTGCTCGCGCGTTCGACCAGCACCGCGATCCCGACCCCGCGCCCGGTGGCGAAATAGTGGCGCGCTACGCCGCGCTGCTGGGCTCGATCAACGTCGGCGGGAATCGGCTCAAGATGGCCGACCTCGTGGCGGCGATGGAAAAGCGCGGCTTCGCCAATGTCGAGACGGTCGTTGCCAGCGGGAATGTCCTGTTCGACCACGATCGCGCGCCCGACGCCGAATTGCAGGAGGCAATCGCAGGCCTGGTGACGGCGGATTTCGGGATCGACACCTTCGCTGCGGTCAGGACCCCGGATGAACTCGAATCCGCGCTGACCGAGAGCCCCTTTGCCGGCAAGGGCGAGGACAAGTTGGTGCACGTCCACTTCCTTGCCGACCAGCCCTCGCAGGCGCAGTTCGCCGCGCTGATTGCCGATCACGAGGGCCGCGGCCCGGAAAAGCTTGCTCCGGGCCGCCGGGCACTGCACATCGACTACGTGTCGGGCGTGGGGAACAGCAAACTCACAGGCCCTTTCATCGAGCGTCGTCTGGGGTGCAAGGGGACCGCGCGCAACGTCCGTTCGCTCAAGAGAATTATCGAGAAGCTTTCCTGATGGCCAAGCACCCGCAATCCACCCCCGAACAGCAGTCGGTTCGCGTCCTCAAGGTCGGCGAACGCGTGCGCCATATCCTGTCCGAGCTGCTCGCCCGCGGCGAGGCGCATGACGAGGTGCTCTCGGCCAGCAACATCGCCATCACCGAAGTGCGCATGACCCCGGATCTCCGGAACGCGAAGGCCTATGTGAAGCCACTGCTGGGAGAAGACGAGGGCGTGGTGCTCAAGGCGCTGCGGACCAACACCGCCTTCTTCCAGAAGGAGGTCGCGCAGCGGCTCGGCCTCAAATTCGCGCCGCGGCTCAGCTTCCAGCCCGACGAGAGCTTCGACGAGGCCGACCGGATCGAGCGGCTGCTCAACGACCCCAAGGTCGCGCGCGATCTCGACGACGAGGGCTGAGTGGCCAAGCTCTATTTCTACTATGCCAGCATGAATGCGGGGAAGAGCACCACGCTGCTGCAGACCGCCTTCAATTACGGCGAACGGGGGATGCGCGTGTCGTTGTGGACCGCGGCGCTCGACGACCGGCCCGGTTTCGGCGCTATCTCGAGCCGCATCGGCCTGTCCAGCGATGCGCACCGCTACGAGCCGGATACCGATATCGAGGCGCGCGTGCTCGCCGACCATGCCGAGGACCCCATCGCCTGCGTGCTGGTCGACGAGGCGCAGTTCCTGACCGACGACCAGGTCTGGCAACTCGCCCGGCTGGCCGACGATGCGGGCATTCCCGTGCTCTGCTACGGCCTGAGGACCGATTTTCAGGGGGAGCTCTTCCCCGGATCGGCCGCGCTGCTCGGCATTGCCGATTCGCTGGTCGAGATGAAGGCGGTGTGCGACTGCGGGCGCAAGGCAACGATGAACCTGCGCGTCGACGCCGACGGCAAGGCGGTGAGCGAGGGCGCGCAGACCGAGATCGGCGGCAATGATCGCTATGTCGCCATGTGTCGCAAGCATTTCCGCGAAGCGCTGGCGGGCTGACACCGCGCTCCCTATCTAGCCGCCATGACCGAAACGCTCCTCGTCGCGGTGATCCTGATCCCGTGCCTGATCGTCGCCATCGTCTTCCACGAGGTCGCGCATGGCTGGACCGCGCTCGCCCTCGGCGACCCGACGGCGAAGGAGCAGCGCCGCCTGTCGCTCAACCCGCTGCGTCACGTCGACCTCGTCGGCACGCTGCTGGTGCCCGGTGCGCTGGCGCTGTTCGGCGGGCCGGTGTTCGGCTGGGCCAAGCCCGTGCCGGTGCGCGGCGACCGGCTGCGCAACCCGCGCTACGGCATGGTCGCGGTCGCGGCAGCGGGGCCGGGTACGAATCTGCTGCTGGCGCTGGTCGGCGCGGTGCTGTTCGGCTTGATCTCCGGCGCAATCATTGCCGGTGGCGGAATGCCTCCCGAGTGGCTGTTGACCGCGGGCGGGATGTTCATCCTGATCAATGTCTTCCTTGCGCTGTTCAATCTGCTGCCGATCCCGCCATTCGACGGCTCGCACATCGTCGGCGGCCTTTTGCCGCGCAAATGGGCGGTCAACTGGCAGAAACTGCAATCACTCGGCATGCTGTTCTTCATCGTGCTGATCGCGGCGACCTGGGCATTCCCCGACAGCGGGCTGATCGAGCACACCGTGCTGCCGCCGGTTGTGTGGCTGCAGGAACGCTATTTCGAACTCGCTGAGTGGGTCGCTCGCGGGATCGCCGGATGAATCCGCAAAGACCCGCACCCCACGGCTGGCTGATCCTCGACAAGCCGCGCGGGCTCGGTTCGACGCAGGCGGTGTCGGCGGTCAAGCGCGTGCTGCGCCAGGGCGGCTATGCGAAGACCAAGGTCGGGCATGGCGGCACGCTCGATCCGCTCGCCGAGGGCGTCCTGCCGATCGCGCTGGGCGAGGCGACCAAGCTCGCCGGACGCATGCTCGAGAGCGACAAGATCTACGCCTTCACCATCCAGCTCGGCGAGGAGACGGACACGCTCGATACCGAGGGCGAGGTGATCGAACGCAGCGATCGCCGCCCGCCCATGGCCGCCATCGCTGCCGTGCTCGATCATTTTACCGGCGAGATCGAGCAGGTCCCGCCGGCCTATTCGGCCGTGAAGATCGACGGCAAGCGGGCCTATGACCGGGCGAGGGCAGGCGAGGAAGTGCCCATGAAGACCCGCGCGGTGACCATCCATTCGCTAGGTTTCGTTGGCGAACGCGACGACGCCGAGCTGCGCTCGGCCTTCGCCACCACGGCCGGACGGCCCGATCCCTACGACGCGCAGGCTCCGCTCGAGCTGGCCGACAGTGTCACGCTCGTCGCGCATGTATCGAAGGGAACCTATATCCGAAGCCTCGCACGGGATATCGCGCGGGCGCTTGGAAGCGTGGGGCACGTCACCTATCTCAGGCGCATCAAGGCCGGGCCGTTCCGCGAGGAACAGGCGATTTCGCTGGACAAGCTGGAGGAAATCGCTAAGGGCGCGGCCATCGAAAACCTCCTCCTGCCGCTCGAGGCGGGGCTGGACGACATCCCGGCCTTGCAACTCGATCCCGACAGCGCGCAGGCGGTCCGCCAGGGCCGGGTATTGTCGGGGCTGCCCCATGCCGACGGGCTCCACCTTGCGACACTGGACGATGTGCCGGTGGCCCTGATGGAACTCTGCGGAGGCACGGCCAAGGTCGTGCGGGGTTTCAACCTACCGGATGTCGCGGAGTAGAATACATGTCGGTTACCGCCGAGCGTAAAGCTGAAATCATCAAGGACAACGCCGTCGCCAAGGGCGACACCGGTTCGCCCGAAGTCCAGGTCGCCATCCTCACCGAGCGCATTCGCAACCTGACCGAGCACTTCAAGTCCAACCACAAGGACAACCACTCGCGCCGTGGCCTCCTGATGATGGTCAACAAGCGTCGCAACCTGCTCGCCTATCTCAAGAAGACAGACGTCGAGCGGTACAACGCGCTGATCCAGAAGCTGGGTCTTCGCAAATAAGAGTTTCTCGAAGGGGCGGCTCAGGTCGCCCCTTCGTTTATCCGGCATCCGCGCAATCCGGTGCGGAAGCGGAAAATGGAGGCGAGAAACGCCTCGAACCGGACCGGGACGGCATACCCGGCACTGTAGGCCCCGCCCGGCAATCAGGCCCGGCGGGTTCATAAGGAAACTTCATGTTCGACACGAAAACCGTATCGCTGGAGTGGGGCGGAAAGACCCTCACTCTGGAAACCGGCCGCATTGCCCGTCAGGCTGACGGCGCGGTCCTCGCCACCTATGGCGAAACCGTCGTTCTGTGTGCGGTCACTGCCGCCAAGAGCGTCAAGGAAGGCCAGGACTTCTTCCCCCTGACCGTCCACTATCAGGAAAAATTCTCCTCGGCCGGCCGCATCCCCGGCGGCTTCTTCAAGCGCGAGCGCGGTGCGACCGAAAAGGAAACGCTGACCAGCCGCCTGATCGACCGTCCGGTCCGTCCGCTGTTCCCCGAAGGTTTCTACAACGAAATCAACGTCATCGCACAGGTCTTCAGCTATGACGGCGAGTGCGAGCCCGACGTGCTGGCGATGATCGCTGCCTCGGCCGCGCTGACCATTTCGGGCGTTCCCTTCATGGGCCCGATCGGCGCCTGCCGCGTCGGCTTCAAGGACGGCGAATACATCCTTAACCCGAAGCAGACCACCGCGCTGGCCGATGACGGCCGCCTCGACCTCGTCGTCGCCGCGACCGGCGATGCCGTGATGATGGTGGAATCGGAAGCCAAGGAACTAACCGAAACCGAAATGCTCGGCGCGGTCGCCTTCGCCCACGACAACATCCGTCCGGTCGTCAACGCGATCATCGACCTTGCCGAACAGGCCGCCAAGGAACCGTGGGACGTCGCCTCGCAGGACGGCAACGACGACATGAAGGCGGCTATCAAGGCGATGATCGGCAAGGACATTGCCGAAGCCTACAAGCTGACCGACAAATCGGCCCGATCGGACGCGCTCAATGCGGCGCGCGACAAGGTCAAGGCGCACTACGCCAGCGAGGAATTCGACGGCCAGGCGCGCATGACCGCGATCAAGCTGACCAAGAAGCTCGAAGCGGAAATCGTCCGCGGCGCCATCCTCAAGGACGGCACCCGCATCGACGGACGCAAGCTCGACCAGGTTCGCCCGATCGAGGCGATGGTCGGCGTGCTCCCGCGTGCGCACGGCTCCTCGCTCTTCACCCGCGGTGAAACGCAGGCGCTGTGCTCGACGACGCTCGGCACCAAGGACAGCGAGCAGATGATCGACGGCCTCGAAGGCCTGTCGTACGAACGCTTCATGCTGCACTACAACTTCCCGCCCTATTCGGTCGGTGAAGTCGGTCGTTTCGGTGCGCCTTCGCGTCGCGACACCGGCCACGGCAAGCTCGCCTGGCGCGCGCTGCACAACGTGCTGCCGACGCATGAGGACTTCCCCTACACGATCCGCGTCCTGTCGGACATCACCGAGTCGAACGGCTCGAGCTCGATGGCGACGATCTGCGGTGGCTGTCTGTCGATGATGGACGCCGGCGTTCCGATCGAACGTCCGGTTTCGGGCATCGCCATGGGCCTGATCCTCGAAGGCAGCGACTTCGCGGTCCTTTCGGACATCCTGGGTGACGAAGACCACCTCGGCGACATGGACTTCAAGGTCGCGGGTACCGAGACGGGCATCACCACGATGCAGATGGACATCAAGGTTGCCGGCATCACGCAGGAAATCATGCAGAAGGCGCTCGAGCAGGCGAAGGCCGGCCGCGCGCACATCCTGGGTGAGATGAACAAGGCGCTGACCGGTTCGCGCACCGAGGTTTCCAAGCACGCTCCGCGCATCGAGACGATCCAGATCGACAAGTCGAAGATCCGCGACGTCATCGGCACGGGCGGCAAGGTGATCCGCGAGATCGTCGCCGAAACCGGCGCCAAGGTCGACATCGACGACGAAGGCGTGATCAAGATCAGCTCGTCCGACAGCGCCCAGATCGAAGCCGCCAAGGCCTGGATCCAGGGCATCGTCGAAGAGCCCGAGGTCGGCAAAATCTACAACGGCAAAGTCGTCAACATCGTCGACTTCGGTGCCTTCGTGAACTTCATGGGCGGCAAGGACGGTCTCGTCCACGTCAGCGAAATGAAGAACGAACGTGTCGAAAAGCCGACCGACGTCGTGTCGGAAGGCCAGGAAGTGAAGGTCAAGGTCCTCGAGATCGACCAGCGCGGCAAGGTCCGGCTGTCGATGCGCGTGGTCGACCAGGAAACCGGCGAAGAGCTGGAAGACACCCGTCCGCCGCGCGAACCGCGCGGTGACCGTGGTGACCGGGGCCCGCGCGGCGGTGGCGGCGACCGTCGCGGCGGACGCGGCGGCGGCGGTGGCCGTGGCGGCGATCGCGATCGCGGCCCTCGCCGGGATCGCGGCGATCGCGACGGCGGTGGCGAAGCCCACGTGCCGGACTTCCTGAAGGACTGATCCTTCGCTAATCGGTAACGGAGGGGTCGCAGGTCCGCCTGCGACCCCTTTGCTTTGGAGACCATGCAATGCTGCCCCGCGAAACGCTTGCCACCGCGGAAGTGCCCGATGGAGAGACGCTGACGCTCGTCAGCCACGGGCGCGATTTCATCATCATGCTCGGCCGCGACGAGTTGATGGGCACGCGCATGCAGTTTTCGGAAGAGCAGCTCGCGATACTCACGCTGGCCGAGCTCGATGCGCCGCGCCCGCGCGTCCTGATCGGCGGCTATGGCATGGGCTTCACCTATCGCGCCGCGCTCGCGAACCTGCCCGAAAAGGGCTCGGTGACCGTGGCGGAAATCGTCCCCGAGATCCTCGATTGGGCCGAGGGGCCGCTGGCTCACCTGACCGGCGACAGTCTCGCCGATCCGCGTGGGGAGGTTGTCATCTGCGACGTCGCTGCGCTGATCGACGATGCCAATGACGGCACCACTGCCAAATACGATGCGATCCTGCTCGACGTCGACAACGGCCCCGATGGCATCGTCCGCGACGCCAACTACCGCATCTATTCGAAGACCGGCCTCGGCAAGGCGCGCGACGCGCTCAAGCCCGGCGGAATCCTCGCGGTATGGTCGGCGGCGCCGGACCACAAGTTCACCGTCCGGCTGAAGGAAAGCGGCTTCGACGTCGAGGTGCGCGAAGTGCGCGCGCGGCCCAACAACAAGGGTCCGCGCCACACGATCTGGTTCGCCCGCAAGCGGTAGGCAACGGGCTTCAGGCGATGATCCGCAGGCGCCCCATGAAATCGCGCTTGCCCACTGGCACGCCCTTCATCCGCAGGATGTCGTAGGCGGTCGCGCAGTGGAAATAGAAATTCGGCTGGCTGAAGCTGAGCAGGAAATCTTCGGCGGTGAAATCCATGCGCGCGTCCTTGAATTCGAAGCGCATGGGTTGGCCGATGAAGCCTTCCATCTCCTCTACGGTCAGCGCTTCCATCGCCGCGACCGCGCCGTCCAGCTTGGCGCGCAGGTCGTCGAAACTCGTCGGTGGCGGGTTGAGATCGGGCGAATAGACGCCCTCGCGCACGCCTTCGATCGATCCCTGCGTGTGTTCGGCCACGCATTTGATCTGGTAGCACCAGGGCAGCATATCTTCGTAGACGCGGGCGCCGATGAAGTCGGCGTGTTCGCGATCGTGCTCCGCGCACCATTTTTCGGCCGTGTCGATCAGGTGGTGGGCGGTGCCCAGCATTTGCAGCGCGCTCGGGACATAGGCGGCGTGAAGTGACAGTGGCATCCGGTTCCTCCCTCGGTGTCTCAGCTTCGGCATAGCCCGCTGACGTCGGCTTGCCAGTATAAATACCGGTCCGGGCGCGCTCAGGCGGTCCGGACCAGATGTGCTCCCACCGTCCCGCAAGGCGAATGCACCAGCAGCGTATCGCGCCCCGCATCCTTGGCAGCATAGAGCGCGATGTCGGCGCGCTTGATCGCTGAATCGAGTGTGTCATCGGCGGTCACCTCCGCTACGCCCGAGCTGGCGGTGACAGGGAAGGGCAGCTTGGGCACCAGCTCGAGCACCGAGATCGAGATCCTGCGGCGGATGTTTTCTGCGAGATTGAGCCAGTTCGGGCCATACAGCAGGGCGACGAACTCCTCGCCGCCGTGCCTCGCAACGAACACGTCTTCGTGCTTCAGCCCCTGGGCCACCGCACAGAGAACCTCATCGCCGACATCGTGACCAAACATGTCGTTGATTCGTTTGAAATGGTCGCAGTCGATGACCGCCAACCCGCTAGGCCTGTCCAGCTTCGGATTGGCGAAGGTTTCGACCAGCCCGCGCCGGTTGGCGATCTGCGTCAGCGGGTCGATCGCGTTCGCTTTCACCGCCGCGCGCATGCCGGCGCGGGCCTCGTCGCGCTCCTGCTCGATGCGCGCCAGCCCATCGCCGATACCCGCAGTGGTGACCACGAACTCGATAGAGAACGCGATCAGCATCGCCTCGGCGTAGAAAGGCATGGCCTCCAGCCTTACC
Organism: Qipengyuania sp.; assembly: GCF_048550555.1. Lineage (GTDB taxonomy): Bacteria > Pseudomonadota > Alphaproteobacteria > Sphingomonadales > Sphingomonadaceae > Qipengyuania. The sequence continues at coordinate 25,496 of NZ_JBLYYF010000019.1, read as the reverse complement.
AGTTCGAAATAGAAGGCGACGAAGCCGATCGCCAGCGACGGTGCCCAGGCACAGGCCTGGAACGCCGCCCTGCGGCTGCCGGCGCGAACCGCGCTGGTGAGCCCCACGACCAGCGCGACGACCAGGCTGGCGAGGATGAGATCGTGCAGCCAGTCGAGTGCAGTCGAATGGGCTACCGGACCTGCAAAAAGCGAAATGAAGACGCCGACTGGGAGCATTGACCACAACAGGATCCGGGTTTTCCTCAATCCGAACTCGGCACCGATGTAGGTCGCGAGGAGCGGGCCGGTGATCGCCACCATGAGATCGGTGGCGAAGACGCGGACCGCATGCCACTGTACCGGGTTGTCGTAGAGTGCCCCTGCCGCGGGTTCGAAGGTCAGGGCGAGCAAGCCGATCGAAAGGCCGCGTACCGTCATCCACAGCAGGAATTGCTGCCGCATGATGATGGCCAGCGATAGCGACGAGGCGGCAAAGACCACGACGAGCGCCAGGAAGGCCCCGAAAGTGATGCTTGTCCAGTCCATGTTCCCCCCACGCCCCTTTTGCGGTCTCGAACGAGACCGTTCCCCCACAGCAGTCGTGGCCCCGCGAATCCGCAGGGCCAGTCGTCTTGCCTAGCGATGTTGCCGCCGCAATATCTTGCTGGAGGCCGGAGCGATCCGAAGGGACTTAAACCTTGGTCAGCGCACCCGCGGGCCGCCGAAGGGGAGCGGCGGAGGGGGACGGCGCGCGCCGCGCGGCAGCTGTGCCTGATAGGCCCGACCGCAATGTTCGACGCAGTACGGGAAGCCGGGGTTCACGGCTTCGCCACAGAAATGGAAATCGGGTTCGCCCGGGTGGCCCATCGGCCAGCGGCAGACCTTGTCCGAAAGGTCCAGCAGGCTGGTCTTGTCGGCGATCTCGGGGCTCGGCTTGGCCGGCACCAGGCGGCGCGGCGGAGCGGGGGGAATCGGCGCTTGCTGGTCGCCGGGGCCCTGGCGCAGGAAGCCGCCCGGGCCGACCGAGACGATCTTGGGCAGATCGGAGTTCTTGTTGGGCAGCGGCTGCGAGGGAACTGCGGCATCCGCCTTGGGTGCGGGCGTGGCTGCCGGCTTGGCCGGCGCGGGAGCGGGGGCCTTGGCGGCGGGTTTCGCGACCTTCTTGGCGACCGGCTTGGGCGCGGCTGGCTTGGGCTTGGACGCGGGCTTCTTCTCGTTCGCCTTGACCGGCGAGGGACGCGATTTCAGGCCGAGGCGATGCGCCTTGCCGATCACGGCATTGCGGCTGACACCGCCCAGTTCGTCGGCGATCTGGCTGGCGGTCGAGCCGCCTTCCCACATCTTCTTCAGCGTTGCGATCCGTTCGTCGGTCCAGCTCATTGCGCAGTCCTGTTAGTCGTGTCTCGACGCCACGGCTTGCATGCCGCGGCGCTTGGGCCTAGTCGCGCCCCCATGGTCGATCAAGCCCAGCCCGCGCCGCCCGGAAGCGATCACCCGGACGCATCCTTCATCGAAGAAAATGCCGGAGGGAAGGGCCGGTTTCCGCCGCGGGGGCGCCCGGTGATCCGTGGGATCAACGGGATTGGCCTGTGGAGCCTCTATATGAAGGAGGTGCGCCGGTTTCTCAAGGTCCAGACGCAGACAATCTGGGCTCCGGCGGTCACCACGCTGCTTTTTCTTGTGATCTTCTCGGTTGCGCTCGGTCGCGGCGGGCGTGAAGTGTTGGGAGTCGGCTTCCCGACCTTCGTCGCGCCGGGGCTGATCGCGATGGCGATGATGCAGAATGCCTTCGCCAATTCCAGCTTTTCGCTGCTTTCGGGGAAGATCCAGGGGACCATCATCGACCTGCTGATGCCACCCCTGTCGGAAGGCGAACTGATGGCGGGTATCGTCGGTGCGGCGATAACACGCGCGGTGGCGGTCGGCTTCGTCGTGGCCGGCGCCATGCTGCTCTATCCCGGCATCAGACTCGCGATGGCGCACCCCTGGGCGGTGGCGTGGTTCGGGCTGATGGGTGCCGCGATGCTGTCGCTGCTCGGTCTGCTGGCATCGATCTGGGCGGAAAAGTTCGATCACAATGCCGCTGTGACCAATTTCGTCATCGCGCCGCTGGCGATGCTCTCGGGCACCTTTTACGTGATCGACCGGCTCGCACCCGCCTTCCAGGCGATCAGCCACGCGAATCCGTTTTTCTACGTGATATCGGGCTTCCGCTACGGGTTCCTCGGCCAAAGCGATATCGGTGACGGCGCCGCCGGTGCGGTGGCGCTCGCCGGTGCCGGCCTGCTGGCGCTCAACGCGCTGATCGCGCTGGGCACCTACGCGCTGCTGCGATCGGGCTGGAAGATCAAGAACTGAGCGCGTCCGGCGCTCAGTGCGTCATGCTCCGCCGCAGGCGATAGCGGCCGTTCTCGAAATGCTCGAAATACTGGTGCACGTCGGGGTGCGAGACGGGGCCCGAAATCGAGTCCGTCACCAGGTTCTGCTGGCTGACGTAGGCGACGTAGTCGCTCTCGTCGCTTTCGGCGAGCAGGTGGTAGAAGGGTTGGTTCCGGTCGGGCCGGATGTCTTCGGGAATCGCCTCGTACCACTCGTCGCTGTTGGCGAAGACCGGATCGATGTCGAAGATCACGCCACGGAAATCGAACACCCGGTGTTTGACCACGTCGCCGATGGCGAAGCGGCTCTTGACGCGGCGGGGGGCATCGATGGTGCGACCGGCCTGGGCTGAGAAATACTGTGCTCGATCCATGGGAAGCAAGGATATGGGGCCTGGGGCGGCGCTTACAATGGGGGCGGGGCGATGTTCCCCCGAATTCTCGCGAAAAGGGGCTTGGCAAGGCAGGGGTGCTCGGCTAATCGGCGCGCCTCGCTTCGACCGGGGCCCCTGGCCCGCAAGCGCACCCGACAGAGCGGAGAGGTGGCAGAGTGGTCGAATGCGCCGCACTCGAAATGCGGTATACGGGCAACCGTATCGAGGGTTCGAATCCCTCCCTCTCCGCCATCGTCCAACTATCCGTTATCGAATGATTTCCCGCTTTGCGGAACGCGCGCGGTTCTGCGGGCTGCGCGCCACCTTTACGGTCTGGTGAGAGCGCTTCCCGGGCGGGTTGAGTCAAGTTGGCCGCATTTCTCTCCGGAAAAGACGATGTCATCGATCATCGCCTGGTCTCCGTATGCCGGCTCGGCGATCAGCTCGGCGCGGAGAAATTTGAAGGTATTGCTTGCCCGCGCGCCGCTACGTTTCTTCAACTCACGCCCGACCCAGCTCGTGCCACACATCTCCGCCTGATACGCGAATGTAACGCCGGTCGGGCTCGTCTGGAACGTGATCATCGCTCCCCCTTCGAGCGCCACGTCTGGGCAAGAAGATCTGGATGGCACGGACGGTGCCTTTGGCGCGATAGGTCATGGCCGCTCTCGTCCGCCGAAGCGAATGCGTGCCGTATTGGGCTTTGCGCAGGCCGACGGCTTTGACGGGTCGGTAGCGGGCACTCGGTTTCTTGCAGACTTGTCTGCTAATCCTCCATACTGCGGCAAATCACTGCAGAATGTTGAAAATGCGCGCCGGTGCTGTTAGGCGCATCGCGTCATCTGGGGAGTAGCCCGCCGCCTTGCGCGGTTCCCTCGCGTCAACATACTCGGCTGAGAGGTCGTGGCGCAGGGGTTCGGACATCTTCGTTCGGGCAAGACCAATGGCACCTGATTTCCGTCCGGCCGGGCGGGAAGTCGGGTGTCGTTGCAGTCTTGAAAGCCCGGCCTGGAGATGTCCCTTGGAAGCAGTTCTTACTTCGACGGCCATCGTCGCGCTTGCCGAAGTCGGCGACAAGACGATGCTGCTCGCCATTGTGTTGGCGACGCGATTTCGCAAACCGTTGCCGATCGTGCTCGGCATTCTGGTGGCAACGCTTGCCAACCACGGGATGGCTGCCTTTGTCGGCCAGTCTGTCGCCGCCCTGCTGGAAGGGCGATGGTTCCGCTATGCGGTTGCAATCAGCTTCGTCGCCATGGCGCTGTGGACCTTGGTGCCCGACAAACTGGATGGGGACGAAGAGCCTGAGGCGCCGCGGTTCGGGGCGTTTCTGACGACGACGATCGCTTTCTTCATCGTTGAGATGGGGGACAAGACGCAGGTCGCGACTATAGCTCTCGGGGCGCAGTTCCAGAACGTGGTGCTGGTGACGCTGGGTACAACGCTCGGCATGATGCTGGCCAACATCCCGGCGGTTTATTTCGGCAAGGCAATCGTCGAACGGGTATCCCTGAAACTCGTCAGGACGATGGCGGCATTCCTGTTCCTGGTCATCGGCATATGGGTATTTCTGGATACCGCGAACCTGGCTGTGTGAGAACCGGCCAGCGGGTCGCGGTCAAGTGCGAGGCATTCAACTTCACCGACTGCGGGCTGCTTGAAGAACGCGTTACGAATATCGGCCGCGATGCCATCGATCAGGGCCAGCAGCCTGCGGGCTCGGTGCGCGACGAGACGGACAGCCGAGCCAGCCGGGCCTCGTCTATGCGGTCTCTCTGCTCCGCCAAAGGTTCTGGCGATCCTTCCCTTTAGCGAACCAGTTCGCCGCCCTGCATCACATGCGCGACGGTTTCGAGCGCAGAGACATCGTCCAGCGGATCGACCGTGACCGCGATAAGGTCGGCGTATTTGCCCGGCGCGATCGATCCCAACTCGTCCTCGTGCCCGATCACCGTGGCGGCGCTCAGCGTGGCCGCGCGGATGGCCTGCGCGGGGGTCATGCCGTTGGCGACCATATAGGCGAATTGGCGCGCGTTGAGGCCGTGCGGATAGACTCCCGCGTCGCTCCCGAAGGCAAGCGGGACGCCCATCTCCACCGCGCGGCGGAAATTGTCGCGCTGGATCTGCGTGGTCTCGCGATTCTTGCGCAGATATTCCTCCGGCCAGCCCTCGCGCGTGCCGACCTCGTCGATCCAATCGCCGTTGAAGACGTCCATCACCAGCCAGACGCCCTGCACCTTCGCCATGGCGAGGCCTTCCTCGTCGATCAGGCTGGCATGTTCGATGCTGCGGGCACCGGCGCGGATGGCGTTCTTGATCCCCTCGGCGCCATGCGCATGCGCGGTGGCATAGCTGCCATGCGCCTTGGCGACGGCGATCGCGGCACGCATCTCGGCCTCGGTGACCTCGGGTTCGCCGGGCTCGGTACCGATGGCGAGCACGGCGCCGGTGGCGATGATCTTGAGGAAGTCGACCCCGTGGTCGAACAGGAACTCGGCCTTCTCGGCTGCCTCAGCGGGACCGGTCAGCACGCCCAGCCGCATGTCGGCGGGCAGCTGGTCGTTGGGGACCACGCCGTTCAACTCGCCGCCCCCTCCCGGATGCGTCAGATAGGCCCCGGCAACGAACATGCGCGGCCCGGGAACGAGCCCGCGATCGATCGCATCGCGCAGCGCCACATCGGTCAGACCGCGATAGGTCCCGACGTCGCGCACGGTGGTGAAGCCCGCCTCGAGCGTGATCCTGGCGTTGTGCGCCCCGGTGAGCGCGGTCAGCTGCGGCGAGGTCTTGAGCGGCAGGGCCAGGTCGGCATCCTGTCCCGCATCGGCGAGGTGGGTGTGCAGGTCGATGAGGCCGGGCAGCACGGTATAGGCCGACCAGTCGATCCGCTCGGCGCCTTCGGGGGTGGCGCCGCAGGCCTCCACGCGCGCGATACGCTCGCCTTCGACGAGGATGCATTGCCCCGCCGCCGTCGTCCCGTTCTCGACATCGAGCAGCCCGCCCGTCTCGACATAGAGCGACCCCGCGGAAGCCGGCGCGGCGAGCAGCGCGACGGCGAGGGCGAGCGCCCTCACTTCGACGCCAGTTCGGTCAGCAGCACGTGGTAGTAGTCGATGCTCCTGGCGATATTGGTGATCGGCACGCGCTCGTTGAGCCCGTGGGCATAGCCGTCGCTGTCCTTCATGAAGGTGCCGCTCGCTCCGTAGCTCGGCACACCCAGCGCGCGGTACCACATCGAATCCGACGCGCCCGAGGACTGCGAGGCGATGATCGGGACATCGCCGAAGGACGCGCGGATCGCCTTGGTCGCGGCATCGACGAAGGTCTTGTCGTAGGGCGAGGCATCGGCCTCGGTGACATACTCCGGATTGATCTCCTCGATCGTCAGCGCGGGTTCGTCCGCGACGTCCTTCAGCTCGGCGATGATCGAGGCTTTCGAGTGCCCCGGGAAGATGCGGCAATTGACGTAGCCGGTGGCGCGCTGCGGCAGTGCATTGAGCGCATGCCCGCCTTCGATCATCGTCGGCACGCAAGTCGTCCCGATTGAACCAATTGTGGCTGGATTGGCGCGCAATACGGCGATCGCTGCCTTGTCGGTGGGGTCCTTGGCGAAGGCACGCATGGCGGCGGCGAGCAGCGGATCGCCCTCGAAATCGGCGGCCTTGGAGAAATAGTCGCGGGTGATGTCGTTGACTTCGGGGGTAAAGCGGTAAGCCCCGATCCGGGCCAGCGCAGCCGATAGCTGGGCGATGGCATTGGTGTCGGTCGGCGCTGAACTGTGGCCGCCGGGATTGGTGACCTCGAGCTTGAAGTCGCCATAGGTCTTCTCTGCACCCTGCCAGACCCAATAGGCGGGCTTGCCGGTCGCCTCGTCGAGGACGCCCGAATTGCCGTCGACATTGAGCACCAGCTTGGCGTCCTTGAGTTTTTCGGCGATCATCTTGGAGGTGATCATCGTCGTCTCTTCATCGCCCGAATAGGCGATGACGATGCTGCGCTTCGGCTTGAAGCCCTGCTGGCGCAGCAGGATCGTGGCGACCATCGCCTGGACCGCGTCGAACTTGGTGTCGCTCGAACCGCGGCCATAGAGCATCCCGTTTTCGACCACGGCAGTGAAGGGATCGCGTTCCCAGTCCTCGGGCTTGGCCTCGACTACGTCCATATGCGCCGAAATGACGATCGGGCCGAGCGAGGGATCGCTGCCGGGCCAGGTCGCGATCAGATAGGCGGTGTCGTCGATCGGGACGATCTCGATGTCGTCGGCCGACCAGCCGCCCTTCAGCAGCGTGTCGCGGAACAGTTCGGCCACCCTGCCGGTCTCGTTGCCTTCGCCGCGCACCGAACGAATTCCGATCGCCTGCTGCGAGAGGTCGATGACTTCCTGTACGGCGGCCGGAGTGCTCCTGGCGGACGCGGGAGCTGCGGCGATGGACAAGAGGCTGAGGGCAATCAGGCTGGCACGCATGCGGATAGTTCCTCCGTGGGTTTCAGGGAGGCGTAGCACCCCTTCGGGCGCGATCAAATCACCGAAACGCTCGTCCGCTTGCCGCAGTCGAGTTCACGTCGCCCGCACCGTCGTGGTCCCGAGCGGCGGTTGCGATGCCGCCGGGATCTGCGAAAAAGAGGGCGCGTCCGAAAGGTCCCTTAACTCACGCGCCGCCGAACGACCTTCCAGCCGTCGACGCGCAGCTTTTCCAGCGCTGTCACTGCGTCGGCATAATTGGGATCGCGGGCGACGTTGGTCGTTTCGGAGGGGTCGGCCTGAAGGTCATAGAGCTCTTGGCCGCGCACCCGTCCGGCGGTGTCGATCCAGGCCGTGTAGCGATAGCGGTCGGTGCGCACGGTCTTCCCGGTGAGATAGCCGAGCCCCTGGGTGTAGGCTGCCTCTCGCTGGTACTGGGCGAAGGCGGCCTCTTTCCAGGCCCGGGTAGGCCAATAGAGAAGCTGCGCGAAGGAAAGGCCCTCAAGATCATCGGGCGTGGAGAGGCCGGTAATCGCGGCCAGCGTGGGATAGATATCGACCGACTCGACGATGCCCGACACTCGGGTGTTGGGCGATGTCCATCCCGGAGCGCGGACAATCAGCGGGATGCGAATATCGATATCTGCATTGCTGTGTTTGGCCCAGTAGCCGTGGTCGCCCAGCTTGAAGCCATGGTCGCCCCAGAGCACGACGATCGTGTCGTCTTCGAGACCATTGGCTTTGAGGCCCGCAAGCAGTTCGCCGACCAGGCCGTCCACGTAACTCACCGCAGCCAGATAGCCCCACTGAAGTTCGGTTGCCTTGCTTGCGGGGAGGTTCCGCCCGAGGCCTGCGAGATCGGCGTAGGCGCCTATCTCACCCTGAACGAAGGACCAAGCGTAGTTACCCTTCTGGCCTTCAGGGTTGATTGGCCGAGGGAGCGTGGACGGAGAGTATTTGTTCCAGTCTTCCTGTGGCGCGATAAAGGGCAGGTGCGGATGGCGGATGCCCACGGCAAGAAAGAAGGGCGCGCCGCTGTCTTTGAGTCTTGCCATGTCCGCCACGGCGAGCTTGGTTGCCCTCGTATCCAGCAGCGTCTCGCGATCCGGCCACCGGGCTGTCGACGCCGCGAAGGTATCGATCTTGGGTGCGCGCGCTTCCTTGTGCGGCTCGCTCCATCCGTCGGCATCGTCGGTGCTGTGATGGTAGATCTTGCCAATGCCTACTGTCGTGTATCCACCTGCCTTGAAGGTATCGAGCAAGGTCACTGCGTCGGGCGCATAGTCGTTCACGGTTCGATCGAGATTGATGATACCCGTCGTACTGGGACGCTTTCCGGTCAGCAGCGCCGCACGCGAGGGCCCGCACACTGCCTGGCTGACGAAAGCCCGTTCGAAGACTGCACCGGATCGCGCCAAGGCATCGATATTGGGCGTCTTCGCCACCAGATTGCCATAGGTGCCGAGATCCGGACGAAGGTCGTCGACCATGATGAATAGGATATTGTTCCGCGCCGTGGCTGGTGCGGGGGGCGGGGGCGGAGTCGGTGTGGGGGTTGGTGCAGGCGTCGGTGTCGGGGTGGGCGTCGACACGGGAGGCGTTGTCGCCACCGGCGGCGGAGCGGACCCGCTGCTCCCTCCACCGCAACTCACGCACAGCGTCGAAAAAGCCGCCACTGCGGCCATGTGAATAGAGCGCACGCCCACTACCCCAATCTTCCCGTAAAATTTCGTGAAAGTTCGAATCAATTCCGAAATCAGGTGCCTTTGGAGCCCCCGGCGTCCGCTATACTTGCAGAACGGCATTCTTGCAGCGATTTTCGTCTGGCGTCAGCGAAAAGCCCAAGAAGACATCCCTGCGTTGCTTGACGAGCACACCCCAAGCGATTGCCGCTGCTGGTGATGTCAAAGCGAGGGAAAATCTGTAAGGCCGGAATCCAGATGCAGATGGAGATCGTTCTGTGGCCGGTCGACGCTTGGGAATGCCATCAAACGCCATGCGATCGGCGGTGAAGCCGGTTTTAGGAGGACATGATTTTGCGTGGTAAGTTCGCCATGGCACTCGGTACTGCATTGCTGGTTGGGTCGGGGCTGGCGATCGTCGGTCTCACGGGCGGCCTGAACTCTGAGGGGAGCGCCGACAGATCGACTGCCGGGCCGGCGCGCGATTGCCGTAGCTTGCCCGATGGCACCGTCAGCCTTCCGGGTGGCACGTTCTCCATGGGCCAAACCGATGTCTATGCCGAGGAAGGTCCGGTGCGGCAGACGAAGGTCGACGGGTTTCGCATCGATCTGCACGAAGTCACCAATCGGCAGTTCGCCCGCTTCGTCAAGGAAACGAACTATGTGACGCTGGCCGAAAAGCCCGTCGATCCGGCGCTTTTCCCGGTTCCCGTCGACCAGGTTCCGCCGGACATGCTGCTACCCGGCTCGGCGGTATTCGTCGCTCCCGACAAACCCTCCAACAATTATGCCGACTGGTGGGAATATGTGCCGGGCGCGAACTGGCAAAAGCCCTATGGTCCCGACGGGCCCGGCGCGGTCCCGAACGAACCCGTCGTCCATCTCTCCTATGCGGATATGGAAGCCTATGCCGCCTGGCAGGGCGGACGTCTGCCGACGGAAGCCGAGTGGGAATATGCGGCCTCAGCGGGTGACCCGAAGTACACTACCCAGCCCAGCGAAGCGAACAGCTGGCAGGGCGTCTTCCCGGTCTTCAACGAAGAGAGCGATGGTTACAGGGATATCGCCCCCGTCGGCTGCTACGCTGCCAATTCGAACGGGCTCTACGACATGGTTGGTAACGTGTGGGAAATGACCAGCGACTTCTACCGCGCCGGACACGACCCCGACGACCGGGAAAACCCCCGAGGGCCCGGTATCGAAGCGGCCTACGATCCCGGCAATCCCGATTTTCCCTCGCGGGTCATGAAGGGGGGAAGCTATCTGTGCGCACCGAACTACTGCCAACGCTATCGGCCCGCTGCCAGAAGCGGTCGCGATCCGTCGATGGGAGCCAGCAATGTCGGGTTCCGGCTCGTCTATGACGCCGGCCCAGGCTAGATCGCCGAAAACCTCCGCCAGTTGCCGCGGTCGAAAATGACCTCGCGTGCGCAATTATGGCCCGGCGCGCCGGTGACGCCGCCGCCCGGGTGAGTGCCCGCGCCGCACATGTAGAGGCCCTTTACCGGCCCGCGATAGGCACCGTTTCCGAGCACGGGGCGCGCCGACCACAGCTGGTCGAGGCTCATGTGGCCATGCATGATATCGCCGCCGACGAGGCCGAACTTGTCGAAGAGGCCCTTGGGGCTGAGCACCTGACGTCCGAGGATCGAGGCGCGGAAGCCGGGCGCGACTGCCTCGACCGTGTCGATGATCGTCTCGGCGGCTGCGTCCTCCTCGTCGTCCCAGTTCCGCCCGTCGGGAAGCTCGGGCGCGAATTGCTGGCAGAACAAGCTGGCGACGTGCTGGCCGGGAGGAGCGAGGCTGTCGTCGACCGTGCTCGGAATCAGCATTTCGACAATTGGTCTTTTCGACCAGCCGTGCACCTTCGCATCGAGAAAGGCCTTGTCCATATAGGCGAGCGTCGGCGCCAGGATGATGCCCGATTGGTGATGCTCGCCGGGCTCGGGCAAGGCGGTGAAGCTGGGCAACTCACCGAGCGCCACGTTCATGCGGAAGGTGCCGCCACCCGCTTTGAATCCGCGCATCCGGCGGCGGAAATCCTCGGGCTGGTGGCTCTCGGCGAGCATCTTCCCGTAGAGCAGCTTGGGCCCGACGTTGGCGATCACACGTTTCGCCGCGATCTCCTCGCCGCTTTCGAGCCGGACGCCCGCGACCGTATCGCCGTCGACCAAGACCTCGGCGACGGGGGCTTCGAGGCTGATCTCCACTCCGTTCTCGCGGCAGACCTCGGCCATGATCTGCGTGATCGTGCCCATGCCGCCGACGCAATGGCCCCAGGCGCCCTTCTTGCCGTTCACTTCGCCGAAGACGTGGTGGAGCAGGACATAAGCGCTGCCCGGTGTATCGGGGCTGGCGTAATTGCCGACCACCGCGTCGAAACCGAAGGCGGCCTTGATCGCCTCGCTCTCGAACCACTGGCCGAGGAAGCTGGTCGCAGACTTGGTGAAGAGGTCGAGGATGTCGCGCTTCGCCTCTAGCCCCAGCCTGGCCATGCCCCAACCTTGCGCCGCGCCCGACAGCAGCGTGCGGAAGCCTTCGCCGACATTGGGCGGGCTCTTGAGTGCAAGGTCGCGGAGAACCTCGGCCACGCCCTCGAGCGCGTCGTAATAGGCGGGCAGCGCCTCGGCATCGGCATCGGAGAATCTGCGGAATTCGGCCTGCGTCCGCTCGATCCCGCCGCCGAGCTTGAGGTAACCGCCATCCTCCTGCGGCAGGAAGTTCGAGATCGGCCGCTCGATCACCCTGTATCCCCGGTCGACCAGCCGCATGTCGCGGATGACCTTGGGTTGCAGCAGGCTGACCGTGTAGCTCGCTACGGAATTGCGGAACCCCGGGTGGAATTCCTCGGTCACAGCGGCGCCGCCGACGACATCGCGCCGTTCGACGATGCGCACCTTCAACCCCGCCTGCGCGAGGTAGAAGGCGCAGACGAGCCCGTTGTGGCCTGCGCCGATGATCACGGCGTCGTATTGCTTTGTCATTTGTGGCTCCAGCCGGCAGGGGGTTGGTGTTCGCGGCGTGCCTCGGGAATGATGTCGCGTATGCGCTTGCAAAAGTGCCTGAGGCAGACTTCCTTGTCGGACAGCGGTCCCATCGAGAAGCTGCGCGACGCCATCCCGTCCTGCACCCGGGTGATCAGCGCGGTATCCTCGGCATTGACCTGCCGGTTGATGCGCCAGTTGCAGTAGCGCGCGGCGCGCATTGCCCGCCTTTCGTCGGGCAGGACATAGCTGATCTCGCGGATCAGACAGGTGGTCGGCCCGGTCGGCAGCCACTGCATGAAGTCGACCTGGTCGGGATAGATGTCGAAGGCGACGTTTGGCCAGAGCTTGAAATAGAGCCAATGGCGCTGGCTTTCCTCGGGCAGGTGCGGGACGGGCGGAAGCAGCTTCTGGTACATCCGCTCGGACCAGTTGGCGCTCTCGCGTTCGACCATGTCGCCCCACATGCGGTCGACATTGGTCTCGGCCTCCACCCCATAGCTCCTGCCGAACAGGCGGGTGAGGCCCGGATGTGCGACGGGGATGTGGAGGCCGTCGGAATAATTGTCGCCGACGTTCTTCCAGTTGACGTCTCGCGGGCGCAGCGTGACGCGGCCGAGCGCGGTGAGGTCCTCGAAGCGGTAGGGTTCGACCATCGCCTGGTAGGGCGCCATCATCTGTGCGACCGACGGGCCACCGTCGTCCTCCAGCCGGACGAAGACGAAGCCGCGCCAGATCTCGAGCTCGACCGGAGCGAGTCCGGCGCGGGTCTTGTCGAGCGTCGGGTAGCTGGCGCTGTCGGGCACGCCGGTCAGGCGGCCGTCGAGGTCGTATGTCCAGGCATGATAGGGGCACACCAGTTTCTTTGCGCAGCCGACGGCGCCGTCGACCAGTCGCGAGGCGCGATGGCGGCAGACATTCGTGAAGGCGCGCAGGATATCGTCCCTGCCGCGCACGACGATCACGCTCTCGCCGCAATAGTCGAGCGTGTGCCAGTCGCCGTGGTTCGGAATGTCGCTGACGTGGCAGACGACCTGCCAGCTGGGGCGGAAGATGCGTTCGAGTTCGAGGCGGTGGAATTCCTCGTCGTGGTAGGTCCAGGCCGGGAGGCTCCAGCCGTCGAGGGGGTCTGGTTGACCAAGTACATCCGCCTGCGTTGCCATCGCGCCCTCCTTGCTATACGCTCGTATAACAAGCTAGCCATGACCACACAACCGGCCTTTACCCGCGCTGCGCCCGATGCGCGCCGCCTGAGCCTGATCGAGGCGACCGGACGCGTGCTTGCCGCAAAGGGCGCGGCGGGAGTCTCGGTGCGCGCGATCTGCGCGCAAGCAGGGGTCTCGCCCGGCCTCCTGCGGCACTATTTCGCGGGCGTTTCGGAGGCGATCGCGGAGACCTATCGCTGGACCGGCGCACGCATCGCCGAGGCGCTGGCCGAGGCGGTCGCCGAAGCGGGAGAGGACCCGCGCGCCCGCGTGCTCGCCTATCTCACCGCCAGCTTCCGCCCGCCGATCGCCTCGCCCGAGCTGCTCGCGAGCTACGTCGCCTTCTGGAGCCTCACGCGCAGCGATGCCGCCGTCGCCGCGGTGCGGGCCGAGGTCTATGGCGACTTTCGCGAGGAACTCGAACGCCTGCTCGTCGCATGGCGCCCGCAGCTCGCCGATCCAAGCCTGACAGCAATTGCGCTGACCGCGCTTATCGACGGGCTGTGGCTCGAACTGTCGCTCGGCGGGGCGCCCTTCAGCACCGGACAGGCGGGCGAGCTCGCCGCGCGCTGGCTCGATACGCTGGCGGCCTAGCCGCGCCGTGCCCACCAGTAGAGCGGGAGCCCGGCGAGCATCAGCACGAGGCTCCAGCCGCTGGCTTCCCAGCCCGCACCCCACAGCGTCCAGACCGCGTAGACGGCACCCGGCAGCGCGACCACGCGTGCGATGCGCAGCCGCCAGGCGGCCAACGCGCAGGCGAGATAGAGCCACAGCGCCGCGCTGGTCGAAAGCAGCAGCACGAATTCGTAGATCGCCTGCATCGAACGGCTCGCATTGATGAGCAGGCAGAGCGTCGCGATCACGCTCGAGGCGATCAGCGCCTGTAGAGGCGTGCCACGGGCATCGGTGCGCGCGAACCAGGCGGGCAGCATCCGCCGCATCGCCATGTTGCGGGGCAGTTCGCCCTGCATCAGCACCCAGCCGTTGATCGCGCCGACGCAGCTGATGATGGCGAAGACCGTCACCAGCGATGCGGCCTCGGCCGACCAGTAGCGCGCGACGAAGCTCGCCAGCGGGGCGGGGGAGGCCACGGCCTCCGCCTCGGGCAGCATCAGCGCGACCGCCGAGCACACCAGCAGGTAGATGAGGCCGGTGAGCGCCGTGCCCCACATGGTCGCACGCGGCACGTTGACCTCGGGGTTCTCGACCTGCGCGGCGGCGAGGCTGGCGCATTCGAAGCCGAGCAGCGCGAACAGCGTCAGCGCTGCCGCGCCGCGCAGGTCGGTGCCGTTGATCGTCGCGGGTTCGTAGGGGCGGATTTCGGCACTGCCATCGCCGAGGACGATCGCCGCGACGACGATCACGGCGAGCAGCGGCAGCGTCTTGAGCACGACCGTCAGGATCTGGAAATTGCCCGCCGCATGGACTCCGCGCAGGTTGATCAGCGTCATCGCCCAGACGAGCGCGATCGAGCACAGTGCGGGGGCCATCGGCGTCGTGCCGATCCAGGGGACGAAGGCCGATAGATAGCTGATCGCCGCCACCGCGATGGAGACCACCGCAGTCCACACCGAGACCCAGTATATCCAGGCGACGAGGAAGGCGGCGACTTCGCCGAAGCCTTCCTCGACGAAGCCCATCGGGTCGCGCGCCGCGGGCAGGGCCCTGGTCAGCACCGCGAGGAGCCAGGCGAGCACCAGCGTCCCGGCAATGGTCACCAGCCAGCCGAACACGGCGTTCCAGCCGAAGGGGGCCAGGCTGGCGGGCAGCAGGAACACGCCCGACCCGATCATGTTGCCGACGACCAGCGCGATGGCAGCGAAAAGGCCGAGCTTGCGACCCGGCCTTTCCGTGGTGTCGGTCGGTGCGGTCACCGGATCAGAAATCGAAGCCAGCCTTGAGCCCGACGATCCGCGGCTTGATCACGACGTCGTAGAAGACACCGCCCGTCGTGCTGACCCCGTCGGGATCGCCGCAGGTGGTCTCGAGGCACTGGACCCCGCTGTTGATCACCCCGCGTTCGTCGAACAGGTTGGTGGCGAAGAGTTCGAACCGCATGCCATCCTTCTTCACCCCAAAACTCAGATCGACCGTCGTGTAGGCGTCGAAATTGCCTTTCAGAGCGTTCTGGAAAGGTCGCAAATCGCTGCGGCGCTTGCCGATGTGTGCCAGCGCGCCCTGGATATGCGCGTCCCATGATCCAAGCGGGAATTCGTAACGTGCCAAGGCGTTGCCCTTGAACTTGGCGGTGACCGGGAGTCGTGATCCGGAAGGGGCGAGCGTCGTGTTTTCCTCATTCGTCCCCGGATCGATCATGCCGTTGCCGTTGAGGTCGACGTCGACCGTACAATCGAAATCCGAAACCGCGATGGCACAGAAATCGCGCCGGATCTTTGCGTCGTTGTAGCTGCCCGAAAGCGATAGCGTCAGGCCGTTGGCGGCATAGGTGAAATCGGCCTCGACGCCACGGATGCGGGCGATCCCGGCATTGCGGATCTCGGTCAGGCCGTTCAGCCCGAGGAACGACAGCTGAATGTCGCTCCAGTCCTCCTGATAGACCGCGCCGTTGAAGGTCACGTCGCCGAAGCGGGTCTTCCAGCCAATCTCGTAATTGTCGAGCGAGTCGGGTCCATAGGGATCGAGCGTTCCGCGCCGGTTGATGCCGCCGGGGCGGAAACCCTGCGACCATGTGGCATAGACCAGCACGTCGGGATTGATCGTGTAGGTCGCGTTGAGCTTGTAGATCGCGTCGGTATCGGACGTGGTCTTGTCGAGATTGGTACAGGGGGAGCCGTCGACCACCGGCGGCGCCAGCGTCCCGCCGGGATTCTCGTTGAGCGGCGGTCCATCGGTGGTGAAGCAGGCCGACACGCCGGTGCGCGAGGAGAAGTTCTGCGCATAGCCGAAGAAGCCGATCAGCGAGTTCTTGTACTTGTACAGGCGCGCGCCGCCGGTCAGCGTCAGCTGGTCGGTCACGTCGAAGCTGATCTCGCCGAAGGCCGCATAGTCGCGGTCGGTGCGATCCTGCCGGGTCAGCCAGATATCGCTGGCGGTGCCGGGGACCACGTTGACGTCTGCGATGCCGTCGATGATGTAATTCTGCGTGATTTCGTGCTTCTGGCGCTGCGCGAACAGTCCGCCGATGAAGCGCACGGGCGCCGTCTGCGGGCTCGAAATGCGGATTTCGCCGAAGGCGCGGCGGTATTTGTCGCCGCCCTGGATGTACTGGTTCGGGCTGACGAGGTCGCCGGCGTTGTCGTAGAAATAGGCCCCGTAGCCATAGAGCGCGTCGTAGAAATAGGCGTAGTCCGAATAGTCGGATTCGACCCGGTCCTTGCGCCACAATCCGCCGCCGGTCGCAACCAGGTCCCAATTGCCGATCTTGCCCTCGACGGTCAGCGCCGCCTGCAGCCATTGGTCCTTCGAATATTCGCGATTGTACTGCACGGTCTGGAGATCGTCGTTGACCGCGGTGGAGCGTTCCTGCGCGAAGCTGCCATGTGCGGTCTGGACCTGGCCCATCACGGTGGGACGGATCGTCCAGTTGTCGTCGAGCTCGATGCCCAACGCGATGCGGCCGCCATAGGTGTCGACATCGTTGTAGTCGTCCTCGACGAAAGCCCCATTGTTCTGTGTGATGCCCGAACTCGGATAGGTGCGGCTGCCGGGGATGTTGTCGATGTAGCCGCCATCGTGTCGATACCACCCGACCACGCGCAGTGCGGCGCGATCGGACAGGGCGAAATTGTAGAAGCCTTCGATCGTCCCGCCCAGGTCACCATGCGCGACCATGTTGCCCTCGAGGTCGATCGCCCCGTAGCTGTCGCCGTAGTCGGGCTGGTTGGTGACCAGCTTGATCGTGCCCGCCATCGAGCTGGCGCCGTAGAGCGTGCCTTGCGGCCCCGCCAGCGCCTCGACCCGGGCGAGATCGTAGGCATGGATGTCGAGCGCGCCCTGGATGGTCGTGATCGGCATTTCGTCGAGGTAGGTGCCGACAGTCGGCAGAGAGGCCGAATGGTTGGCGTTCTCGCCGCTCGCCACACCGCGGAAATAAACCTGGCTGAAACCCGGCGCGGCGGTCTGGATGGTGACCGAGGGGAGGAACTTGACCGCATCCTGCAGCTCGCTGACCTGGAGCTGGTCGAGCTTCTCCGTGCCGAAGGCCGTGATGGAGGCAGGAACGTCCTGCAGATCCTGTTCGCGCTTGTTGGCGGTGACGATGATGACGTTGCGGTCGGTCGGCGTGGTTGCCGTTGTGCCCTCTGCGTCCTGCGCGAAGACCGGCGTCGAAATCGACAGGGCCGGCCCCGCGAGCAGGCTCGCGGCAAGAGACAGGTGACGCGTCGAAGGCTCGAATGGCATGTTTACCTCCCTAAATGCGACCCGGTCATATAACCGCCACTTTTCAGCCGCTTTGCCAAGCCCGACATGGCCCCGCCGGTCGATTACACACAGCTTTCTGTCGATTGTATGGCACAATTGCCACGCCAAGCTGCAGCTGGACGCAAGGAAGTTGCTAGCGCGCGTAGGTTTGCGGAAGGTCGCGCAAAGTAGCCTCCAGTGGGCCCAGCCACGCGCAATAGGGCTGCCACTGGCCCACGCCATCGCGGTTGATCGGGCGCCTGACCTGTTCGGACGACGCAGTGCGCACCGCCCGGTCGGTCTCGTGGAAGGCGAGGCAGGCCTGCTCGAAGGGCAGGCCGAGATGGGCGAGCATCGCGCGCACTTCGGTCTCGGGGTCGTCGAGCAGGCGTTCGTGGATCACGCGGTGGATACGCCCGGGCAGGACCGCATCGTAGTGGTCCATCGCGCGCACATAGTCGGCGTAATAGCGGCCGATGTGGTCGAGCGAATAGGAGAAGCCCTGGCCCTTGGCGAAATGCTGGCGGAAGTTCGAAAAGCAGCAGTCCAGCGGATGGCGCCGCGCGTCGACGATCTTCGCATGGGGCAGGATCAGGTGGATAAAACCGGCATAGCTCCAGTTGTTGGGCAGCTTGTCGATGTAGAAGGGCTTGCCGGTCTTGCGCTGAACCCGGGTGCGGGCGAGGAATTCCTCGCCGAGTTCGGCGAAGCGTTCGCGCGGGAGTTCGGCCACCGCGTCGGGCCAATCGCGCAGGTCGCCGCCGGCCTTCTTCGCCTCGCGCATGGCGATGGCGGGGATGTCGGGCAACTCCATCGTGCCCTCGACCATCGAGTGGCTGGCGAGGATCTGTTCCAGCAGCGTCGAGCCCGCGCGCGGCAGGCCGAGAATGAAGATCGGGTCCGGGCTCGGATCGCCGACTCCTGCGTGCGCGGCGAGGAATTCGGGGGTGAGCACCTCGATCGTCCGGTCGACCAGCGCGGTGATCGTCTCGGGCTCGTAGCCCAGTTCCTCGCTGCGCAGCGCATTGCCGCGCTCGTAGTGGCGAAAGCTCGCCTCGACCTCGTGCCGGTCGGCATATGCCTTGCCGAGCGCGAAATGGAGGTGAAGCGCGTCCTCGTGGCCCGGATCGCCCGCCAGCGCGGCCTCCATCGCGGCGACATCCTCGTCGCTGAACTTCACGGTCTTGAGGTTGGCGAGGCTCCACCAGACCTCGCCCAGATCGGGCTGGACCGCCAGTGCCGCACGATAGGCGGCCACGCCATCCTCCTGCCGTCCGACCGTCTTGAGCATGTGGCCGTAGCTCATCTGCAGCTTGGCATGGTCGGGGAAGGTTTCGACCAGCTCGGCATAGAGCCTGAGCGCCTCGTCGTAATCGCCGATCCGACCGAGCGTCGCGGCCATCAGGTTGCGATTGCCGGGGTTGGCCGGGTCGCGCAGGATCACCTCGTCGAGCACCGCGGCGGCCTCTTCGTAGCGGCTCTGCTTGTAGAGGACATTGGCGAGATTGGCGCGCGCGGCGGTGAAACCGGGGGCCAGCTCGAGCGCGCGGCGCAGCAGCGTCTCCGAATCGCCGAGCCGGCCGATCCGCGCGGCGAGTTCGGCCATCAGCCGGATCGCGGCGGCATCGGTCGGCTGGTCGCGCAGCCTCTGGCGCAGCAGCCGTTCGGCGGTCTGCAGGTCGTTGTCGAGCATGGCGCCGGCGATCGCGATCATCTGGGGCTCGAGCGCGGTGGCGCGGATCGCGGCCATCTCGGCCTCGCTCGCCGCCTCGTCCTCGCCGAGCCTGCGCAGCGCGCGGCCGAGCCAGCGCCAGGCGCCGGTGTTGCGCGGGTCGCGCGCGACGACGGTGCGCAGTTCCTCGGCCAGCGCGCCCGGATCGCGTTCGAGACGCTCGGGCAGCGGGAGACGCGCGGGCGCGCCGCTCATCCGTCAGCCGCGTCCGCGATAGGAGGAAACGCCCTGGTCGGGCAGCCACAGGCCTGCGGGCGGGGCGCCGCTCTGCCAGAAAACGTCGATCGGGATGCCGCCGCGCGGGTACCAATAGCCGCCGATGCGCAGCCATTGCGGCCGCATCTCGTCGAACAGCCGCTGGCCGATGCCGACGGTCACGTCCTCGTGGAAGCCGCAATGGTTGCGGAACGACCCGAGGAACAGCTTGAGGCTCTTCGATTCGACGATCGTTTCACCGGGGGCGTAGTCGATCACGAGATGCGCGAAATCGGGCTGGCCGGTGACCGGGCACAGCGAGGTGAACTCGGGCGCGGCGAAGCGGACCATGTAGAGCTGGCCCCGGCGCGGGTTGGGGACGTAGTCGAGCTCGGCCTCCTCGGGCGAGGCGGGCAGCGCGGTATTCGCGCCGAGGAACTTGGGGGCAGGTGTGTCGCTCATGCCGCGCTCCTGCCGCGAAGCGCTCGCCAGCGCAAGCCGGGGCTTGGAAGCGCGCGCTTCAGTACCTATTCAGCGCGGCTCCGCACTGTGCGCCTTTTCCTGCGAAACGATCCCCCGTGAAGCATCTTTCGACCCGCCTTTCCCTGCTCGCCCTTGCCGCCGCGCTGCCCGCCATGGCGCAGGCGCAGTCGGCCAGCGATTTCTCGCTCCAGCCCGCGCCGACGCCCTCGGCGAGCCCGCAGGCTCAGGGCCCCGCCGATACGCGCGCCGGAGTCCCCATCGCGCCGCGCGCGGTTAACACGCCGACCCCGACCCCCGCGGCGACCCCGACGCCTCGGGCCACGCAGGCGCCGCCGACCGCGCAGCCGACGCGGGCCCCCTCCGCCGGGCCGACGCCGGTGCCGAGCCCGCTCCCGACGGTGACGCAGCGAGCGGTGGCGACGAGCGCGGCGCAGCCGCAGGCCTCCGCGCCGCCGCCCGAGGCCGCCACCGACACGGCAACGCCGCGAGTGCTCCCGACGTCGACGGCCACTCCTCCGGCAGCCATCGCCACGGCCACGCCCGAGCCCGAGGCGCCGGGCGAGGACTTCCCCTGGCTGCCCGTCGCCGCGGTGGCGGGCCTGATCGCGCTGCTCGGTGCGGGCTTCGTCGCCTGGCAGCGCCGGCGCGAGGCCGTGGTGCCCGAAATCGAGCGGCCGGTCGTTGCAGGTGCCGGCGCAAGCCCCGCAGTGCCGCTGCCCGACGCCCTCGCGGTCGGTATCGAGCACGAGAAGCTCATCCGCAGCGCCGCCTTCGCGACGCTCAAGTACCGCATGACGCTCGCCAATCGCACCGGCGCGCCGCTGACGCAGCTGGCGGTGGGGCTCGATCTCGTCTCGGCGCATGCCGCGCTGCCGGTGGAACAGCAGCTCGCCACGGCCGCGACCGCGCTGGAGCGCCGCCACGAGATTGCGCGCATCGGACCGCACCAGAGCGTCGCGATCGAAGGGCAGGTGCAATTGCCGCTGGCGCAGGCGCATGTCATCCGCCAGGGCCGCCATCCGCTGCTCGTGCCGTTGCTGCGCGTGCGGATCGACGGCCCGGGCGAGGAGGCGCTGGTCAAGACCTTCGTCGTCGGACAGGGCGTCCCCGGCGGTACGCGCGTCCAGCCCTTCAACCTCGACGAAGGTCCGCGCAGCTACGCCCCCATCGCCCAGCGCGAGCTTGCCTAGCTCGACTTCGCCCGCTGCGCCCGCTAACCGGGCGGAGATGGATAGTCTCGTTTCGACCCAATGGCTTGCCGACCGGCTCGGGACGGGCGGCCTCGTCGTGCTCGATGCCACGATGCACCTGCCCGACTCCCCCCGCAACGCCGCCGCCGACTTCGATGCGGCGCATATTCCGGGCGCGCGGTTTCTCGACCTGGTCACCTTCGTCGATCCGGCATCGGAAGTGCCCAAGGCGCTCCCCAGCGCGCGGCAGTTCGCCGGCCGGCTGGGCAGGTTGGGAATCGCGCCCGGCGACCACGTGGTGCTCTATGACGACAGCCAGATCCGGAGCGCCGCCCGCGCCTGGTTCATCTTCCGGCTCTACGGCTTCGAGAGCGTCGCCATTCTCGACGGAGGCCTCGCCAAGTGGAAGGCCGAAGGGCGAAGCCTGGACGAGGGTCCCGCCTTCTGCGCCCAGACCGAATTTCCGCTGCCGACCCCGGTCCGCGAAGTCCGCACGAAGGCCGAAATGCTCGCCAATTGCGGGGCTTGCGAGCAGCAGGTCGTCGATGCGCGCGACGCCGCGCGCTTCGCGGGCGAGGAGGCGAGTGGCTCCGAAGGCCATATCCCCGGAGCCGCCAATGTGCATTTCCCGCTACTCTTCGCCGAGGACGGCACCTATCGCGCAACCGGCGAGATCGCAGCGCTGTTCGCCGATGCCGGTCTCGATCCCGCGAAGCCGGTCGTCACCTCCTGCAACAGCGGGATGACCGCCTGCGTCCTCGCCTTTGGCCTGCACCTGGCGGGCAGGGACGACGTCGCGCTCTACGACGGAAGCTGGCTCGAATGGGGTGCCGATCCCGACATGCCCAAGGAAAAGGGGGCGTCGCGCTGACCATGGCGGGTGGAGACCAAGGCAATGATCGCCCCGCCACGCGGCTCGTCACCGGGGGGCGGTCGGGCGATTTCGCGCAACACGTCGTCAATCCGCCGGTCTGGCGCGCAAGCACGCATCTTTACGCGAACTGCGAAGACCTGAGAGAGCGAAAGGCGCAAAACCGGGACGGGCAATTCTTCTACGGCCGTCGCGGCGCGCCGACGCAATGGGCGCTGTGCGAGGCGCTGACCGCGATCGAGCCTGGTGCGGCGGGAACCGTGCTCTATCCCAGCGGTCTCGCCGCGCTCGTCGGTGCCCTGCTGGCGGTGCTGCGCAGCGGCGACGTGCTGCTGGTGGCGGACAATGCCTACGATCCGACCCGCAACGCCGCGACCGGGCTGCTCAAGAGCCTTGGCATCGAGCACCGCTTCTTCGATCCGCTCGACCTCGAGGCTTATCAAGCCGCCTTTTGCGAGCGCACCCGGGCGGTGATGCTCGAGGTCCCGGGCAGCCTGACGATGGAGGTCTGCGACATTCCCGCGCTGGCGCGCATCGCGCGCGAGAAGGGCACGGTGAGCCTGGTCGACAACACCTGGGCCACCGCACTCGGCTTCCAGGCGCTCGAGCACGGCTGCGATATCGCAGTGACCGCGCTGACCAAGCATGTCGGCGGCCATTCGGACGTGATGATGGGGGCGGCCAGCGCGGGCGAGCGCTGGTATCGCCGCTTGCGGCTCGGTGCGCAGCAACTGGGCCACGTGGTTTCGCCCGACGATGCCGCACTGGTCCTGCGCGGGTTGCGGACCATGGGCGTGCGGCTCGAACGCCAGAGCGCCAGCGCGTTGGCGATCGCCGAATGGCTCGACGCTCGCGAGGATGTGGCGCATGTCCTCTCTCCCATGCTCCCCGGCACGCCCGGTCATGCGATCTGGCAACGCGATTTCACCGGCGGCTGCGGCCTTTTCAGTTTCGTCCTCAAGGGGCGTGACGATGCCGCGCGCTGCCGACTGGTCGATGCGTTGCGCCTGTTCGGGATCGGCTACAGCTGGGGCGGCTTCGAAAGTCTCGCGCTGCCCTTCGACGTCGAGCCCGTGCGCGGTGTCATGCCTTGGCCCCCGGCGGGATGGGGGCTTGAGGATTGCCATGCCATCCGGCTATCGATCGGACTCGAAGACAGGGACGATCTGATCGCCGACCTTGCCAAGGGCTTCGCGGCGATGAACGAAGGATAGACGTGCAGGGCGCAACCCCGACCAGCGTGGCCAGTACCGCCTCCGCTCCTCCGGTCGAACAGGCCTGGAGCCTGGCCGAGCCGGTAAGGGAGGAGAGCTCCGTCGCCGCCGCCGAAGGCGCCAAGGAGGCGCTCAGCTCGAAGAGCGAGACGGTCGGCTCGGTGATCGACACGCTCGATGCCGTGGCCTTGTCCTTCGGATCCTTCCGCATCTCGCTGTTCGATGTGCTGATCGTCAGCGCGGTGATCGTCGGCGTCCTCGTCTTCGCATGGTTCGTCAGCAAGATGGGGCGGCGACTGATGCGCCGGATGACCCGGCTCGACGAAGCACAGCAATTGCTGGCCGAGAAGATCGTCACCATTCTCGTCTGGGCGGCGGCCTTCTTCCTCGGGATCGACCTCCTCGGGATCGACCTGACCGCACTGGCGGTATTCTCGGGCGCCTTCGGCCTGGCGATCGGTTTCGGCCTGCAGAAGACCTTCGGCAACCTGATCGCCGGGATCATCCTGCTGATGGACCGTTCGATCAAGCCGGGCGACGTCATCGCGGTGGCAGACATGGCGGGCAACGAGAGTTTCGGTCAGATCCGCAAGATCGGCATCCGCGCCGTTTCCGTGACCACGCGCGACCAGCGCGAATATCTGATCCCCAACGAAAACCTGATGATCAACCAGGTCGAAAACTGGTCCTATTCGTCGAAGAACGTTCGCATGCAGGTGCCCGTCGGGGTCAGCTACGAAGCCGACATGAAGCTCGCAGAAGAACTGATGCTCGAGGCGGCGAAGAGCTCCGAGCGCGTCCTCAAGGCTCCCCCGCCGACGGTCTGGATGAGCGAATACGGCGACAGTTCGGTCAATTTCATCATCCACTGCTGGATCCAGGACCCCGAGGAGGGCGTAGGCAATGTGCGCAGCGCGGTGCTCAAGAAACTGTGGTGGCTGTTCAAGGAGAACGGCGTCGAAATTCCCTTCCCCCAGCGCGACCTGCATATCCGTTCGAGCGACCAGTTCGACCGGCTGATCGACATCATGGCGCAGGGCAGGGGCGGGGCGGCAGACGCGAAAGATTAGGTTGCCGGGCGCACAGCACCGGTTTCAAAATCTCGGCTTCCACGCCAGACACGCATTGTGATTGGCGCCAGGCGACCCCGACCCGCATCTTGCGGGCATGTCACATTCCGGAACCATCTTTCTCGTCGGCGCGGGACCGGGCGACCCCGATCTCCTGACGATCCGCGCGGCGCGGCTGATCGAACGCGCGCGCGTTATCGTTCATGACGGCCTCGTCGACCCGGCGATCCTCGCGCTGGCGCGCAAGGATGCCGAGCTGATCTCGGTCGCCAAGCGCCGTTCGCACCACACCCTGCCGCAGGAGGAAATCAGCGATTTGCTGGTGCGCATCGCGCGCTCGGGCGAGGACGTGGTCCGCCTGAAGGGAGGCGATCCCTTCATCTTCGGGCGCGGCGGCGAAGAGGCCGAGGTCGCGCATGCAGCGGGCGTGCCGGTCGAAGTCGTCCCCGGCATCAGCGCGGCCAATGGCGCCGCGGCGGCTGCGCAGATCGCACTGACGCATCGCGAGGCATCCTCCATCGTCAGCTTCGTCGCCGGCCAGTGCAAGGGGCTGAAGGATCAGGACTGGGCGGGCCTTGCGGGCAAGGGCCGCACACTGGTGATCTACATGGGCGTCAAGACCGCGCCGCAGATTGCCGAGAAACTGATCGAGGACGGGCTCGCGCCCGACATGCCCGTGGCGGTGATCGAGAACGGCACGCGGCCCGAAATGCGCGTGCTGCGCGGACTGCTCGCGGGCCTGCCAGAACTGGTCGAGCGCGAGGCGGTCGTCAGCCCGGCGCTGATCGTCATCGGCGAGGTGACCGCACGCGATGCCGCGGCGCTCGCCCGCCAGGCGCAGGAGGCCGCACGATGAGGCTGCTCACCGGAAACGATCTCAAGACCGGCGCGGTCACCTGGTGGACCGGCAGCGACTGGTCGATCCATGTCGAAGACGCCGCCGACGTGACCGGCAGCGAGGACGAGATCGCCCGCCGCGAGGAAGCAGCGCGCCGGGTCAATTCTCCCTACGCGGTCGATGCCGAAATGCACGAGGGCTCCCCCCGGCCCTCGCACATCAAGGAGCGCGTCCGCGCGCTCGGCCCGACCGTTCGCCCCGACCTGTCCCTCAAGCCGGCCGATCCCGACATCGGCAATTGGGTGATCTGATGTACAAATACGATAGCTACGACCAGGCGATGGTCGATGCCCGCGTCGAGGAATTCCGCGACCAGGCGCGTCGCCGCCTCGAAGGCAAGCTTACCGAGGACCAGTTCAAGCCGCTGCGGCTGATGAACGGCCTCTACCTCCAGCTCCACGCCTACATGCTGCGC
>NZ_JBLYYF010000018.1:0-210733 GCF_048550555.1 Qipengyuania sp. | reverse complement strand
GGGGGGGGGGCGCGCGGCCTCCGCCCCCCCCCCCCCACGACGCTTCGGCTTCAACGGCTGGGGCGGGAAGTATCTGATGGACGGCGACCAGACGGTGGGCGCCGAACTCGCCGAGGATGCCGGGCTGCCGCTCGACGTGGCCGACTGGATCCTCGAGGGCGGGGCGGTGGACGGCGACGGGACCGGCCTCGTTGCCACCACCGAGCAGTGTCTGCTCAATCCCAACCGCAACCCCAAGCTTTCGCGCGACGAGATCGAGCAGCGGCTGGAGTGTGACCTGGGCTTCAGCCGGGTGTTGTGGCTCGGCGAGGGGCTGATCAACGACCATACCGATGGCCATGTCGACAATCTGGCGCGCTTCGTCGCCGCCAATACGCTGTGCCTGCCGCGCGCGACGAGCAGCGACGACCCCAATGCCGCCATCTATGCCGACGCCAGGCGGCGTGCGGAGGAGGCGGGCGTGACGGTGAAGGAAATTCCCTCGCCCGGCCTCGTCACCAGCGGCGACCGGATCGAGCCCGCGAGCTACGCCAATTTCGCCATCACCAGCCACCTCGTCGTGGTCCCCACATTCGGCAGCCCGCACGATGAGGATGGTGTGGCGGCGATCGCCGAATTGTTTCCCGATCGCGCCACTGTCGGACTGCCGGGCGATGCGGTGCTGGTGGGCGGCGGCGGGTTCCACTGCGCGAGCCAGCAGATGCCCACCGCCGGATGGCGTCCTTAACAATTCGTTAGGGTTTGCAGCGGAGAATGGGCGCATGGCCAAGGCTATCGCTCTCGCCCGCTCCAAAAGCGCCGACAATCGCATCGTCGATATCGCACGCGCGCTGATTGTTGGCGGATGCGGCCTTGCGCTGGTCCTCGCCGGACCGGTCCTGCCCTTCTGATCCGCTAGATCAGGCGCGCGAGCGCGGCCAGCGCCGCACCGCCCAGAATTGCACCCACAGCGATACGCCATAGCCCGTCGCCGATCCGGCCCGAAGCGCGGTTGCCGAGCCAATTGCCCAGAAGCACCGCGGGAAACAGCAGTACGGCGAGCGGCGGCAGCGACCAGTCGAGCACACCCAAGGCCGCTCCGCTCACCAGGCCGGTGGTCGAGGCGCAGGTGAAGATCAGGAGCATCGAGGCCTTGGCCGTCTCGCGCGGAATGGCTCGCCCGACGTAATAGGGCACCACCGGCGGGCCCGGCATGCCGGCATAGCCCGTCATCAGCCCGCTCAAGATGCCCACACTCACGGTGGTCGCCGGATGATGCTCCAGCGCGGCGCGGCGGGGCAACAGGATCGCGCCGAAGGCCGACAAGGCAATGATGGCGATCGCCAGACGCGCCACGTCCGGCGTGGTCATGCTCAGCAGATACAGCCCCGCGGGCGTCGTCAGCACGACCAGCGCGATGATCATCCAGGCCGATCGCTCCGCCCCGCGCACCAGCCGCCGGATCTCCGACAGGCCGACGAAGACCGAGAGGAAATTGGTCAGCAGCACGGCATGCACCGGCGACAGCGCGAGCGCGAGGATCGGCACCAGCAGGATCGCCATGCCGAAACCGGTCAGGCCGCGCACGAAGGCCGAGATGAAGGCGGCAGCCAGCACCGCCGCCAGTTGCCACGGCGCATAGGCCGCGAGCAGCTCCATCGCGCGCCGGCCCTCCTAGCGCAAATCGGGCGGCGTGCCCGCGTCCTTGAGCATCGCGATCGCCTCGTCGAGGCTCATCACCTTCTGGTGCTGTTCGCCGAGCGTGCGGACCGCGACGGTGCCTTCCTCGGCCTCGCGCTTGCCGACCACCAGCAGGTGCGGGACCTTGGCGAGGCTGTGCTCGCGGACCTTGTAATTGATCTTCTCGTTGCGCAGGTCGCTTTCGACCCGAATGCCCGCCGCCTCGAGCTTCGCGACCGCATCCTTGGCGTAGTCGTCGGCATCGGAGACGATCGTCGCGACCACCGCCTGCACCGGCGCGAGCCACACCGGCAGGCGCCCGGCGAAATGCTCGATCAGGATCCCGATGAAGCGTTCGTAGCTGCCGAAGATGGCGCGGTGCAGCATGACCGGGCGATGCTTCTCGCCGTCCTCGCCGATATAGGTCGCATCGAGCCGTTCCGGGAGCACGCGGTCGCCCTGGATCGTGCCGACCTGCCAGGTACGGCCGATCGCGTCGGTCAGGTGCCATTCGAGCTTGGGCGCATAGAAGGCGCCTTCGCCCGGAAGTTCTTCCCAGCCGTACTCCTCGTTGTCCATGCCCGCTTCGGCGACCGCATCGCGCAGTTCCTGTTCGGCCTTGTCCCAGTCCGCCTCGCTGCCGAAGCGCTTCTCGGGGCGCAGCGCGAGCTTGACGTGATAGGCGAAGCCGAAGTCCTTGTAGACGCTGTCGGCGAGCGCGCAGAACTTGCGCACCTCCTCGACCACCTGTGCCTCGGTGCAGAAGATGTGGGCATCGTCTTGCGTGAACTGGCGCACGCGCATCAGCCCGTGGAGCGCGCCATGCGGCTCGTTGCGGTGGCAGCAGCCCATCTCGCCCAGCCGGATGGGCAGGTCGCGGTACGAGGTTATGCCCTGCTTGAAGACCAGCACATGCGCCGGGCAGTTCATCGGCTTGATCGCCATCCACTCCGCATCGTCGGCAACCTTGGGCGAGGCAGCCGTTTCGCCCGCGTCGTCGACTTCGGGGACGATGTCGGGGACGGCGAACATGTTCTCGGCGTACTTCCCCCAATGGCCCGACTGGGTCCACTGGCGCACGTCCATCAGCTGCGGCGTCTTGATCTCGCGATAGCCGCCGCCGTCCATCTTGCGGCGCATATAGGCTTCCAGCTCGCGCCAGATGCGATAGCCCTTGGGATGCCAGAAGACGCTGCCATGCGCCTCTTCCTGCAGATGGAACAGGTCCATCTCGCGGCCCAGCTTGCGATGGTCGCGCTTCGCTGCTTCCTCGAGCCGCGTGAGGTGGGCATTGAGCTGCTTCTTGTTGAGCCAACCCGTGCCGTAAATCCGCGTGAGCTGGGCGTTCTTCTGGTCGCCGCGCCAATAGGCCCCGGCGACGCGCATCAGCTTGAAGGCATCGGGATCGAGCTTGCCCGTGCTGGCGAGGTGCGGGCCGCGGCACATGTCGAGCCAGTCGTCCCCCGACCAGTAGACCGTCAGTTCTTCGTTCTCGGGCAATTCCTTGGCCCATTCGGCCTTGAACACCTCGCCCTCGGCCTCCCATTTGTCGATCAGCTGCTGGCGGCTCCAGACCTCGCGGCGGAGCGGCTTGTCCGCGCGGATGATCTCGCGCATCTTTTCCTCGATCGCGGGGAGATCGTCCATGCTGAAGGGATCGCGGCTCTCGGGCGCCTTCACGTCGTAATAGAAGCCGTCGTCGGTCGCCGGGCCGAAGGTGATCTGCGTGCCGGGCCACAGCGCCTGTACCGCTTCCGCGAGCACATGCGCGAAATCGTGGCGCGCGAGCTCGAGTGCGTCCTCCTCGTCGCGACCGGTGACCAGTGCGAGCTCGGCATCGCCCTCGAATGGCCGGTTGATGTCGCGCAGTTCGCCGTCGACACGCGCGGCGATCGCGGCCTTGGCGAGGCCGGGGCCGATCGCGGCAGCCACATCGGCCGGCGTCGAACCCGCTTCCATTTCGCGCACCGAACCGTCGGGCAGGCTGATCTTGAGAAGTTCCGTCATCGTCTCTTACCGTTGCTTGGCGCGGCCATGGCACAGGAGCGCGCACGCTTGAAGCGGCGTTTGGCGGAATTTCGCGATTTCGGGAGGAAACGCCCACCGCCCGAAACCGGGCGGCGGTGGATCGCTATGCCGCGACCGACCGCCCCCGGTTGCCCGGAGTGGTGGTAGTCGTGGTCGTGATCCGAAGCTGCGTCATGCGGCGAGAGATAGCGCGGAAGGCGGGGATGCTCAACCCGCCTCGAGCTTGCGGCTCCCCGCCAGCGTGGTCATCCGCTTGGTCGCGACAACGCTCGCACCCTTCTCGCGCACGCTCGAGAGGAAGCGATATTCGCTGCTCGCGCTGCCCGGAGTGAGCTCGACCGCCATGTAGCCGCGGCGCGAGGCATCCATCCACTTGAGCTGCGCATTGTTATCGACCGTGTCGCGCGCAAAGACGTCGGCGGGGATTTGCGGGAGATAGCCTTCCACCCCCGGCGAGGTGACCGACTGGCCGCCGAACTCGACGCCGACGGGCGTGCCCGCGTGGTCGAGATCGAAGGCCCAGGCATTGTGCGTATCGCCCGCGAGGCTGATGAAGTTCGCATCGGCCGCGAGCGCGGCTTCGAACACACGCGCCCGTGCGGCGGGATAGCCGTCCCAGGCATCCATGTTGAACGGCACGCCCTCGGCGCCGGCCATCGCGCCTGCCAGCACGCGCTGGCGGATGTAGTCGGGCGCATCCTTGGGCAGGGCGGCCGCAAGCGAGGGCGAAGAGACGAGCTTGCCCATCAGCACCTGCTGGACGAGCACCTGCCAGGTCTTGCCCGCTCCCTTCGAGGTCTTGAAACCTTCGGCGAGCCACACCTGCTGCCTGGCGCCGAGCAGTTCGCGCGCGGGATCGGCGTAATCGCCGTCGCGGAAGGCGGCCAGCGCCGCCTGCGCCTCCTCGGGCGAGCCGTTGCCGCCGCGGAGGATTTCGCCGAGGCTGAACTGCTTGGCGCGAGCGGTCAGGCGGGTCTCGAGACGGTAGAGCGTCGCCAAGTCGCCGACCTCGTAGGAAGCCCAGGGCTCATCGGAGACGGGCATCCATTCGCGATAGGCCTTCATCGCTGCCGCCTTGCGCACCGACCATTCGCCTTCGGTGTCGGGCTGGTGGTTCTCGGCCCCGCCTTCCCACGAATCATTCGCGCTCTCGTGGTCGTCCCACACCGCGATCATCGGGAAGAGCTGGTGCAGGCGCCGCAGGTCGGGATCGCGGCGATAGGCGGCATAGCGCGCGCGATAGTCGGCGAGCGCGACGAGTTCGGTCGCGGGCCAGACGATGCGGCCTGCCGCGGTCTCGTCGGTCGAAGGGTAAGTCCCCGGCGCGTATTCGTAGAAATAGTCGCCCAGGTGCAGCGCGCAGTCGAAGCCGCCGTCCGCCGCGGCATGGGCATAGGCGTTAAACCAGCCGAAGCCGATGTTCGAGCAGGAGAACACCGCCATGCGGAACTTGTCGGTGGCACCCGCAGGCAGCGTTTTTGTCCGCCCGACATCCGAATGCGATCCGTCGGGAGCGGTGAAGCGGTAGTAGTACCAGCGGCCCGGTTCGAGGCCCTCGGCCCAGGCCTTGCAGCACCAGTCGTGTTCGGCGCTCGCGGTCACCGACCCGCCCGCCACGGCGCGCGCGAAATCGAGCGTTTCGCTGACTTCGAAATCGAGCCGCGTGTCCTGCGTACCGACGTAGCGCGTCCACAGGAGCGCCCGATTCGCGCCCGGCTCGCCGCTGGCGACGCCATGCGTGAAACCGCCGAGCGAACCCTGCGCCGATAGCGGCGCGCCAGCGACACCCAGACCGAGCAGCCCTCCCTTGAGCAGGCTGCGGCGATCAAGTGCCGGAATTTTGGGCGATGCAGGGGGTTCGGTGGCGATCATCGTCTGTCTCCTCACTCGCGCCATGCCTGCGCCCGATGACCGCGCGGTGACAAGAGAAAACGCATTTCGGAAAGCGTGCGCGTCAAAATGGAAAGCTATCTTGACAATTTGCGAATCTTGTGACAAACACACTTTACATCAAGAAAAGGACCATTGTCATGACCCAGATTCAGAAAGCCCTCGCCCTCGCTACCGCGATGATCGCGGTCGCCGTGCTGGCGGTCTTCGACATCATCCCCGAGCAGATCGCGCAGTTCGCGCCTTTCGCGCTGCTGGCGCTGTTTCCATCGGCCTGGCTGGGCCGCGGCCGATGCCGCACCAAGGAGGCCTGATCCATGGCTGTCTGCTGGACCTCCGCCGCCAAGCGCTACACGCGCCGCCTCGCGGTGCTGATGACGATCTATCTCGTCCTGCTCTTCATCGCGGTATGGCTCTTCCGCCACGACCAGGTCAGCGGCCCGCTGGCCTGGCCGCTGGCCATCGCCCCGGCGCTTCCGGTCATCGGCGTGTTCTGGGCGGTGATGCGATTCATCGTCGAGGAGAAGGACGAGTTCATCCGCATGCTGATCGTCCGACAGTGCCTGGTTGCGACCGGCTTCTGCCTGACGGTCATGACCATCTGGGAATTCCTCCAGAACTTCGAACTCGTCGCGCAGGGCAATGGCGGCTTCGGCGCAGCCTTCTTCTGGTTCATGGGTCTGGGTGTCGGGGCGATCTACAACAAGATCACCATGGGCACTGCGGGGACCCTGGCGTGAAGAACCGCCTCAAGGTCCTGCGCGCCGAACGCGACTGGAGCCAGCAGGATCTGGCCACCGCGCTCGAGGTTTCGCGCCAGAGCGTCAACGCGATCGAGACGGGCCGTTACGACCCTTCGCTGCCGCTGGCCTTCCGTATTGCCGATGTATTCGGCCTCGCGATCGAGGATATCTTCCAGCGCGACTGACGATCCTGCCGGAGCGTCATTGACACGGCCCCTTCGATCCACGACCAAGTATGTGGGTCGAAGGGGTTTTTCATGGAATACGGCAATAACGCGCAGGGCGACGATTCCGCCTTTGCTTTCGAGGGCGGCTGGCGCGACTTCGCCAAGATTGCCTTCCCCAATCTGTTGCTGACTATCGTCACACTCGGTATCTACCGGTTCTGGGCGACCGCGCGCGAACGGCGCTATCTGTGGTCGCGCACGCGGTTCGTCGACGAGCATCTCGAATGGGCGGGCACGGGCATGGAGCTGTTTCTCGGTTTCGTGATGGTGATGGTCCTGTTCGGCGTGCCCTATTTCGCCATGACCTTCATCGCGCAGGCCCTGATCGCGCGCGGCTACGAGGCTCTCGGGGTGGCGCTGGGTTTCCTCGCCCTCACCTCGATCTTCTACCTCGGCGGCGTCGCCCGTTTCAGGGCGCTGCGCTATCGCCTCTCGCGCACCCGCTGGCGGGGTATCCGCGGGGGTAGCGACAGCAACGGCTTCCTCTTCGGCCTGTCCTACATGTGGAAGACCATGGTCGGCTGGCTGCCGCTCGGACTGCTGATTCCCTGGTCGATGACCAGCCTGTGGAACGAGCGCTGGTCGAAGATGAGCTTCGGTCCATCCGAATTCGAATCCGACGCCGAACCGGGCGAGGTCTTTGCCCGCTTTCTCCTGTTCTACCTCGCACCCTTCGTGCTGTTCGTGGGCGGGGTCATCATGGCCGGTATGGGCGCGCTCGCCGGCTATGGCATAGGCGGCGAGGATGGCATGGCGATCGGCGGGTTGGCCGCGATCGGCGGATTGGTCCTGTTCTTCTATCTCGGCCTCGGCCTCATCGCGGTGGCCTTCTACGCAAAATTCTACCGCGTCGTCGTGGGCGCGACGCGCTGGCGCGACCTGCATTTCAGCTTCGAGGCATCGACGCTGGACTGGGTGAAGCTGCTGGTGGTCGATGTCCTGCTGGTGGTATTCACTTTCGGGATCGGACTGATCTTCCTGCCCTATCGCCACTGGAAGTTCTTCATAACGCATCTCGAGGCGGGCGGGGAAATCCTGCTCGACGAACTCACCCAGTCGGAAACCAGGACCGCCAAGCATGGCGAAGGCCTGCTCGACGCCTTCGACATGGGCGCATTCTAAACCGATGGAGGATGCTTTCCAGACCGAGGCGCAATGGTACGACGGGACCAATGCGCTCCGCCACGAAGGCAAGCTGACCTGGGACGGGGACGGGATATTCCGGCTCGTCGGCCCGACCTCGGAGCAGGCATTCGCGGCCGAAGACCTGCGCTATGCGGAGACGCGCCCGGGAAAGCTCCTCTACCGGCGCGAGAGCATTCCCGACTTCCGCCTGATCCTGCCCGACGACCTTCCCGCCGGGCTTGCCGCGCGGCTCCCGGGGAAGAGCGAATACGGGGCCTGGGTCGACAAGCTCGGCCTTGGCCGCGCCGCGGCGATATTCGGAGTCGCCAGTGCCGCCGCGGTCGCGCTCTTCCTTACCGCCCCCACATGGCTCGGCCCACGGATCCCCGAAAGCTGGGAGCGCAATATCGGCCAAGCGATGATCGGCGACTTCGGGGGGCGGCTATGCGAGACCCATGCCGGTACCGCCGCCCTCGACAAGCTTGTCGCCGAGGTCGATCCCGGCAAGGTCAAGGTGCGGGCGGGCGTGGCCAACATGGGCATGATCAATGCCGTCGCCCTCCCCGGCGGGCAGGTGTTGCTGTTCGATGGTCTCATCCAGCAGGCCGAAAGCCCCGAAGAACTGGCCGGGGTGCTCGCTCACGAGGTCGGCCATGTGCGCGAGCGCCACGTGATGACCGCGCTGCTGCGGCAATTCGGCCTCTCGATCCTGCTTGCCGGTACCGATTCTCGCGTGACCAATTCGGTGTTCGGACTCGCCTCCATGGGCTATTCGCGCGAGGCCGAGCGCGAGGCCGACGATTATGCCCGCTCGCGCATGGCCGAAAGCGACATCTCGCCGCTCGGTGCCGCCGGATTCTTCGAGCGCGTGGCGGAAGAGACGGGCGAGGACGAAGATGCGCCGGCGCTGGTCGGCTGGATCGCCAGCCACCCGTCGTCGGTCGAGCGCGCCAAGGCCTATCGCGCTGCGGCACGCAAGGGTGAGACATATCCGCCGGTGCTGACCGAGAAGGAGTTCGCCGCGCTCAAGTCGATGTGCGACGACGATCCCGACGTCGAGGAGTTCGAGTTCTTCTGAGGGTTGCAATCGTGCGCCGCGCGGTGAACAGCGATGCGCCATGAGCGAAACCCGGTTTCACACCATGTCCGACGGGCGCCGCATCGCCTATCGCTACACGCCCGGCAAAGGACCGGCCCTGGTCTTCCTGCCGGGCTACATGTCCGACATGGCGGGCGGGAAGGCGACCGCCCTGTTCGCCTGGGCTCAGGAACGCGGGCACGCCTGCCTGCTGCTCGACTATTCGGGCTGCGGCGAAAGCGCGGGCGATTTCGCCGAGGGCACGCTGTCGCGATGGCGCGACGAGGTGCTCGCGCTGGTCGAGGCGGTCGTCAAAGGTCCGGTCGTGGTGATCGGCTCCTCCATGGGCGGCTGGCTCATGCTGCTAGTGGGGCTTGCGCTAGGCGAGCGGCTGGCGGGCCTCGTCGGCATCGCTTCCGCGCCCGACTTCACCGAATGGGGGCGTTCGGACATCGACAAGGCGAAACTCGCTGCAGGCGAGACTGTGTTGGACGAGAACCCCTACGGTCCCGATCCCACGCCGATGCATCCCGGCTTCTTCGCCGATGGCCAGGCGCAGCTGCTGCTCGACCGGGAGATCGCGATCGACGCGCCCGTGCGGCTGATCCACGGCCAGCGCGATGCCGACGTGCCGTGGGAGATCAGCCTGCGCCTCGCCGCCTCGCTGCGTTCGGACGATGTACAGGTCACGCTGGTAAAAGACGGCGACCATCGCCTCTCGCGCGAGCAGGATATCGCCCTGCTGCTGCGCACGATCGACGCGCTTTCGAAAGGCCTCGCATGATTACCTCCGCCCTCGCCCTGCTCCTGATGCAGGTCGGCCCCGGTACCTCCACCAGCGACTTTCCCGACCTGCCCGAGGAACTGCGCGAGCGTGTCAGGGAACAGCAGGCCCCGCCTCCGACGACCACAGCGGGCACATCCGGCGGCAAGCTGGCCGAATGCGTCACGCTGGCGACCGAGGACGCCGAGGCTGCGAGCGACATGGCGCAGACCTGGCGCGAGACCGCGGCGAACCAGCTAGAACTGGCGCAGTCCGCGCATTGCCTCGGCCTCGCGCTCGTCCGGCTCGAGGATTTCGCCGAGGCGCAGCGCGCCTTCGACCTCGCCGCCGACGAAGTGCCCGACGGTGCGCCCGCCTATCAGGCGCGGCTCGCGGCGATGGCGGGCAATGCCGCGATGGCGCAAGACAAGCCCGCGATCGCGGAAATCGCCTTCGCCCGCTCGATCGGCTTTGCCACCCAGGCCGGCGATGGCCCGCTGATGGCCAGCGTCGCGGTCGATCGCGCACGCGCGCTCGTCGCGCTGGGCCGTAACGACGAAGCCGTCGAAGCTCTGGCGAGCGCGCGCGGCAACGATCCCGCCAATTCCCGCGCCTGGCTGCTCTCGGCAACGCTTTCGCGGCGCCTCGAACGGTTGGGCGAGGCGCGCGAACAGATTGCGCAGGCCGCGCTGCTCGCGCCGCAGGATCCCGCCGTCGGGCTGGAGGCAGGCGTGATCGCCGCGCTGGCGGGCCGCGAGGACGAGGCGCGCCGCAGCTTCGAATCGGTGCTGCAGGTCGCCCCGCAGAGCCAGGAGGCTGCGCGCGCCCGCGCCTATCTCGAGCAGCTCGACTCGTGACCGGCTATTCGGTCCTCGACCTCGTCCCCGTTCGCGAGGGCGGCACGGTGGGCGAGGCACTCGATGCCGCCACGCAGCTGGCCAAGACGGCCGAAGACGCGGGGTGCAAGCGCTTCTGGGTCGCCGAGCACCACGCCATGGCCGGGATAGCGGGCGGCGCGACCTCAGTCGTGCTCGCGCATATCGGCAATGCCACCTCGACCATCCGCATCGGGTCGGGCGGGATCATGTTGCCCAACCACACGCCGTTCCAGATCGCCGAACAGTTCGGCACGCTCGACGCGCTGTTTCCGGGCCGTGTCGACCTCGGCCTCGGACGGGCGCCGGGAGCCGGGCCGGAACTGCAACGCGCGCTGCGCAAGGACCTCCACCGCGCGGCGGAGATGTTCCCGCAGGACGTGGTCGAGCTGATGGCGCTGATGGCGGGCGACACCGCCATCCACCCGACCCCCGGCCTCGGAGCGCGCCCCGAATTCTGGATGCTCGGCTCGAGCCTGTTCGGCGCGCAGCTCGCCGCGAAGCTCGGCCTGCCCTACGCTTTCGCGAGCCATTTCGCGCCCGACCACCTCGATTCCGCGCTCGAACTCTATCGCCGTGATTTCCAGCCGTCGGAGGCCTTCGAGAAGCCGCATGTCATGGTGGCGATGAACCTCTTCGTGTCCGATACCGAGGAAGATGCAGAATATCTCGCTTCCTCACAGCTGCAGGCCTTTGTCGCGCTGCGCACGGGGACGCCGGGCAAGCTGCCGCCGCCGGTGCGCGGCTATCGCGACAGCCTGCCGGCACCGGCGCAGGCCATGCTGGCGCATATCGGCCAGGCCAGCGCAATCGGCACCCCTGGGCAGGCTGCCGAGGCCGTGCGCGCCTTCGTTGCGCGCACCGGTGCCGACGAAGTGGTCTTCGGCGGGAGCATGTTCGATCCGCAGGCCCGCTGCCGTTCGTTGCGCCTGGCGATGAAGGCGCTGGCCGAATGAGCATGCCGTAACGGCATCGCTCCGCACATGTCGCGCATACGATTGCGAAATTGCACGCGCAGCACCTTGCGACACGCGGGCAAGGGGCCTAGGCGCGGCTCATAGGTCGTAGCGCAAAACGACTCGGATATTTCGCGGCGCCGAAATGATCATGCGCCGCCAGGAGAGAGGCCCCTCATGGGTTCGACAACTGCCGCACTTCCCAAGAAACTCCAGAATGCCATCACCGACCGCATGCGGCTCTCGCTGCTGAGCGGCGATACGCCTTTCGACAAGGCGCAGCTCGGCGATGCCGCCGAATTCGTCGGCCAGCTGGCGGTCCAGCGTACTCCCGGTCGCTCGGCGATGGCAATCGAGAGTGTCAGCGACGAGCGCCGCATGACGCGCATCGCGATCATCAATGACGACATGCCCTTTCTGGTCGATTCGGTGGCTGCGACGATCGCTGCGCTCGGCCTGTCGATCGACCGTCTGGTCCACCCGGTCATTCCCGTGGAGCGCGACGAAAAGGGCGCGCTGAAGGCGATTCCCGAGGGCGATCCCGAGGACGCTTTCTGGGAATCGATGATCTATATCGAGGCCGCGCGCGTCGACGCCAAGACCCGCCGGCAACTGCAGGAAACGCTCAAGACCACGCTCGCCGACGTCCGCGCGGCGGTGGCTGATTGGCCCCGCCTGCAGGAGGCCATGGCCGAAGATGCCAAACGCATCGCTGCAGTCGATGCCGAGGGGGCCGAACTGCTCGACTGGCTCAATTCGGGCATGCTGACCCAGCTCGGCCATGTCACGCGCTTTCGCGACGGGCGCCAGGAGGACGAGCTCGGCATCTGTCGCCAGAGCGCGCAGGAACTGCTCGCCGAAAGCTCCTACGAGCGCGCCTTCGCCTGGTTCGAGCAGGGCGACGACCCGCGTCGCCCGCTGATCATCAAGGCCAACCATCTCAGCAACGTGCATCGCCGCGTCCCGCTCGACCTACTCATCGTCCCGGTCGAGGACGTCGGCAAGACGGTCGCGCTCTCGGTTCATGCCGGCGTCTGGACCAGTGCGGCGCTCGCCGCGCCGCCGCGTAACGTGCCCCGCCTGCGCCGCCAACTCGATGCGCTCCGCACGCGCCACGGCTTCGACGATACCGGCCATGCCGGCAAGGCGCTGGTCCACGCGCTCACCACGCTGCCCCACGATCTGCTGATCGGCTTCTCTGAAGACGATGTCGAACGTGTCGCCACGACCATGATGAGCCTGGTCGACCGCCCGCGTCCGCGCCTCGCACTGATCGAGGCACCGCTCGCCCGCCACCTCTTCGCCTTCGTCTGGCTGCCGCGCGACATGGTCGCGACCCAGGTTCGGCTCGAGATCCAGGCGCTGCTCGAAGAGGCCGCCTCGGCCCGCCTGCTCGACTGGAGTCTCGAGGTCGAGGGCGGCAACCTGGCGACGCTGCGCTTCGTCTTCGACATTCGCGACGGCGACCAAGCCCCCGACGAGGACGCGCTCGAGGAGCAGATGCAGACGCTGCTGCGCGGTTGGAGCGAAGCAGTCGAGGCCGAACTCGGGACCATCGAGGAGGGATCGCGCGCCGCGGGTCTCGCCATGCGCTTCGCCGAGCATTTCCCGACCGCCTTCCGCGGTCGATTCGGCCCGCGCGAGGCGGCCTTCGACATCGCCCGCCTGCATGAGCTCGGCGCGAGCGTGGAAAACGAGGAAGTGGTGCGCGGCGCGCGGATGTATTTCTGCGAGCGCGAAGTGCCCGGCTGCCTGCGCTTGAAACTCTACCAGTCCGAAGGCAGCCTGCCGCTGTCGGAAGGCGTTCCCGCACTCGAGGACTTCGGCTTCTACGTCCGTTCGGAGATGCCCACCGTGCTCGACGACGGCCGGCTGGGGACGATCCACGACTTCCTGCTCGACCTGAAGCCCGGTGCCGATCCCAAGACCCTCATCGAACGGTCGGAAGGGATCGAGGAGGCGATCGCCGCCGTGCTCAATGGCGTGGCGGAGAACGACCCGTTCAACCGGCTTGTGCCCGAGGCCGGGCTGGCCGCGCGCGAGGCCAACTGGCTGCGCGCTTTCTACCGCTACCTGCGCCAGGCGGGGATGGGCTTCACCATCTACACCGTGGTCGACGCCCTCGCCGCCGCACCGGACGTGACACGCGCGCTGGTGGCGCTGTTCACCGCGCGCCACGATCCCCAATTCGGAAGCGGACGGGACAAGGCGGTCGAAGACGCCCGCGCGGCGATCAAGCGCGGGCTTGCCAAGGTCAAGGCGATCAACGACGATCGCCTGTTGCGCCTCTACAATTCGCTGATCGATGCGATCTTGCGGACCAACGCCTTCGCCCCGGCGGCGGGGGAGGCGCTTGCCTTCAAGATCGACTCGGCCAGGGTGCCAAATCTTCCCAAGCCGGTCCCCTATCGCGAGATCTTCGTCTATTCGCGCCGGGTCGAGGGCATCCACCTCCGCAGTGGCCCGGTCGCGCGCGGCGGGCTGCGCTGGTCCGACCGGCGCGACGACTTCCGCACCGAAATCCTCGGTCTGATGAAGGCGCAGCGGGTCAAGAATGCGGTGATCGTGCCGACCGGGGCCAAGGGCGGATTCTATCCCAAGCAGCTGCCCAATCCCGCCATCGACCGCGAAGGCTGGGCCGCCGAAGGGCGCGCCAGCTACGAGATTTTCATTCGCACACTGCTGTCGGTCACCGACAACATCGTCGACGACAAGGTCGTCCATCCCGAGGAAGTCGTCATCACCGACGGCGAAGACCCCTATTTCGTGGTCGCCGCCGACAAGGGCACCGCGACCTTCTCCGACGTGGCCAATGCGATCGCCGAATCGAAGGACTTCTGGCTCGACGATGCCTTCGCCAGCGGCGGCTCGAAGGGCTACGACCACAAGGCCATGGGCATCACCGCCAAGGGTGCCTGGGTCAGCGTCCAGCGTCACTTCCTCGAAATGGGCACCGACGTGCAGAGCGAGAGCGTCGAGGTGGTCGGCTGCGGCGACATGTCGGGCGACGTGTTCGGCAACGGCATGCTGCTGTCGCAGGCGATCAAGCTGGTCGCCGCCTTCGACCATCGCCATATCTTCCTCGATCCCGATCCCGATCCGGCAGCAAGCTGGAAGGAACGCAAACGCCTGTTCGAACTCCCGCGCTCGAGCTGGGAAGACTACGACAGCACGCTGATCTCGAAGGGTGGCGGCGTCTTCGCGCGCGATGCCAAGAGCATCAAGCTGTCGAAAGCGATGCAGGCCAAGCTGGGCATAGAGCAGCGCGAGATCGAACCCGAGGCGCTGATCTCGGCGATCCTCTGCGCGCCTGTGGACCTCATCTGGTTCGGCGGCATCGGCACCTATGTGAAGGCGGCGCACGAAAACAACGTCCAGGTCGGCGATCCGGCCAATGACGCGCTGCGGGTCGATGCGCGCGAGTTGCGCGCCAAGGTCATCGGGGAGGGCGCCAATCTCGGCATCACCCAGGCAGGCCGCATCGAGTTCGCCCAGTCCGGCGGCCGCTCGAATACCGACTTCATCGACAATTCGGCCGGGGTCGACTGCTCGGACAACGAGGTCAACATCAAGATCGCGCTGGCCGCGGCCAAGCGCGCCGGGAAGCTGAGCGAGCCCAAGCGCGTCGCGCTGCTCGAATCGATGACCGACGAGGTCGGCCGGATCGTGCTCGAGGACAACCGCCTGCAGGCGCTCGCGCTCTCGATCGCCGAGGTCGGCGGCGCCCGCGCGATGGCATCGCAGCGCCACATCATCGAGACGCTCGAGGCGGGCGGCAATCTCGACCGCCGGACCGAAGGGCTCGCCGACGACCAGACGCTGCAGCGCCGCGCTGCCGACGGGCAGGGCCTGACGCGGCCCGAACTGGCGGTGCTGCTGTCCTCGTCGAAGCTGGTGCTGCAGGATGCAATCGAACGCGGCACGCTGGCCGACGACGCCCTGCTCGAGGCCACGCTGTTCGCGGCCTTCCCCGAACCGATGCGGAAGAAGTTCAGGACGCAGATCGAAGGCCACCAGCTGCGCCGCGAGATCATCGCGACCAAGCTCGCCAACCGCATGGTCAACCGCCTCGGCATGGTCCATCCTTTCGAACTCGCCGAAGAGGAGGGCGTCGAGCTGATCCAGGTCGCTGCCGCCTTCGTGGCGACGGAGGAGCTGTTCAACCTGCCCGCGCTGTGGACCTCGATCGATAGCACCGCCATGCCCGAGAACGCCCGACTGATGCTGTTCGACCGGATTGCCGCCGCGGTCGGCAATCTCATGTCGGACGTGCTGCGCACCTCTTCGGGCAGCGTCGACCCGAGCGCGCTGGTTGCCGAAATCGGCAAGGGCGCGGCCCAGCTGTCCGATGCGACCGGCGAATTGCTGAGCGCCGAGTCGCGCCAGCAGTCCGATCGCCTGCGCGAACAGCTGATCGCTGCCGGCGCGCCTGCCCCGCTCGCCGGACGGGTGGCGCATCTCTACGATCTCGACGGCGCAGTAGGCCTCGCCAAGCTGGCCAGCGAATCCGGCATCGGGGCGCGCAATCTGGCCGCGGCCTTCACCGATGCCGGTCGCCGGCTTGGTCTCGACTGGGCGCAGTCGACCGCGGCGCTGATGAGCCCGTCGGATGTGTGGGAGCGACTGCTCGTCTCGGGCCTCGCCCGCGACTTCCAGCAGATGCGGCTCGAGCTGTTGCGGCGCCTGGCGCGGCGCAAGGATGCCAAGAAGGACATGTCCGCCATCGTCGCGAAATGGGCCGAGGAGCAGGAAGTGGCGGTACGCGGCTTCCGCTCGATGGTCGCGCGCGCGCAGGGCCAGTCGCCGGTCGCTCCGGCCATGCTGGCACAGGTGGCGAGCATGGCGCGCAACCTGCTCTCTCGCTAGCAGCCCACCAGCACTGTGCTTGACCGGCTGGCGTTTTCGCGCCAGCCAGCGCGGCGATGGAACATTTCGACGTCGTTATCGTGGGATCGGGGCACGGCGGTGCACAGGCCGCCATCGCCCTGCGCCAGAACGGGCATGAGGATTCGATCCTCATGGTCAGCCGCGATCGCAACCCGCCCTACGAGCGCCCGCCGCTGTCGAAGGAGTACCTCGCCGGAGAGAAGCCCTTCGAGCGCATCCAGATTCGCCCCGAACAGTTCTGGACCGACAAGAACGTCGAGCTGCGGCTGGGTCGCAACGTCAACGAGATCGACCCGGTGGCGCATACGCTGGTCCTCTCGGACGATACGCGAATCGGTTATCGCAAGCTGATCTGGGCCGGGGGCGGCGATGCCCGGCGCATGTCGTGTCCGGGCAGCGATCTTGGCGGGATCCACTACGTCCGCACCCGGCGCGACGTCGACACGCTGAAGGATGACCTCGCCGCCGGTGCGCAACGCGCGGTCATCGTAGGTGCCGGCTATATCGGGCTCGAGACGGCCGCGGTCCTGCGCAAGCTCGGCTGCGCGGTGACGGTTGTCGAAATGCTAGACCGCGTGCTGGCGCGCGTCGCCGGACCCGAGCTGGCCGATTTCTACGCCGCTCACCACCGCGAACAGGGCGTCGACTTGCGCCTGTCGACAGCGGTCGAGACGATCGAGGGCGCCGATGGGCGCGTCACCGGCGTCACCACCGACAGCGGCGAGAAGATCGCTTGCGACGTCGTCATCGCAGGGATCGGTATCGTGCCCTCGGTCGGACCGCTGATCGCTGCCGGGGCTGCCGGATCGAACGGCGTCGACGTCGATTCCTTTTGCCGCACCACGCTCGACGACGTCTATGCCGTGGGCGACTGCGCGAGCCATGCCAATCCCTTTGCGGCCAATGCGGTGATCCGCCTCGAATCGGTCCAGAACGCCAATGACATGGCGACCGTCGCGGCCAAGGCGATCATGGGCGACAAGCAGGATTACGATGCGGTGCCGTGGTTCTGGTCGAACCAGTACGATCTCCGCCTGCAGACCGTCGGCCTCTCGCTGGGCTACGACGCGACCGTTCTGCGCGGCGACCCGGGGGAGAAGAAGTTCAGCGTGATCTACCTCAAGGAAGGGCGCGTGATCGCGCTCGACTGCGTCAACAACACCAAGGATTACGTCCAGGGGCGCAAGCTGGTGATGGACCGGGCGGAGATCGATCCCGCCCTGCTCGCCGACAGCTCGGTGCTGCTGAAGGAAATGCGCTAACCGGCCGCGATTAGCGCGCGGACTGCGCCAGACGGCCCGCCGCCCAGCGCGCAGCCTCGGCCACAACCGGGTCGGGATCGCTGCACAAGCCGCGTACAAGTGGTTCAATCGAGGCCAGCCCGCTGTTGCCCGCGGCATAGAGGCAATTGCGCACGAAGCGGTCGCGCCCGATCCGCTTGATCGGCGAGCCGGAAAAGAACTCGCGGAAGCCCGCGTCGTCGAATTGGAGGAAACGCGCCAGCTCGGGCGCGGTCAGTTCGGCGCGCGGGGCGAGCTTGATATGGCGGTGCGCGGTATCGGCGAACTTGTTCCACGGGCAGACCGCCAGGCAATCGTCGCAGCCGTAGATGCGGTTGCCGAGCGCCTCCCGGAATTCCTTGGGGATCGGACCCTTGTGCTCGATCGTGAGGTAGGAAATGCAGCGCCGCGCATCGAGCTGGTAGGGCCGCGGGAAGGCGTCGGTGGGGCAGGCGTCCTGGCAGGCGCGGCAATTGCCGCAGCGGTCGGGATGCGGATCGTCGGGCACGAAGTCGAGCGTCGAATAGACCGCGCCGAGGAACAGCCACGAACCATGACGGCGGCTGACGAGGTTGGTGTGCTTGCCCTGCCAGCCGATTCCCGCTGCCTGACCGAGCGGCTTTTCCATCACCGGCGCGGTATCGACGAAGACCTTGAGTTCGCTGTCCGGCTCGCGCTCGATCAGCCAGCGCGCGAGCGCCTTGAGCGCCTTCTTGACCACGTCGTGATAGTCGCGCCCCTGAGCATAGACCGAAATCCGCGCTGTGTCCGCCGCCGCCTCCAGCGCCAGCGGATCGACGTCAGGGGCATAGCTCATGCCGAGCGCGATCACGCTCTTCGCCTCGGGCCACAGCCCCTGCGGCGAAGTGCGCTGCGCCTTGCGCGCCTCCATCCATTCCATCGCTCCGTGGCGACCCTGGCCGAGAAATTCCTCCAGCCGCGCGGCACGCTGCGGGTCGGGCGCGGCAGAGGCGAAACCGCATGCCACGAAGCCAAGCTTCGCCGCCTCTTCGCGCAACGCTTCCTGCAACCCTACGTTAACCACGCTTGCTTGTGCTCCTGTTCACTGCCAGCCCTTAGGCATGCAGCCATGCTTACCGAGACCGGCACCATGACGCGAGCCCGGGCCGACGGCCTTGGCCCGCTCGCTATCGAGGCCCGCGGCCTGGTCAAGCGCTTCGACGGCACGCTGGCGGTCGACGGAGTGGATATTTCGGTGCCCGAGGGGGCGATCTACGGCATCCTCGGCCCCAATGGCGCGGGCAAGACCACCACCTTGCGCATGCTGCTGGGGATCATCGACCCCGACGAAGGCGTGCGCTGCGTATTCGGCAACGACCGCCCCCACGAAGTCGCCAAGCTGATCGGTTACCTGCCCGAGGAACGCGGCCTCTACCCGGCGATGAAATGCGACGATGCGATCGCCTTCATGGGCGCGCTGCGCGGCCTGCCTCTCGCCGAGGGCAAGGCGCGGGGGCGCGAGATGCTCGAGAATTACGGGCTCGGCCACGCGGTCGATCGCCAGATCCGGCAATTGTCGAAGGGCATGGCGCAGACCGTCCAGCTGCTCGGCACGCTGGTCCACCGCCCCCGGCTGGTGGTGTTCGACGAACCCTTCAGTGGGCTCGATGCGATCAACCAGGGCAAGCTCGAGGGGATGATCCGCGATCTCGCCGTTGGCGGCACCACGGTCATCTTCTCGACCCATGTCATCCACCACGCCGAACGCCTGTGCGACGAGGTCGCGATCATCGCCGGAGGCAAGGTGCCCTATGCCGGTTCGGTCGATG
The DNA here is from genome assembly GCF_048550555.1 of Qipengyuania sp. Classification (GTDB taxonomy): domain Bacteria; phylum Pseudomonadota; class Alphaproteobacteria; order Sphingomonadales; family Sphingomonadaceae; genus Qipengyuania. Next base: position 191,432 of record NZ_JBLYYF010000018.1, on the reverse strand, counting down.
CCGCGCGCGATCGCATCCCGGCGCAGGTGCGGCTCGAAACCCGCCGCAGCGAAGGCGCCTGGCTCGGCGCGCTGCCCGCCGACGCGCGCCACGATGCCAAGGCCGAGGGCAGCCACTTCTGGTACTTCCCGGTGCCAGACAGCGGCATCGAGGCGCTGCTCAAGCGGCTGATCGAGGGCGAGGCGGGAATCCTCTCGCTGTCGATCGAACGCGCCGGCCTCCACGATGCCTTCGTCGAGATCGCCGGCGCGGCCGCCGCGCGCGCGCTCGCCGAGGATAATGCGCAGGGAGAAGCGCGATGAGCGATACCACCCGCCTCTCGCTGGTCGAGGCGGCGCGCGTCGTCGCCCGCCGCGATTTCCGCGCGATCCTGTTCAGCCGCGCCTTCCTGTTCTTCCTGCTCGGGCCATTGTTCCCGATCATCGTCGGCGCGCTGGCCGGGGGGATCGGCGGGCAGGTCCAGCGGGATGCCACCACGAGGCTCGTCGCGGTGGCGATGGCCGATGCCGATGCGCAGGCGATGATCGCGGCGCGCGAGCGGCTCGCCCCGCGCGTCGGTGCGGCACTGCCCGAACTCGCCGTGAGCGAGAGCGCTGACGCCCCCGCGGAGATCCTGCGCGAACCGGGGCGCAACTATTCCGCCGTCGTCTCGGGAGCGCTCGACGCCCCCGAACTGACCGCGCCGCAGGAGGCGATCGATGCCTGGACCGGCCCGATCGCGATGATCGCCGCCGAAGCCCGCACCAATGCCCCCGCAACCTATCCCGAAGTCGCCGCCCACCCCGTCGCGACCAGCGTCGCGGCACAGCGGACCGATCGCATCCGCACCGCGCAGGCGGGCCAGCTGATCCTGTTCCTGCTGATGATGCTGCTCGCCGGCATGGTGCTGTCCAACCTCGTCGAGGAGAAGGCCAACAAGGTCATCGAGGTGCTCGCCGCGGCAATCCCGATGGACGCGGTATTCCTCGGCAAGCTCGTCGCCATGCTCGGCGTCAGCTTCGTCGGAATCGTCGTCTGGGCGCTGGCTGGCGGGACGATCAGTCTGCTTGCCGGAAGCGCGCTACCGCAACTGCCCGAGCCCGCGCTGGGCTGGCCGCTCTTCGTCGCGCTGGGCATCGTTTATTTCGCCATGGGTTACCTGCTGCTCGGCTCGCTCTTCCTGACCATCGGCGGGATGGCGACGACCGTGCGCGAAGTGCAGACGCTGTCGATGCCGGTGACCATGGCGCAATTGCTGGTGTTCTTCCTCGCCGCCTCGTCGATCACCCGCCCGGGCTCGCCGATGGAGCTGTTTTCAGCCATCTTCCCGCTGTCCTCGCCCTTCGCCATGCTGGCCCGCGCGGCGCAGTCGGAAGCGCTCTGGCCGCATGCGCTGGCGCTGGCCTGGCAGGCGCTCTGCGTGATCCTGTTCGTGCGCGTGGGGGCAACGCTATTCCGCCGACGGGTGATGAAATCGGGCAAGGGCGGCCGCGCAATCAAGGGCCATGTCGGCGGCGGCGCACCTGCGATCGGTCTCGCGGGCACTCGGGACGCCCGATCGCCAGGCGATTGAGTATCGATTTGCAACGCACTATTGACATAAATGTCAGTTGGGGCAGAGTAGTCGCGAAATGGAGGGAGAGCGACCTCGACGAGTCGCTCCCGCGAGGAGAGAGACATGGCAACCGCTGCAATCGAACGCCCCCAATGCCGCACTTCGCCGACTGCCTACGAGGCGCTGAAGGAGCATTTTGCGGAGCATCCCGAGGACAAGCTGGAGCATCTGCACAAGTGGGATGTCAGCCGCAGCGACATCTACGCAGAAAACACCTGGCATCCGATCTTCCGCGAAATGCGCGAGGCCGGACCGCTGCATTACATCGATGAGAGTCCCTTCGGTCCCTATTGGGCAGTGGTCGGCCACAAGGCGATCCAGCACATCGAAGCGCTGCCCGACACCTTCTCTTCCAGCTGGGAACATGGCGGGATCACCATCCTCAACCGTCTGACCGAAGAGGAAATGGCCGAGCGCGGGATCGAGGAACGCCGCGAGCTGCCGATGTTCATCGCGATGGACCGCCCCCAGCACACCGGCCAGCGGCGCACCGTCGCGCCCAAATTCACCCCCAGCGGCATGGCCGAAATGGAAGGCGAAATCCGCCAGCGCACCGGCGAGCTGCTCGACAGCCTGCCGCGCGGCGAGGTGTTCGACTGGGTCGACAAGGTCTCGATCGAACTCACCACGGGGATGCTCGCGATCCTCTTCGGCTTCCCCTGGGAAGACCGTCGCCTGCTGACCTACTGGTCCGACTGGTCGGGCGACACCGAACTGGCGACCGTGCGCGACCTCGACGACGTCCGCTGGGGCATCCTCCAGGAAATGGCGGCCTATTTTCAGTCGCTGTGGATCGAGCGGACGCACGACAAGGAGCCGGGCGACGACCTCATCAGCATGATGATCCACTCCGAGGCGATGAACCAGATGAGCCCGCAGGAATTCATGGGCAATCTGATCCTGCTGATCGTCGGCGGCAACGACACCACGCGCAATTCGATGAGCGGCTTCGTCTACCAGCTCGACAAGAACCCCGACCAGCGCAAGCTGTTCGAACAGAACCCCGACATCATCCCCAATGCGGTGCAGGAAATGCTGCGCATGCAGACGCCGCTGGCGCATATGCGCCGCACCTGTACCGAGGATACCGAAGTCTTCGGCCAGACGATCAAGGCGGGCGACAAGGTCGTGCTGTGGTATCTGTCCGCCAATCGCGACGAGGAAGTGTTCGAGAACCCCGACAAGCTCGACCTGACGCGCGAGAATGCCCGCCGCCACATCGCCTTCGGTTACGGCATCCACCGCTGCGTCGGCGCGCGGCTGGCCGAGCTGCAGCTGCGCGTCCTGCTCGAGGAAATGCACAAGCGCCGCATGCGCGTGCACCTGGCGGGAGATATCGAGCGGGTGAAGGCGAATTTCGTCCACGGCTTCCGCAAGCTCGAGGTCGAGGTCACCCAATTCTGATCGCGGTGGGGATGTAACCTTTGGTGCCTCCCGTGCGTAGAGGAAGCGTGGGCGCGCGCGGCCCACGCCGGAAAGGGACGACAATGACCGACCAGACCCTGAACCGCCGCCGGCTACTCGGCTGGCTCGGCGCATCAGCCAGCTTCGCGGCGCTGACCGCCTGCGGTTCGGACCGGGCGGAGGCGAAGGACTTCCCCAAGGGCCGCAGCGATGCCGAATGGCGCAAGGTCCTCACCAAGCAGGAATACTGGATCCTGCGCGAGGAGGGGACCGAACGCCCCTATTCCTCACCGCTGAATGCGGAAAAGCGGGCCGGCACCTTCGTCTGCGCGGGCTGCGGCAACCCGGTCTACAGTTCGAAGACGAAGTATGATTCCAAGACCGGCTGGCCGAGCTTCTGGGCGGCGATCGACAAGGGCGCGGTCGGGACGCAGACCGACTACAAGATCGGCTACCCGCGGACCGAAGTGCACTGCGCCGATTGCGGCGGGCACCTGGGTCATATCTTCAACGACGGCCCCAAGCCGACCGGCAAGCGCCATTGCATCAACGGCGCGGCGCTGGATTTCAATCCGGCCTGATCCTCCAGAACAGCAAGCCCCCGCGGGTCTCGACCGGCTCGAGCCAGTCGAGGCGTTCACCACGCAGGATCCGGTCGGCGAGTCCTCCGGGCACGCGTTCGGACGCAAGGTGCACCTCCGCCAGTCCGGGGCAAAGCGCCAGATAGCGCGCCCCCCGGGCGGCCAGCATGGCATGCGCCTGCGCCGGGTCGGCGGCGAAGAGGTCGAGCATGAAGCGGATCCCGGCCGAGCTGCGCCGATGCCCGCTCGCCACCAGTGAGTGGGGCGTATCGAGGAGCAGCGCGGGCGCGATGTCGACCGTCGCGGCGATCTCGCCAAGAGGCAGCTCGGCGATCACGGGCGCCGCCGCAGAGACATCGCAGGCCGAGGCCCGCGCGGGCACTCGTTCGACCTGTCCCTGCGCCGTCTCGTAGCTTCGCGCATCCCCCCAGGCCAGCAGCGGAAGCGTCGGCACGAAGGCGAGCAGGATCGCGGTCACGGCGAACGAGCGTCGCGGCAGCGAGGCGGGGCCGCGCAGGGTCGCGAGCCATTCGCGCAGCTGCCAGCCGAGCGGGACGGCGGCGAGCACGGCCGCGATGGCCCCCGCCCGCGCGGCCAGGCAGGTCGCCGCCAGCGCAGCGAGCAGCAGCAGCAGATAGTCGAACCAGAAACGCCGCAGCCAGTCGTACGAACGCAGCTGGAGGCGGCAGGCGGCGCCAAGCCCGAACAGCGGCAGGACGAGCAGCTGGAGCGCGGTCGCGGGTTGCTGCCGCCAGACGGGCATGCCCTCCATCACCCCCGAGAGCCATGGCTGGCGGGCCAGCGGGTCGGTCGCGGCGAAACTCCCGGCGGTGCATTGCGGCGCGCCGAGGAGCAGGATCCCCACCCCGCCTGCCACGGTCAGTGCAAAGCCGCCGATGAGCCAGGACGGCGGCAGCCGCTGCGCCGCGAGCAACGTCGCGCCAAGCGCGCTCCAGCACAGCACGGCCAGGAAGGGCGGCGAGAGCGTATCGCAATGCGGGGCAAGGTCGCCGATGCCGCGCGTCGCGGCGAACAGTGCGAGCGAGGCGAAGGCGAGCACCTGCAGCGTGCGCACGAGCAGAAGGCGGTCCTTCGGGTCGCGCAGCCAGCGCAGCGCGGCGATGCCGCAGAAGGCAAGCGCCAGCGGCAGGCCCTCGAGCGAGATCGCCAGCCAGATCGCGAGCGCGAGGCCGAGCAACACGCCGCCGCGCGCAGCCGATCGCGTCGCCAGCGCATTGGCCGCCGCGAGCGCGCAGACCACCTGCCAGCCGTGGTGGTCGATTCGGAGCGGGGTGAACTGGACCAGCAGCGGGGCGGACAGCGCCACGACCAGCGCCGTCAGCGTCGCCGCCTCGAGATCGACCATCCGCCAGGTGAGCCGCGCGGCGAGCAGCATGGCGCAATAGAGCGTGAGCAGCGGAACCGCGACCAGCGCGGTGAACTCGGCGACTTCGGCCCCGGCCAGCGGAGTCACCATGCCGACCACCAGCAGCAAGGGAATGTCGACCAGCCGCGACCAGTGCATCGGCGTCCCGCCATGCGGTGCATCGAGCCGGTGCTGCGTGAGGTCGAACCAGCCCTGCCCGTCGATCAGATCGCGCAGCTGGACCAGCCGCAGCATGTCGTCGGGATCGGGAAAGCGCCGGTTCGCGATCGCGGCCCAGTGCGTGACCAGCAGGAGCACGGCGACGAGCGCCCAGGCGAGCGTCGTCCGCAGGACGAGGGGCCCGCTCCATCCGCTCCGCCGACGCTCGACGATCATGTCACATCGCCGGCGGTGTGCGAAAGCCGATCGGGCTGCTCCCCGGCAGCGACAATCGCTGCGGCGAGTTGGCGCGCTTGCTTGCGACCCATCATGTTCTCCCCCCGGTTGAACACGCTGCGGGCATGACCGGTAGAGGTTAGGATATCGTTAGACCCGTCTTCCGGCGGCGGGGACCAAGCTCACCCCTGCAGCAGCAGCGGGCACTGCACCTTGGCCGCGGCGAGGGCGAAGTCGCGCAGCGAGAAGGTGTCCTCGAAGACCAGGCCGTAATTGGCATCCCGGCGCCAGCGCACGACGCAGCGGATATCGGGCATAAACTCTGTCGAGATCGTCACTCGCTGGCCGATCGCGAAGACATGGTCGCATTCGATCCGTGCGCCCTGTTGCGAAATGTTGAGCGTGACCGCTTTCGCCTTGCCCGAGAGCGAGGAAACCAGCAGCGGCAACATGATGTTGAGGCGCAGTCCGCGCTTGGGGAAATCCCAGTTTTCCCGAATCAGCCGATCGACCTCGATCGGGCGGTCGAAACGATAGCTGGCGTCGAAGCCTTCGGAGCGCACCAGTTCGAGCTCGTAGCTTTCGCCATTCTGGAGTTCGAGCGCGAGCGCGGAGTCGGTCGGCAGCTTGTGAAAAGTGCGCAGGGAAACGCCGGTGGCGGAGACGTCGCGGATGACGCAGACGAACTCGCCCTGTCCGCACAGCAGCTTCGCCGCACGGATGAGAGAGGTGTAGCGCGGCGCACCACGCTGGTCGGATCCAGAGCTCGTCGCATTGTCTTCCATGACGAATCCGGGAGTGAATTCCATCGCCGCAAACCATCCACAACGCCAACAGCCGGGTAGTGGCTGAATGCCACGTATCTAACCTGGGTGCGTTCGACGTATGGTAATGACACCCTAAGTGTTAATACCAATCTAAAGACTGTATAGTTTTTTCGTGTTCGTGACTTGGCGGAGCCGAATTCCCGACTGTTTCGAGGCCTTCCTACCCAGCCAGCTCTCCCGATATGGCGGCGCTATTGCGGCCGGTAATAAGGCGCGGCCCGCGCTGGAAGGGGGGGCCTGCATTCGGGCCGAATATGGCGACCTTCGCCCTGCTTGGCGAAAAGGCGAAGCGGGCTGGTACGGGTGGCGGGACTCGAACCCGCACGAGCAAAGCTCAGGGGATTTTAAGTCCCCGGCGTCTACCATTCCGCCACACCCGCAACGGCAGGCAGCCCTAGTCGCTGCCCGCCGGGCGGGCAATCGCGGATCGCGCTCCTTTAGGGAGCCTCAGCCTTCGTTGAGACGACGGCGCATGTCCTTGCCGGGCTTGAAATAGGGCACCCGCTTGGCCGGAACGTCGACCGTTTCGCCGGTGCGCGGATTGCGGCCCTTGCGCGCTTCACGCTCGCGCGTCGAAAAGGCACCGAAGCCGCGAAGTTCGACCCGTCCGCCTTCGGTCAGGCGCTGCGAGATTTCCTCGAAGAATATGTCCACCACCTGCTCGACTTCTTCGGCGCGCAGATCGGGATAGTCCTGGCCAAGGGCGGCGAGAAGTTCTGATCGGATCATAGAAGGTCTCCCGGTGCCATCGACCGCAAAATGTCGTTTCCTCTATGCGACCCTCGGGACCGCGCTTTTCCGCCCGATTCCAACTGGATGAATGTGGCAGAAGGCGGTGCCGCCCGCAAGTTCACAATTGTAAATTTTCGCCATCTTCGGTCAGGCGTCGGCGAGCAGTTCGGTCGCCGAGACGCCCAGCCGTGCCATGCGCGCGCGGATCTCGGGCCATTCATCGCGCAGGAAGTTCTCCCGCTCGGACCGGCGCAGGCGCTCGGCCGCGCCCCGGACGACATACATGCCCACGCCGCGCTGGACCTCGACCAGGCCATCGTTCTGGAACTGCTGATAGGCCTTGGCCACCGTGAGCGGGTTGGCGCCCTGTTCGGCCGCGAGTGCGCGCACCGAGGGCAACATCTCGCCTTCGGCGTAGCGGCCATCGATGATCGCGGCGGCGATCATGTCGCGCAACTTCAGATAGACCGGCTTGGACTGCGTGCTCATCGTATATTCCCCGCGACAGACTGCATCAGTGCCATAATACACCACTGCGCACAAGGTTCCCGCGCCGGTCGTTCAGGCGCGCGCAAGGCAGTGACAGCTGTAACTAAATGCTTCACATGCGCGTTTGAACCGCTAGGGTGCGCGCCATTCCGACGCCCCCGCGCGTCCAATCGAGAATTATGGTTCGGGGATATCTCAATGAAAGACATGGCCTTATGGAATGAGGGGGACTGGATCGTCACGATCGCTGCGGTGATCCTGACGGCCTTCCTGGTGATTGGCGCGCTTGCGATCACGCGCCCCAAGGAAGAGGTCATGGGCCACCCCAAGGGCCTTTATGTTCTCTTCTTCGCCGAGATGTGGGAGCGTTTTTCCTATTACGGGATGCGCGCCCTCCTCGTGCTCTACCTCGTCAAGCACTGGCTCTATTCCGACGGCAGCGCGAGCCTGATCTACGGCGCCTATACCAGCCTCGTCTACATCACGCCCGTCCTCGGCGGCTGGCTCGCCGACCGCTATCTCGGGCAGCGCAAAGCTGTCGCTTTCGGTGCTGTCCTGCTGACACTGGGTCACTTTTTCATGGCCTTCGAGGGCGACGGCAGCGGCTATGCCAACGATCCGACCCTCAACGTCTTCTGGTTGGCCCTCGCGCTGATCATCGTCGGCTCGGGCTTCCTCAAGGCCAACATCTCGGTGATCGTCGGACAGCTCTATCCGCGCACCGACATGCGCCGCGACTCGGCCTACACCATCTTCTACATCGGGATTAACCTCGGCGCCGCCGCGGGTACCATCATCGCCGGCTATCTGGGTGAGACGCTGGGCTGGGCCTACGGTTTCGGTGCCGCCGGCGTCGGCATGCTGCTCGGCCTGTTCGTCTTCGTGCTCGGCAAGCCGCTGCTGCGCGGCCAGGGCGAACCGCCCGTTCCCGCGAAACTCAAGGAAAAGGTCGCCGGCCTGAATCTCGAGTGGTTGCTCTACATCGTCGGTTTCGGCGGCGTCGCGGTGATCTGGGCGCTTATCCAGTTCCAGGAAGCGGTCGGCTGGCTGCTGCTGGTCTCGGGCATCCTGCTGCTCGGCTACGTGCTGCAGCAAGCGCTCTACAAGATCGAGGACAACACCGGTAAAGTCAGCTCCGGCTCGACCAGCGGGGTCTTCTACGGCGGCGTCGGCGTGCTGCTCGCGACGGCAGCCTGGATGATCGTCCAGCAGGGCGCCGACACGATCGCGGCGGTCGGCGGTGTGCTGGGCCTCGTGCTGGTCGTCGCTGCCTGCGTTATGGAAGCCGGCAAGACCGCCAATGACGCCCGCGACCGGGTGTTCGCGATGATCTTCATCATCCTGCTGATGCCGCTGTTCTGGGGCCTGTTCGAACAGGCCGGTGGTTCGGTGAACCTGTTCACCGACCGCTATGTCGACCGCCAGGGCGTACCGACCTCGCTCTTCCAGTCGATCAACCCGATCTACATCATCTTGCTGGGTCCGATCTTCGCTGGACTGTGGCAGTTCCTCGCCAAGCGTGGCTGGGAACCCAACACCTACGCCAAGATGGGCCTCGGCATCATCCAGATGGGCCTCGCCTTCGTTGTGCTGGTGCTCGGCGCCAACGCGGCAGGCAATGCCCTTGTCCCCGTGCTCTTCATCTTCCTGTTCTACCTGCTGTCCACGACCGGCGAACTGTGCCTGTCGCCGGTTGGCCTCTCGGCGATCAACCGCCTGTCGGTGCGCCACATGGCCTCGCTGATGATGGCAGCGTTCTTCTTCGGGACGGCCGGCGGCAACTTCGTCGCTGGCTTCATGGGCACGCTGATGGGTGAAGGCGGCCACGGCGGCGAAATAACCCGCGATGGTGCGCTCGACGTCTACTGGACTATGGGCCTGGTTGCGGCAGGGATTGGGGCCTTCGTCGTGCTGGTCAGCCCGCTGGTGCGCAGGCTGATGCATCTCGATCGCCTGCGCGACGACGATGTCGGCGACGATCTGCTCGGCCAGAGCGAAGGCCCGGGCGAAGCGCAGGGTGCCGGGGCTCACCCGGAAACCCGCCCGGCAGGCTGATCTGCTCCGGTGCCAATCGGCGAAACGCTGGCTGACACCGACAAATGCATTTGACCGATCGGGCCGGGGCAGCGATGCTCCGGCCCGACTGCATTGGGGGATCCATGATAAAATACGCCTTGCTCGCCTGTGCGGCTGCCTTCGCGGTGGCCGGTTGTTCAACCACCGGCGGGGGCGACGACGTCGCCTCGGCGGGCGACTGGACCGCACCGGTCGGAGAGGACGGCAACGCCCCCTTCCCCTCGACCTATCAGCGTTTTCCCGGACGCCCCACCGCACTCGTCGGTGCGACCGTCTACGACGGGAAGGGCGGACGGATCGACAGCGGCACCGTGCTGTTCCGCGATGGCGAAGTGGTCGCGGTGGGCGATGCCGGGCTTTCTACCGAAGGCTACGACCGGATCGACGGCAGCGGCAAGTTCGTGACTCCCGGAGTGATCGACATCCACTCGCACCTCGGCGACTATCCCACACCAAGCGTGGAGGCGCATTCGGACGGCAACGAGGCAACCAGCCCGATGACTCCCGAGGTCTGGGCAGAGCATTCGGTCTGGCCGCAGGATCCCGGCTTCACCCGTGCGCTCGCCAACGGCGGCGTCACCAGCCTGCAGATCCTCCCCGGTTCGGCCAACCTGACCGGCGGACGCTCGGTCACTCTAAAGAACGTGTCCTCGCGCACCGTGCAGGGGATGAAGTTCCCCGGCGCGCCCTACGGCATGAAGATGGCCTGCGGGGAGAACCCCAAGCGCGTCTATGGCAGCAAGGGCCGCATGCCATCCACCCGGATGGGCAATTTCGCGGTGAACCGGCAAATGTGGCTCGATGCGCAGGCCTATGACGGCAAAAAGCGCGATCTCGGCAAGGAAACGCTCAAGGGCGTGCTCGACGGCGAGATCCTGGTCCACAACCACTGCTATCGCGCAGACGAGATGGCGCTGGTCATGGATATGGCCAAGGAGATGGGCTACAAGGTGACTGCCTTCCACCACGCGGTCGAGGCTTACAAGATCGGCGATCTGCTGCGCGAGAACGACGTCTGCAGCGCGATCTGGGCGGACTGGTACGGCTTCAAGATGGAAGCCTATGACGGCATCCTCGAGAATGCGGCTTTCCTGCGCCAGGCCGGTGCCTGCGTGATCATCCACTCGGACGATGCCAACGGCATCCAGCGCCTCAACCAGGAAGCCGCCAAGGCTCAGGCCGCAGGCCGCCGCCTGGGCATCGACATCCCCGACGCCGAAGTGGTGGGATGGTTCACTTACAACGCGGCCAAGGCGATGGGTATCTCCGACATGACCGGCAGCCTCGAGCCCGGCAAGATGGCGGATGTCGTGTTGTGGAACGGCGACCCGCTGTCGGTCTACTCGCGACCCGAGAAGGTCTGGATCGACGGGGCCCTGATGTATGACGCGATGGACCGCAAGCGGCGCCCGGTGAGCGATTTCGAGCTCGGCCAGCCCGGTGAAGGAGACGTGAAATGAAGCGCGCGCTGAACGCATTCGCCCTCGGCGCCGCGAGTCTGGTCGCGCTCGCTTCCGCCGCTCCTGCGCTGGCGCAGGATGTCGCCATCACCAATGCCACCGTCGCCACCGGTGACGGCTCCGAGCCGATCGAGGGCGCGACGGTGGTCGTGCGCGGCGGCAAGGTCGTCGCGGCGGGTCGCGGCGTCGCCGTTCCCGCGGGCGTCGAGGTGCTCGACGCCAGTGGCAGCTGGGTCACGCCCGGCATCTTCGCCACGGTTACCACGCTCGGCCTGTGGGATGTCGGGGCGGTCAGCGAGTCGAACGATACGCGCGCTTCGAATTCCCCCTTCAGCGCGGCTCTCGACGTCAGCCCGGCGATCAATCCTTCGTCGCAGCACATCCTCGTCCACCGTGCCGCTGGCGTGACACGCGCGGCGACGATGATGCCGCCCTCGGCCTCGATCTTCGGCGGACAGGGCGCCATCATCGACCTCGGTGCGGATGCGAATGCGGTCACCCGCCAGCGCGCCTTCCAGTTTGTCGATCTCGGCGAGGGCGGCGCCCGCCGCGCCGGGGGGAGCCGGGTCTCGGCGCATGCGCTGTTCCGCAACGCGCTGCGCGAAGCGACGCGGCTGGGCGAGGACGCTCGTATCCCGGGACGCTCGTCGAACCGCGGCGATATCGACCTTGGCGACGATGTCCCGCTCGACCCGCGGCTTTCCGGCAGCCCGACCGATCGAGAAGGCGATGTCCTGCTGACCCGCTTCGACGCGGCGGCGCTGGTGCCCGTCGTGCGCGGCGAACAGAAGCTCTATGTCGGCGTCGAGCGCGCTTCGGACATCCGTAGCGTGATCGCCCTCAAGCGCGATTTTCCCCGCCTCGACCTCGTACTGGTCGGTGCAAGCGAGGGCTGGCTGGTGGCGCGCGAGATCGCGGCAGCGGGCGTGCCGGTGATTGCCGATGGCCTCGACGACCTGCCCGAGAACTTCGAGGAGCTCGCCTCGACCCAGTCCAACGTCGGGCGCATGGTCAAGGCGGGCGTGCGCGTCGCGATCAATGCCAGCGCGATGGAGAACCCGCGCAATCTCGGCCAGTATGCCGGTAATCTCGTCGGCCTCACCCGCTTGCCCGGCGCCGACGGGCTGAGTTGGGGACAGGCCTTCGCCGCGATCAGCTCGGTCCCGGCGACGATCAGCGGCATGGGCGGCAAGGCGGGCGTGCTCGCCCCCGGTGCGATGGGCGATGTGGTGATCTGGGACGGCGATCCGCTCGAAGTCGGCTCGGTCCCGGTCAAGGTGTTCATCGACGGCGTCGAACAGCCTCTCGACAACCACCAGAGCCGGCTCAGGGAACGCTATCGCGATCTGGATACGAGCGACCAGCCCAAGGGCTACGACTGGTAGGATGAACGAGATGCGCACGACCATGCTCGCGCTGGGCGCGGCAATCCTTGCCGTGGGCGGCTATGCCGCCTGCGCGCAGGAGAGCCCGCCCGACCGGTCACAGGACATCGCCTGGATGAATGCTCAGCAGGCCTATCTGACCAAGCTCGATGCCGAGGGCGGCTGGCGCGTCATGCCCGGCGGGCTGCGCTGGCGCTACGTCAATTTCGCCGGAAGCGAGGTGCACCCCACGGTCGAGGACACGGTGACGGTCCACTACGCCGGTACCTTCATCGACGGCGAGACCTTCGATTCCTCCTACGACCGCGGCGAACCGGCGACCTTCCCGCTCGGCAGGCTGATCAAGGCCTGGCAGATGGCGATCCCGGAAATGGGCGTGGGCGACACGATCGAGATCGCCGCTCCCGCCGACCTCGCCTATGGCGCGAGCGGCAAGGGGCCGATTCCCGGCGGCGCGACGCTGCTGTTCAAGGTGGAACTCATCGGTATCGAGGGGCGCTGAGCCGAGACGGCTTGCCGCGCCGCGTGTCTATGATAGCCTGCCCCCCGACCTTTGGGGGGAGGACACCATGGATCCGCTGCTATCGCTCGTTGCCGCTTCGATCGCTTTCGTCGGCAGTCATTTCGCGCTTTCGCACCCGCTGCGCGCGCCGCTGGTCGGGGCGCTGGGCGAGAACGGCTTCCGCGCGCTCTATTCGCTCATCGCGCTCGCCACCTTCGTCTGGGCCGTAGTCGCCTTCCGCGCGGTCGGCCCCTCGGGCCCGGTCCTGTGGAACGCCATGGGCGAGATCGGCTGGGCGGTGGCGACGCTGGTCATGCTCGTCGCCTCGGTGCTGCTCGCCGGCTCGTTCATCGGCAATCCCGCACTACCCGCACCGGGTGCGGCGAGCCTTGCCGCGCGCGGCCCGCACGGCGTCTTCCATGTGACGCGCCACCCGATGATGTGGAGCTTCGCGCTATGGGCGGCGACGCACCTGTTGTTGAGCCCGACCGCGCGGCAGATCGTGATGGCGGGCGCGATCGGCGTGCTCGCGCTGGTCGGCGCGCATCTGCAGGACCGCAAGAAGGAGGTGCTGATGGGCGAGGCCTGGGCGGGATGGGAAGCGCAGACGAGCTACTGGCCGCGATTCGGCAGGCTGCTGCGCGCGGGCCCGGTTGCCTGGATCGGCGGCGTGATCATCTGGCTCGCCGCGACCTATGGCCATATCCACGCGAACGGGATGCCCGCCGGGATCTGGCGCTGGATCTAGTCGTCAAGCAGTAGTGCGGCGATAGGCCCTACCGTCCGCTGAAGTTCGGCGCGCGCTTTTCGAGCAGAGCGTCGATGCCCTCGATGTGATCTTCGGTCAGGTGCATCATCGCCTGCGTGTTGGCGGCCATCTCGAGCGCGGTGTCGTAGCCAACCGAGCGCCCCTGGCGCATGAGGTTCTTCGCCTGCCGCAGCGCATGCGGGGGCATGGCGGCGACCTTGGCGGCGAGCGCGCGCGCCTCGTCCATCAGCGCCTCGCCATCGACAACGCGGCTGACTAGGCCCCAGTCCAGCGCGGTCGCCGCATCGATCACGTCGCCGGTGTAGAACAGCTCCGCCGCGCGCGCCTCGCCGATGATGCGCGGGAGGATCCACGTGCCGCCGTCGCCGGGAATGATGCCGAGCTTGAGGAAGGTGACACCGAACTTTGCGGAGGTGCTCGCAATGCGCATGTCGGCAAGGCAGGCAAGGTCGCAGCCGAGCCCGATCGCCGGCCCGTTGACCGCCGCGATCAGCGGTACGCGCAGCCCGTAAAGCGCGCGCAACACCTTGTGGATGTTGTTGCGATAGCCGTCGGAAATCTCGGGCGCGGTCCCGCCGAAGGTCCCGGTCCGCTCCTTCATCGCCTTGATGTCGCCCCCCGCACTGAACGCCCGCCCAGCGCCCGTCATGATCACACAGCGCACGTCCATGTCAGCATTGATCGCATCGCAGGCCGCGGCGAAAGCGTCGCCGTCGCCCTTCGCGCCGAGCGGGTTCATCGTGTCGGGTCGATTGAGCGTAAGCGTGGTGACGTGGTCGGCGGTTTCGGTGGTGAGCAGGGTCATGGGCGGTCTGTCCTCTCGCGTCCGCCTATCAATGCGGGATAATCCTTCTTTGGCGTACCCTCTTTCTGCAATTTCACAACCTTATCAGTGGAGGGGATGGATGCACTCTCCGAATACGAAGCGCTGGGCCTTTGGATCGTAAACAACTTGCACCGCTTCGCAACCGTCAGCGGACGCGGCCGGAAGGTCATCGATATCCACCCAGCGTCGTTCGCCAATGGCGACATCTGCCAATGCTGGACAATCCACCTCTTTCAGCTCGAAGTCCTCCAATAATTCAGTACAACCTTCATCTGGATCTCGTTCTTCGATCTCTCGAGTATAGGTTCCCACCAGCATGCCGTCGCGCGCAATCGTGTAGTAGCGAGCGTAACTGCTAAGTGGCCCCGCACCGTCCGGTAGGACAACTTGCGCTTCGACCTCGTTCATGAGGCTCTCTTGTTTTGGATCCGCAGTTTGCGAAACGCAGGCAACAAGCAGCAAAATCGGCAGTGCGAAGATCGCCTCAAATTTCAATTTGAGCACCAATCGAGAGATGGAACAGTCTCGATATCAAAAGTGGTGGAAGCGATGGATTCGAATTCTTCATGTCAGTTGCTGAGAATGGTTCAAGGGACACCTAAGCCCGCGCTTCTTCCACGCCTGCGCTGTTGTGACGCAGCGCGCTCAGCACCGTATCGACGATATGCGGCGCGTTGAGGCCCGCCTCGTCATACTGCTTCATCGGATCGTCTTGGTCCTGAAACACGTCGGGCAGGCGCATGGTGCGGACCTTCAGCCCGCCGTCGGTCAGCCCGCTATCGCTGGCAAAGGTCAGCACATGCGCGCCGAGGCCGCCCACGGCGCCTTCCTCGACCGTCACCACGACCTCGTGGCTGCGCATCAGCTTCTCGATCAGCGCGGTGTCGAGCGGCTTGGCGAAGCGCATGTCGGCGACCGTGGTCGAGAGGCCCTTGGCCTCGAGCTGGTCGGCGGCCTTCTTGGCCTCCTCCAGCCGCGCGCCCAATGACAGGATCGCGACCTTGCTGCCCTCGCGAACGATGCGGCCCTTGCCGATTTCGAACTTTTCGAGCGTCTCGGGAAGCTCGACCCCGACGCCGTTGCCGCGTGGATAGCGGAAGGCGATCGGCCCCTCGTCATATTCGGCCGCCGTATAGGTCATATGCGCCAGCTCCGCCTCGTCCGCGGCGGCCATGACGACCATGTTCGGCAGCGTCGCGAGATAGGTGATGTCAAAGCTGCCGGCATGCGTGCAGCCATCGGCCCCGACCAGCCCGGCGCGGTCGATGGCGAAGCGCACGGGCAGGTTCTGGATCGCCACGTCGTGGACCACCTGGTCGTAGGCGCGCTGGAGAAAGGTCGAGTAGATAGCCGCGAAAGGACGCATGCCTTCCGCCGCGAGGCCCGCGGCAAAGGTCACCCCATGCTGTTCGGCGATGCCGACGTCGAAGGCCTTGTCGGGATGCGCCTTGGCGAACTTGTCGACCCCGGTGCCGCTCGGCATGGCCGCGGTGATGGCGCAAATGCGCGGGTCGTTGTCGGCAAGCTTGGCCAGCGTTTCGCCGAAGACGTTCTGATAGGCGGGCGGGCCGCCGGAGGACTTCTTCTGCTCGCCGGTGACGACGTCGAACTTGGCGACGCCGTGATATTTGTCCGCGCTGTTTTCGGCCGGGGCGTAACCCTTGCCCTTCTGCGTCACGACATGAATCAGCACCGGGCCCTGTTCGCTGTCGCGGACATTCTCCAACACCGGGATGAGGTGGTCGAGATTGTGCCCGTCGATCGGGCCGACGTAGTAGAAGCCGAGTTCCTCGAACAGCGTCCCGCCGGTCACCATGCCGCGCGTGTATTCCTCGGCCTTCTCGAGCCCGCCCCACACGCGGCGGCCGAGCTTCTTGGCAATCTTCGAGGCCATCGAGCGGAGGCCGAGATATTCGCTGCTCGAGACCATCCGCGCGAGATAGGCCGAAAGACCGCCCACCGGCGGCGCGATCGACATGTCGTTGTCGTTGAGGATGACGATCAGGCGATTGCCCGCCTGTTCGGCATTGTTCATCGCCTCATAGGCCATGCCGGCGCTCATCGCGCCGTCGCCGATCACCGCGATGCCGCGACCGGGCCGGTCCTGCATCTTGTTGGCCATGGCGAAGCCGAGCGCCGCCGAGATCGAGGTCGACGAATGCGCCGCGCCGAAGGGATCGTATTCGCTCTCGGCGCGCTTGGTGAAACCCGAGAGGCCGCCGCCCTGGCGCAAGGTGCGGATCCGGTCGCGCCGCCCGGTGAGGATCTTGTGCGGATAGCACTGGTGGCCGACGTCCCACACCAGCTTGTCGGTCGGCGTGTCGAAGACGTAATGGATCGCGGTGGTCAGTTCGACCACGCCGAGGCCCGAGCCGAGATGCCCGCCGGTCTGCCCCACCGCATCGATCATTTCGGCGCGCAATTCATCGGCCAGCTGGCGGAGCTGGTCCTTCCTGAGCTTGCGGAGATCCTCGGGAATGGCGACCGTGTCGAGTAACGGCGTCTTGGGGCGACTAGTCATGACTGCGCTCTACACGCGTCAGAGGAAACTGTCGATGAACGCTTCATCGCGAGAAAAGAACGACCTGCGGGAGGCTAGGCAGCGCAATCGTCGCACAGACCGCGCAGCTCGATCACGGGGCGGACGTCGGTAAAGCCCGCGTCCTTGCCCGCCTCCCGCAGCGCGCCGGTCACCCGGTCGTCGTCGACATGCGTGGCCTTCCCGCAATCGTCGCAGATCAGGAAGATGCAGTCGTGGCGGCAGCCGGGGTGGGTGTTGACGAGGTAGGCATTGGCGCTCTCGATGCGGTTGGCGAGATTGGTCCGCACGAACAGGTCGAGAATGCGATAGACGCTGTTGGGCGCCACCCGCTTGCCGCGGCTCTGCGAGAGATTGTCGGCTATGTCGTAGGCGCTGGCGGGCTTGTCGTGCCGGGCCAGCTCTTCGAACACCGACTGGCGCATGCCGGTCCATTGCTCGCCGCTGGCGGTGAGCGTGCTGCGCGCGGCGTCGATCAGGGCCGCGCCCTCGTGTTCCTTGTGAGCATGGTGATGTCCGGCCATGAACAGAGAGGTAGGGCGCAGTACGTCCCCGCGCAAGCTAGTCGCGCCGGAAGCTCGCCGAATAGACGCCCGGATACATCCGCTTGAGCGCGGCGACCTTGGGCGCGTCCCAGCGCACGATATAGGCATGGCGGGGGTTTTTCGCGGCGAAGTCCTGATGGTAGCTCTCGGCAGGGTAGAAGCCCTGCGCTCGCTCGATCCGCGTGACGATTGGGCGGTCCCACAGCTTGGCCGCCCCGAGCTGCGCGAGATAGGCCTTCGCCACGGCGTTCTGTTCGGCGGACGTCGGCACGATCGCGCTGCGGTATTGCGTGCCCGTATCCGGGCCCTGCCGGTTGAGCTGGGTCGGATCGGCGACGACCGAGAAGAATATGCGGAGCAACTGGTCGTAACGGATGACGCTGGGGTCGTAGGTGACCTTCACCGCCTCGGCATGGTCGGTGACGCCGCTTGAGACGAGATTGTAGGAAGCCTGGCGCTCGGTGCCGCCGTGATAGCCCGACACCGCACTCCTGACGCCCTTCACATGGCTGAAGACCGCCTCCACGCCCCAGAAACAGCCGCCCGCGAAGATGGCGGTCTTGAGGCCCTCAGCCTCGCGCGCCTGGCGCTTGGCCTTCGGAGCGGCGACCGTGCTTTCCGCCGCAAGGGCGGGCTGCTGGCAGGCGGCGACCCCCAGGGCCAGCGCCGCGGCGGCAAGGGCGGCGCGACCGCGCATCAGAAGACTGCGGCGATCAGTTGCGGAACCGCGCCGAGGATTTCGCCGCCATTGGCGAGGAGCACGGCGATGGCGCCGGCTCCGAAGCCGATGCCGAAGTTGCGATAGAGATCGGGGGTAAACAGGTTCATGGTCGGGTCTTTCGTCAGTCTCGCCGACATGGTTACACGGGCTGCGCTTGCAACCTGCTTAATGCGATGGTTGTGAACGGTTCAGGCGATGATACGCCGGACCGGCCGCTCAATGGCGGAAATGGCGCATTCCGGTGAAGACCATGGCGAGCCCCGCCTCGTCGGCGGCAGCGATCACCTCTTCGTCGCGGATCGAGCCGCCCGGCTGGATGATCGCGGTCGCACCCGCTTCGGCTGCGGCCAGAAGACCGTCGGCAAAGGGGAAGAAGGCATCCGAGGCGACTGCGCTGCCGACTGTGCGGCTCTGGTCCCAGCCATATTTCTCGGCCGCTTCGGCGGCCTTCATCGCGGCGATACGCGAGGAATCGCGACGATTCATCTGGCCCGCGCCGATCCCGGCGGTCGCGCCGTCCCTGGCATAGACGATCGCGTTCGACTTGACGTGGCGCGCCACGGTCCAGGCGAACAGGCAGTCCTTCAGTTCCTGCTCGGTCGGCTCGCGCTGGGTGACCACCTTGAGGTCGCTCGCTTGAATCGCGCCATTGTCGCGCGTCTGCACCAGCAGGCCGCCGGTGATCGGCTTGACCAGCAGCCCGCCGCGGCGCGGATCGGGCAGGTCGCCGGTCACGAGCAGGCGCAGGTTCTTCTTCTTCGCGAAAGCGGCCTTCGCCGCCTCGCTGACCGAGGGCGCGATCACGACTTCGGTGAAGATCTCGCAGATCGCCTCGGCCGTCGGCCCGTCGAGCTCGGTGTTGACCGCGACGATGCCGCCGAAGGCCGACACGCTGTCGCAGGCGAGCGCCTCGTTCCACGCCTCGAGCAGCGTCGCGCCCTGCGCCACCCCGCAGGGATTGGCGTGCTTGACGATCACCACCGCAGGCTCGCCGCCGGCGAATTCGGCGCACAGTTCGAGCGCGGCGTCGGCATCGTTGTAATTGTTGTAGCTGAGCTCCTTGCCCTGGACCTGCTCGGCCTGCGCGATGCCTTTCCCGTGCGGACCTGCGGGCGTGTAGAGCGCCGCCTTCTGGTGCGGGTTCTCGCCATAGCGCAGCTCGACCGGGTCCTTGCCGTTGATCGCGAGGAAATCGGGGAACAGCTGCTGCTGGTCGGCGAAGGCGAACCACTGGCTGATCATCGAATCGTAGGCGGCGGTGGCGGCAAAGGCCTTGGCGGCGCATTTGCGGCGGAAATCGAGCGAGGTCGCACCGGTCGCTTCGATCTCGTCGATGAGCGTTTGGTAGTCGGCCGGATCGGTGACGATGGTGACGAACTGGTGGTTCTTCGCCGCGCTGCGCACCATGCTAGGCCCGCCGATATCGATATTCTCGATGATCTCGTCGCGCTCGGCGCCGCGCATCACGGTCGCCTCGAAGGGATAGAGATTGACAACCACGAGATCGATCGCCCCGATCGCATGCTCGTCCATCGCCGCGGCATGTTCGGGATTGTCGCGCACAGCGAGCAGGCCGCCATGGACCATCGGGTGGAGCGTCTTGACGCGCCCGTCCATCATCTCGGGAAAACCGGTGAGGTCGGAGACATCCTTCACTGTGAGCCCGGCGTCGCGCAGCGCCCTGGCGGTGCCCCCGGTCGAGACCAGTTCGACGCCCTTGGCTGCCAGCACCTGGCCGAGCTCCACCAAGCCGCTCTTGTCGGACACCGAGAGCAGTGCCCGCTTGATCGCCACGTCGGTCATGAATTCTATCCCATGCGTTTGAGCAGCCAGGGGAAGCGTCCCCCGCTGCGCGATGTCAGTCCTTCGACGACCAGCTGCTTGGTCGCGCGCGGGCGGCCTTGCCCGTCGACCCAGAGGCTGTCCTCGATCGCGATATGCGCCTCGCCGCTATCGCCTCCGAGGCGGAATTGCCAGTAGCTTCCGTCGGGCAGGGCGAGACCCGCGCCGCGCCGATCGTCGGACAGGCCGACGTCGATGCCGACCCCGAGGTGGAAACGGATCGCGAAGGCTATCTTGCCGCGCTTGCCCTGGCGCCCCGAGGGTTCGAGCACGTCTTCGCCCGACAGCCCGCTGCCATCGGCACCGAGCAGCAATGTGCGGCGGTGGATCAGCCCGTAGCGCGCGGCATAGCCGTTATGCGACGCTTCAAGCCGCACGGCATCGCGACCCTTCTGCTTGACCGTGGTCCGCGCAATGTCGACTTCCTCGACGCCCTTGCCGATCTGGCCCTTGATCAGGACCGCGGTCGAATTGGCTTCGTCAAGCACCAGCGTCGAATGTGCCGCGCTGCCGCGCAGACCCTGCTCGATCCGCACCGGGACCAGCCCGCCGGCAAGCTCCGCGCCGCCGCAATTGACCACGATGCGCTGTTCGCCATGCGACAGCTCGAAGGCCAGCGTCGAGGCGCAGCCATAGCGCGCATGGCGCGAACGCGGCGGCGGCGCGGCGTCGAGGACCAGCGTGGCCTTGCCCGCATCGACGCGCTGGTAGCCCCAGTGTCGGCTATCCTTGCCGGGCCGCGCGCGAATCCCGCTCGCCGCAATCAGCGTATCGACACGCGCCGCCGAGGTCGCACCGGCACCCTGCCAACTGCCCAGTCCGCGATCGCCCATGCGCAGCGCAAGCAGCGGGGGCACGAGCAGTCCGAGCATGGTTTCGAGCGCCTGGGGCGGCTCGCGACCGGCCGCATCGTAGCAGGCGCGCAAATCGACCAGCAGCGCGATCGCCTCCATCTGTGCCAGCGGGCTGCGCGAGAGCACGCCGCCATCGTCGGCGACGAGTTCGCCGAGTGCGCGCAGCAGCCCCGCCTCGCCGAACAGGCGGCGCGGGCGACCGTCGGGCAGCAGCAGGCCGGCGGCGACGATCGCGCACCACCCGGCGACCTGTCCCAGCCCGTCCTCGGCGCGAGCGACCTGCCGGTCGAGATAGCGGGCACTCGCTTCCATCGCCGCCAGCGCCTCGCCGCGCAGCTTGGCCTCGCCGCCGAGCAGGAACGGCGCGTGGACCAGCCAGGCGAGGAGCCGCAGACCGGTGTGCTCGACCGTCCATGCGGGGCCCTTGCCGGGCACCGGATTGGCCTTGAGCCAGCGGGCGAGCAGCTTTTCGGCGATCCCGGCGCAGTCCTCACGCGGGGCGCAGGCGGCCAGGTCGCGCAGCCAGGTGAAGCCCTGGACGACGCGCTGGACCGGCGGGGTCAGCGGCGCGCTGCTGGCGAAATCGACCTTGTCAGCCGGGACCTTGAGCCCGTGGACGAGGAACTGTCCCGCGCGCAGCGCCATGCCCGCCGCGCGCTCGCCGCCGAGCGGAGTGGCCACCGTGGCGAGCAGGCGCGGCGCGGCAGGCTTGCGCAAGGGCGCCGCGAGGACCGGACCGGGCACGCCGAGCCGGTATGCCCAGCGCAGCATGCTGTCGATCGGCCCGGCACGCGGCGGCTGCAGGTCAGCGAGTACCAGCGCACGCGCCGGCTCGAGCGGGATGGCTTCGGGAAGCGGCGGAGTATCGTCGACGAGTGGCTCGGCCAGGCCCTTGAGCGGCAGCGCCGGCGCGGTGGCCTGTTCCGGCGCGCCGGCCTCTTCGCGAAGAAGGGTGCGCGCCCCGCGGCTCATTGCGCGCCCTTCAGCGCGGCGATGTTTGCCGCATAGTTCGCCGGGCCGCCCTTGAAGGTCGCCGAGCCCGCGACCAGTACGTCGGCCCCCGCGTCTACACACAGCCGCGCGGTCTCTTCATTGACCCCGCCATCAACCTCGAGATGGATCGGCTTGCCCAGCGCGTCGATGCGCTTGCGGATCGCCTCGACCTTCCGCAGCTGCGAATGGATGAAGCTCTGCCCGCCGAAGCCCGGATTGACGCTCATCACGAGCACGAGATCGGCATCCTCGAGAACGTAGTCGAGCGCCTCTACGGGCGTGCCGGGGTTGAGCACCACGCCCGCCTTCTTGCCCAGCGCGGTGATCGCCTGCAGCGTCCGGTGGATATGCGGACCTGCCTCGGGGTGGACCGTGATGATATCCGCCCCGGCTTCGGCGAAGGCTTCGAGATAGGGGTCGATCGGCGCGATCATCAGATGGACGTCGAACGGCTTGTCGGTGTGCGGACGCAGCGCCTTTACCACCGCCGGTCCGATGGTGATGTTGGGCACGTAATGCCCGTCCATCACGTCGACATGGATCCAGTCGGCCCCGGCGGCGTCGATCGCGCGCACTTCCTCCCCCAACGCAGCGAAATCGGCGGACAGGATCGATGGGGAAATCAGCGGTTTCGTCATGCGGGCGGCGGCCTTGGGTCGCGAGGTATGCTGGCCCTGCCCTACGCGCGCGAAAGGAGGGTTAACAAGCGAGGCCCGGGCCTTTTCCACATGGACCGCCTCTCGCCGCTCTGGCCCCCGTCGCCGTAGGAAAGGAAAGACTGAATGATGCGCGGCGAAGAAATTCAGCCGTAATTCAGCGCAATTTGCTAAACGTCAGGCAAATCGCGGGGCACAGCGACCGGCACGATGGTGCCGCGGGCCCCGTCCAGTTAGAAACGGATTGCCCTTATGACCCGCACTTTCATCGCCACCGCCGGCCTCGCCGCGCTCGCCCTCGGCGGACTTGCCGCTCCTGCGCCCGCCGCAGCGCAATACCGCCAGAAGATTTCCAACGATGCCGCGAAATGCGCCGCCGGCGCCGGCCCCTCGGTGCGCGTGACGGTGACCGACATCAAGGAAAGCAGGGGCACGATCCGCGTCCAGAGCTATCGCGGGACCAAGGAAGACTGGCTCGAAAAGGGCAAGTGGATCTACCGCATGGAAGCCCCCGCAAAGGCGGGATCGATGAGCTTCTGCATGCCGCTTCCGCGCCCCGGCACTTATGCCATCGCGGTGCGCCACGATCTCAACGGCAACGGCAGCACCGACATCTTCACCGATGGGGGAGCAATGTCGAACAACCCCAGCCTCAACATCTTCAACCTCGGCAAGCCGAGCTACAAGAAGGTCGCCTTTCAGGTCGGCAGCGGGGTCGAGTCGATGTCGATCCGCATGCGCTATCGCTGAGCGCGGCGCCTGCGCCATAGCTCGATGAGCGCACCCGGTGCGGCCAGCAGCGGGTGCTTGGCGCGGAACAGCGTGACCTCGATCGCGATGCCGGTATGCCGGTGGAGCTTCCAGGCGGCATAATCCGCCGCTCCGTCGAATGTCGTCGTCGCCTTCGCCAGTCGCAGCAGGTTGAGCGGCTTGCCGAGCCTTCGGCGCCGGTCCCACCAACGCAGGATCGCGGCACGCTCTTCCGGCGATAGCGCGGGGCGCAAGACCTCGCCCTCGCGCGCGAACCCGATCCCGTCCGCCTCCCAGGCGAGCGGCAGCAGTCCGTCGAAATGCGCCGCATTGACCTCGAGAATGGCGTTCTCGCGCCCCGGCTGCTCGATCCGGAATTCGGCGCGATAGGTCGCGCGGAACAGCGCCCGCCAGTAATCCTGCGCCGTCCCGCTCGCCGGGCCGACAGCAGCAGCGAGGCGCCCGGCGGTCGCCGCGGCCCCGCACAGCGCCTCGAGCACCGCGCCCCGCGCGGCCTCGTCCTGCGCCCAGGCCAGGGCCGAAGGCTGGACGAAGCGCGCCCAGATCGTGGTGTCGCGCGACTGCCCGCTGGCCGCGCGCGCGAATTGCGCCAAGGACATGGTCGCGATCTTGGCACGCAGCCGCTCGCCCGCATGATCCCACTCGCGATAGGCGACGCGGGGCCAGATTCTCTCGCGCTGCTCGCCCGGCAGCAGGACATAGAAATCGAGCACGCCCTCAAGCGAGCCGGTCCGCAAATTCGATCCGTAGAACAGCACCGCGCCAGCCCCGGCCTCCTCGCCGAGCAGGCGGGCGTAGGCCGCGACTTCATCGCGCACGGGGCTCTCTAGCGCGGTGGCGATGCGCTGCGCGAGCGCGGTGCTCACGGGCTGATGAAGGTCAGCTCGGGTCCCTGCTCGACGCGGTAGCGCCCGGGCGGGAAAGCCTCGCCATCGAGAATGACCGGTTCGCCAACCTCGATCGCCAGCGCCTCGGCGTCGAGCTGGTGCAGACCGGCCGCGGCGAGCCAGCGCGGTCGCCAGCCCGAGAGAATTGCCGGCAGGGCGGCGAGGAGGCGGCGGCGCGGCCGGTCGAGCACCGCCAGCTTGAGCCCCGCCCTCGCCGCGCCGAAGACCTCGATACCCATCGGCAAGCGTTCGAGCGTTGAGGCGAGCAACACGCTGCGGCGCGCGGGATCGCCATGGTCCGAGCGCGGCACGGGCGCGCCCGACGGTTCGAACCGCAGCGCCATCTCGGTGCCGCGACGCCACTTGTTGCGATCGGTGCCGAACAGGGCCTGCATCACCCCCCAGGCGCCGGTCGCAGCGACCGCCAGGCTGTTGAAGAAGCCGAGCGAATGCGCCTCCTGCCCGGCCTCGATGCCCAGCGTGAACGCCCCGGCACCGAAGATGAAACCGAGCATGGGCGGTCCGACATCGTTCCCGCTGCTGATCGCGAGCGGCCGGCGCTGGATACGGCGGCCGGCGGCATAGGCCGCGATCGCGCCTTCGACCGACCAGTCGGCGGGGGCGCCGAGATCGACGTTGAGCGCATTGGTCTTGCCCTTGGGCAGCACGGCGATCGCCGGCCAGCGATCGGCGAAGACCGCCTGCCCCATGGTGAGGACGTCGCGCACGGTGCCGTCGCCGCCGTTGATGATCAGGAAATCGATCCCGTCGCGCGCGAAACCGGCCAGCGCATGGGCGATTTCCTCGCGCGTGCGCGGCTGGGCGACCTCGATTCTGCCCGCGCCGGTACAGGCGAGGTCCTGCCCCTTGTTGCGATGGCTACGCGGGTTGTAGATGATCCCGATCCGCGGCTCGGGCACGCGCGAGGCACGATAGATCGACCGGCGCTGGGGCGCGGACATCGCCGTCTGACGCAGCGGCAGGCTGTCGAAATTGTAGATTACCCGGTCCATGAACCTTGTGCCTTAGTCGCCCCCGCGTGCGCCTACCTAGGACATTTTCGCCAAATTGTAATAGTGTCGCAATGGATTCTCGGTCCGCCCTGCGGCAGGGAGACCATCGGATGCGGCCAACGGGCTCGGCCCAGACAATCGAGAAGGTCGGGGAGGTGGCGCACCCGACAGGATTCGAACCTGTGGCCTCTGCCTTCGGAGCCGGTACAAAACTGGCACGCCAGACTACGAAATTCCACCCTAAGCTACTGTTATTAAGTGATTTAGATTGATTGCAGTTTGCGCTGGGCTAACCGCGTTGACGCCTCGACTTGCAGCCGCGTGCTTACTTCATGCTTACGCGAAATTGAGGCCCCGAGACGGAGATCGCCATGGTCAAATTGACCAAACGCGCTGTCGAAGCAGCCGAAGCCAAGACTAAAGACTACATTCTCTGGGACGGAGAACTGCCAGGCTTCGGGCTACGTGTCTTCCCCTCAGGCAGACGTAGCTACATTGTCCAGTACCGCAAAGGCGGAAGATCGCGACGAATGGCGATCGGACTGCACGGAGTCTGGACTGCCGAGCTTGCCCGGCGCGAGGCCAAGGCTCAGCTGGGGCGCGTCGCCGCCGGTGATGATCCGGCGGAGGAGCGCTTGGAAGATCATCAGGCGATGACGATGAAGCAACTCTGCGAGCGGTACATCCAAGACCTCGAAGACGGGCTTATACTCGGCAAGGGTGGTCGACCCAAAAAGCAGTCCACGATCGACACGGATATCGGACGGATCAAGCGACACGTTATTCCGTTGATGGGCAATCGGCGTGTCAAGGATCTCACCCGGGCCGACATGGTCAAGATCATGCGCGATATTATCGCAGGCCGGTCGCGCATTGTAGTCAAAACTAAGAAGCTAGGAGGCAAGTCGATTGTGAAGGGTGGGCCTGGTACCGCCACACGCACACTAGGCTTGATCGGCGGCATCCTGACATACGCCATCGACCTTGGCGTCATCGACCGCAATCCTGCTCACGGCATCAAGAAGCCAAAATATGAGGTCCGTGAGCGGAGACTAACCGAGGCCGAATATGGCATTCTGGGCCAGTTGCTCATCGAAGCGAAAGAGAAGGAACGGTTCTGGCCATCAAGCGAAATTATTCGCCAGATCGCGCTCACTGGCTGCAGGCGAAGCGAGATCATCAATCTCAAATGGTGCGATGTCGATCTCGACGGCAGTTGTCTACGACTTTCCGATAGCAAGGAAGGTAGGTCGATCCGACCTGTTGGCTTGCCGGTGATCGAGTTCCTAGAGGCGGAGCACCGAGCAGCGACGGGCAGCTATGTTTTTCCGGGCTATGGGACAGACACTGCCTTTGGCGGCTTCCCGAGGCAGTGGAACCAGTTGCTAAATGGCACACCGCTGGAAGGCGTTACAGCTCATGTCCTGCGACACAGTTTCGCCAGCATCGGCAACGATCTTGGGTTCACGGAAATAACGATCGCCGCGCTCTTGGGGCATGCAAGGGGATCGATCACGAGCAAGTATATTCATGTCCTCGATGCAACCCTGATCACGGCTGCCGACATGATCGCTGGCTATGTCGACGCTCTCCTAAAGGGAACGCGATTTCAGGAGAGCGCCTACTCGCTCGATCGCGCGACACGAAAGAACACGATGAGCGAATTTCTGGCTGGCCGTGAGGCCAGAACTTCCAGATGATCAGGAGCGCTCGAATTGGGCTTGAGTCCTGCAACTTGCCGCTTACGCGCTTCTTGGATCAAGCCCTATCCCCAGAAATGGGGATGGCCAACTCTGTAGATAATGCGCTGGTCCGCTCGGACTATCGGGAACCCGATTGTTCGGACGAACGGGAACCGGAGACTCGGACTATCTGTAACCGAATCCGGCCTCAAACCCGTAGGAATGCTGGGACACAGCGTCCCTTAACATTTCTAACGACAATCCTCATCAGATTGTTGCTAACGCGCAGCACTCCAGCGCGCGGTTCCTCAGCGCTCTGGAGTGCGCCGTCACCGCTCGCTTTTGTACTTGGCAGGTGCAAGCATTCCACCACCTTGCTAGGTGTGGGATGATGAAGACGGACCTTGATCATCTGCCCCCGCAAAAGCAGCGCGAGCTGGAACGCGTGGTGCAGCTTATCTTCGAGGAATTCGACGACGCCTTCGCTCTCGCCAAACACGAGTGGAAGAAGGCCGGACGCATCCTCAAGGTGATCCTCTACGGAAGCTACGCCCGCGGCACCTGGGTCGACGAACCGCACACCGCCAAGGGTTATCAGTCGGACTACGACCTGCTCGTCATCGTCAACGACAAGCGTCTGGTCGACCGGGTCAAGTACTGGTCGAAGCTCGATGACCGGCTGATGCGCGAATATGGCGTGACCAAATCGCTCAAGACCCCGGTCAACTTCATCGTCCACAACCTGCAAGAGGTGAACGACGGTCTGGCGCACGGGCGCTACTTCTTCATGGACGTAAAACAGGACGGGATCGCGCTCTACCAGTCCGACGAAACCGAACTGCATACGCCCAAGCCCAAGACGCCCGAACAGGCGTTGGCAATGGCGCAGGAATATTTCGATGAGTGGATGCCTGCTGCTTCCGGAATGCTAGAAACAGCTCGCTTTAGTATGGAGCAGGGCCGCTTGAAGGATGCTGCATTTCTCACGCACCAAGCTTGCGAGCGGTTGTATCACTGCGTACTCCTTGTCTGCACTTTCTACACGCCCCACGTGCACAATCTCGGGTTCCTCCGCACTCAGGCCGAGCGCATCGATCCGCGCCTAACCCATGTTTGGCCGCGCGACACACGGCGCGATCGCGCCCGTTTCGAGAAGCTGAAAGAGGCTTACGTGAAAGCGCGCTATTCGAAGCACTATCGCATCACCAAAGAAGAGCTCGAATGGCTTGGAGAGCAGGTCGAAGAGCTTGGCCGCGTGGTGCACGAGGTGTGCTCGGAGCGGATCGAGAAACTGAAAAGCGCTGCGGAGTAAGCAAGCGAATCCCATAGACTCCCGCTGAGCCACTCAAACAAATTGAATTGGCGATATGGCGTCCCGATATGGCCTCGATGTTGCTTCACCCCTCTCTAACTTCTCCCTACTCAGGGCCTCCGCCTCTCAAGGCCGTTGCCAAGATGAAGCCCAATGAACCTTGTTGGTGCGGTCAGGGAATCAAGTGGAAGAAATGCCATAAGGGGCACGAGGACGAAGAACCATTCAACGTATTCGACGTCGAAGCTGACGCGCGCAAACGCGGGCGCAAAGGTTACTGCTCCCACTCGCTGGAAGGCGAAGGCTGTTCCGACAAGATTATCAGCTCGCACACGGTGCAAAGGGCTGGAGGCCTGGCCGCGATAGCGGAGGGAAACTCGCGGGTTCTAACAGTTAAGCCGAACTTGCGAGCCTTGATGGATCATGATGGCCATCCGCCACCTTTGGAGGTCGGCATAGGGAAAGCCTCTGTATTTCTGGGCTTCTGCGGGACGCACGACGACAAGCTGTTCAAAGCCATCGAGGGCGAGGATGTTGAAATGACCGCCAACGAGGCGCTGCTCTTTGCCTATCGAGCGATCGCCTACGAACGCTTCACGAAAGCTGTTCAGGTGGCGAATTCCCCCATTCAGCGAATGATGGACTGCGGCCAACCGCTCGCCATGCAGGAGGTTATCCAGCAGCATTGCCATCTTCTCGAAGTGGGAGCGCGGCGCGGTCTGGCGGAAACTGAACGCCAACTGGGAGATTTTCGCATTCGCGTCGAAGGTCAGGACACCGCTGGCTTTCGTTTCCGAGCCTATCGGTTCGACCGCATTCTGCCAATTGTAGGATGCGGCGGGTTCATGCCCGAAATCGCTATCGACGGTACTCGCCTCCAGCGGCTCGGCCGCGGAACAGCGGCGTTGGAGCATCTTACGCTGACGATCACGTCGTACTCCGGCAAAAGTGTCGCAGTCTTCGCTTGGATCGGACAGCAACGGGGCCCTTCCGGCCGCTACCTTGAAGCTTTCGACTCCATCGATTCTGACGCGAAAGCGGACGCACTCATCCAGATCGCATTTGAGCAATTAGAAAACATTTTCCTGCGCAAGAGCTGGTGGGAGCACCTGCCGGATGAGCAAAGCGCAGATCTCACGCAGCGCATCCAGAGCGGGATTGGCCTGAACATGAGGTCACCGGGGTATTATTCGCGCGGGGAACCCTTGTTGTTCGAAGCTGACACGGTTGAGAGTAAGCGTGGATGAGCAGTCAGGCCGGCCCCGATGACTTTGAATCCATGCTTGGCGAAGCGCTGGATGCCATCGATCGTGGACTGGCAGAAGCCGACATGGCACTGACGACGCGGCCACTGACAGCAACGCGTTACTTCGTTCGCTACTGGGTCTTGCAGGTACAAGACGCCCACTCTGAAGGTTCACACGAGCCCGGTGTGTTCTCTGACTATTTGACTAGCGACTGGTTCGAGGTGATCTACGCAAGGACCGTGGCCTGGTATGCGGATCGCTACGGTAATGCGATGGATCGCGATGAACGCAGCTTTGCAGGTTGCATCCCGATCCTCGGGACCGCGTTTCTGCTTCGTGTCCCGATCATTACGAAGAGACCTGGCACGCCAGGCGAAACGATCTGGATCTGCTATCCAGACAAGATCGAGGATGATGAGGACGCGCTCGAATGGCTTGAGAATGGACCCAACATTGGCTCTCTGCCAAGGGGAGATGGTCTGAAGGCTTGCAGACTAGCGAATGAAGTTGCAACACTCCTGCGAGGTATTCACGTCAACCTTGCGACCGTCGAGAAGACTGACACGAGGGTGTGGCAGCTGCGCGATCAGATCCTGAACCACCTGGAGGGTGCTGCGGACAAGATCGTGCGCGGCAAGCCCGAGGACCTAAAGCACGCGCAGTGGGACATGCAGATGGCGTGCGAGCTTGGTTTGAAGATGCTTGCGCAGCAACGAAGTGGACGGTTCGTCGAGAGCCATGACCTTTACCATCTTTACGACCAGCTGCCGCCCGGAGTTTCACCATTCGATCGCAAGCGCCTCTCCCAAATCCCGAACTGGGAACGCATGGCGGAATGGCGATATGGCGGCGGTCCGGGCATCTCAACGATAACTGCTTTTTCGCGATACAAAGCCGCACTCAAGATTGTCTTTGGTGTCGCATCGGTGGCGCAGCGAAAAATACGGATTGGCGGCGCTCGGATTGAGATCCGAAAAGCGCCATTCCTGCATGATGATCCCGAGATGTTTAAACCGAAGGCACGCTAGCCCATCGGATTGAGTTTGGTCCGATTGCCAGGATCGCGCGCTCCAGTCCTTGTTTCTAGCCGCCTTGCTCATGCCAGTTTCTTGTCAGAATTCGACAACATAATGGCAGAGAAAGGGATTGCCGCTGTATTTGGCGAGGACTTGGCGACAGCCAAGGCTTGTACGGTGGCTGCACCTGGCGCTTCCTCCGCTTCGGTTAAACGCAAGCGAAGGAGTCGGGTGATGGAGTACTTTGCAGGGCTCGATGTATCGATCGAGGCGACCGCCATTTGCGTGGTAGGCGATGACGGTAAGGTGGTGCTGGAGACCGAGGTCCCGACCGAGCCGGAGCTGATCGCCGAGGCGCTGGAGCGCTTTACGGGGCGCCTGCGCCGGGTCGGCCATGAGGCGGGATCGGTCTCGCCCTGGCTGCATGCCGGATTGATCGCACTGGGTCTGCCCGCTGTCTGTCTGGAGACCCGCCATGTGCGCGCTGCACTGTCGGCCCAGCGCAACAAGACCGACGCCGCCGACGCGCTCGGCATCGCCCACATAATGCGCACCGGGTGGTTCCGGCAGGCGCATATCAAGACCGAGGAGTGCTACCGGATACGCCTGCTGCTGGTCCAGCGGCGCAACCTCAAGCGCAAGTTCCCCGATATCGAGAACGCGATCAGGCACTCGCTGAAGGTGTTCGGGATCCGGCTCGGCAAGGTCGGGCGCGGATCGATGGAGAAGGCGGTACGCGAGGCGGTTGCACACGATGCGATGACCGCAGGGCTGATGGAGTGCATGCTCAGAGCGCGCGCAGCGCTGTGGGACGAGTATCTGATCTTGCACAAGCTGGTCACCCAGCTCGCCATGCGCGATGAGCTGTGCCGCCGGTTCATGGCGATCCCCGGCGTCGGCCCGGTGACGGCACTGAACTTCAAGAGCGCGATCGACGATCCTGCCCGGTTCCGTCGCTCGCGCAACGTCGCGGCATACTTCGGGCTCACCTCGCGCCGCTGGCAGTCGGGCTCATCCATCGATGTGAAGGGCCGGATCAGCAAGGCTGGGGATCCGGACATGCGCCGCGCGCTCTACGAAGCCGCATCCGCGATGCTCACCCGCTTCAAGGGCCGTGACACGATCAAGACATGGGGACTGAAGCTCGCGAAGACCAAGTGCCACGCCAAGGCGCGCGTTGCGGTTGCCCGCAAGCTCGCCATCGTGATGCACGCGATGTGGCGCGACGGCACGTTCTATGCGGGCGACCCCGACGCCGAAGCGCACGAGATCGACACCGCCTACGCCGCCAAGATGCAGCGACTGAGCTACGCGCGGTCATGAGGACGAACACGACGAACGCAGCCGGCTGACGGCTCGACGACATACGGAGGTCCGCGCGAGCGGCAGAAGGAATGGTACAGACCAGGACAACGGGAAGCACGATATCTCGCCTGTGGCCGCTCTTAGCGGACCACGCGCGATTGCCTGTGACGATGCCCCGTAACTCCGATAGCGACGTGTGCCGCAAGGGCTCGCTTATCGCCTCAATGCAGAGCGATATTGCCCTCGATGAGCACGGAGGATTGCGCGGCGTATCAGACCTCAATCGCACCTTCGCATCCCTGCGCACAGCAGCGTCGAATAGTCGGTCTATTAGTGCTAAAGAGAGGAAACGACGATGGCGAATACTACGAAAACCAGACAGCCAAATAGGATGGCGAGATAAAAGCAGCGCCGTCGGTCGGGCTGCAGGTGGTTGGTTTTGTTGAGCAACATACGACGGCATCCAAAACAGCCCGGCGGCGACTTTCTGAAATTCCCGTTTCTTTTCAGCATGCTTGACGACGGCGGTCGGTCGGGATGCGCGTAAATCGGTTCTTAGACACCGCAAATTGCTTGGCCGCTATCGTCCCAAAGGATGCATACGGATGTAGTGTGTCCAAGTCCTACGACGGATCGGTGCGACGGAGTGAAAACAGCGACGCCAGCGTAGAAACGTCATGTGACGCGATCGGGCTATTTTCACCGATAATCGGTCTCGATGGCGGGCCTGACCTGCGCCCCCTCCATGTCCCCTCGGGGTAGGTCCGTCATCACCCCAATGATGAAAGGACCGACCGGCATGGCGATATCGGGCGCGAACGATCAGCGAGTAACCGAGAAACGCCAGACCGACATGGAGCCAATCGCAATTCGGGTTCACGAAGCCTGTCGCTATCTCGGGATTGGGCGCAGCACACTCTATGTGCTGATCGGCGAAGGCGAGATCGAGTTCATCAAGCTGGGCAATTCCACGCTAGTGCTGACTCAAAGTTTAAGGAGCCTGGTCGAGCGCCGACGATTTTTTACTGCAACGGAGTATTGAGTTCGGCATAGCTCGTAGGCTGCAGGCTTTTGGCCACGAAAACGACCAAATAGCGGATCGAGACTTGCTCATGATCCGTCAGTCCGAAATATCTGGAGATGAGCTCGTCGATTCCGTCACGAACAATCTCATAAGCAGCTTGAGCTTGTACGGCTGTTCCTGGCTTTTCGAAATGTGAGAGTTGCTGTTTCGCCTGATCGAGCAAATCCTTTGCCAAGGATGAATTTGGATGATCGGCGGGCGACAGGAACAGAAGCGACTTGATTTCCCGCACAGTAACGCGCGCTCGCTCTGCGGCTGCGGAATAACCAGTCAGGATAAGCCAGGGGGCCGGAACATAATGCGCATCGGGGCTTGAGGTGGCTGCTGAAGACACTTCAATTTGCACTGAGCGAAAGCTTCCTGCCGAGTACCCCTCCGACTG
The DNA here is from genome assembly GCF_048550555.1 of Qipengyuania sp. GTDB lineage: Bacteria > Pseudomonadota > Alphaproteobacteria > Sphingomonadales > Sphingomonadaceae > Qipengyuania. The sequence goes on along the minus strand of NZ_JBLYYF010000018.1, from coordinate 158,176 downwards.
ATTCACCCGCCGCCAAGCCCACCGCCTGGGAACACCGTCCAACCCGCCACGGCTGGCCCCTCGGCAATGGGCCGACCAATGCAGCGGTAAGCGCAGGTAACGAGGGCGTATCTCTGGTCGGATTCCGGGCACTTCAATTTGTGATCGATGATGGGAAATCGATGTCCCCGTCCGATCCGGGCAGAGCGGGTAAGGCCTTCGGAATTCGCTGCAAGACGCATATTCGGCCATGAACCGACGCGAGGGCCCAGAGCCGCTGACCGACGATCAGCCTTAATCGCGTGCGAAAAAATGTCCCACAGCAATATGCAGGCAATCCGTTTGCTCGGCGGGATTGGGGCGACAGCCTGTCATGATCAATATCGCCACACTTGCACACGGTGCGGAGACCGCGTGCAAATTAAATCGCCGCGTCCCGGGGAGAAACGGGACGCGGCGCACAATGGGGGCTCGGCGACTCTGCAGTCTAGCGATCCCCTCCACTTGCGTCAGAAACGGAAACGCACGCCGACTGCGAAAGTCCTGTCCAGATAGTAGGTTTGTCGGGCGTAGTCGTTGCCGTTGCCATCCACATCCCGGTAGGTCCGCAGCGGATTGGCGAGGATATTGATTATGTCGAAGGTCAGGGTCGCGTTGTTCGTCGGCGTCAGCGATGCCGAGAAATCGAGCTGTCCGCGGCCATTCTGATAGGTCGGACGCGCAGAGGTATCGATAGCCTCGAGGTTGTAAAAGGTAACGTACTTCGACCGGTAGTTATACGCGAGCCTCGCAGAGAAGACAGGCCGAGCGTAAATCGCAACGACGTTGTAAATCCACTTAGACACTCCCGGAAAACGCTGCTGCTTGAAATCGACGGTCGGGGCGAGCGACGAGTTGAGGTCACCCTTGGCGTCAAGATACGTCGCATTCAGCTGTATTCCGAAGCCTTTTGCCCAGTTCGGCAGGTTGTCGATGTCGAGGAAGCTGGTGAACGCGGCTTCGGCGCCCTGGATCCGCGTTTGGCCCAGATTGACAGGCTGAAAGATGCGCAAGGGGCCATATTGAGGGTCATCGACATTGACCGGGATGACCGAAAGGAATCCGCGAGCGTCACGGCGGAAGATGCCCGCAGTCAGCGAACCCGTGCGCGAGAAGTAGTATTCCAGGCTTGCGTCGTAATTCTGCGAATTGAGCGGATCGAGGTTGGGGTTGCCTTGCGAACCTACACGGCGGTTACTGTTCTCGCATCCTGGGGTTGTTGTGTTGTTGTAGCAGGGGCTGGTGGGCGGAATAACGACTGGTGGGCCGAGCTGAAGTGACGGATTGAGAGAACCGAAGTCGGGTCGCGTGCGCGTTTCCGTGTAGGCGAGACGCAACTGCAACTGATCCGTGAATTTGATGCGTGCGCTCGCGTTGGGCAACCAGTCGGTATACTCCTTTTCCGCCACGATCGGCGGGAAGGTGATCGCCCCAGCTCCGTCGGTGATACGCGAAAAACCGCTCATTTTTGTTTTCGTGTTGACCCCGCGCAATCCGACGAGGCCATCGACTTCGATCGCGCCGATATTGAGGCCGTATTTGACCTGGGCGTAACCCGCCAGGGCCGTCTCGTCCGCAGAAAATTCCTGGACTGGATCGTAGATCGGACCATCGGGCGCATTGTAGAGCGTGCGAAGCGAATCGATGTTATCGCGGATCGAGGATGGCGGGATACCGATAATCGTACGCACGGGAATGTCGCCCCCGAAATCGAAACCGGGGGTCACATTCCTGATATCCACGGGCAGGTCCGCCAGCAGGGTCGGGTTGGCGAAGTCAAAATTGATCGCGATGCCGAAGGCATTGCCTGCTTTGCGGTTGCTATACCGCGTGCCGACCTGCAATTTGCGGATAAGACCAGTGTCGCTGACGATGTATTCCGCATCGAGCCGGGCCTGCTTTTGCTTTCCCTCGAGATTGAGGCCCAGCTGATACAGGCCGGTACCCCAATAGTTCGCAGGATCGGTCGCACTGAAATCCAGGAATTCGAACGACGGGGTGCTGAGACCGCCTGTGCCGAACTCTATCTGCCGCGAGGGCGACGAGTTCATGAGGAAAAATACGGCGAGCTGATCGAGCACGGACTTGCTGTCGGTATAGGAAACATCCCCCGACAGGGTCAGGCGATCGTGTGTCCAGTTGAACCCCGTCCCGACCTGGTAGGTGTTGGTGTCGCCCTCGAAGTCGGCATAGAAACCGCTCGGATTGAGGGCGTTGGTCACCGTCAACGAACTCGCCAGGTCCGGCGATCCGTCACGCAAAACGACGTTGGAGAATTGGGGGGCGCCGCCTGCGATCGGCGTCGAAAGGCTCGTCACATCGTCAAGCGCGCGAAAGGCCTGCCACAGGCCATCGACGTAGATCTCAAGATCCGACGTGGGGCGCCACTGGATCGCGGCGTTGACCGACGGACGCCAACGATAGCCACCTTGCCACAACTGATCCTGGCTGGATGGATAGCGGAACTGCGTAGTCGCCCCGCCAACTGTGGTCGTGCCGGTCTGGAAAACTGCCGACTGGTTTATCACGGAATCGAGGAACTTGAGCCCGGTGAAAGATCCGTTCACCAGCACACCGATTTCGCCGATCCCGGTGTCCCAGCGATCGCTCACCAGAAGATTCCCGTTGAAGGCCGTCTTGCCCGACTGGTCGAAAACGAAAATGCCGGCGGACCCGGAGATCTCGAGACCACTGAAATCGAACGGCTTGCGCCCCCGCACATTGACCTCGCCGGCAATGCCCGCCTCGATCATGTCGGCGGTTCCCGATTTGTAGACTTCGAGAGCGGAGACCGTGCCCGATGGGAAATCCTGAATCGCGACCGATCGGCCATTGCCAGTAAACAGTTCGCGACCGTTGTAGGTTGTAGTCAGATTGGGCAGACCGCGCACGAGAACGTTGTTCGTTTCGCCCGCACCGCGATCAACGGTAACACCAGCGACGCGCTGCAGGGCGGACGAGGCGAAGATATCCGGCAGCTTGCCGATGTCCTCGGCAACAATCGCGTCCACGATGGCATCCGAATTGCGTTTGATCGACTGGGCCGATTCCAGACTCTGGCGGATCGCCTGCACAATGATCACGTGCGAATCCTGTGAGTCCTCTTCGTTTTTCTTTGCCGTCGTCACGGGGGGAGTATCGGCATCCTCACCGTTCTCGGCTGTGTCTGCTTCCTCCGTCGGCGTCGACTGCGCTGCAGCCTGCGCCGGGACGAGCAGGCCGAGGAGAACCAAAGGCGAAGCGGAAGCACGAAGCAGCGGTTTCAGGATCATCATTCCCTCCCATGTCTGCCCCCGACCAAACGGATCGCCGGAGACCGTTTTTTCTCAAGGGCGCGAATCCAGGTGGTTCGTACCCACTGTTTCGACCGCCCTAACGGAATTCGATTTGTCATACAAGTGCCGATGAGCGGTATCGTGCCATTCGGGGTTCATGGTGAGAAGTCATGCCCGCCTCATTGGGCCCGGGGGCTTGGGATAAAGGCGGCCTACGAGAGGGGGCGGGCCTATGGTCATCGATGTCAATTGCGACCGATCGAAGGTGAAGAGAGCACGTCAGCGTGGACGAGTGGCTCCCGTCAAGCCATACAGCATCGGGCACCGTCGGATCCAATAATCAGACTTTTGACTTGATCGGCGGAGCTGTTCCATGCGATCCAATGATCCTGCTCTGATCTGCTGCAAAGGTCGTCAGCCTGACGCAATTTCGTCACTGCCTCCGGTCCCGGCACGGTCTCGCACGAAAAGAAGCAAAATTCTTGGGGAGGTTACGAATGATCCGCCACCGCCTTGTCGCCTTTTCCGCCGCGTTGCTGATGCCAACCCTTGCCATAGCCGCCGATGAAAGCCGCGGCGATTGGGCGGCTGCATGGGGCTACGCCGCGACCGAGCCTAACCCCAACGACGTGACTTACGGCCCGGGCACATACGAATACAGGGCGCGCCTGACCAACAGCGGCTCGGCAATCGTTCTCACATTTGAAAATCCCGAGAATCATCCGGCCACGACTCTTGCGAGCGTCGAAATCAGCCTGCCTGCCGCCGCGGACGGCTTCGTGATCGAGCCCGGCACCACTCATTCCGTAACCTTCTCGGGACGGGCAGGGGCAGAATTGGTTGCCGGGCGGGCACTCACGAGCGACGCAATCGAATTCCCAGCGATTGACGGCCAGGACGTCATCGTGCGCGCGCGCTTTACCAGGCGAACCCAGCCGGGTCGCGCCGATCTGGCCATGCCGGTCGCATTCGTTGAGGATGGCGGGCAGACGCGCACGGAAATCAATGCGCGCCCTTTTCTAAGCCTGATATCCGTCCGTGACCCCGGCCACACCTGCACGGTTCTGGCATTCGGAGATTCCATCACTGATGGCGTGCTATCCAGGTCGCGTTCGATCCGCGGCTGGCCTGGGCGATTGGCCGAACGCTTCGCGGCGCAGCCAGCCGACCAACGATGCGGTGTGGTAAACATGGGCATCGGCGGCAACAGGGTCTTGCGTGACGGGCGGGGGGCGGCAGCGCTCGAGCGATTTACGCACGATGTCGCCGCCGTGCCCGGCGTGACCCACTTGATCGTCCTCGAAGGGATCAACGACATAGGGAACGATGGAGGCGGCGATCACCCCACTGCCACCCCCGAATCTCTTACCCAGGCCTATCAGCAGATCATCGCGCGCGCGCATCAGCTCGGCATCAAGGTTATCGGTGGCACACTGACACCGGCGCTACATGCTGCCTACATGTCGCCTGAGAAGGAGCGGACGCGGGTTGCCGTGAATGAATGGATCAGGACCAGTGGGGCTTTCGATGCGGTAATTGACTTCGACGCAGCAGTCCGCGATCCAAAGGCTCCCGCGGATTTGCAACCCGCATTCGACCCCGGCGACCATCTCCATCCGAACGACTTCGGTTATCGCGCGATGGGAGACGCGATCGACCTCGACATTTTCAAATAGATCGAAGGCCGTCCGGCGGACGAGAACTCGATAGACACAAATGTCAGACAATACGTTCCCGAGGTTTACAAAGTGGCCCAGGCGCAAGAACCAATTTGCGGATCGAAGGAACGGCGTCGCCTGCGACTCGAACCAGCTTCTCCGGCGCCAAGGCGAAAGGTGCCTGATGCAATGAACTGGAAAACCTGGTCCACCGCCTTTCTTATGACGTTTGCCTGGTGCGCAGTCCGGGCCGGTGCGGAACCAGTTCCCGCCGGCGCGCCGACGACGCCCTATGTTGCGGCGGACAAGGCGTATCTCTTCGCCCACATGAAGACCGGACATTACGGCGTCCTGTACTATGCGGTCAGCCGCGACGGCCTGCACTGGAAGGCGCTCAATCACGGGGAGCCGGTGTCTCAGCAATACCACGGGCACGCCTCCATCGCGCGTGGCGGAGACGGACGGTATTACCTCGTTGGAAATCGGAGCGATGCAGATCCCCTGATCCGCTTCTGGGTGTCCGACGATCTGGTAACGTGGAAAAAGTTCGGCACGTACCAGCCCAGGCTGACAGACATTCCTGGCCATCCGCACGCGCTGCAACGAATTGGCGCGCCGAAGCTCTATTTCGACGACCGGGACGGCCGCTTCCTGCTTACCTGGCATACCCCGAACATCGAGGGTTCGCCCGATGATCCAGAGCGTTACTGGGCGAGCCAGCGGACCCTTTATGTCGTTTCGCCTGATCTGAAAACTTTCGCGGACCCGCCGCGTCGATTGTTCGATTGGGAAATGGCAACGATCGACACGACCATCGTGCGTGACGAACTGGGCGACGGATATTGTGCGCTCGTCAAGGACGAACGGTACCCCGATTACAACTGGCCGACGGGCAAGACGGTACGGATCAGTTGCGGCATCGCGATGACCGGGCCGTATCCGCCGCCCGGCCCTCCGTTGAGTCCGAACTTCCGTGAAGCGCCGACGATCATTCGCTCACCCGACGACGCAGAGTGGCTGCTCTACTACGAACAATATGCCGGAACGAGCTACGGGCTGACCAAGGGCCGCACGTTACAAGGACCGTGGTATCAAGTCTCCGGCAATAGCGGAGTGGAGGAATGGAACCGGTTCGAGATGGTGCCTGGCGCCCGCCACGGGTCCATGCTGCAGATCAGCAAGAAACAATACGACGTGTTGGTTGCCGCGTTCGGCACAGACCTCGGCGCGCCTTCTGCGCGTTAGACCTCCCTGCCGCGCACGCTACCATCAGTACCGATACGTAGCAGGCGTCTCAGCGAAAAAATTTTATCACTTTATTTATCGGACAAATACGTTTTAAGATGGCCGGACAATATCGGTCAGCGGCGTCACGCGGGTTGGCTCAAGGCAATCACAACAACGGGAGAAGGAAATTGCACACATTGATCCTCCGCACCGCTGCCATGGTTGGCGCGGCCCTGTCATCATCGGCGGCGCTGGCCGCCACTGCGGATCGCGCGTCGTTCGGCAAGCTCGAAGATGGACGCGCTGTTGAAGCGGTCACGCTGGACAACGGAACCGTTTCCGCCACCGTCATCACCTATGGCGCTTCGCTCCAGGCGCTCGAAATGCCCGATCGCGAAGGTAAGCGCGCCGATGTCGTCCTGGGTTATGCCGGGATCGGGCAGTACGTCGATCAGCCACAGTATTTCGGGTCCACCGTCGGCCGGTTTGCCAATCGGATCGCACGGGGCAGATTCGTGCTCGACAAGCGAACTTATCAGGTTCCCGTCAACAACGGCGTGAACAGCCTGCACGGCGGGACTGTCGGGTTCGACAAGGCCCTGTGGACCGTTCAGTCGATCAGGAATGGACCGGTCGCCAGTGTGACCATGCGGTACGTGAGCCCTGACGGCGACCAGGGGTACCCCGGCAACATGACTGTCGACGCCACCTATTCGCTCGACGCCAATAACAATCTGAGCATCGAATATACGGCCACGACCGATCGGCGAACGATCGCCAATGTCACCAACCACACGTACTGGAACTTGTCAGGGGAAGGTTCGGCCGCAGGCGCATTGGGACATATCCTGGCAATTCCGGCAGACTCCTATCTGCCGACCGACAAAGGCTCCATTCCGACCGGTGAGTTTGCGCCGGTCAAGGGAACCGCATTCGATTTCCGCCAACCGCAGACGATCGGCGACCGGGTCCGGGACGCCTCGGAAGACCAGTTGGTCTTTGCCCGAGGATATGACCACAACTGGGTCGTCGGGCGCGAGGTAACGAGTGACGAGCACCTGATGGCGCGGCTCTACGATCCCATATCGGGGCGCGGGTTCGAATTATGGTCGAACCAACCCGGATTGCAGTTCTATTCGGGAAATTTCCTTGATTCGACGACCAGCGGTAAGGCCGGGCGGCTTTATCGAGAGGGTGACGCGCTGGTTTTCGAGCCCCAAATATTCCCCGACACGCCCAATCAGCCGGGTTTCCCGACCGCGGTGCTCGACCCCGGCCAAACCTACCGAAACACCATGACCTATCGTCTGTTCGTCGATGGCCGCGCCAGGAAGTGAGACATCCAATGAAATTGCCCATGCTTGCGCTCTTGGCGCTCTCAGCTTTCGCATTCGCCACCACGCCGCTCGAAGCGCGTGACCAGTGGAGCAAAACCGAAGCACACGAATGGTATGACACGCAGCCGTGGCTGATTGGCGCGAACTACAACCCGCGCACGGCGATCAATCAGCTTGAAATGTGGCAAGCCGAGACCTGGGATCCCCAGACGATCGATCAGGAGCTGGGCTGGGCCGAGGGCATCGGCATGAACACGATGCGCGTGTACTTGCATAACCTTGTCTGGGAGAACGATCCCGAAGGCTTCAAGAAGCGGATCGATCAGTTCCTGGCGATCGCGGCGAAACACAAGATCCGGCCCGTTTTTGTCCTTTTTGACAGTTGCTGGGATCCAAACCCCGTCGCCGGGCCCCAGCATCCCCCGATCCCGGGCGTGCACAACTCCGGCTGGGTACAAGCTCCTGGAGCCACCCGTCTTGCGGATGCGTCCCAGTATGGTGAGTTGGAGGCCTATGTGAAAGATATCGTCGGCACATTCGCGGAGGACAAGCGCGTGCTGGCGTGGGACGTCTGGAACGAGCCGAGCAACAGTGGAGGCGGAAACTACGCGCCGACTCCCAACAAGATCGAGATGGTCGCAAAATTGCTCGACAGGGTATTCGACTGGGCGCAATCGGTCGATCCGGCGCAACCGCTAACGTCGGGCGTGTGGATCGGTGAGCCTTGGGATCAGCAGGCGACGCTGGGCGAGATAGAGAAAATCCAGCTTTCGCGGTCGGACGTGAATACGTTCCACGACTACAACTGGCCGGAAGATTTCAAGCGTCGCGCGGATGAGATCCTCAGTTACGGTCGACCGGCCTTCTGCACCGAATACATGGCGCGCGGCAACGGGTCGACGTTCGATGGGATCCTGCCGATCGCCAAGAAAATGAACATAGGCATGATCAACTGGGGTCTGGTAGATGGAAAGTCCCAGACCCGGCTTCCGTGGGATAGTTGGAAGAAGCCCTACACTGCAGACGAGCCGACAGTATGGTTCCACGACGTGTTCCATTCAGACGGAACACCGTATCGCAAGGCCGAAACCGACCTTATCCGGGCCTACAGTCGGGCGCCCAAGGGAGTATTGCCGGCGTTCGCCTACTGAACATGGACTGACGTTTCAAAATCCGGATGTCGGCTGAGCATATGCCAACAGATCAATGGCAATCGCTGCGACTGCCGGTTCCGGGCTAATTGTTCAGCGCCAGCTGGCTAGTTGTTGACATCCGGGGCGGTCGGTAGAAGGTTCAATTCGCTGCTCTCTCGTCGACGCCTTCATGTCCGACAGAATCGTTCGAGCGCTGCATCGCTGAGCAAATTGAGATAGTTCGAATGCGTCTGAGGAAGGATAAGGGGACCAAGGGCGAGGGCGCGAAACGCGAACCTTCTCACGTCACCGTCTCACGTCAACTCGGGGTCGCCATCGTTACCGGGCGCCATGAAGCGGGTAGCGTGCTGCCGGGCGAGATCGAGATTGCCGAACAATTCGAAGTCTCACGCAGCGTGGTAAGGGAGGCACTGCGGATGTTGTCGGCGCGCGGCCTCATTGAAAGCCGTCCCAAGGTGGGGACGCGGGTCAAGGATCGCGGTTCCTGGAATCTGCTTGATCCGATCCTGCTGGAATGGATGTTCGAATCCACCCCGTCCAAGAAATTCGTCCGAAATTTGTTCGAATTGCGGATGATCGTCGAGCCGGCCGCGGCCGAACTCGCCGCACAGAAGAAGACCGCGCGTCATCTGGCGGCGATGGGTCATGCGGTCGAGGAAATGGCGCGCCATTCGCTGCGCACATCCGAAGGGCAACTGGCCGACCAGGAATTTCACGCGGCTATTCTCGATGCAACCGATAACGAGTTGATGATCAACCTTTCGGCGAGCATCGGTGCAGCAGTCCGCTGGACTACTTTCTTCAAGTTCCGCAACACCAAGACCCCGCGCGATCCGATTGATGAACATCGCGCATTGTTCGAAGCCATCGCCGAAGGCGACAAGGAACGCGCACGCCAAGTTGCGATTGACCTCATCATCAACGCCGAGCGTGACATCGACGCTGTGCTCGATGGCTGATGGCAATTCCAACGCAGATGCGTGAGAGCGGATTCAGTTTTTGTCAGTGGCTTTCGCGAGGAGTGCCGCGCGTTTGCGCAATGCGCTGATATTTCTCCGCACCCTCGAGGATCGCGCCTGTCGACATGTCGCCGACGACCTTGCGCTGAAGTTCCTGCCACGGAGTCTGGCTTTTGGGATACTGGAAGCCGCCCTCATCTTCGAGTGCGGCCCGGCGAGTGGCCAGTTCTTCGTCGGTCACGAGCATATCGGCTGTGCACGCTTTTAGGTCGATGCGTACGCGGTCGCCGGTTTTCAGAAGGGCCAACCCTCCGTGCGCCGCCGCCTCGGGACTAGCGTTGAGGATCGACGGACTGCCGCTAGTCCCCGATTGGCGACCGTCACCCACACAGGGCAGCGAATGGACGCCCTCGGCAATTAAGTGGACGGGTGGGCGCATGTTCACCACTTCGGCTGATCCCGGGTAGCCAATCGGACCCGCACCGCGAATGAACAGTATGGAGTCGGGCGTAATGTCGAGCGAGCGGTCGTCGATCCGTGCGTGATATTCCTCCGGCCCATCGAAGACCACTGCCTTGCCTTCGAACGCTTCAGGATCGTTGGGGTCGGAAAGGTAACGCTCGCGGAATTCGTCGGAAATGACGCTGGTTTTCATGATCGCAGAATCAAAAAGATTCCCCGACAGGACGATAAAGCCGGCGCGTTCGAGCAAAGGTCTGTCGAACGGACGGATGACGCGCTCGTCCTGGATCGCGCAGTCTCGCACTGATTCGCCGACTGCTTTTCCCGTCACGGTTATCGGGCTGTCGTGCAGCAGGCCGTGAGCAAGAAGCTGAGCCATTACCGCCCCCACGCCGCCGGCTCGGTAATAGTCCTCGCCTAGGTACTCACCCGCGGGCTGCAGATTGACCAGCAAGGGGATATCGTAACCCAGTCGCTGCCAGTCTTCGATCGAAAGGTCGATCCCGATATGACGGGCTATTGCTGCCAGATGGATGGGAGCATTGGTCGAACCACCGATCGCCGAATTGACCCGGATCGCATTCTCGAACGCTTCGCGAGTGAGGATGTCCGATGGCTTGAGGTCGTCCAGTGTCATTCCCACGATCCGCTTGCCGGTCAGGTACGCATTCTCCTGCCTGTCACGATACGGCGCCGGTATTGCTGCCGAGCCGGGAAGAGACATACCCAGCGCTTCGGTCAGCGAATTCATAGTCGTGGCGGTACCCATCGTGTTACAGTAACCGGTCGACGGGGCAGAGCTGGCGACAAGCTTGATGAATTCCTGGTCATCGATCTCCCCCGAAGCGAACATCTCGCGCGCCTTCCACACGATCGTGCCCGACCCTACACGCTGCCCCTTGAAATATCCGTTCAGCATTGGGCCCACCGACAGCGCGATAGCAGGTATGTTGACGGTCGCCGCCGCCATCAGTTGCGAAGGCGTGGTCTTGTCGCAGCCGATCGTCAGCACCACGCCGTCGATCGGGTACCCATAGAGGGTCTCAACCAGGCCCAAATAGGCAAGGTTGCGATCGAGCCCCGCGGTGGGCCGCTTGCCGGTTTCCTGGATCGGGTGGATAGGGAACTCAATCGCTATTCCCCCCGCCTCGCGTATGCCTTCGCGGACCCGCTCGGCAAGGACGAGATGGTGGCGGTTACAGGGGCTGAGATCGCTTCCCGATTGTGCGATGCCGATAATCGGCTTTCCGCTCTGCAGTTCATCCAGCGTAAGGCCGAAATTGAGATAGCGTTCCAGGTACAGCGCTGTCATGTCGGGGTTGGCCGGGTTGTCGAACCAGGCTCGGCTGCGCAGCTTGGCAGGGCTTGCTTCATCACTCATTGGGCCGATTCCCGATCGAACGCAGCAGCATGATCGATCCCCCCGATAGGGCGGACGCGAGCAGCCTGACAGGTATTGGCAAATGTCCGGCAAAAAACTGCACTCGGAGTCATCGGGCACCAAACCGCAACATTCCGACCTTCATAAGATACTCTCCGCCAATGTTGCTGCAACGATTTTCGCCGTTGACGCTGCCATCGAAATTCATATAGTCAGACATATTAGATTTTGGCAACGGCGAAGAGCGCCTGTCATCTTATGCCTATGCGGGAGTGAGGGAGTGGCGGGGCCATCGATCTATTCAGAAAGTCCAGTGGTGAACTCCGGCGCTCCGTCGCACTCATACAGGAAGGCGCTTGCTTTGTTGGCGAGCTTGTTCTTCATGTGGGGCTTCATTACCGTAATCAATAACACGCTGCTTCCGCATCTGCGCAGCGTTTTCGAATTGAATTACTTCGAAACGACGTTGATCGAGTCGGTATGGTTTATTGCCTACGGCGTGATGGGAATGCCATCGGCCTATCTGATCGAACGCATCGGATACAAGAGCGCGCTGATTGTGGGGCTTGCTGTCATGGCGACGGGGGCCTTCGGGATGATTGGTGCTGCGCAAGTCATATCCTATCCGGTCACTTTGGTCGCACTTTTCGTGATCGCCAGCGGGATAACTCTATTGCAGGTGGCGGCAAATCCATACGTCGCCGTGATTGGCCCTGCCGAGAGCTCGGAAGCGCGTCTCACGCTGGTGCAGGCGTTCAACTCGATGGGAACGTTCTTCGCACCCTATTTCGGCGGCTACCTGATCCTCAGTCGGACCGTCGGCGGGACGTCACTCCAGGGCACCCGCCTGACTCTCGACCAACGCATTGCGGATGCACAGGCAACCCAGCTCCCGTATCTTTTGGTCGCGCTCGTGCTGATCCTGATCGCTGTCGTGATCTGGAGAGCGAAATTGCCGCAACTCGGCAGCGGGACACGCAAGGCCGATCGGGCTCTGCGCAAGTCCCTGTCGCTATGGTCGCATCGCAATCTCGTTTTCGGGATTCCCGCGATATTCATCTACCTGATCGCCGAAATCGGCGTAGCGAACCTGTTCATCAATTTCACCATCTTGCCAAATATTGGCGGCATCACTCCATCCCAGGCGGCAAATTACCTGATTCTGCTATGGGGAGGCATGATGGTCGGGCGCTTTGCCGGAAGCTTCATCCTGTGGCGATTTGACGCCGGAAAGATCTTGGCCGGTTTCGCCTTTTTCGCTCTTGTTGTCATGTTTGGTGCCGCGACGCTGGAGGGGCCTGTTGCCATGTGGTCCTTGATCCTTGTCGGGCTCGGCCACTCTATCATGTTCCCTGCGATTTTCGCCTTGGCCATCAAAGGATTGGGGCCATTGACTGAAGAAGCGTCGGGTTTGCTTATTACGGCCATCGCCGGCGGGGCCCTTGTAGCGATCCAGGGCCTGCTTGCCGATGCGTTTGGCCTGCAGAATAGTTTCTGGCTCACCATTGCCTGTGAGATATACGTGATCTGGTATGGCCTTTCCGGATCCAGGCCGACTAGCGTATTGGCTGACGAGCCCGTCTCACCTCCCGCCGCCTAATCGCGCGGCGACCCAGCCCGTACTCGCGCCACACAATAGGAAAAGTCTCAGCTCGTCGCTCCGACTGTTACGATGCCGGGTATGTCGACTTCGAACGAGAAGATGCATCCGGCATCAGGCTGCCTTGCAAGTTCGCTTGCGTCCAGGCCCGCGCATGCGGTGGTGACGAACGCGGTCTTCAGATCAGGGCCGCCCAACGCAATCTTGGTCACGTTCGACACTGGCAAACGCACTTCGCGCAGAACGTCGCCGTCGGGTGAGTACAACCGCGCGCGCCACCCGCCCCAAAGGCCAAGCCACACGTTGCCAGCGCGGTCTGTGATACATCCGTCGGGATACCCGTCGGCCGGATCGATTCGCGCAAAGACTCGATTCGAGACAACCCGGCCCGCGTGGTCGAGGTCTGCCACGTAGACCACGCCCTCAACGGTATCGACATTATAGAGACTGCGCTGATCCGGGGAGAGCGCCGGGCCGTTCGTTATGCGCACCGGATCTATCGCGAGCGGAGTGGCCGTGCGACCGTCCCACCGGTAATAACGACCGGTAGTCGCAGCCTCCCCGTCGTCCATACTTCCGAAGAAAATTGCCCCATCCGCCGCGATCGTCGCGTCGTTCAGACGATTGGTCGGCAGATGGGCTTCTATTTCGCACAGCGTTTCGAAAGAACCGTCAAGCGGATCGAAGCTCGCCAGGCCGCTCTGCAGCCCCGCAATCAACTTGCCGTTGCGAGCTGGAAGAATCCAGCCGATCTGTTCGGGTGCATCCCATCGCGTTGTCGCGCGCGTTGCGGGATCAAGTCGGTGCACTTTGCGGTCCTTGATGTCGACGAACCACAGCACGGCGCCGAAGCTGTCCCAGACCGGACCTTCGCCAAGAATGGCCCTGCCGCCCCAAACTCGCGAAACTTGGATCAAGCCCGTCTCCCAATCAGTTTTGTCAGACCAATATACGGTCTTTTGCCGTCAGAGCAATTCCGACAGGTCAACAGGGAAGGTTGACCCACGTATGCATTGAGATATTGTCTAACAAATATCCTTGCAGTGGGAGCGGAAGTGTTGTCAGGCGACTACATTGCGATCGACTGGGGGACGACGAATCGTCGGATCTTCGCGTTGCGTGGGGATGGCGTCGTCGCTCGTAGCGTTCGGGACTCACGCGGCGTGACGACCACGGATGCGAATGCGTACAAGACAGAGATCCAGGCGATCCGCCGCGAATTCGGTGATATGCCGATCATTATGGCGGGGATGGTGGGTTCGACTCTGGGGCTCCGTGAGATACCCTACTGCACCGCTCCGGCCTCGCTGGAAGACCTCGCGACCAGCACCGTAGAGGTCATGGAGCGCGTACATATCGTGCCGGGGATCAGCCAGACAATCCTGGGGGAAGAAAGTGTGATGCGCGGAGAGGAGGTGCAGGTTTTTGGAGCGCTCCGAAATGGATTGGCGCGCGGACCGGCGCTTTTCTGCCAACCCGGCACACACAACAAGTGGATCGAGACCGACGAGCGCAGCATCGTCAGCCTGTCGACCGCAATGACCGGAGAATTGTTCGCGCTTTTGAAAGACCGATCGGTCTTGGGCGACATTCTCGAGGGCGACGTTGCGGATAGTCCGGCATTTCGCGAGGGACTCGACCGCGGTGCGGGATGCCGCGATTTGACGACTGCGCTTTTTGGAGCGCGCGCCTCCGTACTCCTCGGGCGGCGTTCCCGGATCGAGGCAAGCTCGTATGTGAGCGGCATCTTGATCGGAACCGATGTCGGTGCGCGGGAAGGCCTGCAGGATCGGTTGGTCTACCTCCTCTCCTCGGGTGGGATCGGAGACCTGTACGAGGTCGCAATTCGAAGGTTCGGTGGACGCGTGCAAAGGCTCGACTCCCATGTTGCGTTCGCTGCTGGCATCCACGCAATAAGACGGAACATCACGTGACTGAGCTCGACTTCGACACTGCCCTGCGCGCATGCCCGCTGATCGCGATCCTGCGCGGAATTCTGCCCGACGAGGCGCTCGCGATAGGTGGTGTTCTGGTCGAGGCAGGTTTTACGCTGATCGAGGTGCCGCTCAATTCTCCCGACCCATTGCGCTCGATTGCTTCTCTGGCAGACCGGTTCGGCGACCACGCATTGATCGGTGCGGGTACGGTGCTGAGTTGTCATGACGTTCGCGATGTGGCGGCGGCGGGAGGCAAGTTCGTCGTTTCGCCGAACACCGATCCGAAAGTCATCGGAGCAACTCGTGAAGCAGGGATGGCCAGCCTGCCTGGCTATTTCACCGTCAGCGAGGGGTTCTCCGCACTCTCTTCAGGCGCCAGTGCGCTTAAGCTCTTTCCGGCGGACGGCATCGTTCCTGACCTACTTAAGGCGCACCGGACCGTACTGCCAGTGGGAACTCGTATTTTCGCGGTCGGCGGGGTGGATGCGCAATCGATGGGGAAATGGCTTGTTGCAGGTGCTGCCGGGATCGGTTTCGGCTCGAGTCTCTATACGCCGGGAAAGGCGGCGCATGCAGTTGAAGCGGATGCGCGTGCGATGGTTGCAGCATGGAAAGAGCGGGCGTGAACGATTCCGGTCACTCTTCGCGCACCGGTTCCGCGGTCGCGCCACTCAGGCTGGCGATTATCGGGTTTGGCAAGATTGCTCGCGATCAGCACTGGCCAGCCGTCGATGCCAGTGAGCAGATCGAACTAGTGGCAACCGTCGATCGCGACGGACGTGGCCTCGGCGATGTGCCCTTTTTCCCGACAGTTGATACCTTGGCGTCGAGCGGGATACCGGTTGACGCGGTGGCGATTTGCACACCCCCGCAGGTGCGATACCCTGTCGCCAGGCAGGCGTTGAGGCAGGGTTGGCATGTCCTGTTGGAAAAGCCGCCTGGGACGACGTTGGCTGAGGTAGATGCGCTCTACGATCAGGCGCGTGGTGCGGGCAAGACCCTGTTCGCCGCATGGCATTCGCGATTCGCTGCGGGGGTTGAGCATGCTCGCAATTGGCTGGCGGGGCAGCAAATCCAACGGGCGCGAGTAGTCTGGCGGGAAAATGTACGCGTGTGGCATCCTGGGCAAACCTGGATCTGGCAACCCGGAGGCTTCGGTGTGTTCGATCCAGGAATCAACGCCTTGTCGATCCTGACGCAAATACTCCCTGACCCCATTTTTGTGCGTGAATCGCGTTTGTCAGTGCCAGAGAATCAAGCAGCGCCGATAGCTGCCAATATGACCCTGGAAGATAGCTCGGCAAATCCCGTCATTGTTCACCTGGATTTCCGCGAGGAAGGTCCGCAGCAGTGGGACATTGTGGTTGAGACCGTCGCTGGTGTTGTCACACTCTCCGCGGGAGGTGCTGACATGTCGATCGACGGGGTGAGGCTGCCGATCAAAGGTAACGGTGAGCATACAGAGTACGACGCCCTCTATCACAGGTTCGTCGACCTGGTCCGCGCGGGCCGTTCCGAAGTCGATGTTGCGCCCCTCCGCCTTGTGGCGGACGCGTTTTTCAAGGGGCGTTTCGAGACCGTCGAACCATTTCACGAATAGTGCGCGTAGTACGCACCTAGACCTGTGCAGAAGGCCGTCTGGGTTCTCCTACGGGGCCATCGCGGAGCACGGCTTTGTCGCCCCGCTCGATAAAGAGTGTAGAAAGATGAAGGGGAGGCTATTCTTGAAACATACGGGACTTCGGAAAGTTCTCTTCGTAGCCTGTCTACTCCTTTGCGCGTCGTGCGCCGCTCCCGGAATGCCGCCGGGCACTGCGCCGCCGCCAGGTACGAAGTATGTCGCGCTCGGTTCGTCATTTGCTGCGGGTGCCGGGATTGGTCCATTGCAACCGGGCGCCCCCGAGCGGTGTGGGCGGACGGCAAACAACTATGCTTCACTTCTGGCTGAGGCTCTTGATCTCAGACTTGTCGACGCGAGCTGTGGCGGCGCCACCACGTCGCACGTGCTTGGGTCCTGGAACGAGCTCGCTCCACAGATCGCCGAAGTCGATGCGGAGACGCGATTGGTGACGATCACCATCGGAGGCAACGACTTGAATTACATCGGCGACCTTTTCATGGCGAGCTGCATGGCGTCCAAACGAGGAGTGGAGGCTGGGGCCGAGAAACCTTGCGCATCGCCGACTTGGCCGACCGATGAAGACTATACGAATGTCCAATCAGCTCTCGAGGCGATCGCGCTGGCAGTGCGGGAGAGCGCTCCCGCTGCACGCATCGTCTTCGTCCAATATGTGTCGCTCGTTCCCGATCGACCGTGCGATTCGACCGCCATGCCCGCGGGCTACGCCGTCCGGACGCGGCGGATAGGAAGGCGGCTTGCCGAAGCGACCGTGCGCGCGGCAGAGGCGGCGCAGGTCGAGGTGTTTCCAGCCGACCGCCTTTCACGCGAACACACGGCATGTGCGCCCGTTCCATGGGCGAAAGGAGGGACCGCAACTGTCGGCGATCAGCCAGGGGCGCCATGGCATCCAAACGCTCTTGGCCACCGCGAGATTGCAGCCGCCCTGGCGACGATGCTGCGTTAATGTGGAGTTCCGCCGCCCTGCACAGTACGCAACGGCCAAGTTTGCGGAAATTTGAGAAACTGTCATGCCGACGCTCGCCCACCTCGCGTTCACTTTCATGAGCAATGCCAATGTCAGGACTGCCCACAATCATATTGTGCCGGCTCGCGGCACATGACTGAATTCCGGCTCGCATGCCTGAAAATGGAGGCAGGCATTAAATCTTCCCATCGTTACGGTGATGGCATCAAAATGGCAGTGCACTAAACTGACGGCTTTGATAGACGCTGCTTTCGTCGGCAATGGATCGTCTTCGGCGACCATTCACCGCTACCCCGAAGCCGCCCGGATAGTCGACGAAGACTGCGGCGACACGCTCAACCGCATCGCGCAGCTCAGCGCGATGCGGTGGCTCTTGATAGAGGAACAGGCCGATGATGATGGCGATCGCGATCGGCAGCACCAGTGCCTCCAGCGCAGAGTTGACGATGGTCAGCCCCTCGACCGCCGAAAGTACCGAAATCGCGGGCGTCGGCATCGCATCGCCTTAGAACAGCGAAGCGGCAAGCACTCCGAGCATGTGCCGGGCCGCACCGAGCCTGCGACCCTGCACATGCCGCGCAATGAGCGCGAGCAGCGCGAAGGAGTCGCCCTCGCCCTTGTTGCCGGCCCACATCGCCACGAGCAGATCTTTAAGCTTCACGATCAGCATCAGCACAGGAAGCGGATCGCAGGGGCCAAAGTCATAGACGAGGGTGGTGTCGGCGGTCGAAGCGCCGGAATGTGGGTTATGCATGCGCCTTCATGTGCGCCCGATGGGCATAAAGATTCCATGTGGATTGCGGATCACAGTACCCACAACGGCTTGGCGTGCAGGCCATTGTGGCGCATCTTGCGCCGTTTTCGCACGTGTAGCGCACCGGCCTGCCGCTTTCGAACTCCACCACCTCCGGATAATACCGGCGCTCGACCTCAACGATGCTCCGCGGGGGCGGCTGTCTGTCGCCCGCCGGTTCCGTCGCCCTGGCGGAGGGCGCCGCAGCAAGGGCTATTCAAAAGATCGGATGCATGGCAGATTCCCAGCGACTGACGGTGGTTCAGAAGGAGCGGACAAAGGCGATGCCGATCAGCCGGTGATCGAGCTTCGGTCCTTGGTCGTCATCGAGAGAACCCGTCAGCGCCGTATAATCGGCGCGGATCGCGTTGCGGTCCCAGTGGTAGGAAAGGCCCAGCCCATATGCGAAGTCGTCGAAGTTTTCCGTTTCCCGCGCTCCTTTTGCTTCGAGCGGAACAGTGCCGATGTAATAGCCTCCACGAGCGTGAAGCGTGACTCGATCGCCGACCGGCAGACGCGCGACCGCAAAGGCAGCGGCGTAGCGATCGAGGATCAGGCGCGAGCCCTCAGATGGATCGTGCAGTTCTGGCTTGAGCACGGCAAGCGAGCCCTCCGCCTCGATCGCCAGATAGCGGTTGAAGGCATATCCCAGGCGCAGCTGGAGATGCCCGCTATCCCCGTCGAAGTCGCCCAATTCGCTGCCATCGGTCGCGGCATGGGCCACGCTAGCCGATGCATAGGCTCCGGCATCCTGAGCCCGCAGGGCCGAGCCCGGGACGGTGAGGGGCAACACCAGTGCCAAGCGGACCACTGCGGTGGGAAATCTCAATTTTTTTCATGCGCTCAACTCCTTGTATGATTGGCCGGTCACGGTCGCACTGTCCGCGCCTTCAGAGCGATGCGCGGAGCACCCGTTCGGCTTCGTTGGCAAAGTCTTGCGCGCTGCGGCCACCGCCCGGGATGCTGCACAAATCGCCGCGTTCTTCTGCGGTCGCATTCCGGCACGCCGCTGCGAGCTGGCGGGTATTGTCCATCAACCGCATCCGCATCTGGTCCACCCGGCCCTGCAGTTCTCGCTGGCGGCGGTCGATCTCCTGATACCGCCGGTTAAGCTCGCTATAGCCTTCCTCGATCTGCCGGCTGGTTCGGTCGATCTCACTGCCCCATTGCGGGCACTGGTTGGCAACCGTGCCAGACCGGGTACAGTTCTTGTTGTAGTTGCTGATCGTCCAGTCGAGGTTGGAAGAAATCGACTTAAGCTGTTGCTCCTCGCGCTCGATCTCCCGGAACTCACTCTGGTTCCGGTTCTGCTCCCCCATCATCTGATCGAGATTGCCAAGCGTCCATTCGACCTGCGAGCGCGCGTCCCGGATTTCCGCAGCCTTAGCGACCGCAGGTGTCGACTGAGCCAAAGCAAACGCGCCGAGTGCCAGCAGCGCGTGGCGATATTGTTTGGGTTGCTTCATGAGTTGGTCCTCATTCATTGTTTGCGAAATTGCCTACCGCCGCGCGCAGTGGGGGATCAGCGGTTGGGGCTGGCGACATCGATCGCGCCGATTGCGATCAATCCGCTTTCCACGATCAGGGAGAGATCGTTTGATCCAGATGGCGTCGAATAGAGACGGGTTGCCGGGCTTCCTGCGACGTCAACGCCTGCAGAAAATACCAATCGGGATGAATCCGGGGCCCAGTGAAGACTCTTCACGTCATAACCCGGGATTTCAAATATGACGGGACTGAGGTCGCTTACGCGAACGCGTATAAGCTCAATGAGCCCGTTATCGATGGTATCTGCAAGGTAAGCGATCCACTTGCCATCGGGCGACCAGGCGTAGTCGATCACATTCTTCCCGCCTTGTAGCGAAGGGGAGACCCGACGGGGTAGATCAGTGTCCGTGAGCGCAATAAAAAGGTGGCGGTTGTTGGGTGTATCGATCTTGCCGAGGAAGGCGATCAGGCCGTCGTTGGCCGGATTAAAGCGGATATCGAAGATCTCTTGCGGCGTTCTTGCCATTTCGGTCAGTGTCCTGACGGTGCCGTTGGTTAGGTTCCGGGTGCGGAGCGTGCCGCTAAAGAGGCCATTGTTACGCTCGATATAGGCGACGACATTGCCGGTGCTGTCCCACGCACATGTATCGTTCAGATCCGAGTTCTCAGTGATCAGGAAGTCGAACTGTCCCGAATTGGGGACATTTCGATAGGACAGGCGAAAATCGGTCCCGTTGGGCGAAACGGCAAAGCAAACCTTGCTGCTGTCGCTCGACCACTTCCCGTTTCGGACTTGGCCACTTGCCTCGCGCTGCAGGATCGCTCCGGAACTGCCATCGATCGCATAGAAATTGTAACCGTTGGGAGTGCTTTCCACGCCGGCGGCGGATGCTCCGAAAGTCTGTGTCAAAACAAACCTGCCATCAGGCGAAACGGTTGGATTGGTAATCGACACAGAAGGCGGATTGCCCAGGCTGCCACTTATCCGGGCGCGACCGCTGCCATCAGGCTTGACGACATAGATTTCCTCAGCCTCCACCGGGTTCACCTGGTTGAAATTGCCCGCATAGACGAGCCGCTGGCTGTCTGGCGCCCAGTCAAAGCTGCTGACATCGCGCTGACTGTCCTGCGAAACCTTTATTGGAGTTCCGCCTTCGATTGGCACGACGTAAAGCGCGAAGGTCGCCGCGGACCGGTCCTTAGCGATGAAAGCGACCTGCCTGCTGTTCGGGGAGACTTTAACGTCCCGCACATCAGCGCCGGCCGCGAAGCCTTCCGACAACAGGCGAAAGCCGTTCCGTGTGCTGTCCGCTCCACGCAGCGAGAAGGTCCCCTGGGTTGAAGAGCCCGAAAACACTATGTCGATTAGCCCGGATGGTGTCGGGGAAGGCGTCGGCGCGGGCGTGGGCACGCCACCTCCTCCTGTCGGGGGGGCGCTGTTGCCGTCTCCACCTCCACATCCGGTAAGGCCCATCACCAACGCAGCAACCAGGGCGTACCGCGCCGCTCCCTGCTTTTTGACTGCGTTTTTCATAGCCTTGCTCCCATCCCTGCCCACCAATGGAGCGTTCACGAGTGCAAGCAGCGAGAGGACGCCAAAACGATCACCGTCGGCCAAAATTATTGACCGACCTTGCAAATTACGGAAAAAATACCGCTTCCGCTGGGGGGCTTTTCGATTGGACAGCGATAGCGACATCACGCGCCTGCTCGGCGAATGGCGTGAAGGCGACGACGAGGCCGAAGAGGCGCTGGTCCCGCTCGTTTACGAAGAACTGCATCGTCAGGCCCAGCACCTGATGGCGGGGGAACGTGCCGGACATACGATCCAGCCGACGGCCCTGGTGCACGATGCCTATCTCAAGCTGCGCGGTTCGAATGTCGACTGGGCCGACCGGACGCATTTTTTCGCCCTCTCCGGACGGCTCATGCGCCGACTGCTGGTCAACCACGCCAATGCCCGGACTGCCAAGAAACGCGGTGGCGGCGACGTGCGGGTCACGCTGAACGAGGGGCTGGCCCAAGGCGGCGATACCGATCTTGCGATCATCGAGCCCGACGAGGCCCTGCAGGCGCTGCGCACAGTCGATCCGGACAAGGCACAATTGATCGAGCTGCAATATTTCGGCGGCCTGTCGGTCGGCGAGATGGAAGAATACACCGGGCTGTCGAGCGCAACGATCGGCCGCCACCTGCGTTTTGCCCGCGCGTGGATCCGTGATTTCATGGTGGATGGCACGGACTGATCGATTCCTCGCGCCGCTGCTGCTTGATGGGCTGGGAGGGCCTCAATGACATCGGGCGACATGACTGTTCTGGAAGCCGCATTCGACCGGGCTATCGGTCTCGACGATAGCGAGCGAGCGGCATTTCTTGCAGAATTTGCGCGCCAGCACCCCGGCCTTGTGGCCAAGCTCGCCGCGCTCCTTGCCGCCGATACCAGCGCGACCGATTTCGGCAGTCCCATCGTCCATTCGATGGAACGGCTGATCGAAGAAGGCGCCGAGCGCGTTATTGGCTACGAATTCGGTCCGTGGAGGGCGATCGGCACGGTCGGGTTCGGCGGTATGGGCGCGGTCTATCTGGTCGAGCGCAGCGATGGTTCCTACGCACAGACCGCCGCGCTCAAACTGATGTCGCCCCATCTCGCAACACGGGGCCTCGCCTCGCGTTTCCTTCGCGAACGCCAGATCCTTGCCAGCCTCAACCACCCCGGGATCGCGCAATTGGTCGACGGCGGTTCGACCGAGGATGGCGATCCTTGGCTGGTCATGGAACTGGTCGAAGGACAGCGGATCGATACCTATTGCAAGGAACACGGGCTGGGTTTGGCTGCGCGGCTGGAATTGGTGCGCCAGACCTGCGAGGCGGTCGATTACGCGCACCGCAATCTCGTAATCCACCGTGACCTCAAGCCGTCCAACATCCTGGTCACGCCGGCAGGGCAGGTAAAAATCCTCGATTTCGGCATTGCCAAGCTGCTCGAGCCCGAGGATGCGCCCACCGACATGACGCTGGCCGACAGGCGCGTCCTCACACCCGATTTTGCAAGCCCTGAACAGGTTCGCGGCGAGCGAGTGACCGTGGCGACCGATGTTTATTCGCTCGGAATGCTGCTATACCGACTGCTCACGGGCAAATCGCCCTACGCGACCACCGCCGATGCCACGCCCTTCGAAATCGAGCGCGCAATACTCGATGAGGAGCCGAGCCGACCCAGCACGGTGGTCTTGGGTGCAGGCCAGGAGGAAGGGCCGCAATTCCTGCCGCTGGGGCCCGACCAGTTGCGGCGCAAGCTACGCGGCGATCTCGACAATATCGTCCTGAAGTGCCTGCAGAAGGAACCCGGGCGCCGGTATGGCGGCGCGCGGGCGCTGGCCGACGATCTGGAGCGATATCTTACCGGACGCCCGGTCGAGGCGCGCGGCGATGCCTGGACCTATCGCGCGCGCAAGTTCATCGGCCGCAATGCGATCGGCGTTGCGGCCACGACAGTGGTGGTTGCAGGTGCTGCCGGTTTCGGCATCTACCACACCAGCCGGTTGGCGGCCGAACGCGACCGGGCCGAATTGGCCGCGCAGCAAGCGACCGAGGTTTCCGACATTCTCACTCAAACCTTCGCCAGTGCATCGCCCTTCGTCGCACAAGGCGATGAGGTCAGCGCGGTCGACCTGCTCGATGCGGCAAGGTCCAAGATCGCCGAGCTGGACGGACAACCCGATCTGCAGGCGCGGCTTCTCGTCGTTATTGGTGAAAGCTATCGCGGTCTCGGCAAGCACGATCAGGAGTACGCCGTCTTCCGGCAGGCCCTCGCGGCTGCTCGCTCCGCATCCGAGCAGGACACCGCGACCCTCATCGACATCTACAACGGCTTGGGCGAATCCCAGCGTCATCTTGGCGATATCGAAAGTTCCATGGATCACCGGCGCCGTGCGCTCGGGCTTTCCGAACGTTTTTATGGCGCCGATCATCCCGAGACGGCCAATATAAGGGCACGGATCGGGGCGACGCTCTCTTCTGCCGGGCGATGCGATGAGGCCATGCCCTTGCTAGGGAGGGCGACCGACGAGCTGGCCGGGGAGACGGGCGAATTCGCCGCACTCAGATTGAATGCGCTGGGCGTACTCGCCGTATGTCACGATACGCTTGGCCAATATGCCGAAGCAGCAACGATCGGTCGGCGCATTGTGCGCGAATCCGAGGAAACTCTCGGCCCGCTCGAACCAAACACGATTATCCGACTGGGCAATCTGGCGCTGGTCCTGAGGCGGCAAGGCAAGCTCGATGAAGCCGCGACACTGTTCAGCACGGTCATCAGTCGCGTCGACAAGGCGCTGCCCGAAGAGCACGCAGACCGCGCCGACTATCGCAACAAGCTCGGCAATGCGCTGCAGAAGCTGGGCCGCTTCGACGAGGCGGAAGAGGCTTTTGCCGAAGCGGAGAACTTGACTCGCAAATACGCCGAACCGGATGGCGCCGCGGCTGCCGCCAATGCCTATTACCGCGGCAGCTTCTACCGGGATATCGGTAAAACCTCGGGTGCCATTACGGAATTCGCGCAGGCGATCGCGATCTCGGAGAGATTGCAGGGCAGGAATTCCTACCTTGCGACGATCAGCAGGATCAATCTGGCGGGCGCGCGGCTCGATGCGGGTGACCTTTCGGGCGCGAGCCGGACGCTAGCCGAGGCAGCACCGTCGCTGGCCGGTGTGGGTGTCGACCATCAGGACAATGCCCGGATCGTCCGGGCCAGGCTTGCGAGCGAGCGGCGCGACTTCACCAGCGCCACGCGGATTTTCGAGCGCGTGCTTGCCCGGCAGGAGGAGACACTCGGACGGGGTAACCCGATGCTGGTCCCGCTGCTGACCGACATGGCGGCGCATTTTCGCCGCGCGGGTGACGATGCCCGGGCTGTCGCGCTTGCCGGACAGGCGGTGGATTTGGGTGCGAAATCGCTGCCCGCAGGCAATTGGCTCACAGCCCTCGCGATGGCGGAACAAGCCCTCGCTCTAAACCGGACGGGGCGCCGCGAGCCCGCGATACGCATGGCGCAGCGCGCTCGCGGCGTGCTGGTGCCGTTGCTTGGCGCCGACGACAGGCGCGTCGTCCGGTTAAGCTCGATCCGCTGACCAGCTTCGGCCGAGAGGTCGATGCGATTTGTCGAGAAACTTCTGCGCAAGTGATCGAACGGCGCGCGTTTCGCTGCTTCCGCAGCGTACGACAATCAATGCCGCATGCGTCACCTAGATTTAACTGCAAAGAGGGATTTCGACATGAAGCCTGCCATCATTTTCGCCGCAGCCGCCCTGTTCGCGACCGACCTACCGCTGGCCGCGCAGAATATCGAGAATACTCAATCCTACGAATGGTTGATGCGCCAGCCAGTCCCGGTGACAACTGGCGACATCACTGACCGCCCCTATCGCGTAATCGGGCACATCACCAAGGGGGTGCATAAGGCCACGATCTTCCACGCCGACCCTTCGCACGATAAGGTCATGCGCGAGCTGTGGGAAAAAGCCCGCAAGATGAAGGCCGACTCCGTCATCTATGCCCAGTTTGGCGAAGCGCGAAACCGTGGTTTCGTTAAGGGCGGTCGCGATGCCCGCGGTACTGCGATCCAGTTTTTGAGAGGCGAGGAGCTGCGCGCTTGGCAGGAGCAGCATAGCCCAACACCTCAGTAAGATCGCCGTTGTGCATGGTCACAAGATACCAGAGCGAGAAGATTTCTTTCAACGCCCGAGATTTCAGTTCTTTTTCATAAAACCGTACAGTCGGCAAGCGGAACAAAAACTGATGTTGAATGAGGCAGCTGGCGCACCCGACAGGATTCGAACCTGTGGCCTTCGCCTTCGGAGGGCGACACTCTATCCAGCTGAGCTACGGGTGCTTTGTGCTTACGCGATGCTTACGCGGAAAGAATTGCGATGTGAACCCAAACCTTGCGATCATCTAAGCCACTAAATTACTTACCAATTCCTTCAAAACTTTCCACCCAAACCGGCTTGACACCTGCCTTCGGAGGGCAGCGCTCTATCCAGCTGAGCTACGGGTGCCTGCACGCCATGCGGGCGAGCGGGGCGCTTAGCAAAGCCGGCCGGGGCTCGCCAGCCCAAAACGACCCGGCGCGAACGGTGCGCCGCGCGTTAGGCTTTTCATAAGACTGGCGACCTATTCCAGAACACCATGAACGCGCCATCACACGAGTTCGATCTGGCCCAGGCCACCATGCTCCCACCCGCCTCGGCGGACGGGCTGCGGACGGCTCCCGACCTACACCTGCTGACCGAACAATGGGAGGCGGTCCATGAGGCGGCGGGCGCGATCGCCGCACTTGCGCAACTCGCGCATGAACCGCCCGCACCCGCGATCGCCGCGCTGCCGCAGCGCGCTGCACGGATCGGCGGCTGGACTTACGAAATGACCGCACGCGGGATCGACGATCTCGCCGCCTTCATGCAACCCGGCCTGCGCGCGCTGCTCGCGCTCACCGCCAAGGGCCAGGATACCACCGCCGCTGCGCTTACGCTGTGGCGCGAGTTCCACACCGCGCGCACCGCGCTGCTGGAGCTGTCCGAAGCCGGCTGATCGCCGCCGAGCGCGTCGGAAGGCCTCGAGGCCTTGACCGTGTTCGCACTATGTTCCAAATCGCGGGCATGACGGATTCGCAAACGGAAGCCCAGACGGCGGCCATTGTTGCGCGCGGGATCGCGCGGCTCTTCGCGCGCAACGACATCTGGTGCCTCGCGGAAATGCCGCTGCGCAACGGACGCCGGGCCGACCTCATGGGGGTCGATCCCAAGGGGCGCGTGATCATCGTCGAGATCAAGGTCCAGCGCGGCGACCTGCTCGGCGACGGCAAGTGGCCCGACTATCTCGACCATTGCGACCGCTTCTTCTGGGGCGTCCCGCCGCGGCTCGACCGCGGCCCGCTCGAAGGCGCGGATTACCGTCCCGATTGCTGCGGGATCATCGTCGCCGACGGCTATGACGGCGAGATCCTGCGCCCCGCCCCGCTCCAGCCGCTCGCCGCGGCGCGGCGCAAGGTCGAAGTCGAACGGCTCGCCCGCGCCGCGCTGCGCCGCGCGACCGTGGCGCTCGATCCGCATTGCGCGCCCTGGGGCACGCCTGAATAAACATCCCCTGTATCGCGCGGAGCCGCGCGCAGCTAGGGTCGGCCCGCGATGCTCACCGCCATCATCCTGTCCGCGCTTGCCATGACCGCGATCGTCGCGCTGCGCTATCTGGCGACCAGCGGCATTTTCGCGCTGGTCACCGACCGTGTGCGTCCCGGCTATCACGCGAAGCTGGGGGCGCAGATCCGCCGCGAGATCGGCTGGTCGCTCGCCTCCGCAGCAATCTACGGCATTCCCGCAGGCGTGGTCGCCTGGGGCTGGCAGGACCGCGGCTGGACGCAGATCTACAGCAGATGGGACGCCTACCCGCTGTGGTATCTCCCGCTCGCCCCGCTGCTCTACCTTCTGGCGCACGACACCTGGTTCTACTGGACGCACCGGCT
The DNA here is from genome assembly GCF_048550555.1 of Qipengyuania sp. Classification (GTDB taxonomy): domain Bacteria; phylum Pseudomonadota; class Alphaproteobacteria; order Sphingomonadales; family Sphingomonadaceae; genus Qipengyuania. The sequence continues at coordinate 130,762 of NZ_JBLYYF010000018.1, read as the reverse complement.
GATGCACCGCCCGGCATGGTTCCGCGCCATGCATGCCGTGCACCACGCCAGCCGCCCGCCGACCGCCTGGGCAGCGATGAGCTTCCATCCGTGGGAGGCGCTGACCGGCGCGATCGTGATCCCGGCGCTCGTCTTCCTCGTCCCGATCCATGTCGCCATGCTCGGCCTCGTGCTGCTGGTCATGACGGTGATGGGGGTGACCAATCACATGGGCTGGGAAATCTTCCCGCGTCGACTGGTTCACTCGGGGTTAGGAGGATGGCTGATAACCGCCAGCCACCACCAGCGTCATCACGAAGAGTATCAATGCAACTACGGCCTCTACTTCCGCTTCTGGGACCGGGCATGCGGGACCGATCGCGGGCTCAGCGCCTCCGCCTGAGCCGCGCCGCGGTACTCGCGCTGTTGCCGCTCGGCACGGCGCTCGCCGCCGCTGCGCCGATCGACCCGGCTGGCGCGACGATCACCGTCACCGTGACCGGTCTGCGCAATGCCGAGGGCGTGGTGCGCGCCTGCATGACCACCGACGAGGACCGCTTTCCACGATGCCGCGGAGTGCCGGGCGCCTATGGCGCGACGACCGAGGCGCAGGAGGGCAATGTGACCTTCACCTTCACCGGCGTGAAACCCGGTCGCTACGCCATCGCGCTGCTCCACGACGAGAACGCCAACGGCAAGGCCGATCGCGCGCTGGGCATGATGCCCAAGGAAGGCTTCGGCTTCTCGCGCGATGCCAAGGTGCGGATGGGGCCGCCGCGCTTTGCCGACGCCGCCTTCGACGTGGGCAGCGAGAACCGCGCGATGACGATCCACATGCGCTACATGCTGTGAAATCCCCCCGCGCCGATAGGCGCCATGGTTAACGCACTTAACCCTATTTTTACCTCGCCACCTGCATAGGTTTTTCCGAATAGGCAGACCCCGCGAAAGGTGGACGCAGTGATAGACAGGCTGGGCGGATTTTTCGGCTCGCGCGAAGCGGAAGACGACTTCGACGATGCGGGAGTCGAAGACTACGACGCCGATGTCGAAGCGCCGCCTTCCCCCGTCGGGCAGGACGAGCGCCGCATGCAGGTGCGCGCCTACAACCACTGGGCAAGTCTGCTGGGCGACCGCAACTTCCCGCATATCGACGATCTGCATCCCGATACGCTCGAGGATTTCGGCCCCTATTCGGTTCTGCTCGACCTGACGCAGGACATCGAGGATCCGCGCCTGCGCTACGTCGGCGGCGAACTGGCTGACGAATGCAGCGCGGAGGGATCGCTTTCGCATCTTTCCGCAGTTCCCAGCCGCTCGGTGCTCAGTCGCCTGACCGATCACTACATGCAAATCCTGGCGAATCAGGCGCCGATCGGCTTCGAGGCGGAATTCGACAATGCGGTCGGCGCCAGCGTGCTCTATCGCGGCATCTTGCTGCCCTATTCGAGCGACGATACAACGGTCGACCACATCTACGGCGTGATCAACTGGAAGGAGATGGCCGACCGCCAGACCGCCGACGCGCTGCTACTCGAGCTCGACCAGGCGCTGGGCAATTCGGAGGAAGAATTCGAGCCTGCCTATGCGGACAGGCTCGAAACCGCCGAGACGTTCGGCGGGTTCAGGGACGAGGATGTGCTCGAGCTGGGTGGCGCCGAGATGATGGAACTCGCCGGCGCCGACGGCGCCCTGCCGCGCCCGGCCTTCGGGACGATGGAAGGCTCGGAAGGCGATTTCACGGCGCCGAGAAATTCCGCCCCGCTCGCCGCGCGGCTCGATGCGCTTGGCAACCCGATCGGCGGCTATGCCGCGCATGACGAGACCGACGACGAAGACGAATTCGACGGCAGGATGAAGACCGCCGCCGACTACGGCCTGCCCGACTGGGACGAGGAGGACGAAAGCGAGGACGACGTCGATGATGTGGTCGACCCGCTCGCCGACGAAGAGGCATCGAGCAGCCTCGTCGCGCTGGTCAATCGCGGCGACCGTACCAAGAAGAGCGTCGACCTCTCGTTCGGCGAGGGCGTGCCCGTGCCGGATGCGGGCGAGAATGATTCTGCCGCCCATCGCATTCCCGAGGCCTATGTTCCGCCGCCCGCACCGATGGTCGAGGCTCCGGTGGCCGAGACCGACGATGCGAATACCGGCGATCTGTCCCCCGCAACCGACGAATTCGAACAGATCGAGGATTCCGCCCCCGACTGGTCGGACGATTCCGGCGCGCCCGAGAACCTCTACGACGCCCTCGCCGCGGCGCGCGAACTAGCGCAGGCGGCGCAGAACACCGAGGATCGCAGCCGCAAGACGCTCTACGAGGCGGTCGGCCGCGCCTACGACTTCAGCATCGAGGCCCAGAGCGACCCCGCCGGTTTCGACGAGCTCCTCACCGAGAGCGGGCTGACCATCCAGGATCGGGCGCCGATGACGCCGGTGGTGAAGCTCGTCTTCGGCGCCGATTACGACAAAACCCGGCTGACCGAATACGCCGCCGTGCTGACGCATGGCCACCGGCTGGGCATCGAGCGCGGCAAGCTCGCGAGCTTCCTGCGCGAGGCCGAAGGCGGCCTCAAAGGCGTGGTCCAGGCCGAGCGCGCCGCGCGCAAGGAAGAGCAGGGCAAGCCGGCCGGGCACAAGAAGACCGTCCGCGCCAAGCTCGCAGAGAAGCTGCGTGCGCTCGACGCAGTCTCGCTCGCCGAACTCGACGAAGAGGGCGCCGAATTTGCGCTGGTGATGGTCCGGCGCACCGCCGACGGCGCGATCGAGATCATTGGCGAGGTGCCAGAGGACATCCCGCTGGTCGAACGCGCCGCGCGCAAGCTGCTCGACTAGTCCGAAAGGTCGACAAAGCCCTTGTCGCCCGTGCGCGACAGCGGCTAGCCCCGGGCGCGATGCGCAAACGGGAGTGCGAGACCACATGAAGATCCTGCTCGGCGGCCTCGCCGCGATCCTATTGGCAGGAGTCCTGCTGCTGCTCGCGATCCGCAACAACGGCCCGGCGGTGCTCGATGCCGTCGACCGGATGACGGGCGGAACGCGCGGCGTCAGGCTGGTGGCAAACACCCGCTACGGCCGGGACCCGGCGCAGAAGCTGCGGATCTATGCGCCTGCTGAAGCAGACGGCCCCCTCCCGGTGTTTCTCTTCGTCCATGGCGGGAGCTGGAGCTGGGGTGATCCCGACGACTACAATTTCATCGCCCGTGCGATCGCGCCGGCGGGCTTCATCGTCGTGCTTGCCGGATACCGGCTGGGCGAGGAGGGGCGCTACCCCGCCATGCTCGAGGACACCGCTGCCGCTGTGACCGAGACCGCCCGGCTCGCGCCGCGCCTTGGCGGCGATCCCGACCGCATCGTCCTGGCCGGCCATTCGGCGGGCGCCTACAATGTCGTGCAGGTTGCACTCGAGACCAAATGGCTGGCCGCGAGCGACGTGGAACCGCGCGGGGTGATCGGTCTCTCAGGCCCGTACGACTTCTATCCCTTCGACAAGCCCTCGAGCCGCGCCGCCTTTGGATCGGTAGGGGCCGGCGCCGAAAGCCAGCCGATCAGCCACATCCGCGCCGATGCGCCGCCCATGCTGCTGGTCCACGGCGAGGACGACACGCTGGTCAGGCCGCGCAACACGCGCGCACTGGCACGGGCGCTGGAACAGGCCGGGGCACCGGTCGAAACGCGTATCTATCCCGGATTCGATCACAATGCGCCGCTGATCTCGCTCGCCAGCCCCTGGCGCCAGCGGCGCGATGTCGATGGTGCGGTGGTGGATTTCGCCCGCCGCGTGAGCGAGGTTTCAGTTCCGGTTCAGGCCGAAACGCCTTAGGCTCGACCTCAATGCGCCTGACCTCCCGCCTGCTCGCCCTGCTTGCCGCCGCCGTGCTCGCGGCGCAGCCCGTCGCCGCTCAGAGCATCTTGCGCGATGCCGAAACCGAGGCCTTCTTCCACGAGATTTCCGCCCCGTTGATCCAAGCCGCCGGCCTTCAGCCGGACAATGTCGATATCGTCCTGATCAACGACCCGTCGATCAACGCCTTCGTCGCCGGCGGTCAGACCGTGTACATCCATTCGGGACTGATCGAGGCCGCCGATAGCGCCGAGGAAGTTCAGGGCGTGATCGCACACGAACTCGGCCACATCACCGGGGGGCACGTATTGCGCTATGGTGAGGGTGCGGCAGCGGCGACGAAGATCTCCCTGCTGTCGATGCTTGCCGGGATCGGTGCCGCCCTGGCCGGGGCGGGCGAAGCCGCCATGGGGATCATGGCGGCCGGCCAGCAGGCCGCTATGGGCAAGTTCCTCGCCTTCAGCCGGACGCAGGAATCCTCCGCCGACTTCGCCGGGGCGGATTTTCTCTCCAAGGCGGGGATTTCGGGCCGCGGATCGCTCAGCTTCTTCGGCAAGCTGCTCAACCAGGAATTTCGCTACGGCTACAGCCAGAGCGACGAGGCGGGGTTCTATCGCACCCACCCGTTGTCGGGTGACCGTATCTCGGCCCTGCGCGAGGTCTATGAAAAGGACCCTGCGTGGGATCACCCCGCCAACGCCCGCAACCAAGCCCATTTCGAGCGCGTGAAGGCCAAGCTGGTCGGCTATATTTCCAAGCCTTCGGCGACGCTGCGTGACTATCCCGAGACCGACCGGAGCGTGCCTGCGCTCTATGCGCGGGCCTATGCCTATCACCAGAACGCGCGCGTCGACCTGGCGCTCGCGGCGGCCGACCAGCTGCTCGAGGTCGACCCCGACGATCCCTATTTCCTCGAGCTCAAGGGGCAGGTGCTGCTCGAATCGGGCCGCCCCGAGGATGCGCTCGATCCCCTGCGCCGCGCCACCGAGCTGACCAATGCCGAGCCGCTGATCGCCGGCCTATTCGGCCATGCGCTGATCGCCACCGAGAACAAGGACAATTACGAAGAGGCGGAGCGCGTGCTGCGCGCCGCCGTCGGTCGCGATCGACAGAACCCCTTCGCATGGTACCAGCTCGGCGTGGTCTATGCCGCGCGCGGCGATACCGCCCGCGCCCGCCTGGCCTCGGCCGAACAGCAGGTCATGAGCGGAGAATACGGGCTCGCGCTGCGCAGCGCGCAGGCGGCCGAGGCCGGGCTCGATCGCGGCACGCCCGACTGGATTCGCGCTCAGGATATCGGCATGCAGGCGCGCGCGCTGATCGAACGGCAGTGCGAAATGGAGCGTGGGCGCGATTGCGCGCCGGGCTGAGCGACGAAGGATCATCATGAAGAACCACCTGCTGACCGCGCTGATCGCGCTGGTGTTCGGCTTTGCCGGCGCCGGCCTGTGGTCGCTCTCCGGTCTCGGCAACGGCCAGACACGCAAATATCTTGTCGCCAATCCCCAGATCCTGCCCGACATGGCCGAAGCCTATCAGCGCGAGCAGGCGAAGGACCGGCTGGCGCAGGTTTCGGGCGAGGTGAAGCAGCCCTTCCCCGGGGCGGTGCTCGGCAATCCGAAGGGATCGAAGGTGCTGGTCAAGTTCACCGATTACGGCTGCACCTATTGCCGCCAGTCGATCGCGGGCACCGACAGGCTGATCGCCGAGGATCCCGAGCTCAAGCTGGTAATCCGCGAATGGCCGATCTTCGACGGCAGCGAGCAGGCCGCCCGCATGGCGCTCGCCGCAGCGAAGCAGGGCAAATACGATGCCTTCTTCCATGCGATGTTCGAACAGGGCCCGCCGAGCGCGGCAAGCATCGAGCGCGCGGCGCGGATTGCCGGGCTCGACCTGGCAGCTGCGAAGAAATTTGCCGATTCGGAGGAAGCGACGGCGGAGCTCGCCCGGAACATGGCCTATGCCCGCCAGCTGCAGTTCAGCGGCACGCCGAGCTGGATCGCGGGCAATGAAGTGATCGAGGGGCTGGTGCCGCCCGAACGGCTCGCCGAGGCGCTCGACGCCGAGGGCTAGGCGCCTATTCCTCTTCCATCGCCTTGGCGTACATCGAGGCGAGCGGCTTCGCCATCACCCGGCGCACCATCGGCTCGAAGAATTCGAGGCTCTCGCTGTCGTAGTCGGGATCGAAGGCGGACTGGTCGTATTTCTCGCAGAACTCGCGGCACGCCTCGAAATGCGGATTGTCGCGGAATTTCTCGCGCGCATTCTGATCCATGCCGAGGAAGTGGAAGTAGTAATAGCCCTGGAAGGCGCCGTGGTTCTGGCAAATCCAGTGCACTTCCTCGCTCACGAAGGGCTTGATGATCGAGGCGGCGACCTCGGGGTGGTTGTAGCTACCCAGCGTGTCGCCGATGTCGTGCAGCAGCGCCATCACGACATATTGCTCGTCGCGCCCGTCGCGATGCGCGCGCGTAGCGGTCTGCAGCGAATGTTCGAGCCGGTCGACCGGGAAGCCCCCGAAATCGCCGTCGAGCAGTTTGAGGTGATCGAGCACGCGGTCGGGCAGGCCCTGGGCGAAGGCGCGGTATTCGCCGCCGATGATGGCCCAGTCTTCCGCCGTGCCCTGTTTCATCTCGCGGAACCTGGCGCGCTCGGCCCCCGCCTCGTCGATCGTTTCCTGCACGCCCATCGCTTCTCTCCCTCGTTTCGCCTGTCGCGGCCATTCTAGCGACTGGTGCAACGCGTCGCAATTGCGCTAGAGGGGCGTGCAAATGGCAGTACTGCCCATTCGACCTACGCCGTTCTTCGCCAACAAGAACCAGGCGTTCTGGAACCTCCAGCTGGGCGGCTGGGGCGGAGCCGCCATGCTGCGCGCCATGTCAGCTTTGGCCAACGGCCAGCCGCCCGACCGCCTGGTGATCATCCTCATCGCGACGATCACCGGCTTTTCGCTAAGTCTGATCCTGGCGGTGGTCTACGGCCAGCTGATCAAGCAGCGCCCGCTGGTGACCTGGGGGGCGACCGCGCTGGTACTGGTGTTCGCGACCGGCATCTATGCCTTCATCGACAGCTGGGTCCTGCAGGTCGCGGGCGCGGCGACAGACGGCAATTTCGTCAAGCTCTTCGTCGGCATGTACTTCATCGACCTGACGCTGCTCGGAGCCTGGTCGGCGCTCTATTACGCAATCAATTTCTTCCTTCAGGTGGAAGAGCAGGCCGACCGTCTCGAACGCCTGGAAGCGCAGGCGACCAGCGCGCAGCTGGCCATGCTGCGGTATCAGCTCAACCCCCATTTCCTGTTCAACACGCTCAATTCGATCAGCACGCTGGTGCTGCTGAAGCAGAGCGAAACCGCCAATGCTATGCTCACCCGCCTGTCGAGCTTCCTGCGCCATACGCTGGTGACGCAGCCGGGCGGCAAGGTCAGCGTGGCGCAAGAGGTCGAGACGCTGCAGCTCTACCTCGGCATCGAGCAGATGCGCTTCGAGGAGCGCCTGCGGACGACCTTCCGCGTCGAGCCGCAGGCGGCAGACGCACGCCTGCCCGCCATGCTGCTGCAACCGCTGGTCGAAAACGCGATCAAATACGGCGTCAGCCCGCAGGAAGAGGGGGCGGAAATCTCGATCGTCGCCCAGGTCGTCGGGCCGCGCCTTAGGGTAACCGTGTCGGATACCGGGCCAGGCATGACGATGAACGATATCGAGGACGGGCTGCCCGCGGTCCGCCCGACGCATGCCCGCCGCGATTCGACCGGCGTCGGCCTGACCAATATCCGCGACCGGCTGGCGCAGGCCTATGGCGAGGAACACCGCTTCGAGATCCGCTCCCCCGAGAGCGGCGGCTTTTCCGTCCTCATCGAGCTGCCCTACGAAACCGAAGAACAGGACGAGGCGTTAAGCGCGCCGCAATCCGCACCCGCGCAGCAGGGCGCCCGAACGCAGAAACCCTCGGCTCCCCCGGCCGTTCTCCCCTCATCATTACCCCCGAAAGCACACCAGACGACATGACCATCCGCACCATACTCGTCGACGACGAAAAGCTCGCCATCCAGGGCCTCCAGCTTCGCCTCGAACCGTTCGAGGACGTCGAGATCATCGCCACCTGCCAGAATGGGCGCGAGGCGATCCGCGCGATCAAGACCGAAAAGCCCGACCTCGTATTTCTCGACATCCAGATGCCCGGCTTCGACGGCTTCTCGGTCGTCCAGGGGGTGATGGAAATCGACCCGCCGCTGTTCGTATTCGTCACCGCCTTCCAGGAACACGCGATCCGCGCCTTCGAGGCCAATGCGGTCAATTACCTGATGAAGCCGGTCGACGAGGACAAGCTTGCCGACACGATCGAACGCGTGCGCCAGCGCCTCACCGAAAAGAAATCGACCGAAGAGGCAGAGAAGCTCAAGAGCGTGCTATCGGAAGTGGCCCCCGAAGCGGCGGAGGAACTTGCGGGCGAGGACGCCGAGACCGCGAGCCGCTACGAGAAGCTGATCAACGTCAAGGATCGCGGGCAGATCTTCCGCGTCGAGACCGACACGATCGAGCACATCGAGGCCGCGGGCGATTACATGTGCATCTATACCGGCGACAATTCGCTGATCCTGCGCGAGACGATGAAGGACCTCGAACGCCGGCTCGACCCGCGCAAGTTCCAGCGCGTCCACCGCTCGACCATCGTCAACCTCGACCAGGTCCGGCAGGTCAAGCCGCATACCAATGGCGAGTGCTTCCTCGTGCTCGACAGCGGAGCGGAGGTGAAGGTCAGCCGCTCGTACCGTGACGTCGTGGCGCGCTTCGTCCACTGATGGCGTTCGCTCTCGACGGCTTCGACCTCGACCGGTTCGTTCGGGAAACGCTGGCGGAGGACCTCGGCGAGGGGCTGCCGGGCGGCGGGATCGACGTGACCAGCGAGAGCGTGATCCCAGCCGAGGCGCGCTTCTCCGGTGTGATGGACACACGCGATGCCATCGAGGTTGCGGGGCTTCCCGTAGCCGAGGCCTTCTTTCGCGCACTCGATCCGGACATGAAGATCGGCATCCTCGTCGAGGAGGGCGCGAGCGTGCCGGCAGGCACCGATCTGATGCGGCTGGAAGGCAATGCCCGCGCGATGCTGACCGCCGAACGCAGCGCGCTCAACACCGTCCAGCACCTCTCGGGCATCGCCACCATGGTGGCACACTACGTCCGCGCGATGGACAATCCCGGCTGCACACTGCTCGACACGCGCAAGACCATCCCGGGTCTGCGCATGCTCGAGAAATACGCCGTGCGCATGGGCGGCGGCGCGAACCACCGCATGGGCCTCTGGGATGCGGCGATGATCAAGGACAACCACGTGCTCGTCGCGGGCAACGTCGGCGAAGCCGTGCGACGCGCGGTCGAGGCGGGGGTGAAGGACATCATCTGCGAGGTCGACCGGATCGACCAGATCGAGCCCGCGCTCGAAGCGGGTGCCACCCGTCTGCTGCTCGACAACATGGAGCCCGACACGCTGCGCGAGGCGGTGGCGCTGGTGGCCGGCCGCGTGCCGACCGAGGCGAGCGGCGGGATCACCCTTGCCACTATTCAGGCCAAGGCCGCGACGGGCGTCGATTACGTCTCCGTCGGACGCCTGACGCAGAGCGCGCCCGCTGCCGACATCGGTCTCGACTTTACGCCGCTGTGATAGCCCTCCATGAGTGAGGTCAAAGGACTGTGGAGGGAAACCGCATGAAACCCGCTTCGATCAGGACGTTCGACTGGCTGTTCCTCGGATCGCTCGGCGTCACAATGCTTGGTATCCTCCTCAGCTTCGGCACGCTGTCGGCACAGGCCGAAGCCGAATTCGCCGCCCAGGGCCTGCCCGAGATGGGCACCGGCATGCTGGTCGGCGCCCTCCTTCTCAGCCTCGCGATCAACCTGGGCCTGTGGTTCCTGATCTCCGTCCTGCGAATTGGGCTCGCCCGATGGGCGCTCGTCCTGCTCACCGCGTGGTCGGTCCTGACCACGGTGAGATCTCTGGAATCGGGCTTCGACAGCTCGATGGCCTGGGGCCTCCTTGCCACGGTGATGACCGTGACGGCGATCTGGTTCCTGTTCCGCCCCGACGCCAAGGCCTGGTTCGCCGGCGCGCGGGGCGAAAGCGGCGAATAGCCTAGCCGCCACCCGACGGTCCGGCATGTTCCGCCGCGCCCGACAATCACGGATTCGCCTCCTCACAGACCTTTACCTCCCCCGCAGTTTGTTGCATCTCCAGCGAGCAAATGGGGGAGACGAGGGGTGAAGCCGAGTTCGATCAAGCTGTTCGACGTCCTGTTTCCGATCGCGACGCTGCTGGTCTTCGCTTCCGCAGTACTCAGCTTCGCCGGACTCGAAGAGCAGGCCTTGGCGGGATTTGACGGTGTAGGCGAGGGCGCGCGCGGAATGGCCATCTGGATGGTCACCGCCTCGATCTTCATCTTCCTGCTGCTCGCGAGCATCCTGTGGACCACCATCTCGCTGCTTCGGATGGGCATCATGCGCTATGTTCTGGTCCTCGTCGTACTTTATGCGCTGTTCCAGAACTATCGCGAGCTCACCGTCCTCGGACCGAGTGCCGGCGCCTGGTTGGATCTCGCCGCGAGCCTTGTCGCCGGGGCGGCGGTTGCGATCCTGTTTCGACCCGACGCCAAGGCATGGTTTGCCGAAAATCCCGACGACCGTGCCACGCCCTAGGCGGATCGCGCTCGCCTTTCTCGCGGTCGGGCTGCTCGACGCCGCGCCGCTCGCCGCACAGCACTACCAATGCCGTCTGCCACGAATGCTCGACCTGCCCAGGGTCGAGGCGGAGGCCCCGCCGCGGGTCCTGCCGGTCACGGGCTATACGCTGGCGTTGAGTTGGAGCCCTGAATTCTGCAAGCCACGCAAGCGCCAACCGGCCCATGCGCGCCAGTGCAGCGGACAGGCGGGGCTGTTCGGTCTGGTGGTGCATGGGCTGTGGCCCGAGAGCGGGCGAAGCTGGCCGCAATGGTGCAACGCGGCGCGCGAGCCACTGCCGCGCGAGGTGGCAACGAACATGTGCCTGACGCCTTCAGCAGCCCTGCTCGCGCGGCAATGGGCGAAGCACGGCGCCTGCATGACCAAGCGCCCGGCAACCTATTTCAAAGTCACGCGCATCCTGTGGCAGGGCCTGCGCCTTCCCGATCTCGACCGCGTGAGCCGCGAGAAGGACCTCACCGCCGGGACCATTCGCACCCGTTTCACCGATGCCAATCCAGACTGGCCGCGCGAAGCGGTGGGCGTTCACCTGAATGCGCGCGGTTGGCTGGAAGAATTGCATCTCTGCTACGACAAGCGCTTCATGCCCGCCGCCTGCGACCGTCGACGGTTCGGGGCGCGGGACGACGCCGATGCCAAGATCTGGCGGGGTTTGTGAGGGACGCCGGCCCCGCCGCCGTCAGCGCCGCTCCCTGAAGAACTCGCGCAACAGTTCCGCCGCATGCCCCTCGCCCATGCCCGCATAGACCTCGGGCCGGTGGAGGCACTGTCGTTGCTCGAACACGCGGGCGCCGTGCTCGACCGCGCCCCCCTTGGGGTCGCTTGCAGCGTAGTAGAGCTTGCCGATCCGTGCATGGACGATCGCACCGGCGCACATGGCGCAAGGCTCGAGCGTGACCCAGAGCTGGCAATCGGTGAGGCGTTCGTCGCCGAGCGCCTGCGCCGCGCGGCGAATCGCGAGAATTTCGGCATGCGCGGTCGGATCGTGCGTTTCGCGCGGAGAATTATGCGCCTCGGCGATCACCTCGCCGCCGCGCGTCACCACCGCCCCGACGGGCACCTCGCCGAGGGCAGCGGCCGCTTGCGCGAGCGCGAGCGCACGGTTCATGGGTTGCGGAAGGGTCCAGGCGCTCATAGTGCGGACGCGCTAGCCCCCGGAGGGCGGACGCGCAACGTGCTTGACGATTCGCACCCTCGCCGCTATGCGCGCCGCTTTCCGGGACAAGAACGGACCCACGTTGCCGCGAGAGCAGCACGGGAAAGCTCGCCCGCCCATTCGAACGAGAGACGTATCATGTCGCGCATTTGCGAACTCACCGGCAAGGGCCGCCAGGTCGGTCACAATGTGAGCCACGCCAACAACAAGACCAAGAAGGTCTTCCTGCCGAACCTGCAGAACGTCACGCTGATGAGCGAGAAGCTCGACCGCAGCTTCAAGTTCCGCGTATCGACTCACGGCCTGCGCTCGGTCGAGCACAATGGCGGCCTCGACAACTGGCTCCTGAAGACCAGCGACGAGAAGCTCTCGGCCAACGCGCTCAAGGTGAAGCGCGAGCTGAAGAAGGCCGTCGCAGCCTCGTAAGGCCTGACGCGCGCTCCGGCGCCGCAGCGAGAATTCGAAAGGCGCGCGAGGGCTACTCGCGCGCCTTTTCGCGTGGATTCCACCTTAGCTTGAGCAGCAGCGTGCGCTGGAACGACATCGAATTGTCGTCCGAGATCAGCCAGACGTGCCGCCCATCGTCGTCGTCGGTGACCGCGATCCCCTCGTAATTGTCCTTCGGGATCGAATTGCCCAGTTCCGCGAGCAGGCGTGCCCGGACAATGCCCCGGTCGTCGCGGTGGTCGATGTCGAGCAGCGCCAGCGCGGTGTCGAATGTGGGCGGGATGCCCCACACCAGACGCCGAAGCAGGACCAGCGCCTTCCCGTCTTCGAGCGGGGTCGCATCGACCGGACGATAGCCGCGCGGGACCTCGACCACGAGGCTCTCGGGATGCGGGTCGTCGATCGGATCGCCGGCGAATAGCAGCGCCGCATGATGGTGCCCCCGCCAAAGCTGGGCACCCTCCTCGATCACCAGGAATCGCCCGTCGGACAGGCGCACGAGACTCTCCGGTCCGGCGTTGTCGTCCCAGCGGCGCATGGCGCGCGGATGGACCTCGCCATCGGGTCGATACTCTGCGTCGAAGCGGACGATCGACTGGCGGTATTCGAAGCCGCCCCACACCGTGCCGCTGGACGGATCGATCGTCAGCGATTCGAGGTCGCGCCCCTCCTTGATACTCTCTTCGTTGTCGTGGAATCGGCCAAGCACGCCCGGCAGCCTGCTGCGGTCGGGCCGTTCGAAGACCATCCGGCGCCCGCCATCGGATCCCGCGAGGAAGCGCTGGTCGTCGAGCGCGACCATTGCAGACCAGCCGCGGAACTCCAGGCGGTCTCCGGTCAGCTGCCAGGCCGCGACCGGTTCGAAAGGTCCCGCGTGCGTCACCCCGACGGCGAGCGGAGTGATGCTCACCAGCGGCTCGAAACGGTACGGCTCGACGGGCACGCGCAACCAGGTGCCGGGCGCGAGCGCGGCAGCGAGCAGTATGGCGAGGACGAGACGCTTGCGGCGCATGGGCAAAGGGCGGTGTTGGACGCGGGCGGCCGGGCGTCAAGCGCTCAGCGCATCGGCCCGGTGAATAGCAGCGGATCGAGCCGAGCATTGCGCCATTTGAGACTCCAGTGGAGATGCGGGCCCGTCGCGCGGCCGGAAGAGCCGATGTCCCCGATATGCTGGCCTTGCGTCACCCGGTCGCCCTCTTCGACATAGAGTCGCGAGGAATGGAGGAAGGCGCTGTTGAGCCCCTGCCCGTGATCGATGATCAGCAGCTTGCCCTCGAGGCTGAAATCGTCGACCGCGAGCACCACCACCCCGTCGGCAGGCGCAACGTAGGCGGTGCCGCTCGTGCCGGTGGTGATATCGATCCCCGAATGGTAGCTGCCCGGTTCGCCGCGATAGATCCGCTGCGAGCCGAAGCGGCCCGAGATGCGCCCCGTGACCGGCCAGATGAAGTCCTGCTGCCACCCTCGCGCACCGGTTTCTTTCAGCCGTGCATTCCAGATGGCGTCGAGTTCTGGCTGGCGAATCTTCATGAACGCCGCCGAGGGTCCGCCCGGCGTGCGGGCTACGTTTACGTGCTCGATCTCCCAGTCGCGTGGCGCAATGGCGAGTGGGCTTTCGATGCGCCGCCCGTCCGCGAAACGAGCAACGAGCTTGATCGCCGGCGCGGCATCGCGGTCGAACGCGGCGAAGAAGCGTCCGGCCTCGTCGAATGCCAGTTTGTCCTCGCCCAGCGTGGCCTCGACCGTGGCTTGAGGAACGATCCCGCGAATCCAGCCGCCCTGTTCGAGCTCGCCGGCGAAGGTGAACACCGAAGGACGGAGCGGAGCCCTCTCCGGGGTCGGGCGCGGAGTGGGCGCAGGGGCGACACGCACGGGCTGCACTACCTTGGCGGCGCCCGAAGACTCGGGCTCGGCAGCGGGGACGCAGGCGGTGGTGAGCAGAAGGAGTGGTGCAACCCTCGTGAAATTCACAGCGCCAGCCGCTCGGTCGCGAGCTGGGGGCTGGCATAGGCCTCCTGGTGCTCGACCGACCAGTAGCGCAGTTCCTCCAGCGGGATCGGCACGCCACTCATCGCGCAGAAGACATGGCTGCCCGCGCGCAGTACGCGAAAGCCCGAGGGGCCGTAGTGCAGTTTGGCCTCGCCGTTCGACGGACCCGAATTCTTGTTCATCAGCATGGTGCGAATCCTAGCAGGTCCACCTTAACCGAACAAATCATCCTGTTTCGGCGCGGTTCCTTTTTTCGGCAGTTTGCGGCGCGGGGCGGTGGTCGGCGTCGGACTGCCCCGGGGCACCACATCGAGATCGCCGTCGCGGAACTTGAGCGTCAGCGTCGCTTCGTTCTCGGCAACCGCCTTGTCGGTGAGGGTCCGCCCGTCGGGCCCGGTCACGCGGACATAGCCGCGCCTGAGAACCGTGTCGGGATCGAGCGAGCGCATCACGCGCTGCAGCGCCGCGAGCCGCTCGCGTCGCTCGGCGAGCGGGCGCGCGACCAGCGCGGGCGCCAGCTTCTGCCCCGCCAGTGCCCGCTGCGCCTCGCGCAGGTTGCGCGAGAGCACGGCGGGCGAGAGGCGGAGTTCCGAAAGCCGCTCGCGCCCCTGCCCCGCGCAATCGCGCAGGCCTCGTCGCAGTCGCTCGGCGAGTTCGTCGAGCCGCTGCGCCTGCGGTTGCAACAGCCCCTCGGGCGTAGGCAGGCGTTCGCTGCGCGCCTGCAGCCTCTCGCGGCCCAGCTGGACCGGGCGCAGGATCGCGCGCTTCTTGCGCGCCTCGAAATCGGCCAGCGTCGCGGCCAACTCGGCTCGCACGGGCACCGCGATCTCGGCCGCGGCTGTGGGCGTCGGCGCGCGGCGGTCGGCGGCGTAATCGGCGAGCGTGGTATCGGTCTCGTGCCCGACCGCGCTGATCGTCGGGATCGAGCATTCGGCGATGGCACGGACCACCGCCTCCTCGTTGAAGCTCCACAGATCCTCGATCGAACCACCGCCGCGCGCAACGATGACGAGATCGGGCCGGTCGGGATGGCCTTCGGGCATGGCGGCGAAGCCGCGCACCGCACCGGCGACCTGGTCGGCGGCGCCCTGGCCCTGGACCAGCACCGGCCAGACCACCACCCGGCTGGGGAAGCGATCGGCCAGCCGGTGGAGGATGTCGCGGATCACCGCCCCGGTCGGCGAGGTGACCACGCCGATCGTGCGCGGCAGGAAGGGCAGCGGCTGCTTGCGTTCCTGCGCGAACAGCCCCTCCGCCGCCAGCCGTGCGCGCGTCTTCTCGAGCAGCGCCAGCAGCGCGCCTTCGCCCGCCAGCTCCATCCGCTCGATCACGATCTGGTATTTCGAGCGGCCGGGATAGGTCGTCAGCTTGCCGCTGGCGACGACCTCGAGCCCGTCCTCGGGCCGGAAGGGCAGGCGTTCGGCATTTCCACGCCACATCACCCCGTCGAGCACCGCCTTGTCGTCCTTCAGCGCGCAATAGAGGTGGCCGCTCGCAGCGTGCTTCACCCCCGACAGCTCGCCGCGCAACCGGACGAAACCGAAGCGGTCCTCGACCGTGCGCTTGAGCAGGTTGGAGATTTCGCTGATCGAGAGCGGCTCGGCGTTGTCGCCCGCGCGCCCCTTCGCTACCAAGCCCCCATCCTCGCTATCTGACGGAAAGTGGCTGGCCATGAATATCCTTTTGCTCGGGTCGGGCGGGCGCGAACATGCGCTCAGCTGGAAACTGGCGCAATCGCCGCTCTGCGACAAGCTGTGGGCGGCGCCGGGCAATCCGGGCATCGCGCAGGATGCGACCTGCATCGCGCTCGATGCGACCGACCACGAGGCGGTGATCAACTTCTGCCAGCAGAACGACGTGGGCCTCGTCATCATCGGCCCCGAGGCGCCGCTGGTCGATGGCCTTGCCGATTCGCTGCGGGCTGAGGGGATCGACACCTTCGGCCCCTCGCGCAAGGCAGCGCAGCTCGAAGGCAGCAAGGGCTTCACCAAGGAATTGTGCCGCCGCGCGAATATCCCCACCGCGCGCTACGAGCGCTGCACCTCGCTCGAGGCGGCATGGGGCGCGCTCAAGAAGTTCGACCCGCCCTTCGTGCTCAAGGCCGACGGGCTCGCCGCGGGCAAGGGCGTGGTCATCGCCGAAACGCGCGAGGAGGCGCAGCACGCGCTCGACGAAATGTTCGACGGCCGCTTCGGCAGCGCGGGCAGCGAGGTGGTGATCGAACAGTTCCTGACCGGCGAGGAGGCAAGCTTCTTCGCGCTGACCGACGGAACGACGATCGTGCCCATCGGCACGGCGCAGGACCACAAGCGCGTGGGCGAGGGCGATACCGGCCCCAACACCGGCGGCATGGGTGCCTATTCGCCTGCTCCGGTCCTTTCCGAAGCGCTGCAGGCGCAGGTGATGCGCGAGATCGTCGAACCGACCGTGCGCACCATGCGCGACGAGGGCATGCCCTATTCCGGCGTGCTCTATGCAGGGTTGATGCTGACCAAAAGCGGCCCACAATTGATTGAATACAATGCGCGCTTCGGTGATCCCGAATGCCAGGTCCTGATGATGCGGCTCGAAAGCGATCTCGTCGAGCTGATGCAGGCTTGCGCTCGGGGGAGACTGGCCGAGGTAGCCGCGCCGATCCTGTCGGACGATTTCGCGCTGACCGTGGTGATGGCGGCCGAGGGCTATCCCGGGACGCCAAAGGCAGGCGGGGCGATAGAGCTTGGCGAGGCCGAAGCGAACGGCGCCAGGGTCTTCCACGCCGGCACCAAGCTGGACGGCGACACGCTGATTGCCAGCGGCGGACGCGTGCTCAACGTGACCGCGCGCGGCAAGAGCGCCACCGACGCGCAGCGCAACGCCTATGCCGCAGTCGACGCGATCGCCTTCCCCGACGGGTTCTGCCGCCGCGACATCGGCCAGCGCGAGGTGCGGCGCGAACAGGGGTAGGCGCCCTACCCCGCTGCGGCGCGTCGTTCCGCCCGCTGGGGTACGAACAAGATCAGTACGAGGATCGCTCCGGCAAGCACCAGCGAGGCGATGGGGCGGCTGAGTTCGAGCCCGCCATGCGCGACCGGTTTGTCGAGAAAATCGCCGACCACCGCCCCCAGAGGACGGGTGAGGATGAATGCGGCCCAGAACAGCGCCACCCGGTCGATGCTGGACCAGAAATAGGCGGCCGCGACCAGTGCGAGCAGTCCACCGAAGATAACCGCCGCACCGAGATATCCCAACGTGCCGTCGGCAACCCAGTCGCCCAGCGCGGTGCCGAGGGTCTGCGAGAAGGTGATCGTCAGCCAGTAATATAGCTCCGCACGCGGTTCGTGCACGGTGCTCACCGAAATACTTCCCAGTGCTCGATGCCAGACGAAGAGCGAGGCAAGCACCATTCCCAAGAGCAGGGTAGAACCGCCCGGATAGCCAATCCCGAGCGAGCGCGTGGCGAAATCCGCGAGCGTCGTTCCCGCGGTGGTCGAAGCGATGATCGTCGCCCAGTAGAGCAGGGGATGGAAATGGCGCGCCCTGATCTGCGCCGCAACGAGCAACGCCAGCACAGTGCCGAACAACGCGGTCCCCACCAGATAGCCGTTGAGGCCCGACTGGCCGGCGCTGGCAGTGGTTTCACCCAGCCAGCTCATGCTGACCGTATCGCCCATGGTTTCCCCGAAAGTGGTCGCGAGGATCTTGATGACCCAAAAGCCGAGGGTGACCGCAGGCACCTTGGCCAGCGCGTCTTTCGCTTGCTCGTTCATTGCGTTACTCCTGACGCCCGATGCGTCCGAAAGAGCTAAGATCGATGCGAGGGACCAGGCCATAAGCGGAAGTCCAAAACAGCCATGACCAGCCAAAGTGCCATGACAGCGGAGCGCGATCGCGAGCTTATCCCGATCGCCCTCGTGATCCTCGTGCAACTCGTCGCGGTGGCTTATTTCCTGTGGGACGCCGTGCGCGAGGAAGGTGGTCTGCCGGCCCTGCTCGACTTGTTCGTCGGGCTTGCCCTTTTTGCTGGGATCGCCCTTGGCGCGCTCGTGATCCGGCGATTGCTGGGAGAAGCACGCAAACGCGAGGAAGTCGTGGCAATCGCACGCGGGGCTTTGGGCGACCTCATGCGCAAGCGCTTTTCGGACTGGAACCTTTCGCGCGGCGAAGCCGAAGTCGCGCTGTTCGCGCTCAAGGGATGTTCGATCGCCGAGATCGCGGCGCTGCGCGGCTCTTCGCCGGGGACCGTCCGCTCGCAGCTGAGCCAAGTCTATACCAAGTCCGGCGTTACGGGGCAGCCGATGCTGATGTCGCTCTTTCTCGACGACCTGCTCGACGCAACTCCCATGGCACCGAACTAGCCGCGCAAACCCCCTTGGAAATTGATGTCCCGGCTTGCAAGGAGGCTAGCGTCCGATCCGGTCGCGCAGCGCCCAGACTGGCAAGTAGGGTTTCCGCAGAGCCTGCTCGATCGCATAGGGCCACCAGCCGGGACCGTAGGGGTAATAGTAGCGCACGGGTACCTTGTGTCGCAGCGCAACCGCACGGCTGCGACGTTGCGGTAGCCCGCGAAGCTGGCCCAGCTCGGCAGGGGTTCCGCTCGCGACGAGGATCGCGAGCGCAGCCTCGGCGAGCCGGGGGTCATGCGTCGCCACCTCGACCGGCGCGGTGCGGCCCGCGAGCGCGCGGACCACATCGAGAAAGGCCTCGGCAGGATCCTCCGGATCGTTCTGCGGGTCGGCCCATTCGCCCTTGATCACCCGGATGCGACAGTCTTTCTTCCGCAAGGCGCCCGCATCGTCCACGCTGCGCCGCCAGCGCGCGGGAAGCGCCACGCCGCAGCCCGGCGCCTCGGCCAGCGAGAGGGTCTGGGGAGCCTGCTCGGGCGTCAGGGCATCGAGGATCAGCGGAATGCCCTCGCCCGCGATGTTCCTGAGCAGTGCTTGGTCGAAGCCGAGCGGCGGCACTTTGACCGCCAGTTCCGCATCGATCGCCTCCACCTCTCTGAGCGCCCGCGCCGCCTGGACAAAGGCTTGCGCAACGGCGGCGGGTTCTTCGTCGGGCCGCGCAAAATAGCCGAGCGTGATCCTGACATTCGTCCTTGTCGCGATCCGGGCGCAGGCGGCAGCCGCCGCTTCGCTCGATTCCATCGGCAGGCACGCGCCCACCACATCGGGCATGGCATATCGCGCCTGGCGAAGCAGGGCCTTGCCGGGAAAATTCATGCGTCGTCCGGGCGAAACCGCCGATTGAGCCGCGCCTTCGCCCAGCCGAGGCCGTCCTGCGCGAGCCCGGCAAAGCCGGCGAAGGTGCGCGGATAGAAGCGCAACCGCACGCAGGGATGCGCCTCGCGGGTCCAGAACTCGCTGATCCAGCTGTCGGCTTCGCCCATCATCTCGAAACCGGTGAGGCCCTCACGCGCCGCTTCACCGAGCGCATGGAGCATCAGCAGGGTGCCGGGAGAGCATTTGGCGACGTCCTCGTCGAAGCCGATTTTGTAGAGCCAGTAGCGCCCGCGCCAGGCCACGGCGAGCTGCATCGCGACCATCGTGCCGTCGATCCGCATTGTGGCGATGCGCGTTTCGCCGCGCTCGGCGCAGGCGCGCAAGTAGCTGCGAAAGAAGCCCTCTTTCGCCGGATCGCACAGGATCGCCGTGCCCGCCGCGCGCTTCCAGCTCTTCGCCTCGACCGCGATCGCCTCGTCGAAGAGACCGTCGAATTCCACCGGCGCCGGGCGATGCATGGCGTAGCTCACCTCGCCCTGCGCTTCGGCCTTACGCTGCGCACGACGGAAATCGGAGCGGCGGCGCGAGGAGAATTGGCTCTCGGCCTCGCTCCATCCCGCATCGATCGAAAGGAAGGGGCACGAATCGGCCTCGCGAACGATCAGCGTGCCGTGCGCGGGGGCCACCTCGCGCAGCGCGGCCACGATCGGCGAATCGAGCGGCACGCGGGCGAGCTCTACGGGCCGCTCTAGCGCGCACACCGCTTTCGCGAGTCGCATCGCGGCTTCCGCATCGCGCAGCAGCGGTGCTCCGGGCTCGTGCACCTCTCTATCACCCAGCAGTCGCCAGCGCGCCAACCGGCCTCGATCGCGCACAAGCGGTGCGATCGCTTCGACGCCCGCGGGCCCCGATTGCTCGACCAGGATCAGCGGGGTCGAGGGCAGGAGGGTCTGCGCGGCCGCTTGTCCGAAATCGGGATGTTGCGTCGGCAGGGCGGCCGCCTCGCCGAGCTCGGCCCACGCCTGGACGTGCGCCAGCGCGCGGCTGGTCAGCCCCGGAGTGGCGCGGCGTTCGGCGAGCGGTTCGTGGCGCAAGCGCGTTTCCCTTTCGCGCGCCCTCTACCACGCAATCCCTAAGATTCGATGGCCCTCGGGATATCGGTCGCCCCGTCAGCCGAGCTTTTCGGCGACCAGCGCCTTGAGGTCGGCCTCGCTACGCGCGCCATAATGCGAGATGATCTCGGCCGCGCAGATCGCGCCCATCCGCAGACATGTCTCGAGGCTTTCGCCGCGCGCATGGCCGGTCAGGAAGCCGGCGGCGAAGAGATCGCCGGCCCCGGTGGTGTCGATCACCTTGTCGATCGGCTCAGCGGCGATGGTCACGCGTTCGCCCTGAGCAACGCCGACCGCGCCCCTGGCGCTCCGGGTCGCGACGAGCACGGGGACCTTGCCTTCGACCATCGCCACGCCTTCGTCGAAATCGCTCGTACCCGTGAGCGTAGCGAGTTCATGCTCGTTGACGAAGAGGATGTCGATCTGGCCTTCTTCGATCAGCGCACGGAAATCGTCGCCATGGCGTTCGATGACGAAGCTTTCGGATGCCGTGAAGGCGACCTTGCGACCGGCTTTGCGTGCGACCTCGATCGCCCGCCGCATCGCGCTGCGCGGTTCTTCGGGATCCCACAGATAGCCTTCGAGATAGAGGATGCCCGCGCTGGCGATCAACTCGTCGTCGAGCGCTGCGGGCGGCAGGAACTGGCTCGCGCCGAGGAAAGTGTTCATCGTACGCTCGCCATCGGGCGTCACGAAAATCAGGCAGCGCGCGGTCGAGGGCTCGCCGTCGCGAGCGGGCGTGTCGAAATCGATACCGACGGCGCGAATGTCGTGGGTGAAGACGTCGCCCAGCTGGTCCTTCGCGACCTGGCCGACGAAGGCGCATTGCGCGCCCAGTGCGCTCATTCCGGCCAGAGTATTCGCCGCCGAGCCGCCCGAAATCTCGCGCGCCGGGCCCATCGCCGAATAGAGGCGCCGCGCACCCTCCTCGTCGACCAGGGTCATGCCGCCCTTGTTGAGATCGAGCTCGTCAATCAGCTCCTCGTCGCAAGGGGCCATCACATCGACGATGGCATTGCCGATCGCGATTACGTCGTAGCGGGGTGCGGTCATGAATACTCCGGAGGGATCAGAATTCTGTACTCCCGCGCCGTTAGCGGTTCGAGGGGCGAAGTCCAAGGGCGGCGTTGACTCGGGCGCGGGCGGCGCGCATCCCCGCGATCCGATGCTGTCGCTCCCTCGCGCCCTTGCCCTCGCTCTCGGCCAGCTCGGCGACCCCGCGATCGTCAGGATCCTCGGCAAGACGGCCGTGCTGACGCTGGCGATTTTCGCTGCTGGCGGGGTGGGTTTCTACGTCGCGCTCGATGCAATGTTCGGCGACAGGGCCCTTGCCGGCCTCGGTGCCCTGGCCGCAGCGCTGGTCACTCTCGTTGCCGGCTGGTTCCTGTTCCGCGTGGTCTCGCTGTTCGTGCTCCAGTTCTTCGCCGAGGACGTCGTGCGCGCGGTCGAGAAGCGGCATTATCCGCAAGCCGCCGCGACAGCGCGCCCGATCGGTTTCGGGGAGGAATTGCGCGGCGCGCTGCGCTCGCTGGCACGGACGCTGGTCGCCAACATTCTGGCGCTGCCCGTGGCGGGGCTGCTTTTGCTGTCGGGCTTCGGACCCGCGCTGGTATTTCTCTTCGTCAACGCCTGGCTGATCGGGCGCGAGCTGCAAGATCTGGTGTGGCTGCCTCACCGCGCCGATGCGGCCGAGCTTGCCCCGATAAGCGGCGGGACGCGCCTCCTGCTCGGCGGAGCGGTGGTCGCGCTGCTTGCGATACCTTTCCTCAACCTCCTAGCTCCGATAGTGGGCGCAGCCTGTGCCACGCACCTCGTCCACCGCGCTCGCGAGAAAGAGCTACATGCGTAAAACCGCCCTCCTCCTGCTCCCCCTGCTGGGCGCCTGCGCCACGGGGCCCGTGCCAAGCGGAACCTCGCCCTCCACTCGTGCGCCCGTCGCGGCGCCGCCGCCCCAGCAGGTTCGCGTGGCGCCTTCCACCACCGCCTTCCGTGCGCCGCGGGTCATGAATCTTCCCGGGCTCGAAGGCGTGATCGGCCGCAACGAAACCGCGCTTGCCAACCTCTTCGGCACGCCGCGCCTGGCGGTGAAGGAAGGCGATGCCAGGAAGCTGCAATTCACCGGCGAGGCCTGCGTCCTCGACGTCTATCTCTATCCCCTGCAGCCCGGCGCAGAGCCGAGCGCGACCTATGTCGATGCGCGGCGCGCGAGCGACGGACTCGATGTCGACCGGGCCGCCTGCGTCCGCGCGCTGAGGCGCTAACGCGGTCTTAAGCAAGCTGCGCTATTCCCATCGGATCGGAATCCTGCAGGAGGTCGATCCCGATGAGTGTGCATTTCGGCGAACTGACGAAGAAGGCCGGCGCGGACGGCGCGATTTCCTCGGAGGAGATCCTGTCGTTGCGCCGCGAGGCATGGTCCGACGGTCGCCTCTCCCAGGCCGAGGCCGAGGCGATTTTCTCGCTCAACCGACAGCTTGCAACGAAAAGCGCCGAATGGGTGGATTTCTTCGTCGAGGCGCTGGGCGAATACATCGTCAATCAGCGCGCGCCGACGGGCTATGTCGATGCCGAAAACGCGAGCTGGCTGATGGAGCGGATCGACGAGGACGGCGAGCTCGGATCGATGGCCGAAATCGAACTCCTGATCCGCGTATTCGAACGTGCGCTCAACGTCCCGTCGGCCCTCAAGGACTATGCGATTTCGCAGATCGAGCTGGCCGTCATCGAGGGTACCGGTCCGACGCGCGACGGCGGCAGGCTGGAAGCAGGCAATGTCAATGCGACCGAGGTCCGGCTGCTGCGCCGCGCCATCTTCGCGCCGGCGAGCGAACGCCCCGCGGCGGTCGGCCCGAAGGAAGCCGACATGCTTTTCCGCCTGAAGGATGCGACGCTGGATGCCGACAACGCGCCCGAATGGAAACAGCTCTTCGTCCAGGGCGTCGCCAACTATCTGCAGGGCTATGCCGACGCCGACGCGCAGCTCGGCCGCGAGCGCGCTGCCGAGCTGGAGGCCTTCATGGCCCAGACACAGGTCAGCGTCGGCCGGTTCCTCGGGCGCATGGCGAAAGCCTCGCCCGATGTGTTCGGAAAGATCTTCCGCAGCACGCCCGGTGGATCCTCACGCGAGGAGGATGTCGCCGCTGCGCATGCGGTGACGCATTCGGAGCGCGAATGGCTCGACGCACGAATCGATGCCGATGGCGAAATCGACCAATACGAACGCGCGCTGCTCGATTTCCTCGCCGGGGACTAGACGCAAGCGCCGCAGCGCTCAGACCATGAAACTCTCGCCGCAGCCACAGGCGCCCTTGGCGTTGGGGTTTTCGAACACGAAACCGGCGGTGAAATCGTCCTCGACCCAGTCCATCGTGCTGCCGACGAGGTAGAGCACGCTCGCGCCGTCGATGTAGAATATGCCTCCGGGCGTCTCGATCTTCTCGTCGAACCTGGCTTCCTCGGTGACGTAGTCGACCGAATAGGCGAGTCCGGAGCAGCCGCGGCGCGGGGTAGACAGCTTCACGCCGATCGCATCCTCGGGCGCCTTGGCCATCAGATCGGCGACACGCTGTTCCGCCGCCTTGGTCAGGATCACGGCGGCCTTGGGTGCGGGCCGGGTAGCGGCATCGCTCATCACAGCATCCCCAGTTCGAGGCGTGCCTCGTCGGTCATCTTGTCGGGGCCCCAGGGCGGGTCCCAGACGAGATTGACCTCGGCATCGCGCACGCCGGGCACGCTGGCGGCGCGCAGCTCGACCTCGCCCGGCATGGTCTCGGCAACCGGGCAATGCGGCGTCGTCAGTGTCATGGTGACGGTCACATCGCTCTCGTCGTCGACCTCGACGCCGTAGATCAGCCCGAGATCGTAGATGTTCACGGGGATCTCGGGATCGTAGATTTCCTTGAGCGCGGCGATCACCGCTTCGTAGAGATCGCCTCCCGGCGCGCCTGCTGGCACGTTCTCGGGCTTTTTCTGCAGGAAGCCTTCGAGATAGTCGCGCTTGCGCTCCATCGTCTCGCGCGGCGATTCCTCGGGATCGACGGCATCCTCCACCCGCGCGCGCGGCGGCTTGCCAGCCACCACGTCGGCGGGCGACGGGGCCGCGATGAAGTCGGTATCGGTATTCGTTTCTTCGTTCATCCGAAGATCCTCTGGGTCCGGTCTATGCCGCGCAGCAGCGCGGCGATGTCGCTTTCGTCGGAATACAGCCCGAAGCTCGCGCGGGCCGTGGCGGGGACGCCGAGATGGTCCATCAGCGGTTGCGCACAATGGTGTCCGGCGCGGATCGCGACATGCTCTTCGTCCAATATGGTGCCAAGATCGTGCGGGTGAACCCCCTCGATCGCGAAACTGACGATACCGGCGCTTTCCTCCGGCCCGAACAGCGTGACCGAATTGAGCGCGCGCAACTCGTCGCGCAAATGCTTCGCGAGCGCGCTTTCATGCGCGAACAGGCGATCGGGGCCGAGCGCGGCGACGTAGTCGATCGCCGCGTGCAACGCGATCGCCTCGGTGATCATAGGCGTGCCCGCCTCGAAGCGCTGCGGCGGCGGGGCGTAGGTGGTCTTCTCGAACGTCACCCGGTCGATCATCGCGCCGCCGCCCTGCCACGGGGGCATGGCATCGAGGATCTCCTCGCGCGCCCACAACACGCCGATACCGGTCGGCCCGTAGAGCTTGTGGCCCGAGAAGGCGTAGAAGTCGCAATCGAGCGCGGCCATGTCGACGCCCAGTCGAGGGACGGCCTGGCAGCCGTCGAGCATGAGTTTCGCGCCGACCGCATGCGCAAGGTCGGCGGCCGCGCGTGCATCGAGCACGCTACCGAGCACGTTCGACACATGCGCCAGCGCGACGAGCCTGGTCCGCGGGGTCAGCAGCGCTTCGAGCGCGCCGAGATCGATCCGCCCGTCCTCGGTCAGCGGACAAACGTCGATCTGCGCGCCGGTGCGTTCGGCGACCATCTGCCAGGGCACGATGTTCGAGTGATGCTCGAGCGTCGAGAGGACGATGCGGTCGCCCTCGCCGATCGTGGCCATCCCCCAGCTCGCTGCGACGAGATTGATGGCCTCGGTCGCGCCGCGCACGAAGACGACTTCGTTCTCGCTTCGCGCACCGATGAAATCGGCGACACGCTTGCGGGCCGCCTCGTAGCCGAGCGTCATCTGCGCGCTGCGGCCATAGACCCCACGGTGCACGGTCGCGTAATCGCGGCCCAGCGCGCGGGCCATCGCATCGACCACCACCTGCGGCTTCTGAGCGGAGGCGGCGGTGTCGAGATAGTGCCAAGCCTCGCCTTCTGCCGTGAGGAGGCCGGGGAAATCGGCTTTGCGCGAAAGGGTGGCGGTGTTCACAGGTATTTGTCCACCTTGTCGAGCGCGACTCGCATGAGCTGCTCGCGCAGCGCCTCGTCCTCGAGCGCGACCAGCGCATCGCCGAGGAAGGCCTGGACCAGCAGGCGCCGCGCAAGGTCGGGAGAGAGACCGCGCGCGCCCATGTAGAAACCCGCGGTCTCGTCGAGCTGGCCGACGCTGGCGCCGTGGGCGCATTTGACGTCGTCTGCGAAAATCTCGAGCTGCGGCACGGCATTCACGCTCGCGCCCTTTTCCAGCAGCAACCCCTTAAAGTCCTGCGCTGCGTCGGTCTTCTGCGCATGGCGCACGACATCGATATTGCCGAGGAAATTGCCCGTGCCATGGCCCCAATGAACGCTGCGGACGGACTGGTTGCTGGTCGCCTCGGGCTCGGCATGGATCACGCGGGTGACGAATTCGCGCACGGTCTCGCGCCCGCCGACGGTGATGCCGCCAAGCTCGAAATGCGCACCCTGTTTCAGCGTCACCTCGATTTCCAGCCGCGCATATTCGGCCGAGGAGAGCACGGCGAACAGCTCGCATCGCGCGCCTTCGCCAACCGTCACGCGCCAGCGGTGGAGTTCGGTCGGCCTGGTATCCGGACGGTCGGCGATCAGCAGCGTGTCGTGGAAGCTCTCGCCAGCCGCGATGTCGATCGTCCGCCAGTGGTCGAGTTTCTCGCCCTGCAGGCGTTCGACACGCGAATAGCGCCAGGCCTCCTCGCGCCGCGTGGGAAGGGTCTCGGTAGCGGTCATTAGCGCGCCCTTTCCCGTTCGAGCTTTCGCAGCAGGCCTTGCTTGGTCGTCGCAACGCACTGCTCGACATCCGCATCCGACACGGCGCCCTTGCGAACGCATGTCGTCACCGCCTTGCATAGACGCTTGTCGAGCGAGAGCCGGCCGGTCGAGCCATCCATGCCGCAATACCATTTGCCGTCGGGTCCCCGGCCGACATGAACTTCGATCGCCTGCAGGCGCTGGCCGATGACCACGATCGGATCGGTCTCGGGACCGGGATCGGCCACGGGCGCGAGGCCCAGCGCAGCGAGAAGCAACAGTGCGCCGATCATGCCGCCATCACCGCGTCGTAGCCCTCGCTCTCGAGGCGCAGCGCAAGCTCGGGCCCGCCGGTCTGGACGATGCGACCCTGCGACAGGATCGAGACCTTGTCGGGCTTCACCACCTCGAGCAGGCGCTGGTAGTGGGTGATCAGCAGCACGGCCTTGTCGGGCGCGCGCATGATCGCGTTGATGCCCTCGCCAACCACGCGCAGCGCATCGATATCGAGCCCGCTGTCGGTCTCGTCGAGCACCGCGAATTTCGGGTCGAGAATGCCCATCTGGACCATCTCGGCGCGCTTCTTCTCGCCGCCCGAGAAGCCGACATTGACGTGGCGCTTGAGCATCTCGGGGTCGAGCTTGAGCAGCCCGGCCTTCTCTTTCGCCAGCTTGAGGAATTCGCCGCCGGTGAGCGGCTCCTCGCCCCGCGCCTTGCGCTGCGAGTTGAGCGCCTCGCGCAGGAACTGGAGGTTCGAGACGCCGGGGATCTCGACCGGGTACTGGAAGCCGAGAAACAGGCCCGCCGCGGCGCGTTCGTGCGGTTCGAGGCCGAGCAGGTCGACCCCGTTGAACTCGACCGAGCCCTGCGTCACCTCATAGCCCGGACGCCCACCGAGGACATAGGCGAGCGTCGACTTGCCCGCGCCGTTGGGACCCATGATCGCATGGACCTCGCCCGCGGGCACGGTCAGCGAGAGGCCGTTGAGGATTGTCTTGCCGTCGATTTCGGCGTGGAGATTGTCGATTTTCAGCATGTCAGAGCGTCAGTCCGGTATATTTTGCGATGACGAGCGCGATCTCGTCGTTGAGTTTGCGGGTGGCGGCGTCGTCGGCCGCCTTGCGGGCGACACCCGAGAGGCCTGCGGTGGCTGCCGCGACGCGATCGTTGCGCACGCGCTTGATCTGCGGCGCGCAAAAGGCGCGCACCGAGACCACCGCCTCGCGCAGGTCGTTTCGCGGAGCAGCGGTCGAGCCTGCGAGCAGGCAGCCGTTGAGGCGCGATTCGGCGAGTTCGGGCGAGATGTCCTTCTCCGCCGCGACGGGTGCCGCGACGATCAGGGCCAGAACGGGGGCGAACGCGAGAGATTTCATCGGCGCGACCTTTCCCGGTCGCCGTCGCGGCGCGGCGCGCGGGCGCGGCGCGGCGTCGAACCGTATTTCGACTGGTGCGCGCGGCGCGCGACCTCCTTCTCGCGGTAGCGCGCGTTCATGGCGGCGAAGATCGGTTTCATCGCTTCCTCGACATCGGCGAGGATCGTCGCGGCGGGAATGCGCAGCACTTCGACGCCGACGCTGGCGAGGCTCTTGTCGCGGCGCTTGGCGAGCGTGTCGTTCTGCCCCTCCTCGTCGATCGCGATCGCAAGGCCGAGCGGATGCGAGACGAAATCGAGGATCGCCGAGCCGACCACCGTGTGGCGGGTGAACTTGTACTTGCCGAAATCTTCCTTGCCGAAGCGCACCGCGAGCGCCTTGTGCGCCTCGGTCGAGTGGCGCCGCAGATAGCGCGCACGCTCGTGGATCGCGTCGAGCCGCTTCTCGCTGATTTCCCAGCCGCGGCCCTTTTTCTTGAGCGCGGGGGTATCGTCGGCGGTTTCGCCAGGATCGCGAAGCTGGAGAGTCTTGCGGTCAGTCATTCTTTACTCGCAAAATTGTAGGGTCGCGACCATTTCGCTTTGCCGAACAGACATCCCAAATGCGCTTGATGCCGAGGAAAGCGAACAGGGCCCCCGTGCCTATTCCGAGGCCGAGGCGATTGCCGTCACCAGCTTGAAAACCTTGCAAAGCTGACCAAAAGTTGAGGGCCGACACAGCCAACATTGCCAATGGAAGCAAACCATATTTGTCGGTGTAAACGGTCTTCACCCCACACTCCCCTCGAGCGAAATTGCCAGCAGCTTCTGCGCCTCGACGGCAAACTCCATCGGCAGCTCCTTGAGCACGTCCTTGGCGAAGCCATTGACGATCAGTGCCATCGCCTCCTCGTCGTCGAGACCGCGCTGCATGGCGTAGAACAGCTGGTCGTCGCTGATCTTGCTGGTGGTCGCCTCGTGCTCGATCTGCGCGGAGGGGTTCTTCACCTCGATATAGGGCACGGTGTGCGCGCCGCACTGGTCGCCGATCAGCAGGCTGTCGCACTCGGTGCGGTTGCGCACGCCATCGGCATTGGCCGCCACGCGCACGAGGCCGCGATAGGTGTTGTTGCTCTTGCCCGCCGAAATACCCTTTGAGATGATCGTCGAGCGGCTGCCCTTGCCGTTATGGATCATCTTGGTGCCGGTGTCGGCCTGCTGGTAATTGTTGGTCACCGCGACCGAGTAGAACTCGCCCACGCTGTCTTCGCCGTTGAGCACGCAGCTGGGATATTTCCACGTCACCGCGCTGCCGGTTTCCACCTGCGTCCAGCTGATCTTGCTGCGTGCCCCTTGGCACAACCCGCGCTTGGTGACGAAATTGTAGATCCCGCCCTTGCCTTCGGCATTGCCGGGGTACCAGTTCTGCACGGTCGAATATTTGATCTCGGCATCCTCGAGCGCGACCAGCTCGACCACCGCGGCATGGAGCTGGTTCTCGTCGCGCATCGGCGCGGTGCAGCCTTCGAGATAGCTGACGTAGCTGCCTTTCTCGGCAACGATCAGCGTCCGTTCGAACTGGCCGGTATTCTCCGCATTGATGCGGAAATAGGTGCTGAGCTCCATCGGGCAGCGCACGCCTTCGGGCACATAAACGAAAGTGCCGTCGGAAAAGACTGCGCTGTTGAGTGTGGCGAAGAAATTGTCGTGCTGGGGTACGACCTTGCCGAGCCACTTCTTCACCAGCTCGGGATATTCCTTCACCGCCTCGCTGATCGAGAGGAAAATGACGCCCGCCCTCTTGAGCTCCTCGCGGAAGGTGGTGGCGACGCTGACACTGTCGAACACCGCATCGACCGCAACCTTGCGCGCGCCTTCGACCCCTGCGAGCACTTCCTGCTCCGCCACGGGAATGCCGAGCTTGTCGTAGACTGCCTTGATCTCGGGATCGAGCTCGTCGAGCGAGGCGAGCTTCTCCTTCTTCTTCGGCGCGGCGTAATAATAGGCGTTCTGGTAATCGATCGCCGGGTAACCGAGCTTGGCCCAGTCGGGTTCCTCCATCTCCTGCCACAGGCGGAAGGCCTTGAGCCGCCAGTCGAGCATCCATTCGGGCTCGCCCTTCTTGGCGCTGATGAAGCGGACGGTGTCCTCGGTCAGACCCTTCTCGGCGAATTCGGTGTCGATCTCGGCCGACCAACCGTGCTCGTATTCGGCCGCCCTGGCAGCGGCCTCCTTCGCTTCGCGGTCCTGGATGTCGATCTCTTCGTTCATGCAATCTCTCTTGTCGGGGCGAGCCGGGTCAGCGGAATCGCTGCCAGCGCGCCACGCAACGCTTCGTTGACGACCGGCCAGTGCGGCCTGACGGAGCAGTCGTGCCCGACCGTACACTCGGCTCCCTCGATACAGGCGGTCAGCGCGATCGGCCCTTCGACCGCCTCGACGATGTCGGCGAGGGTGATTGCCGCCGCCGGCCGCGCGAGCTGGAGCCCGCCCCCCGCGCCGCGCGTCGAGCGCAGCAGGCCCGCCGCCGAAAGCTTGCTGACCAGCTTCTGCACGGTCGGCACCGGGAGACCGGTTTCCGCCGCCAGCTCGGCGGCGCTGGTCCTGCCGCCACCGCAATGGCGTGCGGCGGCGCACATGGCGACCACGGCATAATCGGCAAGGTTGGACAGTCTCATCTGGGCATCGCAAAGCTTAATCGGACCAAATCGTTCCGATTGGTCAGCTAGGCGCGCGAAACCGCCATTTCAACGGGAATCCGCTTGTTGCGAGTCGTTAGCAGGCAGTCCTAGCCAAGCAGATCGTGACCCAGTTGATCCGCCTCGCCCGAGCCGAACAGGTCGACCGAGCCGTAGCCATCGGGTCCGAGCATGTCATTGATGCTCGATTCGCCGCCGGGCTGGAGCCGCTTTGGCGTGCGCCCCGTGAAGAAGCGGATTTCCTTGATGAGATGCGCCTGATCGTAGAACGCCTCGCGGATTTCCGCTTCCAGTTCCTCGGGCAGTTGCGGCATCGACAGCAGCGTGGCGGCACGGACCGCGCGATAGCGCCGCACGAGCCGCACCGGCGATTGGCCGAAGAATTGGGCCACCAGCCGCTGCGCCTGGCGCTTCGAATAGGGCAATTGGTCATAAAGCCGATCGAGGTCGGGTTTGAACGAGCTCGACAGCCATTCAAGCGTCCGGTCAATCACGGTCAGATGCTGTTCGGGCAGCTGCGAGATCCCCTGTCGGACGATGTCGCTCATCGCATCGAGCAAGGCGCCGTCGTCTAGCTCGCCTTCGCGCCAGCGCGCAGCAAGCCCCTGGAATTTCCGTGCCAGCGAATCCCCAAGCACCATTCCGGGCTCGAGAAAGCAATCGTGGTAATCGTGGACCGACAGGCCCGAAAGCGCCGCCCAACCGCGAAAGTTGAGCGAGACGCCGAACAGGGTGGCCGGACCGCTGACGCTGAAATTGCGCGCCTGGCAGAGGGGGGCGAGGAAGAACGCGTCGCTGCTTTCGGAGACCGTTGCCTCGTCGAATTGCATCCGCCCAACGCCTTGGCCGAACACGACCATCTGGCCCGAATAGGCAGGCAGGACGTCGTCGAGCTGCTCGGCCGGACTGCGCCAGATATAGAGCGAGTTGAGATACGGCGTCAGATCGCTCGGCGCCGCTACGAATTCGAATGAATGTGACGCGGTGTCACCTGGCGGACCCGACAAACCCCTGTTCCGTTTCTTTCAGCCCCAAAGAATTGTATAAATACGCCAAACTGCTGGGCATCGCAATCACCTTCTGGGCAAAGCCGCCCGCGCTGGCAGTCCGCGAAAAAAAGGGGCGGCCGATTGAGCCGCCCCTTTGAAGTCGAGAACTCGTTGCAAAACTGCACCGAGCCCTTCGGGTCGCACAATTGTGTTACCCCGAGTCCGCGACGATTGATTGTATGCAAGCGACAAGCGATAGGCCGGTTGTTTTTTCTTGCTTTGTCCGGGGGATGCGACACCCGCCCGAAGCGGGGAAACGGCTCGACAGCCCGCAAGGGAGACGGCATTGCGCGCACCATGCTGTTCGATCTCGCCCGTCCCGCCCTGTTCGCGCTCGATCCCGAACGGGCCCACCGCCTGACGGTCCGCTCTCTGGCACTTTCGCCACGCCTCGGCCCGCCAGCCAAGGGCCCGTTGGCGACCACGATCGCCGGCCTGGACTTTCCCAATCCGCTCGGCATGGCCGCCGGTTTCGACAAGGATGGCGAGGTGCCCGACCAGTTGCTCGGACTGGGGTTCGGCTTCGCCGAAGTCGGTTCGATCACTCCGCTACCGCAGCCAGGCAACCCGAAGCCGCGCCTGTTCCGGCTGGTCGAGGATCGCGCGGTGATCAACCGCATGGGCTTCAACAATGGCGGGGCCGAGCAGGCCGGCGAACGGCTTGCCCGGCGCGTGGGACGCCCCGGCATCGTCGGCATCAATATCGGCGCCAATAAGGACAGCAAGGATCGCATCGCCGACTACGCCGTGATGAGTCGGCTGATGGCCCCGCTGGCCTCCTATCTCGCCGTCAACATCTCCAGTCCCAACACGCCGGGCCTCCGCGCGCTGCAGGACGAGGGTGCGCTCACCGGCCTGCTCGACGCGGTGATCGAAGCGCGCGGCGAAGGCGGTCCACCCGTGTTCCTCAAGGTCGCACCCGATCTCGAACCCGCAGATATCGATGCGATCGCCCGCATCGCGATCGAAAGGCAGCTCGGCGCGCTCATCGTCTCGAACACGACGATCTCGCGGCCCGCGCTGCGCTCACGCCTCTCAGGAGAGACGGGCGGCCTGTCGGGCGCTCCGCTGCGCGATCTGGCACAGCAGCGGCTGCGCGACTTCCACAAAGCGACAGGCGGCGCGATCCCGCTCGTGGGAGTCGGCGGAATCGCCAGCGCCGAAGACGCCTGGGCCCGTATTCGCGCCGGCGCCAGCCTCGTCCAGCTCTACAGTGCGATGGTCTACGAAGGCCCCGGGCTGCCGCGTCGCGTTCTGCGCGGGCTCGAACGGCTCATGCACCGCGATGGCTTCGCTTCGATTGCCGAAGCGGTCGGAAGCGAATAGCCTCACGCGCATGATCAAACATCTCGTCACGTCCAGCCTGCTGGCGCTCACCCTGTGCGGCTGCGCCGCCACTCCTCCGGTCGCTTCTTCCTCTGCCGCAACGCAGAACGCATTTGCCGGAGCCGTTTCGGCCGCCGATCCCCGCGCGCAGGCCGCGGGCGAGGAAATGCTCGCACGGGGCGGCAGCGCCACCGATGCGGCGATCGCGGTGATGCTGGCACTCACCGTGGTCGAACCGCAGAGTTCGGGCATCGGCGGCGGCGGCTTCATGGTCCGCGGTACGGAGGCAGGCGGCGTCGAGACGTTCGACGGGCGCGAAACGGCCCCCGCCGGAGCGACACCCGAATGGTTTCTCGGCCCCGACGGCAAGGTTCCACCCTTCATCGAATCGGTCCGCAGCGGACTATCGGTGGGCGTGCCGGGCAATGTCGCGCTCGCCGCCAAGGCACATCGGGAGCACGGCAAGCTCGCCTGGGCCGAGCTTTTCGGTCCCGCGATCCGGCTGGCTCGTGAGGGGTTCGAGATGAATCCGCGGCTCAACGGCATGCTCGCTTCGGCGAAGGATCGCTCGGCGCACACTGCCGCCGCGCGCGCACTGTTCTTCGATGCTGCGGGCAATCCCAAGCCCGTGGGCGCGCGCATCATCAACGAACCGCTCGCACAGACCTTCGAGAAAATCGCCGCCGCGGGTCCCGAGGCCTTCTATTCGGGGGCCCTTGCACGCGAGATCGCGACGACGGTTGCGGCCGACACGCCGCACGATGGAGCGATGACCTATAGCGATATCACCTCGTATGAAGCGAAGGCGCGCGAGGGTGTCTGCGGCAGCTACCGCGGCTATCGCATCTGCACGATGGGGCCGCCGACTTCGGGCGGGGTCGCGGTGCTGCAGATCCTGGGGCAGCTCGAACGCTTCGACCTTGCCGCGCTCGGCGCACAGAACCCGGTCACCTGGCACCTGTTCGTCGAATCGCAGCGACTCGCCTATGCCGATCGCGAACTCTATCTCGCCGACAGCGACTATGTCTCCGTGCCCGTCGCAGGGCTTGTCGATCCGGATTATCTGGCGCAGCGCAGCGCGCTGATCTCAGCAGATGCGACGCTGCCGAAAGCGGTTGCCGGCAGGCCGCGCGGAGCACCGCAAGCGCGCGCCGACGGCGACGAACCGGTGGAGCATGGCACCACCCACTTCGCCGTGGTCGACGCGCAGCGCACCATGGTCAGCTATACCTCGACCGTCGAGGGTCCGTTCGGCTCGGGCCTGATGGCCGGCGGCTTCTTCCTCAACAACGAGCTGACCGATTTCAGCCGCTCGCCCGAAGTCGACGGGAAACCGGTCGCCAATCGCATCGAGGGAGGCAAGCGTCCGCGCAGCTCGATGGCGCCGACGGTGATCTGGGACCCCGAGGGCAAGCCTTTCCTCGCGGTGGGCGCTGCGGGCGGAGCCACGATCCCGGTGCAAACCGCGCGCAGCATCATCGGCGCGATCGACTTCGGTCTTTCGGCGCGCGACATCCTCGGCCTGCCCTTCATCATGGCCTTCGATGACAAGGTGATGGTCGAGGAGGGCACCTGGCTGGAAGAACAGGCATCCGCCTTTCGCGCTCTCGGACATGGCGAGGTCTTCGTGCGCGAAGCCCCGGTGAAGGCCGGTGCGGTACTGCGTGGACCGAAGGGCTGGGACAGCGCGCGCGATCCGCGGCTCGAGGGCAAGATCGAAACGCCCTGATCGCGCCAGCCATTCGCTTGCCGAGGCGCTGCGCGCGGCCTAAGCCCGCGCTACTAGAATGGTCGCACAAGAAAATAACTGTTGAGGAGCCCAGCCGTGCTGTCGGACATCGATTCCGCCAACAACCTCGTCGAACTCTTCCTGAAGCGGGCTGCCGAGAAAGGCGACCGGCCGTTCCTCGGCGCCAAGATCGGGGGGAGCTGGGAGACCATCAGCTGGGCCGACGCCGCCGAGCGGGTGTGCCTGCTGGCGGAGAACCTGCGCGCGCTGGGGCTTAAGGACGGCGATCGCGTCTGCCTGGTATCCGAGAACCGCCCCGAATGGTGCATCGCTGATCTAGCGATCATGGCGTCGGGCTGCATTACCGTACCCACCTACATCACCAATACCGAGCGCGATCACGCCCATATTCTCGACAATTCGGGAGCCAAGGCGGTCATCGTCTCGACCGAAAAGCTCCTCCGGCCGCTCCACGGCGCATTGCAGGCCTCGGGCATTGCCGACCATGTCATCGGGATCGACGACCTCCATCGCCAGCAGTCGAGCGGATTCATCT
This sequence comes from Qipengyuania sp., assembly GCF_048550555.1. Lineage (GTDB taxonomy): Bacteria > Pseudomonadota > Alphaproteobacteria > Sphingomonadales > Sphingomonadaceae > Qipengyuania. The sequence goes on along the minus strand of NZ_JBLYYF010000018.1, from coordinate 95,469 downwards.
TCCATCGCTGGGACAGCATGTTCGCGGGCGATGCAGCCGCAGCCCGCCAAGCCGTCGATCAGAGGCTGGCTGGGATCGGCCGCGGCGATACCGCGTGCATCATCTACACCAGCGGAACCGGGGGCGCGCCGCGCGGCGTGATGCAGCATCACGGCGCGATCCTGTGCAACGTGGCCGGCGCGGCGGAAATCCTCATCGAGGATTTCGGCATCGCCGACGACGAGCGGTTCCTTTCGTTCCTGCCGCTGAGCCATGCCTATGAGCACACCGGCGGCCAGTTTCTGCCGATCAGCGTCGGCGCGCAGATCTATTATGCCGAGGGGCTCGAGAAGCTCGCCAGCAACATCGAGGAGACCCGCCCGACGATCATGGTCGTGGTGCCGCGCCTGTTCGAAGTGCTGCGCACGCGGATCATGAAGCAGGTCCAGAAGCAGGGCGGACTGGCCGAGAAGCTGATGAACACCGCTCTGGAGGTTGGCGAACGCCGTGCCGCGGGCAAGCCGAAGTTCGGCGATGGCCTGCGCGATGCACTGGTGGGGCGCCTGCTCAAGCCCAAGATCCGCCAGCGCTTCGGCGGGCGGATCAAGGCGATGGTGTCGGGCGGCGCCCCGCTCAACCCCGAAGTCGGCATCTTCTTCGAAGCGATGGGGCTGACGATGCTCCAGGGCTATGGCCAGACCGAGGCCGGTCCGGTGATCAGCTGCAACCGTCCTGCCGCAGGGATCGCCATGCATTCGGTCGGCCCGGCGATGCGCGGCGTCGACATCCGGATCGCCGAAGACGGCGAAATCCTCGTCCAAGGCGAGCTCGTGATGCAGGGTTACTGGCACAACGAGGCCGAGACCGAACGCACGATCAAGGATGGCTGGCTGCATACCGGCGACATCGGCCATGTCGACGACAAGGGCCGGATCGTCATCACCGACCGCAAGAAGGACATGATCGTCAACGACAAGGGCGACAATGTCGCCCCGCAGAAGGTCGAGGGCATGCTGACGCTACAGCCCGAGATCGGACAGGCGATGGTCGCCGGGGACAAGAAGCCCTACATCGTCGGACTGATCGTGCCCGACGCCGAATGGACGCTCGAATGGTGCCGCGAACAGGGCAAGCAGTTCGACTGCAAGAAGGTGCAGGAACTACCCGAATTCCGCAATGCGGTGCGCGCCGCGGTCGACCGGGTGAACAAGGATCTGTCGGTGGTCGAGAAGGTCCGCCAGTTCGCCTTCGCCGACGAACCCTTCACCATCGAGAACGAGGAAATGACCCCCTCGATGAAAATCCGGCGGCACAAGATCAAGGAACGCTACGCCGAGCGACTCGACGGGTTGTATCGAAGTTAGGGGCTAATCAGCGATGGCGGATAGCTCCTCGCAGGCTGAGCGCGCAGCGAGGGCGCTGATGCTTGCCGAGTATCCCAACCCTTTGCTCTCATCGGTCAGGTACCACCCAGCGTTGTCATCCGTGCGAGCCTCATCCCATTCCTCGGTGACGAGAAGCTGCAGAAAGACCGTGATGTCGCGCTCGCCGAAACTTATGCAGTTGAATTCGCGAGAAAGTCGATCAGGCTCCTCCGGGAACGCCCATTCCTCGAAAAGGAAATCGCCGAGATCCGCTATTCTGAGATCAGTCCGCTCAGATGTAATCTCTTTGATCGCGTAACCTCTCCGGTAGCCGGTGTGGACCATCAGGCTTTGTAGATAATCCTTAGGGAGTGACCTGCGAAGAACATCTACGGCGTCCTCCAATGAACGAGGCCGTGAATCCGGCCAGGATGACAATGTGATCTCATTCTCCCCAGCGACCTCGGGCAGCTCGTATTTGACGCCTTGGATGGTGGGGCGTGGTGGGGCTTGGGGCACTGCAACATCCGCGCTTCCAGCGTTCGCCTGCTCGGCACACACAAGCGGGACAATTGCCAGAATGACGCACGCGAAAAGTCTCACCAGCATTGGGACGGTATATGCTCTTTTGGAGAGCGAGCCAGTGGGGAACTTCAGGCTGCAGCTTCCTCGATAAACTCGGGATAGAAGCTCGGCTGGCGATCGCTCCAGCCGGGCGCGGTGGCGGCGGCTTCGCTAAGCGACTGCAAGAGCATCTTGCGGCGCTCGGGGCGGATCTGCGGCAAAGCAGCGGCGGCGCAGAAAGCGCTCGGCAGCCACGGACGCACATCGGCGGAGATCAGGCGCTCGTACAGGAAGCGAAAGGCGGAGAAGCTGTCGATCCGTTCCTGCGCGAGATCGAAGGCAGCCACCCGGGTGAGCTTGCCGACGAAACCCTCGATGCTGTCGAAGCCCGACTGCTCGGGGATCGAGTTACGCAGCGCCTTCAGTTCCTGATAGGCGACATACTGGCTGCGGATCGCGGCATTCTCGCCCGGGTTGCGGCCCCAGATGCGAAAGGCGTCGCAACGGCTGAGGCCGATGTCGAGACTGCGGCGGATATAACGCTGTTCGGCGGCGGTAAATCCGGCAAACTCGCGCATTTCGGCGATGGTCAGCGATGCGGTATGCGTAACGGCCATGATGGCACTCCCCTGCTGCGAGGCCGAGTGTCGCCGAATATGGTTAACAAGCGGTGATCTGCGTCGCATCTCGCCACCGTCGTGCCGGTCTTCGTGCCAAACGGTCTCGTAACCAAGGACGGCCCGAGCACGCGCGAATTAAAGACTCGCCGCGCTCGAATCTGCGGGAGGCCCTAGATCAGCCCGGCGAGAGGGCTGCTCGGATCGGCGTATTTGCGCGTCGCCATCCGGCCGGCCAAATAGGCGTCGCGCCCCGCCTCGACCGCGAGCTTCATCGCGCGGGCCATGCGGATGGGATCCTTTGCCTCGGCGATCGCGGTATTCATCAGCACGCCGTCGCAACCGAGCTCCATCGCCACCGCCGCATCCGACGCCGTGCCGACTCCGGCATCGACCAGCACCGGTACGTTCGCGCCTTCCTTGATCAGCCGGATCGTCACGCGGTTCTGGATACCGAGCCCCGAACCGATCGGCGCGCCCAACGGCATTACCGCGACCGCGCCCGCATCCTCGAGCTGCTTGGCCGCGATCGGGTCGTCGACGCAGTAGACCATCGGCAGGAAGCCTTCCTTGGCGAGCGTTTCGGTTGCGGTGAGCGTTTCGCGCATATCGGGATAGAGCGTGCGCGCCTCGCCCAGCACCTCGAGCTTGACGAGGTCCCAGCCGCCCGCCTCGCGCGCCAGCCGCAGCGTGCGGATCGCCTCGTCTGCAGTGAAGCAGCCCGCGGTATTGGGGAGGTAGGTGACCTTCTTGGGGTCGATGTAGTCGGTCAGCATCGGCGCCTTGGGATCGCTGACATTGACCCGCCGCACCGCGACGGTGACGATTTCCGCACCGCTCGCCTCGAGCGCGGCGGCGTTCTGCTCGAAATCCTTGTACTTGCCCGTGCCGACGATCAGGCGGCTCGTGAAGGTCCGCCCGGCGACGCTCCACGTGTCGTCACTCTGGCCCCCACCGACGAAGTGGACGATCTCCAGCGTGTCGCCGTCGGCAATCGCGTGTTCCGCCAGCGCGCTGCGCGGCGCGATCACGCCGTTGTGTTCGACCGCGACCTTGGCAGGATCGAGTTCGAGTTCGCGCACCAGGTCGGCGATGGTGGCGGCAGCGGTGCGGCGGGTTTCGCCATTGACGGTGAGGGCAATCATGCCCGCCCACTTAGTCGGCGTGGCCGTCCTTGCAAGCGCAGGCATGGGAATGGCGCATATTCAGGATGTGGCCGAGCGACACCAGGGCAACCCCGATGATGGTCAGCACGGCTTCCTCCGCCCCGTGCGGAACCGCGAGCGCTCCGCCCATGAAGGTGAGGCCGGTCATGGCCACAACGAAGGGTGCCGCAACCCGGTGGCGCAGTGCACCCCAGCCGATCGCAACGCCTGCGATCAGCGTGGCGACGAGCAGGCCGACACGATGGATATCGGGCGAGAGGAACATTTCGCCTCCCACGCCGAGGCCCGAAACGAGCACGATCGAGAGCAGGCAATGCACGGCACAGGCGCCCGAGAGGAATATCCCGGCACGGTCGAGCCTCCGACGAATCGGCGAAATGGCGCGTTGCAACATGACATGCCAGTTATGTTATGGTGTAACTTCTTTCAAGCGGAACAGGCAAAAATTCACCTCCGTTCGGCGGTTGCAGCCACCGGACCGGCGCTTTCGAGATTTGCACTTGCGCCAGGGCTGCGCGCCAACCACAGACGGGCCCATGTCCGATAGATTCAAGCAGGGGCGCCCGATCGCCCTGGCCAACTGGTTGCTGGTCACCGCGGCGATGGTCGTCATCATGGTGGCGGTTGGGGGCATCACCCGCCTGACCGAAAGCGGGTTGTCGATCACTCACTGGAGCCCGATCACCGGGGCCGTCCCGCCGCTTTCCGAAAGCGCCTGGCAGGCCGAGTTCGATCTCTACAAGGCTACCGGCGAGTACAGGAACGTGTCCGGTCCGGCGGGCATGGATCTGGCCGCGTTCAAGTTCATCTTCTTCTGGGAATGGTTCCACCGCTTGTGGGGCCGGCTGATCGGACTCGCCTTCGCGCTGCCGCTCGCCTGGTTCTGGATCCGGGGCGCCATCCCCGCAGGCTACAAGGGACGGCTGCTGGCCCTGCTCGCGCTGGGCGGGCTGCAGGGCGTGTTCGGCTGGTTCATGGTCCGCAGCGGCCTGTCGGCGACGATGACCGACGTGAGCCACTTCTGGCTGTCGATCCACTTGCTGACCGCACTTGTCACGCTCGGCGGGCTGGTCTGGACCGCACTCGACCTGAGGCAGTTCGCGGCACGCGGCGCCGCACAGGCACGATGGACGCTCACGGCAACCTGGGTCGGCGCGATCGTCACCGTCCAGCTGCTGCTCGGCGCCTGGGTGGCAGGGCTAAACGCCGGACTTGCCTCCGACAGCTGGCCGCTCATGCAGGGCCGGCTGGTGCCCGAATACGACGGCTCGCAAGGCATCCTCTGGGCGGCCACGCACGACCCCTACCTGATCCATTTCCTTCACCGCTGGTGGGCGTGGATCGCCGTTGGTGCGCTGATCGTCTTGGCGCGGCGGGTCAAACCGCTCGAGCGCAAGGCCTCGGTGGCAATTCACACGGCCTTCGGCACCCAGATACTGCTCGGCATCGCCACGGTCCTGACCGGCGTCGCACTATGGCTTGCGGTGGCGCACCAGATCGTCGGCGCGCTGCTGCTGGCGAGTTTCGTCTGGGGTGCCCACGTCCTCGGTCGGCGATGACCGCGCTGATCTATTGCCCCTTTCCCGACGCCGCGAGTGCGGAAGCGATCGGCCGCACGCTGATCGACGAGCGACTGATCGCCTGCATCAACATCGGTGACCCGGTCCGCTCGATCTTCGCCTGGAAGGGCGTGGTTGACGAAGGAGCGGAAGTGCCCTCCCTGCTCAAGACGACGGGCGGGCTGCTCGAACGCGCCATTGCGCGGCTCGAGGACTTGCACCCCTATGAAGCTCCCGCAATAACGGGCTGGCATTGCGACGCGGCGGGGGCTGCCACGCAGACTTGGCTCGACGCACTCTAGGCGTCGCCGTTCAGGGGGAGGGTGGCTTTGATCACATACGACCGTCGCGTGGTCCTGCGAGCGATGGGCGCGCTCGTGGTGGGTTGTGCCGCCGGCGCGACCGCGAAGGCGCGGGCCGAGGCTCCGGCCTTCGTCGTACCGACTCGCTCCTTCGTCCTGCGCCGCGAGCTCGAGCGAGGGCTCGCCCGTGGAGCCTCGCTGCTGGTGATCCGCGAATGGCGGGGTCGCTTCGAGCAATCCGGGCGCGATACCCTGGTCGAGGGAGCCCAGATTTCATGCACGGTCGACGCGCCCGCCGTGCTCGAACCGATTGCGGCCATCGAACGCGAGCGGATCGCACCCGGACCGTTTCCGGCGAGGCTCGATACGCAAGGAAGGATCGTCGACGATCCGACCACTGCAGTCGGTACCGGCAGGATCGCCGCGGTTCGGGCCGCCATTGCCGTGCTCGAGAAGCTGGGGGCATCGGGCACCGAAATGCGCGAGGCGCGCGAATACCTCGGCCGATTGGCCGAGGCATCCGGCACGATCATCAGCGAGACCCCGCCCGATCTCTTCTTCCCTGTCGTCGGAGAGGCAAGCGAGCGTCGCGAAATCACCCTGCCGGATGGCACCAGGGGCGAGGTTTCGGTTCACCTGGCCGCCAGCGCGGGTCCGGGCGGCCTGCTCGAAAGCCTCGATCGCCGGATCTCCACCCGGATCGGCGACGAGGCCCGCAATTCGCGTGAAACCTGGCATCTGCGCATGACTTGAAATGGTTGGGGTTTTATTTTACCCCACGCCAAAGGCGCGGAAATACTTGACTGACAGGCGATCCGGCGCCATTTGCCGCGCGCTTCGCGGGTTCGTATCTACGGATTCGCCGATTGGCGCCGCTGCCCGGAAAGGTGCGGCACGAACACTAGGAACGGAAACCAGCCATGAAGGCTCTTACGAAGGCCACCCGGTCGATCAAGCCGGCCGAGGTCGAAAAGAAGTGGCACATCATCGACGCCGAAGGTCTCGTCGTCGGTCGTCTCGCTGCCATCATCGCCAACCATCTGCGCGGCAAGCACAAGCCGAGCTACACCCCCCATGTCGATTGCGGCGACCATGTCGTCGTCATCAATGCTGACAAAGTGAAGTTCACCGGCAAGAAGCTGAACGACAAGGTGTATTACAAGCACACCGGCCATCCGGGCGGCATCAAGGAAACCACTCCGGCCAAGGTGCTGGGAGGCAAGTTCCCCGAGCGCGTCCTCGAGAAGGCTGTCGAGCGCATGATCCCGCGCGGCCCGCTCGGCCGTGCGCAGATGCGCGCGCTCCATGTATTCGCCGGCACCGAGCACCCCTATGACGGCCAGAAGCCCGAAACGCTCGACGTTGCCTCGATGAACCGCAAGAACAAGGTTGTCGCATAATGGCCGACGAAACCAAGAACGAAACCGTCTCGGATCTCGCCGATCTGAAGGACATCGCCGGTGACGCGCCCGAGGGCGATTCGGCAGACATCGCTGCAACCGCGGACGTTCCGCTGCGCGAGCAGGAACTCGACGCGCAGGGCCGTGCCTATGCTACCGGTCGCCGCAAGGACGCCACCGCGCGCGTCTGGCTCAAGCCCGGCAGCGGCAAGGTCATCGTCAACGGCAAGGACCAGGAAGTCTATTTCGCGCGTCCGACGCTGCGCCTGATCATCGACCAGCCCTTCACGATCACCGATCGCCAGGGCCAGTACGATGTCGTCGCCACCGTTCGCGGCGGCGGCCTGTCGGGCCAGGCCGGTGCGGTCAAGCACGGTATCAGCCAGGCTCTTTCCAAGTACGAGCCGGCTCTGCGCAGCACGGTCAAGGCCGCCGGCTTCCTGACCCGCGACAGCCGCGTGGTCGAGCGTAAGAAGTACGGTCGCGCCAAGGCACGCCGCAGCTTCCAGTTCTCGAAGCGCTAAGAGCTACCGATCTTTCCGATCACCGGGGGGCGGTTCCGCAAGGAGCCGCCCTTCTCGTTTGCACCCGCCTAACGCTGCAGCAGCATGATGCCCCAGGCGAGCGCTGTGGCGGCGAAGAACAGCGGCCACGACCACCAGACATCGTACTGGTAGATTTCGGCGCGAAAGATCGCGAGCTGGCCGCCCCTTGAACCCTGCGATCCGATCGCCAGCGCTACGATGAAGGTGAGTATCGCGCCCAGCGGCGCTGCCTTGACGAGTTCCATCGACCTGACCCTTCCCGGCGGTTTCCGGAGACAAGCCTAGGCGCCGATCCTTTCGACAAGGATGCCGGATGCGTTTAGCATTCGTGGTTGGGCAAGGCGGTTAACGGGCCTGCCGCCACTCAATGCACCGGCGGATCGACGCGCGGGATCTGATGGACCGGCGCCACAGGCTCGCCGGGCCTCCGCGGCGGCAAGGCGTTTTCCGGAACATCGTCGATCTGCATGTCGGGCGTGTCGACGGCGTGCAGGTTGCGCACGCAGACTTTCAGATTTTCACCGTCCCATTCGATCTCGTTGAAGCTCGGCGGGGTCGAGCGCGTGCGCTGCGACAGTGTGCCGGCGCCGATCATCCGCACCGGACCTTCGGTGGTATCTTCCATGATGTCGAAGGCATCGTGGACGTGGCCGGAGAGCACCGCGGCGACATCGCGCCGCGCCAGTTCGCGCAACGCCCTGCCGCCATGCTTGGTAAGCGCGGTGCCCTGCGTTCCCACCTCGCGCAGCGGATGGTGGACCGCGACTAGGGCGCTCGTCCCCGGGGGCAGGGCATCGAGCGCCGCGAGGCAGCGCTCGAGCGCCGCGCTGCTGACCCAGCCCTTCGACCAGTTGAGCCGCGGCTGCATCCGCACCGCGGTCTTGAGCGGCACGATCGCCAGGCAGCCGAGGTCGAGCTCCCTTTCGACCTTTTCCTGCATGCCGCGAAACCGGCGGTAGGGCGCGAAGAACCGCTCGACCGGGTTGAAATAGGGCATGTCGTGATTGCCCACTTCGACCGTGACCGGTGCTTCGAGCGTATTGATCCACTGGGTCGCCGCCGCGAATTCGCGATGCCGCGCGCGCATGGTCAGGTCGCCGGTGATCGCCACCGCGTCGGGCCGCTTTTCGGCGATCTCCCGCCTCACCCAATCGAGTGCGCGGTTGTTCTCGAGCCCGAAATGGATGTCGGAAAGGTGGAATATCCGGCGAAAGTCAGAAGCCATGCGCGGTCGCTAGCAGATCGACGGGGCATTCCACCACCGAGAATTCGGCGCGCGGGCCGAGCGTCCCGGGCTCGCCGTCGAGCAGGACGTCGAGCGCCTCGCCCGCGCAGTTCTCGATCACCAGCCTGTCATAGAGACCGAGCCGTTCGTGCGGACCTTCGCGAAAGCGCCGCCGCAGCAAGGCCCAGCCCTGCTGGAGGAAATCGCCGGTGGTTTCGGGGCGATAGCCGTCGACCTGCAGTCCGCGATGGCTAGGGACCAGTTCGATCAGCGGATAGCCACCGGCATGACCGATCTCGGGATCCACCATGCGCACGCGCGGACCGCCAGTGGTCTCAGCGAAAGCCTCCCCCGTCCCGCGGGCGAACTCGCCAATGTCGAAATCGCGCATCGCCTCGCGCACTTCGGCCCAGGCGGTGCCGGGCCCGACCAGCAGGCCCGCATGCGCATGGCCCGCACCGCAGCTGGCCATCATCGGTCGGACCGCGCGATAGGCACCGCGATGGATGCAATCGAGGATTGCCTCGCAGGCCGTCTCCTCGCCGTGCAGTCGCGCGCACAGGAGGTTCATCGTGCCGCCCGGCAGGACGAGGACCTCGCCGTCCCAGCCTGCCACCGCCTCGATCACGGCATTGAGGCTGCCGTCACCGGTAAAGACGATCAGCCGGTCGACATGCGCATCACGCAGCTCGCTGCAGCGCGGCAGGTCCTCGGTCGGGAATTCGACGGTTTTGTCGGGCGCCAAGCCGCGCGCCGCAAGCATCTGCTCGAGCGCGTCGCGCGCAGCATCGCTGTTGCTGCCGCTACGCGCATTGACGACCAGCCATGCTTTCGTTGCTTCCATGTCGATGAAGCGCCGGGCCGCGGTGGCGGTTCCCGCCCGCTCAAAATCGCTCGGTCAGCAGCAGCCAGCCGGTTATGGCATTGATGACGCTGTAGAAACCATAGACCCAGGCCGCGGTCGGCCAGCCATTGGCGGTCAGCAACATGCTGCCGAGCAGCATGAGGAACTCGAACAGGAGCGAAAGACGGCCGCCGCGCGCCCGCAAAGCTGCGGGGAGCGCGCCGACCAGCGGGTGTCCCGATTCGAGCACTGCCTTGTGAATGGCGAAATTCGCTGTTCCGAGAAGGAAGAGGACGACGATCGGCATCGATCAACGCCTTACGCCCGTCACCCGCCGATTGCCAATCGCGGTTGGTCGGCAATCGTCCGTCGCCCGTCAATCGCACCAGCAGTCGGTCGATCACGACGTGCGGCTACAGTTGTAGCCATGCAATACAGTTCGTGCGGCGGGCCTCTCCCCCCATTGATCGGGCCCGCCGCAGACCTGGAGGAGAACCCATGAAGACGACCCTCGCAACCCTCGCCGCCGCCGCTCTCGCCCTGTCGGCGACGGCAGCCCAGGCAAAATCGGTTTTGGTAACCTACGACGACCTCGATCTCGGGAGTATCGCCGGCCAGAACGTGCTCACGCAGCGCATCGACAAGGCCGCGCGCGAAGTCTGCGGCCACAAGCGCGGCGGGACCCGCAACCTGCGCTTCGACATGGAAACCCGTGCCTGTTTCGAAAAGGCCAAAGCGAGCGCCGGGGCCGAAATGGCCGCGCGCGTCAACGGCGAGGCCTTGGGCGGCTAATACCCCGAGTCCGCCCACCTAGGGACCCCGGCCGGATGCAGTCCCCCGGCCGGGGTCCATTTTTGTGGGCGTATGAATTGTTCTGTGCCGACGCGGTCAGCGTCCCGCCATGGCCTTGACCTTGGGCAGGTAGGTCCGCCCGATGCGCAGCGTCTCGCCATCGTCCAGTTCGACCGACCAGACCCCGAGGCCGTCGTGCCGCAAGCCGGAAATACGGTCCTTGCGCAGGATGGTCGAGCGATGGATGCGGATGAACTTTTCCGGATCGAGACGCTTCTCCAGCCCCGCGATGGTCTGCAGCAGGAGATAGGTCCGGGCCGCTTCTCCCTCTCCGACGTGCAGGCGCACATAATCGCGTTCGGCGTCGATCCGGCCGACCTCCGATGTCGCGATGCGGATCAGTTCCGACCGATGCGGAATCCACAATTCCTCCAGCCAGGCGCTTTCCGAACGTTCGCCATCGCCGCGTCGCGCCATGGCCCGCGCCACCGCCCGCTCGAGCCGATCCGGCTTGACCGGCTTGAGCACGTAATCGACCGCGTCGAGGTCGAAGGCTTCCACCGCGTAATTGTCGTGCGCCGTGACGAAGATCACTGCCGGGCGCTGGCCCTTCTTGCCGAGCGCCTTGGCGACCGAAATTCCATCGACTTCGGGCATGGTCATGTCGAGCAGAATGAGATCGGGCTGCAAGGCATCGACCAGCCGCAGGGCCTGCGCGCCGTCGCTCGCGGTGCCGACGACCTGGAGTTCGCCGATCTTCGCGCAGATCACCTGCATCCGTTCAACCGCCAACGGTTCGTCGTCGACGATCAGGGTCTTGAGTTTCTCGTTCTCTTCGTCAGCCATGCTTCACCATCGGCAGCCTCAATTCGGTTTCGTAGCCGGTCAGCGAGGGACCCGAGACGATCGTGGCGGCAGTGCCGAACCGTGCCTCGAGCCGATCGCGAACATTGGCGAGGCCGATGCCGAAACCGTGCGTCCCCGCCGTACTGGTCGCCACACCCGGACCATCGTCGCTCACGGTCAGGACCAGCCGGCCATATTCCTCGCGCGCGGCGATCGTAATGGTTACCGGCTTGCTCGAGGCGGATACGCCGTATTTGACCGAGTTCTCGACCAGTGGCTGGAGAATCATCCCGGGCACCTTGTAGCCGGCCAGTTCGGAAGGCAGGTCGACCCGCACCCTGAGCCGCTCGGGAAAGCGCACCGACTCGATATCCAGATAATGCTCCTGCAGGTCGATCTCGTCCTCCAGGCTTACATCGCCGGTGGGGTCGTCGGCGAGGCTGTGGCGGTAGAAACGCGAGATCGTCTGGATCATCTGCTCTGCCCGCTCGGCCTTGCCGGTCATCACCAGCGCCGAGAGCGAGTTGAGCGTGTTGAACAGGAAGTGCGGGTTCACCTGGTAGCGCAACGAGCGCAGTTCGGCCGCCTTGGCCGCGCTCCGGAACCGCTCCCCCCGGCGTTCGGCAGCTCTCGCCTGCGCGCCCGCCAGCAGGGCGAGGAACAGGGCGGCCCAGGCGAGCAGCACGAAATACCGCCCGACGGCCAGGTCGAAGGTCATGCGCCACTGGTCGAGCGAGGTTGGCGCCGGCGCGATCACCACGCTTTGCGGAGTCGCCTCTTCCGCCTCATCGACGTTTTCATCCATTTGCTGGCGCGGCAGGTCGATAAGCAAATTGCCGGCATCGTCGCGGCGGAGCGCGATCCCGCGTTCCTTGCCCATCTGCTCTTCCACCTTGGCTTCGATCGAATCGAAGATCCAGCGATTGACCTGGGCGATCATGATGGCGCCGGGCATCGCAGCAATCAGAGCCACGGCGATCTTGATTCCCAATGCACGGTTCTCGACCGCGCGCAGCAACAGCCACAGCAAGCCGGTCACCGCCACTCCGACCGTGCAGACCAACGCGCGGCGCCACAGCAACTCGTCCTGGAAATCCAGCCCGACGATCACACCACGCAGGGTGATGAGGAGGAAATAGCACAGCCACACGCCGACCATCGAGGCCAGCACGACCTTGCCCGAGAGGCGTTCGCTTTGGGGATTCATCTGGCGTTCATCGATCGACACGATCTGCGATGTGCCCATTTGCACCGGCAAATGCCAGCGCGGCGGTCGAACGGGCAACGCGGTTGGTCGAGCGTCCTGCTATTCGGCGGGTTCCAGATCCCCTTCGGCGATACGGCGGCGCCATTCGGCGGGGGCGAGCGTGTGGACGTTGTTGCCCTCCGCATCCACCGCCACGGTGACGGGCATGTCCTGCACCTCGAATTCGTAGATCGCCTCCATGCCGAGATCCTCGAAGGCGACGACCCTGGCGCCCTTGATCGCCCGGCTGACAAGATAGGCCGCGCCGCCGGTCGCCATCAGATAGGCGACCCTGAATTTGCTGATCACCTCGACCGCATTGTGGCCGCGTTCGGCCTTGCCGATCATCGCGAGGAGCCCGAGATCAAGCATCATCTCGGTGAACTTGTCCATGCGGGTGGCGGTGGTCGGGCCGGCGGGGCCGACGACCTCGCCCATCACGGGATCGACCGGGCCGACGTAATAGATCGCGCGGCCCTTGAAATCGACCGGCAGCTCTTCACCCTTCTCCAGCATGTCATGGATACGCTTGTGCGCCGCGTCGCGCCCGGTGAGCATCTTACCCGAGAGGAGCAGGCGGTCGCCATGGTTCCAGCTGGCCACTTCCTCGGGCGTCAGCGCGTCGAGATTCACGCGCTTGGCCGAGGCGTCTGGCTTCCACGTGACTTGCGGATAGTCGTCGATCCTGGGCGGCTCGAGATAGGCGGGCCCCGATCCGTCGAGCGTGAAATGCGCGTGACGCGTCGCGGCGCAATTGGGGATCATGCCGACCGGCTTGCCCGCGGCATGGCACGGCGCGTCGAGGATCTTCACGTCCAGCACGGTAGAGAGCCCGCCCAGACCCTGCGCGCCGATACCCTGCGCGTTGACCGCGTCGAAGATGTCGATCCGCAGCTGCTCGATGTCATTTTCCGCCCCGCGGGCTTTGAGCTGGCCCATGTCGATCGGGTCCATCAGGCTGAGCTTGGCGAGCTTCATGCAATGCTCTGCCGTGCCCCCGATGCCGATCCCGAGCATGCCTGGCGGACACCAGCCGGCCCCCATCGAGGGCAGCTGTTCGACCACCCAGTCGACGATATTGTCGGATGGGTTCATCATCTTGAACTTCGACTTGTTCTCGCTGCCGCCACCCTTCGCCGCGACATCGACCGAAATCGTGTCGCCCGGGACCATCTCCACCGACAGTACGCAGGGCGTGTTGTCGCGCGTATTGCGCCGGGTGAAGGCCGGATCGGCGAGGATCGACGCGCGCAGCTTGTTGTCGGGATGGTTGTAGGCCTGCCGCACCCCCTCATCTACGACCTCCTGCAGCGAACGGTCGCTGTCGAGGCGGCAGTTCATGCCCCATCTGACGAAAACGTTGACGATGCCGGTGTCTTGGCAGATCGGGCGATGGCCTTCGGCACACATGCGGCTGTTGGTCAGGATCTGCGCGATCGCATCCTTCGCCGCGGGTCCCTTCTCGGCCTCGTAGGCCTCGCCCAGCGCGCGGATGTAGTCCATCGGATGGTAGTAGGAGATATATTGGAGCGCATCGGCCACGCTCTCGATCAGGTCGCTTTCGCTGATGACGGTCATGTCGCTCATCGCCACAAATTCCCATGTTGCAGATTTGCGCTCCCCGATAGGCGCGTTTGCCGCCATCGGTCAAAGCGCTTGGCCGCAAGGGGCCTTGCGCCTAAGGCAACCGGAGCTTGCATAAGCGTGTTATTGTTGTAATACAGCTCGCGGAAACGACCATGACCCTGACCACCACCCGTCCCGATTTCGCTGCCGCCCGCAAGGCGATGATCGACAGCCAGCTGCGCACCAGCGGCGTCAACGACGCCTTCGTGCTCGAGCGCATGAACGCCGTCGCCCGCGAGGATTTCGTACCCGAGAATGCCAAGGCGACCGCTTATATGGACCGCGCGATCCGGCTGGAGGACGGCGGCTTCCTGCCCGCCCCGGTGTTCCACGGAGCCATGCTGGCCGAGGCGCGCCCCGCCGCAGGAGACCGCGCACTCGTGATCGATGCCGGCAGCGGCTATCTGCCCGCGCTGGTCGAACCGCTGGTCGGCAAGCTCGACATTATCGCGCCCGACACGGCTGCCAATGGCGGCAAGCGCGGCGACTATACTCTCGTCCTCGTCGACGGGGCGATCGAACATGTCCCGCCTGCGCTAGCCAAGCTGGTCGCCGAAGGCGGCCGGATCGTCACCGGCATGGTCGATCGCGGCGTCACCCGCCTCGCGACGGGCCGCAAATCGGGCAAGGCGCTGGCGCTGCTGCCGCTTGCCGAAATGGGAATCCCGCGGCTCGGCGCATTCGACCGGCCGCAAAGCTGGAGTTTCTGAATGCATCGCACCGGGTTTGCAAAATCTCTGGTCCTGGCAACGAGCACCGCGGTTCTGGCGTGGGCGGTACCGGCTCAGGCCGATACGCTTCAGGAAGCGCTTACACAGGCCTATGTGAACAACCCGACGCTGCTTTCGGCCCGGGCCAGCCAGCGCGCGGTCGATGAGAACGTACCGATCAACGAGGCGCAGGGCATCCCGAGCATCGATGCGACGGCGAGCTATGTCGAGTTCATCAAGAAATCGCCCAACAGCTTCACAGCGCCCGACCGGACGATCCAGATCGGCCCGACCCTGACCGTCCCCGTCTATGCCGGCGGCGCGATCAAGAACTCGGTCAAGGCCGCCAAGGAACGCGTAGGCGCAGGACAGGCCGATCTGCGGGCGATCGAAAGTGCGATCTTCAGCCAGGTGGTCGCGGCCTATATGGACGTGTTGCGCGCCGAGGCGCTCGTCAGCCTCTCGGCGAACCAGGTCGATGTGCTATCGGTCAATGTCCAGGCGACTAGCGACCGTTTCGAAATCGGCGACCTGACGCGCACCGACGTGGCTCAGTCACAATCGCGCTTGGCACTGGCGCAGGGCGATCTGCGTAATGCACAGGCCAACCTGATCAATGCGCGTGAAACCTATATCCGGCTGGTCGGCGATGCACCGACCGACCTCGCACCGCCGCCGCCGCTGCCCAACCTTCCCGAAGATGCGGACAGCGCCGTCGATATCGCACTGGCCAACAATCCCGACCTGATCGCGGACAAGGAGCGCGCCAAGGCCGCCGGTTTCGATACCGAGGTTGCCGGGGCAGGGCGCCTGCCGAACGTCTCGCTGTTCGCCTCGGCCACCTATACCGACTATTTGAACACGCTTGCGGGTGGAGCCGGCGGCATCGCGCAGGACGAGACCACGGCGCGGGCCGGCGTCCAGCTCAGCATCCCGATCTTCCAGGGCGGATTGCCCGCCGCGCGCCAGCGGCAGGCCCAGGCGCGAGAAACGGCGGCGCTCGAACAGGTCGTCGCCACCGAACGCGACGTCATCGCACAGGTCCGTGCGGCCTGGTCGAGCTGGCGCGCCTCGCTCGCAGTCATCGAGAGCAGCCAGGTCGCGGTCGATGCCGCATCCCTGAGCCTCGAAGGTGTCCGCGCCGAAAATTCGATCGGCAGCCGCCAGATCCTCGACGTGCTGAACGCCGAGCAGGAGCTGCTCAGCGCGCGCGTCCAGCTGGTGACCGCGCGACGCAACGCCTATGTCGCCGGCTTCAGCCTGCTCGCCGCCATGGGGCGCGCCGAAGCGCGCGACCTCGGTTTCATCGGCGAAGGCCTGCTCTACGATCCGGCCGTCAACTACGAACGCGTGCGCGGTAAAGTGTGGGATTGGGATCGCGATCCCGAGCCCGTCGCCACCGCCACGAGCACGGTCGATGTAGCTGCGCCCGATGCCAGCGTTCCCGAAGTTGGTGAAAACGAAACTGTTTCAGGCTATTGAACTCTTGTATCGAATCGGGACACGCCGATTCGCAATGGGGGCCTGAGTACGATGCAACAGCCGGGTGAACCTTCGGTCGAGGAGATCCTCGATTCGATCAAGAAGGTGATTGCGCGCGACAACCGCGAAGGCGCTCTGCTCGAGCGTCGGCGCCGCGCCGCACCCGCGACCGGCCATCATTCAGCCGAACCTGCCGATGCGGAAGAGGCGGAGGAAGTGCTGGAACTCGCGGAGGAAAGCGCCCTCGACGACGAGTTGCACGAGGACGAGAGCGAAACAGATGCCCTTACCCGCGGCGACACGCGCGAGGCGATGCGGCAGAACTTCGCCGCGCTCGCCATGCTCGCCAAGCCGGGCAAGCAGCCGCAGATCGTCCGTTCGGGCGAAACCTCGCTCGAGGGGCTGACACGCGAAATGCTTCGCCCGATGCTGGCCCAGTGGCTCGACGACAATCTTCCCGGCATGGTCGAGGATCTGGTGAAAGCCGAGATTGCGCGGATCGCCGGCAAGCGCGGCTAGCCGTCGCCGCACCCGATTTGACCGCCAAGCCGAAAACCCTCCGCAAGGCCGAGGAAGCGCTGGCCAAGACCGGCGGCGCCGCGGTCGAGCGGCAGATATTCCTGTGCGCGGTTTCCGAGAAGCAGAAATGCTGCCGCTATGATGAGGGCAAACAGGCCTGGAACTACCTCAAGCGCCGGCTCAAGGAACTGGGTCTGGTCGGACGCGACGGCACGGTCCAGCGGACCAAGGCCGATTGCCTCCAGATTTGCGAGGCCGGACCCATAGCGGTGATCTGGCCCGACAACGTCTGGTATCACTCCTGCACCCCAGACGTGCTCGAGGCGATCATCCAGCGGCACCTGATCGGCGGTGTACCCGTGGAAGAATTCCGGCTCAGGCCGGCAGACTAGTCCCGGTCGGAAAGCGGGTCCTCGACCGACTCGTCGTGGCCGGTGCCCGAAGACAGGAAAACCAGCCCCATGAGCGCGCTGGTCAGCAGCATGGTGAGGCCGATCCCCAGAGCGGCGGCGATGTAGTAGTGGACCGAGACCTCGTCATTCCCCTGCTTGTAGAGCAGCGCCATCGCAATCGCCACGATGCCCACCGTCAGCAGGAACATGAAGCGCATGATGCGCCGATAGCGGGCCCAGGCAAAGGCGGCGTTCCTGGGGTCGTCGAGGGGAGACTTGCGGGCCATCGCACGCGAGATGGTGGGATTCGGGGCAAGTTGCAACGCCGCAGTGCCACCCGGCTGGCTTTTTGGCGGCGGTAATGGCATTCTGTCGCCCCGAAAAAGAGAGAGGCACGCACATATGGATATCGCCACGCTGCTCGAGGGACGGGCAACCTCCGAGGTGGTTTCCTGCGCCATCGACACCTCGGTTCGCGATGCGGTGGCGTTGCTTGCGTCCCGTCGAATCGGCGCGGTGCCGGTCATGGATGGCGGCCGGGTGGCCGGCATCTTCTCCGAACGCGACGTGATCTATCGCCTCGCCGAAGAGGGCGATGCCTGCCTGTCGCGCCCGCTCGGCGAGGTCATGACCGCTCCGGCGATCACAGTCGCGCGGAACGCGGCGATCCTCGACGCGCTGGCG
This sequence comes from Qipengyuania sp., assembly GCF_048550555.1. GTDB lineage: Bacteria > Pseudomonadota > Alphaproteobacteria > Sphingomonadales > Sphingomonadaceae > Qipengyuania. The sequence continues at coordinate 77,607 of NZ_JBLYYF010000018.1, read as the reverse complement.
CTGATGACCAAGCGGCGCATTCGCCACCTCCCCGTGGTCGATGGTGAAGCGATGTGCGGGTTCATTTCGATCGGCGATCTCGTCAAGGCGCGGCTGGACCAGATCGAGCACGAGGCCGAGCAGATGCGCACCTATATCCAGACCGCTTGAGACAAGCGCACCGGCTTCCTACATCCTAGCCATGACACCCGCCCCCCAATTGACCGATGCGGCTGCGGCACGCGTTTCCGCGATCGCCGCCAAGCAGGCCCAACCCGCCATCCTGCGCCTGTCGGTGGAGGGCGGCGGCTGTTCGGGCTTCCAGTACAAGTTCGCGCTCGCCGAGGCGCCCGAGGGCGATGATGCTGTGAGCGTGAATGGCGGCGTGAAGCTGGTGGTCGATCCGGTCAGCCTCGACCTCGTGGCGGGCAGCAGCGTTGATTTCGTCGAATCGCTCGGCGGTGCCGCCTTCAGGGTGGAAAATCCCCAGGCGGCGGCAGGCTGCGGCTGCGGATCGAGCTTCGGGATTTAGGTTAGACCCGCGCTGGCGTTTCGGGCATCAGACCCGCATGCGTATCGCCAGCTTCAACATCAACGGAATCAAAGCCCGCCTGCCGCGCCTCAAGGAGTGGCTCGAGGAGACCCGTCCCGCCGTCGCCTGCCTGCAGGAGATCAAGACGATGGACGAGGGCTTCCCCGCGGAGGAATTCGAAGCGATCGGCTATCACGCGATCTGGCACGGCCAGAAAGCCTTCAATGGCGTCGCGATCCTTGCCGACGGCGTTGCGCCGAAGGAGATCCGGCGGGGGCTGGGCGTCGACGGGCCCAAGGATGGCGAGGGCGAGCAGGCCCGCTATCTTGAGGCCGAGGTCAACGGTGTCCGCATCTGCAACCTCTACCTGCCAAACGGCAATCCGCATCCGGGGCCCAAGTTCGACTACAAGCTCGCATGGATGGAGAAGCTGCGCGCGCGCATGCGCGAGGTCTGGGCGGAAGAGGTCCCGGCGGTGGTGCTGGGCGATTTCAACGTCATTCCCGAAGACAAGGACGTCTGGTCGGTCAAGGCCATGGCCTCCGACGCGCTGATGCAGCCCGAATCACGCGATGCTTACCGCCGCCTTCTCGGCGATGGCTGGACCGATGCGATCGACTCGCTCAACCCGCGTGGCGGTGTCTGGACCTATTGGGACTACCAGGCCGGGGCGTGGCAGCGCGATCACGGTTTCCGGATCGACCATGTTCTGCTCTCGCCCGAACTGGCCGACCGGATGGCGGCTGCGGGTGTCGACAAGGAATACCGCGGGCGCGAGAAGGCCAGCGATCATGCCCCAGTGTGGGTCGAGTTGCGCGACTAGTGCGCGCTCGAAGACCAAGGCCGCCGCTCAAGGCGACGGCCCCCCCATCACAGGAACAGCCCGCTCAGCGATAGAAGATGTGCGTATCGATCGTTGCGAGCGCCACCTTGCGGCGGCTCCAGCTGGGCCGGACGTACCGCGCATGGAAATAGACGGCATCCTGCGCACTGCTGTCCCACAACCCGCGATGCGCAATGCGGGCGATGGCCTCGGCGCGCTTCCATGCCTTCGAGCCGGTACGGATATGGGGCATGCGGCCGTTCTTCACGAAGGAGAACTGCGCGCGCTGGTAGACGACACCGCAATAGCTCGAGGGCCAGCGGCCGTCCTCGGCGCGGTTGACCACGACCTGCGCCACGGCGAGCTGGCCTTCGAGCGGTTCACCGCGCGATTCGAAATAGACTGCGCCGGCAAGGCACTGCAGCTCATCGGAAAGCTGGCCTGCGGCGGGTAGGGTGTCGACGAGTTGGCGCAGGCTGGCCGCCTGCTGCGCTTCGTCCTGTGTCTCGGGATTGGCTTCCGCCTGCTCGGGAAGCTCCTGCACCACCGCCTTCTCGACGAAGACCGGCACAACCTCTTCGGTGAGCTGTGCCTGGCTGATGGCGTTTTCGGTTGCCTCGGCCCCCACTTGGGCGTTGGCGCCGGAACCTTCGGCTCCGGCAAAAGTAGTAAGGGCAATCGCCGCGAGAATCGCGGTGAACCCGGTAGCCTTGCGAATCATTTGTCACTGACAACTGAGCGGTTGGCGGTCTGTCGCAGGCTGGGATCCATGGCGCGTTTCTAGCGTCCGGAAAGTCGGATCCGTTGCTGGCCTGCCGGCCACCCCCCGTCTGCGTGCTCGCGTGTCGACCCCATTGTCGTCCAAACGCCGCCTGCGCATCGAAGTTCGCGGCCAAATAGTCGCAAATGAAATCAAGTCAAGTTAACGCGGCGCTCCTGCGACGAACCGTTCTGCGTTTTCGATATCCAGCTCGATCAGCCAGGAATCGGGGTCGGAGCGCCTGCGACGACTCAGATATTCGTCAAATTCTTCTTTTTTTTCATCATCTTGATCGCGCACACAAACGAATGAACGCGACCCGTCGAGGCTCGGCATGCGCTCCCACAAGCGGGTATTTTTGCCACTGTGCGTGGTTAATATGAGAATGACGCCCGCGTCTTTTTCCCCCTTTTGCAGCACCATGCCAAAGCCGCCAGCCGCCTCTACCGCACGGATAAGGCCGGAAATTTCGAGATGGGCAGGCAGGCGCGCGTCCATCTCGCTCAACCGTCGGCAAGATAGCCGGGAAGGCTGGACAAGGGGATGTGCGACCGCATGAAGGTGCCCGTACCGCGGCCGATCTCGTCGCCTTCGGCGTCGACCAGCCGCGATTCCGCGACGAAGACCCGCTTGCGCCCGCTCACCCAGCGCCCCTCGGCCACCACCTGGCCCACCCGGACCGGCTTGGTGAAATGCAGGTTGAACGAGGTGGTCAGCAGGAACCGGTCGGTGACGAAGGTATTCGCGGCATAGAAGCCGGCATCGTCGAGCATCTTGAAATAGATCGTGCCATGCGCCGCGCCCGCCGCGTGGTAGACTTCCTCGGTGACGTCGAAGGTGATCCGCGACGCGCCCTCGCCGGTAATTTCGAGATGCGAGGAAAACAGCGCGTTGACCGGGGCCGAGGCATAGAGGCTCTCAAGCGCACGGTAATGGCGCTCCGCCCCGCTGGATGCGGCCCCGGTCATCGCTGTTTCGCCTCCTTAGCGCGGTTCGACCCAGCCGATCGACCCGTCGTGGCGGCGATAGACCATATTGTGTTCGCCGCTACCCGCATTCTTGAACAGCAGGCCGTTGGCATTCTGCAGGTCGAGCATCATCACCGCGTCGGCCACGCTGCATTCGGGAATGATCGCCCTGGTCTCCGCGATCACGGGCGGGCTGTCGGCGGTCACTTCTTCGTCATTGTCGGGTTCGGGGGCGGCGAGGATGGTGTAGGCCGCCTCGGCTTCGCGAACCGCATGATCGGCCTGTTCGTGGCGATCCTTGATCCTCCGCTTGTAGCGGCGCAGCTGCTTCTCGATCTTGCCCACCGCGGCATCGAAAGCCTGGTGAACGTCGTGTGCCTCGGCGTGCCCCTTGAGGATCAGGCCCTGCATGACATGCGTGACGATGTCGGAGGTGAAGGCGCCGCCGGGACCCTTGCCGAAGGTCACGTGCGAGGAAATCGCCCTGTTGAAATACTTTTCGACGATGGAGTTCAACCGATCGCCGACATGCTCCTGAAGCGCTGCACCGGTGTCGATCTGGTGGCCGGAAACACGAATATCCATCTTGGCGTTTTCTCCTTCTACCGTCCCCCGTGCGATCCCAACTCGCCAGCCCGCCGGTCGGTTTCCGATCGGACCCTGATCATCCCCACAGGGGATTCTCTATCGCAGTCATGAATTCGCGGTGGCGCGCCAGTTCCGCCGGGCTCGCCCGATGCGGGCGGGGCTCGCGGCGCGGGCCCGCAGGCGCCGGGCGCACGACCTGCTCCAGCCGGACCGGGCCCGCCTCGGCGGCCGCCACCTCGGCAGCGAGTTCGAGGCCGATCTGGCGACCGCCCTTGAGCTCCACATAGACCTGCGCAAGCAGCTCGGCATCGAGCAGCGCGCCATGCTTCACGCGGTGGCTGCGATCGATCCCGTAGCGCGTGCACAACGCATCGAGCGAAAGCTTGGCACCCGGATGGCGTTTGCGCGCCAGCGCGACGGTATCGACCATGCGGCTGGTGCAGACCTGATCGAGCGCGCACAGCGCCAGTTCGGCGTTGAGGAAGCCGAAGTCGAAGCCGGCATTGTGCGCGATCAGCGGGGCATCGCCGATGAAATCGAGCAGTTCCGCAGCATGCTCGCGAAACAGCGGCTTGTCCGAGAGGAAGGCGGCAGAGAGGCCGTGCACCGCCTCGGCGCCCGCGGGCATATCGCGCTCGGGGTTGAAATAGGCGTGGTAGTAGGCACCGGTCGGAACGAGATTGACCAGCTCGATGCAGCCGATTTCGACCATCCGGTCCCCCGTCTTGGGGTCTAGTCCGGTGGTTTCGGTATCAAACACGATTTCGCGCATCGAGTCTTCTATCGGCCTCGTATCGCCAGATTACAAGAGGGTTACAGTGACGGGCGGGTGCGGCTCGCGGCGCGCAATTCGGCCACCAACGCCAGCACCGCATCCTCGGTCCGTGCCAGCGTCGTCCCCGTATCGACGACATGGTCGGCGCGGGCGCGTTTCTCGCTGTCGGGCGTCTGCAGCGCGAGGATATGGGCGAATTTGTCCTCGGTCATGCCCGGGCGGGCAAGCACGCGCTTGCGCTGTGCCTCGGCAGGGGCGGAGACCACGACGACCCGGTCGACCGCCGCCGCGCCGCCCTTCTCGAACAGCAACGGGATGTCGAACACCACCACCGGAGCGCGCGCATGCTCGATCAGGAATGCCTCGCGCTTGCGTGCGACAGCAGGGTGAACGATCGCCTCGAGCCGGGCGAGCTGTTCGGGATCGCCGAACACCAGCGCGCCGAGCCGGTCGCGCGACACGCCGCCTTCATCGGTGCTGCCCGGGAAAGCGGATTCGATCGCGGGCACCAGTTCGCCCTCGGGGCCCTGCATCGCGCGCACTTCGGAATCGGCATCGAACACCGGCACTCCCGCTGCCTCGAACATCGCCGCGACGGTCGATTTGCCCATCCCGATGGAACCGGTGAGGCCGACGATCAGCGGGCGGCTCATGCAACGAGCCTTTCCCGCAGTTCGGCATCATATTCGCGCGGCGGCTCGACCCCGAAAAAGTGGGCGAAGGCCGCCGCCGCCTGACCGATCAGCATGGAGAGTCCGTCGATGGTCTCGAAACCGGCCGCCCGCGCGTTCTCGAGGAACTCGGTCTCGACCGGATCGGTGACGATATCATAGGCGATCGATCCAGGCGGCGCATGGCTCCAGTCGAAAGCGAGAGGCGGCTGCCCGCGCATGCCGAGCGGGGATGCATTGACGACGAGGTCGCAACATCCCTCACGGTCGTCGAAGGCGAAATCCGTGGCATCGGAAAAGTGATCGAGCGGGGCCACATGATGGTCGCCCTCGGGATCGAGCTCGTCGAGCAGAGCGCGCGCCTTGTCCGGATTGCGCCCCGCGAGCACGAGCGTGAAGCCCTCTTTCGCGAGGCCGACCACGATAGCACGCGCCGCGCCGCCGGTGCCGAGAACCCGCGCCATACGGAAATAGTGCCGGTCGCGAAGGCGCTCGCCGAGCGGTTCGAGGAAACCCGCCATATCGGTGTTGCGTCCGACCAGGTTCCCGTCGGGTGCTTTGACGACTGTGTTCACCGCGCCGACGCGTTTCGCCAGCGGCTCGAGCCGGTCGAGGAGCGGCATCACCGCCTGTTTGTGCGGCATGGTCACATTACAACCGCGCCACGCCACATCCTCGCGCCGCGAGGCGAGATATTCTTCGAGTGCGGGCCCTTCGACATGGGTCGCACGATACTGGGCATCGAGTCCGAGCTTCTCGATCCAGAATCCGTGTATCGCGGGCGACTTCGACTGGGCGATCGGATCGCCGATAACTTCGGCGTAAACGGTCACGAGAGCAGGGCACCTTCCTCGCGCAAGGCCTCGAGCACCTGCAGCAACGGCATGCCGAGTACTGTGAACTGGTCGCCCATGACGCTCTCGAACAAATGCACGCCGGGACCCTCGATGCGGAACACGCCGACGCAGTGCGAAACGGCGGGCCACTCGGCCGCGAGATAGGCGGCGATGAAATCCTCGCTCAGCGTCCGCACCCGCAGGCGCGCGAAGTCCGATCCGATCCAGGTGATCTGTCCGCCGCGCGCCAGCGCCGCGGCGCTGTGCAGGGTCATGACCTGTCCCGAGAAGAAGCGCAGGTGTTCGGCCGCTTCTTCGCGACTGCCCGGCTTGTCGAAGCGCCGGCCTGCCACCTCGACCAGCGAATCCGAACCGAGGACGAGGGCATCGCGACGCAAGGCCGAAACCGCTGCCGCCTTGGCGGCGGCGAGCGCCTGCGCGATCTCGCCGGGCTCGGCATCGTCCATCTCGGCCTCGATGGCGCGTTCGTCCACACCGGCGCCAATTGCTTCAAAGGCGATCCCCGCGGCTTCGAGCATGGCCTTGCGCGAACCACTGTTCGAGGCGAGCAGGATTCCGCTTCCCGTCAGATCGGTCATATCGGCTTGGCTCCCTGGCGCGTGCCACGCGCTTCGCGTTCGTTGTAGAGACGGATCACGGCGGCGGCGGTCTCCTCGATCGAACGGCGGGTGACGTCGATCACCGGCCAGCCGTTGTCGGCGAACATCCGCCGCGCGAACTTGACCTCGTCCTTCACACGCTCGTTGTCGACATAGTGCGTTTCGCGCTCCTCATTGAGCGTCAGCAGCCGGTTGCGGCGGATCTGGACCAGCCGCTCGGGTGCGGTGGTGAGGCCGACCACCATCGCGCGTTCGAGTTCGAACAGCTTGGGCGGGGGCGGGCTTTCGACCACCAAGGGGATATTGGCGACCTTGTAGCCGCGGTTGGCAAGATAGATGCTGGTCGGCGTCTTCGAACTGCGCGAAACGCCGGCGAGCACGATGTCCGCCTCGTCCCAGTTCTCCCACCCGACCCCGTCGTCATGCGCGATGGTGAACTGGATCGCCTCGACCCGCGCGAAATAGGCCTGGTCCATGGCGTGTTGGCGCCCGGGTCGGCCATGCGCTTCCTGTCCCAACGCCTTTTCGAGCGCCTCGGTAACCCGGTCGAGGATCGGCACCGCCGGCAGGCCGAGCTGGGTGCAGGCTTCCTCGAGCCGCTCGCGCGTTTCGGGATTGACCAGCGTGAACAGCACCAGGCCGGGATTGGCCTTGAGTTCGGGAAGGATCCGTTCGAGATGCTGGCGGCTGCGCACCATCGGCCAGAAATGGCGCACGACATCGGCATCCTCGAACTGCGCGAGCGCCGCCTTGGCGAGCATCTCGAGCGTTTCGCCGGTGGAGTCGGACAAGAGGTGGAGATGGACGCGGTTGGAGATTTCGAGGTCCTGCGGCCTGTGGAGAACGCGAGGCATAAACCACGGGAAAAAGCTGGCGACAAGTTCGGGAAGGAAAAGCCTCCCCGATGCGAGTCCTTCACGGGCCGATTCCCGCACAGCAAATGCGATTTATGCGCAGGGGTGGGGACAGCGAGGATAAGTTTGACTCGACTCATGCACGCTGGCGAGTCGCAATCGGGCCTCGACCCTTTGCAGCGCGGGAGAAATCGGGCAGGGCCCGGTTATCCCTGAAATCCACAGGGCCAACAGACTCCTTCAACCCTTATATAAATATCATTATTTATTGGATTGGACTCCTCGATGCCCGGTCTCCTCCTCGATACGCTCAACGGCAAACGCGGTGATCGCGTGCCTCTCTGGCTCATGCGCCAGGCCGGTCGCTACCTGCCCGAGTATCGCGCGCTGCGGGAAGAGAAGGGCGGGTTTCTCGCCATGGCCTACGACAGCGAAGCGGCCTGCGAGATCACGCTGCAGCCGATCGAGCGTTTCGGCTTCGACGGGGCGATCCTGTTCTCGGACATTCTCATCGTCCCGCATGCGATGGGGCAGCATCTCGAATTCCTCGCGGGTGAAGGGCCCAGGCTCTCGCCGCCGCTGGTCGACGCGGAGCTCGGTGGTCTCACGCCCGACCGTTCGCGTTACGAGCCGATCTACGAGACGGTCAGGCTGTGCCGCCAGCGGCTGGGCGCGGACACGACCATGCTCGGCTTTGCCGGCAGCCCATGGACGGTCGCTACCTACATGGTGGCGGGCGAGGGCAGCCGCGATCAGCACGAGGCTCGCGCGATGGCCTATCGCGATCCTGCGAAGCTCGATGCGATCCTCGACCGGATCGTTGCAGAGACTATCGAATATCTCTCGGGCCAGATCGAAGCTGGTGCCGAGGCGGTGCAATTGTTCGACAGCTGGGCGGGCAGCCTGGCGCCCGACGAATTCGAGCGGCTGGTGATCGCACCCAATGCGCGGATCGTCGCGGCGCTGCGTGAGAGGCACCCCGATACGCCGGTCATTGGCTTTCCGAAGGGGGCAGGCGAAAAGCTTCCCGGCTATGCGCGCGAGACGGGGGTGCAGGCGGTCGGAGTCGACGAGACGATCGAGCCGCTCTGGGCCGCGCGCGAACTTCCCGCAGGGATGCCCGTACAGGGGAATTTCGATCCGCTTCTGCTGCTGGCGGGTAGCGATCGGCTCGAGCGCCGGGCCCGTTTCATCCTCGAAGCCTTCGCCGACCGTCCGCATGTCTTCAATCTCGGTCACGGCATCGACCGCCGCACGCCGATCGAGCATGTCGAACGACTGATCGCGGTCGTCCGCGCTTTCGAGGGGTGACGCGGGCATGTGCGATCCCTACATGATGGCGCGATGCAGGATGTCCTCGCGATGACCTATTACTGGATCAAGGCCGGCCACATCATCTTCATGGTGTTCTGGATGGCGGGCCTGTTCATGCTCCCGCGCCAGATGATCTACCTCCATGCAGCGGCACCCGATTCCGAGGAAGCGGCGCTATGGGCGAAGCGGATGGGTCTGCTGCGCAAGGTCATCCTCACCCCCAGCGTGATCGTGGTCTGGGTTCTGGGCCTGCTGCTGGCGCAATCGATCGGTGCATGGAGCCAGGGGTGGTTCCACGCCAAATTGGCCATTGTGGTGGCTCTGACGGCATTCCACGGCATCATGGTCGCCCGATCGAAGAAAATGGCCGCCGGCGAACGACCGATGACCGAGAAGCAGCTGCGGATCTGGGGCGAGTTCCCGGGGATCGCGCTGGCGATCATCGTGGTGCTGGTCGTCGTCAAACCCTTCTGACGCGCGCCACGCCGAATACGGTGCTCGTAGCCGCCGGGAAAGCACACGTCGCTTTGTCAATTGACGCCCCATCTGCGCGGGCGTAACTGCACACCATCTACCGGCTACGGGCTTCGTTTCGCACGAGGCCGGGTCCGCTTTCTCCAAGCCCTTACCGACCCGCCGGCCATCCAAACCCGAATACCGAGTAAAACATATGCATCTCAAGGATTTGAAAGCAAAGACCCCAGCGGATCTGGTCGCGATGGCCGAAGAGCTGGGAGTCGAGGGCGCCTCGACCATGCGCCGCCAGGACCTGATGTTCTGCATCCTGCGCGAACTGGCCGAGGACGAGGAATACGAAGAAAAGATCATGGGCATCGGCACCATCGAGGTGCTGCAGGACGGCTTCGGCTTCCTGCGCAGCCCCGAGGCGAACTATCTCGCCGGTCCGGACGATATCTACGTCTCGCCCAACCAGGTCCGCAAATGGGGCCTGCGCACCGGCGATACGGTCGAGGGCGAAATCCGCGCGCCGCAGGAAGGCGAGCGCTATTTCGCGCTGACGACGCTCTACAAGGTCAATTTCGACGACCCGGATGCCGTTCGTCACCGCACCAATTTCGACAACCTCACGCCGCTCTATCCGGAGCAGAAGCTCAATCTCGACACGCTCGATCCGACGGTGAAGGACAAGAGCGCGCGGGTGATCGACATCATCTCGCCGCAGGGCAAGGGCCAGCGCGCGCTGATCGTCGCCCCGCCGCGCACGGGCAAGACGGTGCTGCTGCAGAACATCGCCAAGGCGATTACGGACAACCATCCGGAAGTCTTCCTGCTGGTGCTGCTCGTCGACGAGCGCCCCGAGGAAGTCACCGACATGCAGCGCAGCGTGAAGGGTGAGGTGATTTCCTCGACCTTCGACGAGCCGGCCAACCGCCACGTCCAGGTCGCCGAAATGGTGATCGAGAAAGCCAAGCGCCTCGTCGAGCACAAGCACGACGTCGTCATTCTGCTCGATTCGATCACGCGTCTCGGCCGCGCCTACAACACCGTGGTCCCGAGCTCGGGCAAGGTGCTGACCGGCGGTGTCGACGCCAACGCCCTCCAGCGGCCCAAGCGCTTTTTCGGCGCTGCGCGCAATATCGAGGAAGGCGGTTCGCTCTCGATCATCGCCACCGCGCTGATCGATACCGGCAGCCGCATGGACGAGGTCATCTTCGAAGAGTTCAAGGGCACGGGTAACAGCGAAATCGTGCTCGACCGCAAGGTCGCCGACAAGCGAATCTTCCCCGCGCTCGACGTGGGCAAGAGCGGCACCCGCAAGGAAGAGCTGCTGGTCGAGAAGGACAAGCTCTCCAAGATGTGGGTCCTGCGCCGTATCCTCATGCAGATGGGCACGGTCGACGCGATGGAATTCCTCCTCGACAAGATGAAGGATTCCAAGACCAACGAGGACTTCTTCGCAACGATGAACCAGTAAGCGTTCGCTCATGCCTTGCGCTTTTGCGAGACGAGGCTTTCCCGTCGAAGAAAGGCGCAAGGTCTAGCGATGCATCGAATTCTCTACCGATCGGTGGCCTCCGACGATTTCCGTTCGGACGATCTGTTCAAGGTGATCGAGGTTTCGGCCCGGAACAATCCCGAACGCGATGTCACCGGTTTCCTGCTCTACAAGGCGTGCCGATTCCTGCAGTTCATCGAGGGCCCGCAACAGAATCTCGGGCAGCTATTGAGTCAACTCGCTAAGGATCCGCGGCACCACGATGTCGAGGTGCTCGTGGACACTCCGGCATCTCGGCGATGTTTTCCCAAATGGCGCATGCAGCGCATCGGTTCGAACGACCAGGCAATTGCCGAGCTCACCGAGGCGATGCGCGCGGCAGGGCTGGAAGAAAAGTTCGTCGCGGAGATCGGGCGGTTCCTGCAAGCCTAACGGACCGCCGGGCGCTGCCTATTGCTGCGACTTGAGCTGCGCGGCCATCTGCTCCCACACCTTGTTCACCGCCTTCAGCGGGCGCACCATCACCTTGAAATCGACGATCATGCCGTCCGCGTCGAAGCGGATCAGGTCGATGCCGTTGACGTGGATGCCGTCCATCTCGGTAGTGAATTCGAGCATGGCATTCTCGCCGTCGACCAGCTCGCGGACGTATTCGAAACTGTCATTGCCCAGAGTCTGTCCCGCAGCCGAGAGATAAGCGACCACGATCGCGCGGCCCCGTTGTGGCGTATGGACCACCGGTGAGTGGAACACCGCGTTTGCATGGATGATGGCGGCAAGCGCTTCGGGCGAGGAACCGCCTTCGATCACCTCGTGCCAGCGTTTCAGCCCTAGTTCTGCCGACATGTCGCTTCTCCGAACGTAGCCGCCTGTGCGGCGCTCCAATCGGCAGCATATGGCGTCGATCCGGGATCGTCGAGCAGCTGGTTCGGTTCGAGGAAGCCGTAGATCTGGTCGATGCTCGCCGCGCGAGCGGAATCGAGCCGTTCCGAGATATGGCACGGTTCGATCTGCCACGGATTGTCGAGCCCCATCGCGACCACCATTTCCCGCAGCGAGTGGAGCGTGTGACGCTGGAAGCGAGCGACGCGCTCGGCCTTGTCGCCGACGACCAGGCCGCGCTGGCGCGTCGAATCCTGCGTCGCGATGCCGGTGGGGCAAGCATCGGTATGGCACTTCATCGATTGGACACAGCCCAGCGCGAACATCATCGCCCGGGCCGCATTGCACCAGTCGGCACCAAGCCCGAGGTTCATCGCCATGCCGGCGCCCGAATGGACCATGCCGGCCGCCGCGAGCTTGACCTCGTCCTTGAGACCCGTGCCGACGAGAGCGTTGCGGACGATGATCAGGCCTTCGCGCAGCGGCATGCCGACGCGGTTGGAGAATTCGACCGGCGCGGCACCGGTCCCGCCCTCGGCGCCGTCGACGACGATGTAATCGAGCCTGATGCCCGTTTCGCGCATGGCCTTCATGATCGCGAAGACCTCGTGCGGCTTGCCGACGCAGAGCTTGATGCCGACGGGCTTGCCGCCCGACAGGTCGCGCAGCCTGGCTGCCCATTCGAGCAGGCCCACGGGGGTCGAGAAGGTCGAGTGGGCGGCCGGGCTGATGCAGTCCTTGCCCACGGGTACACCGCGCGCCTCGGCGATCTCTTCGGTCACCTTCGCGGCGGGCAGGACTCCGCCGTGGCCGGGCTTGGCGCCCTGGCTGAGCTTGATCTCGACCATCTTGACCTGGTCGGTCTGCGCCGTGTCGGCGAAGCGCGCCGGGTCGAAATGGCCCTCATCATCTCGGCAACCGAAATAGCCGCTGCCGATTTCCCAGACGAGGTCGCCGCCGTGCGAGCGGTGATAGCGCGACAGGCCGCCTTCGCCTGTATCGTGATAGAAATTGCCCGCCGCCGCGCCCTTGTTGAGCGCCATGATCGCATTGGCCGACAGCGAACCGAAGCTCATCGCCGATATGTTGAGCAGCGAAGCGGAATAGGGGCGGGCGCATTGCGGGCCCCCGACATCGACCCGCCATTCGGCTTCGGCCTTCTCGTTCGGGACGATGGAATGGGCAAGCCATTGATATTCATCGGAATAGACGTCAAGCTCGGTACCGAAGGGGTGCGCATCGAGCTGTCCCTTGGCGCGTGCATAGACCAGCGATCGCTGGTCGTGATTGAACGGCCGTCCCTCGAGATCGCCCTCCACGAAATAGGCCCGCGCATAGGGCCGCAGATCCTCCATGATCCAGCGGATATGCGCCAGCAGAGGGTAGTTGCGCCACAGCGTGTGGCGCCGCTGGAGCAAGTCGTAAACCGCAAGGATCAGCAGCGGGACGGTGAGGAACAGGCCTCCGTTGAGGCGCTCGACGCTGGCGAAGACCCCGGTCAGGAGCAGGACAGACATCGTGGGCCCGAAGCGCATCAGCAGCTCCGAGGATCCGCGAATCCTTGCGAAATTGCGCATCAGCCGAGGTGTTCGGCGAAGAACTCGGCCGTGCGCTTGTCGGCCAACTGCGCCGCCTCCTCCGCCCGACGCTTGCCGAATTCGGTGGCGAAACCGTGGTCGAGGCCTTCGTAATCGTGGAGTGTCAGCTTGGGATGGTCGTCGAGGCCTTCGTGCATGGCTTTCTGAGTGTCTTTGTCGACGAAGCCATCCTCGGTCGGGATATGCAGCATCAGCGGGTGCGCGATGGCATGTTTCTCGCCCAGCAGGCCGTCGATGCCGACGCCGTAATAGCCGACGCTGGCGTTCACGTCGGTGCGCGCCGCGGTCATGTAGGCGAGCCGCCCGCCGAGGCAGTAGCCGACGCAGCCCACCTTGGGCACGCTCTCGGTGTTGCGGATGTAATGGATCGTGGCTTCGATGTCGCGGATGCCCTGATCCTGGTTGAACTTGCCCATCAGATCGAGCGCGCGCTGGAATTCGGGCTCGACATCGGGATCGAGCTCCACCCCCGGTTCGAGTCGCCAGAACAGGTCCGGCGCCACCGCGAGGTACCCGTCCTCGGCGAGCCGGTCGCACTTGCGCCTGATGCCGGCGTTGACTCCGAATATTTCCTGGATGACCACGATTGCGGCGCGCGGGTTGCCGGCCGGTCGGGCGACATAGGCGGTGAAGCTCTCGTTGCCCGAGAGGGTTTCGATGGTGACGGTCTCGCTCATGATGGGGTCCCTCGCTGCGATTGGTGTCTTACGCTTGCATGACGCGTGATGCGGACCCAAATAGGGCCTTGCAAGAGGTAACGGAGAAAGCGCGATGAAGGTCCATATCGAAATCGACTGCACGCCCGAAGAGGCGCGGACCTTCATGGGGCTGCCCGATGTCGGCAAGGCCAACGACATCTATGTCGACATGATGTCGAAGGCGATGAAGGGCGTCAGCAACACCGACCAGCTGCAGGAATATGCCAAGCAGCTCGCGCCGATGGGGCAGGCGGGCTTCAAGCTGTTCCAGAGCTTCATGGAGGGCGCGAACAACGCGCGCGGCGGTTCGAAGCCCAAAACCGACGACGACTAGGATCGCCCAGGCGCGATGAACGAGACGATCTATGCCCTGTCGAGCGGGGCGCCGCCGGCTGCGATCGGAGTAATCCGGATAAGTGGGCCGCGCGCGGGCGAGGCGCTGGCACAGCTTTGCAACACGATCCCGCCGCCGCGCTCGCCGCGCCTCCGGTTGCTGCGCGATGGTGATAGCGAGATGCTCGACCGCGCGCTGGTGCTGTGGTTTCCGGGGCCGGCGACGGCGACGGGCGAGGATCTGGCCGAACTGCATTGTCACGGGGGCAGGGCGGTCGTTGCCGCCGTCCTCGCTGCGCTGGGCGCTGTCGAGGGATTGCGCGAGGCCGAGCCCGGCGAATTCACCCGCCGCGCATTCGCCAATGGCCGGATCGACCTTGCCGAGGCCGAGGGCCTGGCCGATCTGCTTTCAGCTGAAACCGAATTGCAGCGCCGCGGCGCGATGATGGCCGCGGGCGGCGAATTGTCGCGTCGCATCGAGGAATGGCGGGACCGCCTGCTGGGTTTCGCCGCAGCCATCGAGGCGGTGATCGACTTCGCCGACGAGGACGATGTCGCCAGCCTGCCTGCAGAGTTTGGAAGTGAGTTGGGCGCGCTCGCCGACGAAATCCGTGGCATCGCGGATCGTCCTGCGACCGAACGGCTGCGCGATGGGATCAGGGTGGTGCTGGCCGGGCCGCCCAACGCGGGAAAATCGTCGCTGTTCAACGCCTTGCTCGCCGATGACGCGGCGATCGTCGCCGCAGAGGCGGGGACGACGCGCGATGTCCTGGAGCGACCCGTGGCTATCGGTGGCATACCCTTCGTCCTCGTCGATACGGCGGGCATGCGCGAGGAGGGCGCGGGCGCCATCGAGGCCATCGGTATCGAGCGCGCCCGGCGCGCGGTTGAGGGCGGGGAGATCGTTCTTTGGCTCGGCGATGCGGCGGAGAGGCCGGATGGGGCGGTGCTCGTTCGCTCGAAGTCCGATGTGGGCGGGCCTTCCGGGCGCGCCGACCTGGAAGTTTCAGCCGTAACCGGTTCGGGGCTCGAGAATTTGACGCATTTGCTCGTGGAGCGAGGACGTGCGGCTTTGCCTCCGGTCGATCGCCTTGCGTTCAATCGGCGGCAACGCGAATGGGCACTGACGGCAGCGGCACATATCGAAGCCGTCGAGCCCGCTGGCAACCTCCTGCTTGCGGCGGAAGATCTGCGTAGCGCTCGCCGCGCGCTTGACCGTCTGGTCGGGCGCGATTCGACCGAGGAAATGCTCGACGCGCTGTTCGGGCGCTTCTGCATCGGCAAGTGATGTTTCACGTGAAACATGCGGGCTTTGACGCGAATCCCTGCGCGAGCTAAGGCGCGCATCCCATGCACTCATTCGATGTCCTGATTGTCGGCGGCGGCCATGCCGGGGTCGAAGCGGCCTGCGCGGCGGCCCGGATGGGTGCGCGCACGGGGCTCGTGACGCTCGACATCGACAAGGTCGGCGCGATGAGCTGCAACCCCGCCATCGGCGGCCTGGGCAAGGGCCATCTGGTGCGCGAGGTCGACGCGCTCGACGGCGTGATGGCCCGCGCCGCCGATGCGGCGGCGATCCACTATCGGATGCTCAACCGCTCGAAGGGGAGCGCGGTCTGGGGCCCGCGAGTTCAGGCCGACCGGCGCCTCTTCCATGCAGCCGTGCAGAAGCTGGTCGCTGCGCGGCCGGGTCTCGAGCTGGTTGCGGGCGAAGTGGCGGCGTTGCGCATGAAGGGGGGCAGGGTCGCCGGCATCGAAATGGCGGACGGGACGGCGCTCGCTTCGAGAGCGGTGGTACTCTGTACCGGAACGTTTCTCGGTGGAGTGCTCTTCCGCGGCGAAGAACGTTTCGAAGGGGGCAGGATCGGCGAGGGGGCCGCACATCGCCTGGCGCAGCAATTGCGCGCGGCCGACTTGCCGATGGGGAGGCTCAAGACGGGTACGCCTCCGCGCCTCGACGGGCGGACGATCGACTGGGCGGCACTGGAGGAACAACCTTCCGATGCCGAGGCGTGGACCATGTCCTCGCTGACGAGGGGCAGAGCAAATCCACAGGTCTTCTGCGCGATCACGCGCACCAACGCGCGCGCGCACGACATCATCCGCGCCAATCTGGATCGTTCACCGCTGTTCTCGGGGGCGATCGGCGCTTCGGGGCCGCGCTATTGCCCGTCGATCGAGGACAAGATCCATCGCTTCGGCGATCGGGAAGGGCACCAGGTTTTTCTCGAGCCCGAGGGGCTCGATACCGCGTTGGTCTATCCCAACGGGATCTCCACCTCGCTGCCCGCCGACGTGCAGCTCGCGATGCTGCGGGAGATGGACGGCCTCGGCGAGGTCGAGATGGTTGTCCCCGGATATGCGGTCGAATACGATCATATCGACCCGCGCGCCCTGGGCTCCTCGCTCGAGCTCCATGCCATGCCCGGCCTCTACTGCGCCGGACAGATCAATGGCACGACGGGCTACGAAGAGGCTGCAGCGCAAGGTCTGGTAGCAGGTATGCATGCGGCCGCTTCGGTTCTCGACATCGAGCCCGCCGCGCTCGACAGGGCCAATTCCTATATTGCGGTCATGCTCGACGATCTGACGCTGCAGGGGATTACCGAGCCTTATCGCATGCTGACCTCGCGTGCCGAATATCGCTTGCGGCTCCGCGCGAGCAATGCCGATACCCGGCTTACCCCGCTGGGCATGGCCTGCGGTCTCGTCGGACGTGAGCGTGCGGAATGGTACGAGAAGCGCGAAGAACGACGCGCGCAATACGAGGAGCAGCTCACCAACCCCATTCACGCCAGGGAACTCGTCGCGGCAGGGTTTCACGTGAAACAGGATGCCGGCCCCCGTCCGGCGGTGGACTGGCTCGCGGGAGGGCATGCAGACCTCTCCGAGCTATCGCCCTGGCTGGAGGATGTCGATCCGTCCGATCCTCTCGCTATCGAGCTCGCGGAAGATGCCTTCTATGCGCCCTATCTTGCCCGTCAGCAGGCCGAACTCGCCGATCTGCGCACAAACGAGGCGCAGACGCTCGCACCCGACTTTCCCTTCGCGGACGTACCAGGCCTATCGAATGAGATGATCGAACGCCTGTCGCTGGCGCGTCCCGAATCACTTGCCGCAGCCGGACGAGTCCGGGGGATCACACCGGCCGCGCTCGCGGCCCTGCTGGTCCATGCGCGCAAGCGGGATCGCGCCGCGTGATCGGATCGGAGGAACAGGCAAGGGCCTATGTCGGGAGCCTGTGCGACGAGGCGGCCATCGACCGTCTATCCTTGCTCGTCGGAGACCTGGTCGAAGAAAACCTGCAGCAGAACCTCGTCGCGAAGGCGACGCTGGAGATGGTATGGCAGCGGCACATCGCCGACTCGGCGCAGCTTCTCGCGCTGAGTTCTCCTGCGGAGGGTGCCTGGCTCGACCTCGGGAGCGGCGCTGGCTTTCCCGGCTTGGTGATTGCGGCGATGCGTCCCGAGGCGCGCGTTGTTCTCGTGGAGTCCCGCAAGCGGCGTGTGGAGTGGCTCAATCGCGCCTTGGCACGGATGCACCTCGCCAATTGCCGGGTCGAAGGGCGGCGTCTCGAGCAAGTCGAGAGCTTCGATGCGGGGACGATTTCCGCGCGCGCCTTCGCTCCGCTGGACCGTTTGCTCAGCTTATCCGCACGCTTCTCCACAAGCACCACCTCCTGGGTGTTGCCCAAGGGGCGGTCGGCAGAGCAAGAAGTGCAGGGGTTGTCCCGCGCCGGTCAGGCTATGTTTCACGTGGAACAATCTTTGACCGATCCAGAAGCGGGCATCGTCGTCGGCCGCGGGCAGTGGAGCGAAAAGTCATGATAACCATCGCAATCGCCAATCAGAAGGGCGGAGTCGGCAAGACCACCACCGCCATCAACATCGCGACGGCCATGGCGGCGACCGGCTGGAAGACGCTGCTGATCGACCTCGACCCTCAGGGCAATGCCTCTACCGGCTTGGGAATTCCGAGTGCGGCGCGCGAGAATACGAGCTATGATCTCCTTCTCGATCAGGCCACGCTCGCCGAATGCGCGCAGGAAACCGAAATTCCCGGGCTCGACATCGTCCCCGCGACGCAGGATCTTTCCGGAGCGGAGGTCGAGCTGGTTTCGGTCGAGGACCGCACCGCGCGGCTGACGAAGGCGCTGTCTGCCCGGGCGCGCGGCAGTTTCGCCGCTTACGATGCCTGTTTCATCGATTGCCCGCCCTCGCTCGGCCTGTTGACGCTCAATGCGCTCTGCGCGGCCGATACGCTGATGGTCCCCCTGCAGTGCGAATTCTTCGCCCTTGAGGGGCTGAGCCAATTGTTGCAGACCGTCGAACGCGTCCAGCAGGGCTTCAATTCCGATCTCGGTATCGTCGGCGTGGTGCTGACCATGTTCGACCGCCGCAACCGGTTGACCGACCAGGTCGCCGACGACGTGCGCGATTGCCTCGGCAATCTGGTGTTCGAGAACGTCATTCCGCGCAATGTACGCCTGTCGGAGGCACCGAGCCACGGAATGCCGGCGCTGGTCTACGACCACAATTGTCCGGGAAGCCGGGCCTATATCGGGCTGGCGCGCGAACTGATCGGGCGGCTGCCCGAAAAGAGGAAGGCGGCATGAGCGATAATACCGCGAATACGGGAGCACGACCGATCGATCGCAAGAAAAAGCTGGGGAAGGGCCTGGGTGCCCTGCTGGGCGAAACCCGGCGTGAGGAGCCGCTGGTCCGGGCCGGACAGGCGGCCAGTTCCGGCGGAGCAGCCGCATCGGCTGGCGCGGCAGCGGGTTCGGCTCCGCTCGAAGGGCTCGCATCGATCCCGGTTGCCGACATCGAACCGCTTCCGGGTCAGCCTCGCTCGCGCTTCGACGAGGAGAGCCTCGATGCGCTCGCCTCGTCGATCGCCTCACGTGGAGTCATCCAGCCCATCATCGTCACCCCGCTCGGCCGCGGCCGATACCGCCTCGTCGCGGGCGAACGCCGCTGGCGGGCGGCGCAGAAGGCGCGGCTGCATGAAATTCCCGCCCTGGTGCGCGATCTCGATCAGCGCGAGGTGATGGCGCTGGCGCTGATCGAAAACCTCCAGCGCGAAGACCTGAATCCCGTCGAAGAGGCGCGGGCCTATCACAAGCTCGCCGAGGATGAGGGAATGACACAGGCCGAGATCGCCCGGCTGGTCGACAAGTCGCGCAGCCATGTGGCCAATTTCCAGCGGCTTCTGGCACTGCCCGATACCGTTCTTGCGCTGCTCGCCGATGGGTCGCTGTCGATGGGCCACGCCCGCGCGCTGGTCGGGCGCGAGGAAGCGGTCGATCTCGCGCGCCGCGCCGTTGGCGAGGGCCTCTCGGTGCGCGAAATGGAAGCGTTGACGCGCAAGCCGCGCAGCACGGCTCCGGGCAAAGGCAATTCGCCCGCGGCAGCCCAGGGCGAGGACAATGCCGATATCGCAGCCGTGCAGGGTCACCTCGAGGAATTCCTCGGCATGCCGGTGAAGATCACCACCGAAAGCACGCCCAACACCGGCAGCGTTACCATCCGCTACCGGACACTCGATCAATTAGACCTTATTTGCCAACGGCTTACGGGTGGGGACATCTAAACCGCTCCGTGGCCATTCGAGCGGCCCCGCTTGGCGGAGCACCGCGCGATAGCGTCTACCGCGGCATCGCCACCGTTACCGGCACGAGCATGTACTGCCCGGGTTGGCTGTATTGCACCCGGCCCGCGCTGGCGTTGGCCTGCTGCATATAGTCGTCGAGATAGGCCTCGCACTGGCCGTAGCTGTCTGTCCGCCGATCCTTGCGATCATCGATAGCGTCGCCCACGGCCATTCCCGCCAGCGCCCCGGCTCCCGCGCCAATCAGCGTGCCGGCAGTGCGGTTGCCGCGTCCCGCAACGCGGTTGCCAATGACGCCTCCGGCGGCCGCCCCGACCAGCGCCCCGATCACTTGCCCGCGATCGCTGTCGCTTTGATAGGTATCGAGCCGTGAACGGCACTGTTCGAGCCAGGAATTGCGATCGAAAGCGACCAGCTGCGCCCCGGCGGGCAGGTAGAGTTGGGTCGAGACCTGGCCCGGCTGGTAGCCGTAGCCGTATTCCACCGGTTGCACCGGCTGGGCCTGCTGCGCTGGCGCATCGCGATAGATCACCCGCGAGGCGCCGGCGGTGGGCTGCGCATAGGTCACCGGGGCCGGATAGGCATAGAGCACCTGCGGCGGCTGCTGGACATAGACGTAGGTCGGCTGCGCCTGCGCTGCCGTTGCGACCGGTGCCGCATTGCGCGCCGGAATGGTCCGCGCTGCGGGCAAGGGCACAGCCGGGTCGGCGGCCGGCATCGCACTTTGCGGCGCCGATGGGTCGATCGACTGGATCGTCGGAGATTCGACGAAGACCACGGCGGGCGCTTCGGCGTTGGGTACGGTTTCGGTCACGACATCGTCGTCGAGCTCGGCCTTGGGCTGGGCATATTCGTACTGGCCGGTCTCGTAGGACAGCGTGCTCTGCGCCAGCGCCACGCCAGGAAGCACGGCGAGGCCGGAAGCGGAAAGGACGAGGGCGGTACGAACGAACATGACACGGGCTCCTTCAGGCGACTCGGCCCACGACCGACCCACTGTGGTTACCGCGATGTTAGCATTCCCCGGCGCAAGCGCAAAAGCGCAGCCCGTGTTGTGCCGCTATGGGGCAGGCGGGATCAGATCCGCTCCGCCAGCAGGGCGGCCAGCGCCTCGATTCCCGTGGCATCTTCTTCATCGAAACGCGCCGCCAGCGGGCTGTCGAGGTCGATCACGGCGACCACCGCGCCTTCGCGGCTGACGGGCACCACCAGTTCCGAATTTGTCACCGCATCGCAGGCGATATGGCCCGGGAAGGCGTGGACGTCCTCGACCAGCTGGGTCTTGCCTTCGGACGCCGCCACGCCGCAGACCCCCTTGCCCAGCGGGATGCGGATGCAGGCCGGCCGGCCCACGAAGGGCCCCAGCACCAGTTCGCCGTCGATCACCCGGTAGAAACCCGCCCAGTTGAGATCGGGCAGGAAATCGCCCAGCAGCGCGGCGACATTGGCCATATTGGCTACGCCATCGGGCTCACCCGCGGTGAGCGCGTCGGCCGCGTCCACCAGCTGGCGATAGGCCTCGGGCTTGGGCGTTTCGGCATCGGGGCGAAAATCGAACATGTCGCGCGATGTAGCGCGCGCAATCCCGGCTGCAACCCCCATTGCCCGATCAGGCACGCTCGCTTATTCCCCGCGCCATGGGTATCCTCAAGAAGCTGGGCATCGCGCTCCTCGTCATCCTGCTGGTCGTCCTCGTCGCAGGCTATTTCTTCACCCGGGGCGACACGGCCGACGTTCCCTTCGACGAAACGGTCGGAACCGATCCGAAGCTCGACGAGCCGGCGGCGGAAGGCTTCCCCACCGTGGCGATCGCCGAACCGATCGGCTGGGGGGAGAAGGAGGTCCCGGTCGCGGCCGAGGGGCTCGCCGTCTCCCGCTTCGCCCAAGGCCTCGACCATCCGCGTACGCTGCAGGCGCTGCCCAATGGCGACGTGCTGGTCTCACTCACGCGCGCGCCCTCGCTCGGGAGCGGCGAGAGCAAGGGGCTGCGCGGCATCATCGAAGGCTTCCTCTTCCGCAAGGCGGGCGCCGGCGGTGAGAGCCCCAACCAGATCGTTCTGCTGCGCGATGCCGATGGCGACGGGGTGGCAGAAGGGCGTTTCGTTCTGCGCGACGACCTCGATACGCCCTCGGGCCTCGCATGGGGCGACAACACGCTCTACGTCGCCAATCACGACGAGGTGTTGGCCTTCGACTACGAACTCGGGGCCACCCGCCTTGCCGGGGAGGGGCGGAAGATCGCCGACCTCGCCGAGGGCACCGGCCATTGGATGCGCAATCTCGCGCTGCATCCGGACGGCGACCGGCTCTATGCCGCGGTCGGCTCCAAGACCAATATCGGCGACGACGGAATGGAGATCGAGGAAGGTCGCGCATTGATCTGGGAGATCAATCTCGAGACAGGTCGCCAGCGCGTCTTCGGCGCCGGCTTGCGCAATCCCAACGGGCTCGATTTCAGTCCCTGGTCGGGCGAGCTGTGGACCACGGTGAACGAGCGCGACATGCTCGGCTCGGACCTCGTGCCCGATTATCTCACCAATGTTCCCGTCGGCTCGAATTACGGCTGGCCGTGGGTCTATTACGGCGACAATTACGATCGCCGGGTGAAATATCCGATCCCGCAGTTCATCAATTATGTCCGCACGCCCGAATATGCGCTCGGTCCGCACGTCGCCGCGCTCGGCCTCGTATTCAGCACCGAAGGCGCGAAGATGGGGCCGAAATTCGCCAACGGTGCCTTCATCGCGCGGCACGGCTCGTGGAATCGCAAGCCGCCGTCGGGCTACGACGTGGTCTACGTCGCCTTCGACGAGCGCGGCAACCCGACGGGCAAGCCGGTTCCCGTCCTGTCGGGCTTCCTCGCGGATGGCGGGAAGACGCATGGGCGGCCGACCTGGGTCGAATGGGGCGGCGACGGCTCGCTGCTGGTATCCGACGATACCGCCGGGATCATCTGGCGGGTCTTCGCTCCCGGCGCCGAAGGGCAGAAGGGCATCGCGCGCGTGACGGGCGATCGCCTGCCGCCCCAGCGCGAGCTGAACGGGATGGAGGCGAGTTTCGGCAAGGACGACTATGCGCGGCGCGTAACCGCCGAATAGCTCAGCCCGCGAGCTGGTCGGGCGACAGCGCGTAGAGCGCTGCGGCACCGGCCGTGGCCGAGGCCTTCAGACCCGCCGCTTCGGGTACGATACGGTCGAGGAAGAAGCGCACTGTGGCCGCCTTTCCGGCGGCCAGGGCCGGTGCTTCTGCGTTCTCGACGGCGCGCAATTGGTTCAATAGCTGCCAGCCCGCGACGGCCACCGCCATCATGGTGCAGAAGGGGACCGACCCGGCGAGCCGATCGTCGAGACTCGCCTCCTCGCGCATCCACCGGGCGACCGCTTCGCAATCGGCGGCGAGCGCGGCAAGTGCCGGCTCCTGCGCCGCATCGCGCGCGATATCGGAAATCAGGGCGCTCAGCGCCTCGCCGCCATCGAGCCCCAGCTTGCGCGTGACGAGATCGGCGGCCTGGATGCCGTTGGTGCCCTCGTAGATCGGGGCGATGCGCGAATCGCGCCAATGCTGCGCGGCGCCGGTTTCCTCGATGAAGCCCATGCCGCCATGGATTTGCACGCCGAGGCTGGCGACCTCGATTCCGATATCGGTGCCCCAGGCCTTGATCAGCGGAGTGAGCACTTCACCGCGCGCGCCGGCGGCTTCGTCGCCCAGCGTCCCGCGATCGACCTGGCCGGCCGTGTAGTAGAGCAGCGCGCGGGCGGCTTCGGTCAGCGCCTTCATCCGCAGCAGCATGCGCCGCACGTCGGGATGCTCGACGATCGCCACCGGGGACTTGTCGGGCGATCCGGCGCGCGCCGACTGTACGCGTTCGCGGGCATAGGCGAGCGCCTGTTGCGTCGCGCGCTCGCCGATCTGCACACCCTGGTTGCCGACGTTGATGCGCGCATTGTTCATCATCGTGAACATCGCCATCAGACCGCGGTTCTCCGCGCCGACCAGCTCGCCGATGCATTCGTCATTGTCGCCGTAGCTCATCACGCAGGTAGGCGAGGCGTTGATGCCGAGCTTGTGCTCGATGCTGACGCAGCGCAGGTCGTTGTGCGGGCCGAGCGAGCCGTCGTCCTTCACATGATACTTGGGGACGATGAAGAGCGAGATGCCACGGCTTCCCTCCGGCGCGTCGGGCAGGCGCGCGAGGACGAGATGGACGATGTTCTCGGCCAGCTCGTGTTCGCCCCAGGTGATGTATATCTTCTGGCCCTTGATCCGGTACTTGCCCGCATGGTCGCCCTCGGTGATCGGCTGCGCCGTGGTACGCAGCGCGCCGACGTCGGAACCAGCCTGCGATTCGGTGAGGTTCATCGTCCCCGACCATTCGCCGCTGACGAGCTTGGGCAGGTATTTCTCCTGCAGTTCCCTCGACCCGTGATGCTCGAGCGATTCGATCGCCCCGACGCTCAGCATCGGCAGCAGGTTGAAGGCCATGTTCGCCGTGCCGAGGTTCTCGAGCACATTGCACGAGAGCGTGAAGGGCAGTCCCTGGCCGCCGAATTCGACAAGACCCGAAATCGCATTCCAGCCTTGCTCGACATAATGCGCATAGGCCTCGGCGAAGCCCTCGGGCAGGCGCACCGCGCCGTTCTCGAGCCTGGCGCCCTCGAGGTCGCCGATGCGGTTGAGCGGAGCCCATTCGCCCGCGGCGAATTCGCCGATCCCGCCGACGATGGCCTCGACCATGTCGGGCTCGGCGGCGGCGAATCTCTCGGCATGCGCCAGCTCCTCGATCCCGGCATTGACGCGGATGGCGAGCAGCTGGTCCTGGGTGGCGGGGGTGTAGGTCACGTGTAATCCTCTTGGCTTTGCCTGCCCGCAGATATAGCGCGCGGGCATGGGCGGCAAATACGTTACGGAAACGCTTCGCGCAGAGGCCGGCGGCCTGGCCCGCGCGGTCGCAATTCTACGCGAGGGCGGCCTTGTCGCGGTGCCGACCGAGACCGTCTATGGCCTCGCCGCACGCGCGGACAGCGATACGGCGGTCGCGGGGATATATGCAGCGAAGGGTAGGCCGAGTTTCAATCCGCTGATCGTCCACGTCGCGTCGTTCGAGCAGGCTCATGCGCTCGCCGAGTTCACGCCGGAAGCCGAGCGGTTGGCCGAGGAACACTGGCCCGGGCCGCTGACGCTGGTGCTCCCGCGTCGCCACGATGCCGGACTGGCGGCTGCCGTGACCGCGGGTCTCGACACCCTAGCACTGCGCATGCCCGCGCATCCGGTGATGCAGCGCCTGCTGAAAGAGGTCGGCCTGCCGCTCGCGGCGCCCTCGGCCAATCGCAGCGGCTTCATCAGCCCGACCACGCCCGCGCATGTGCTGGCCTCGCTCGATGGGCGAATCGATGCAGTGCTCGATGGCGGCGAATGCGAGCGCGGTCTCGAATCGACGATCGCCGCAGTCCGCGCCGACGGTTCGGTCGAAGTGCTGCGCCCCGGCCCCATCGCGCTTGAGGCGGAGGCAGGCGAGCGCAGGCGGATCGAAGCCCCCGGCCAGCTCGCCAGCCATTACGCGCCGGGCAAGCCGGTGCGGCTGAATGCGACGCAAGTTGCGCCAGACGACTTCATGATCGGCTTCGGCGCGGTCGGGGGGGACTGTACCCTATCGGCCCGCGGCGATCTCGCCGAGGCCGCGGCGCGGCTCTATGCCTGCCTCCACGAGGGGGCCCGCTCGGACAAGCCGCGCATCGCGGTGGCGCCCGTCCCGGAGCAGGGTATCGGCATCGCGATCAACGACCGGCTGCGCCGGGCCGCGACCCCGCCCGACTAATCGCCTTCGGGCGCGACCGGGATCGAGGGGATGATCTGCTGCATCTCGGCATAGGTATCGCGCGCCTCGTCGCAGGCGCGCCGGCTGCCGTCCTCGCAGTCGTCGAGCTGCTTCTGGTACTGCCGCTCGAGCTTGGCGAGGCGCTCCTCGCGCCGACGGATCTCGCGCCCGCGCTTCTCGTCCGCTTCGGACTGGCTGGTGGTGGCGAGGTCGACGCCCTTGCTGACGACTTTCACCGGCGCCGTGGCGACATCGACGACGGTCTTGGCGAGGCAACCGGGCAGCATCACGGCGGAAGGCAGCAGGATCAAAAGAGCTAGGCGACGCATGACGAAATCCTTTCGCCGCGCCGCCTAGCCGAAAACCGGTGAGCCGTCGATGAACTCAGGCGTCGGGTGCTTCGGGCGCCTCGGGCGCCGGCGGGGCGATGGGGGCTGCCGGAGCCTCGGAGGCCTTGCTTGCGCTGGTCACTTCGCGGCAGTTGAGCTTGCCCGAGCCCATCGCGCTGACGGTACAGTTGGCGCGGCCGTTCACGGTGATCGAGCCCGATCCCATGATGCTGGCGTCGACCTTGCCGTCGGAGGTGAACTCGGCATTACCCGAGCCGGCAACCGAAATGTCGGCGCCGCCGACCTCGAGCCCGGCCATGTCCGCTTTGCCCGAGCCGGCGATGGTCAGGTCGAGCGTTTCGACCTTCCCGCTGGCGGCGAAATCGCCCGACCCGGCGATGGTCAGATCGAGCGAGGTGGCGTCGATCTTGGCGACCCTGGCCTTGCCCGACCCGGCGATGGTGACATCGGCCTTGCCGGTCATCGATTCGGCCTCGATATCGCCCGAACCGGCCAGGACCATGGCGGTAAGGCTGGGCATGGTGACGCGGATGGTTGCGCGACCCTTGTCCTTCCAGCTGTTCTTCTCGCGGCTGATGCCGAGCGAACCGTCGTCGAGCGAGAAGCGCAGCGCATCGACCGCCGCGTCATCGCCCGAGACCGAGATGTCGAGCGCCGCACCTTCGCGGACGATGACCGTGTCGGGGCCGGCGAGCACCAGTTCGGTGGGGGCCGGTCCGCTGGTATCGAGTTCGGCCAGCGGCACGCCGTCGCTGTCGCCGATCTGGATGTTCAAGCCATCGCATCCGGTGACGAGTGCGGCGCCGGCCAGCACGGCCAGGGGCGCGAGGCCCTTGAATAAACGGTGGATCATCGCAGTGGTATTCCTCTCGCAGCGGCAGTCCGTATTGCTGATATAATACAGCGCGCGACGATCATCAAGCCGGAGGATGCGGATCGACCGGCGAGCCTGGCCCGCCGATCGACCCGAGGCTGCCGTTCGTAGAACTCAGCGCGAGCAGGTGAGGCGGCCCGAACCCATCCGGGTCTGCGAACAATCGGTGGTCCCCGTCACCACCGCACCGCCGCTACCGACGATGCTCGCGGAGACCCGCCCGTCGGCGCGGAAGCGCGCGTCGCCCGAGCCTGCGATCGAGACGCTCGCGCGTCCCACGCGCAGGTTGCGGCCGTCGATATCGCCGCTGCCCGCTATGGTGATCTTGCCGTCATCGGCCTGTCCCGCGATGCGCAGATCGCCCGAGCCTGCGATGGTCGCCTTGAGTTCCGATGCCTGAACGCGGCTCACGTCGATCGTGCCCGAGCCGGCGACGGTCGCGCCGATCTCGGAGCCGTTCATTGCGTCGACCGAAAGACTGCCCGAACCGGCAAGGACGACGTCCTCGACCGCGGGTGCGACGATCTCGATGCGGGCGGTGCCTTCGATCCGGTCGTGGCGATGACGCCGCCCGACGGTGATCTTGCCGTCCTCGACGAGGAAGCGCAGCTCGGCGAGCACTTCCGCGCTGCCGCTCGCGCGGATCTGCCAACTGTCGCCGCGCGTCACGGTGACGTTGTCGGCGCCCGCGAGAATGACCGAATCGAAGCGGCCGGTGCGGGCCCAATCCTGCGAGATGGGTTGCCCGTCGTCGAGCTTGGAGCGCCATTTCTCGTGCGCGAGTGCGGAACCGGCGGGCAGGGCGACAATCGTGGCGAGGCCGAGCGAGGCGGCGGCAAGAATGCGAAACATGGACGTTCTCCCGAATGGTGGAGGCATAGGTCTCACCATCGGCAGGCAAAGTCGAGGACGCTCGTCGACAACTGTAATCGTTTGATGGAATCGACGGTCGCTGACCGTGCAAACGAAAAGGGGGCGCCTTGCGGCACCCCCCTCATGCGTCCGGGTTGCGAAGCGCTTACGCGTCTTCGGTGTTCTCGTAATACTGCGGCGCGTGTTCGCGCAGCACGTCGAGGATCTTTTCCAGCGCAGTCGCCTCGTCGGTCTTCTCCATCGCCGCGAGTTCACGGGCGAGACGGCTCGAGGCCGCTTCGAAGATCTGGCGCTCCGAATAGGACTGTTCGGGCTGGTCGTCGGGGCGGAACAGGTCGCGCGTGACTTCCGCGATCAGGACGATCTCGCCCGAGTTGATCTTGGCTTCGTATTCCTGCGCGCGACGGCTCCACATGGTCCGCTTGACCTTGGGCTTGCCTTTCAGCGTCTCCATCGCCTCCTTCAGGGTCTTGTCGCTCGACAGCTTGCGCATGCCGATCGATTCGACCTTGTTGACCGGAACGCGCAGCGTCATGCGTTCCTTTTCGAAGCGGAGGACATAAAGATCGAGCTGCATGCCGGCGATTTCCTCGCTCTGGAGCTCGATGACACGGCCAACACCGTGCTTGGGGTAAACAACGTAGTCGCCAACGTCGAAGGCATCAGCCTTGCTTGCCATGCAATCTATCCTTTCGTCCGGGCTCGACCGGAGGGACAGCAGCGTCGTCGAAACCTTGGCCGCAATCCCGCTCGGGGGAGTGCGGTCTGGTACCGGTTGTGACGTTGCTGGTGGCCTGCCCTTTCAATTCTCACACCTGGCCGGGAGCAAACCGGCGCAGTTGTTGCATTATATAGCACAGCCGCAAGAAAATTGCGAATCGCAATTGAATGGGCCGGAGGCTGCAGGCGAGCGGTCCGTGACGGCCGCCCCGGATCAGTCGCCCTCGCCGGGGTCGGGCGAGAAGTACTTGTCGAACTTGTCTTCTTCGTCCTTGTGCTCGTCGGCGTCGGCCGGCGGCTCCTTCGACTGGGTAATGTTGGGCCATTCGGCGCTGAACTTGGTGTTCAGCTCGAGCCACTTCTCCAGTCCGTCCTCAGTGTCGGGAAGAATCGCCTCCGCGGGGCATTCGGGTTCGCATACGCCGCAGTCGATGCACTCGCTGGGATTGATGACCAGCATGTTGTCGCCTTCGTAGAAGCAATCGACCGGACAGACCTCGACGCAGTCGGTGTACTTGCACTTGATGCAGGCCTCGGTGACGACATAGGTCATGGGTAGCGTAATCCCTAGAAATGGTTCCCTGATCCGCGCTGCTAGGGCGGATTATCCGTTGGGGTCAAGCTCCCGGTAACAGGCCTGCGCTTCGCGCGGTGGCCCGCGCCTTTCGGGAAGCGTGATGATTTCGATCAGCCGGACCCTTTCGCCGAGCGGGAGAGTGAGGATGTCGCCCGCGCCGATGTCGCGCGAACAGCGCGTCACGCGCTCGCCATTGCGGCGGATATGCCCCTCTTCGACCAGCCTGTGCGCCGCGCTGCGCGTCCGCACGAAGCGCAGGTAGCACAGCAGCCGGTCGATCCTCACCGCGCGCGGTCCATCAGCGCACCAGGCCGGCGAGCGCGGCGAAGGCGTTGCCTTCGCGCGGCTGCGCGGGCTTCTGCCGCTCCTGCTTGCGCCGCGCGGGGCGCCATTCCCAGCTATCGGGGCGCGGCGGGCCGAATTGCCCCTCCGTCAGCGGGCGAGCCTTCTGCACGCGGAAGCCGGCATTGCCGAGCAGGCGCGCGATATTGCCTTCGTCGAGCCCGATCGAGATCGGCAGCGCATAGTCGAGCACGAATTTGCGCCTGCGGTCCTTGCCCTGCGCCTTGGCGCGGACCTCGTGCGCGGCGCGCAGGATCTTCTCGGCGAGATCGATGCGGATCGCCTGGCTGCCCGCATGGCGATAGCCCGAGGGCAGCTTCTTCGCATCGGCGATGACCGGCAGCATCGCGTCCTGCAGCGGGCGCCGGTCGATCCCCAGCGCATGGAGCAGCTGGCGCGGCGCGGGCTTGAGCAGCGCGGGCGCGAAGATGTCGAGCGCGCCGAAAGTCACGCCGATCTTGCGCAGGAAGGGGCGCATCTCCTTGGGCAGGTGCTCGATCCCCGCCTGCTCGCGGGTGACGTAGCCATGCCCGGCGATGAGGTTGAGCAGCAGCGCGCGCGCCTGCGACCCGGCCTCGGGATTGCCCGCCGCGTGATGCAGCTTTTCGAGCGCATCGAGCGGCTCGAGCGTCTTCGCCAGCCAGGCCTCCAGCGCGGCGACGAGCTTGGTCCGCGCGCCCTCGGGCAGGGCGGCGACTTCGCGCGTCGGCTTGATCAGCGGCACCACGCTGCCGGGGCGGGGCTCAAGCTGTGCCAACTCCTGCCCGTTCCAGCGGATCGCGCCGCGCGCCAGCTCGACGCCGTCCATGTCCGATGCCGCCAGCGCCTCGGCCTTTTCGCCGAGCAGCCTAGGCAGCGCCTTCTCCGCCGCAGCGAGCAGCATGCGCCGGTCCTCGTGGCGGGCGGAGGGATCGACCGCGAAGCGCAACCCCTCGACATGGCCGAGCACTTCGCCCTCGACGCTCACTTCGCCCGCATCGTTCAGTTCAATCGGCAACATGCCTGCATCCTGTCCCAGCGACTTCATCAGGATCGCCGTCCTCCGGTTTACGAATCTCTCGGTCAGCCGCGCATGGAGCGCGTCCGACAATTTGGCCTCGACCCCGCGCGCCCGCGCGGCCATCTCGTCGCGCGCCAGCACCCAGTCGGGCCGCTGGCAGATATAGGCCCAGCTGCGAATCGCCGCGATGCGACCCTGCAGCGTATCGATGTCCCCGGCCATGTTGTCGAGTTCGCTGATCCGCGCCGCGACATAGTCGGCCCCGATATGGCCCTGCGCGAGATCCTGCCACAGCCGTGCGACGAAGCGGGCATGGACGTCGGGCCCCCGCTGGCGGAAGTCGGGGAGCGAACAGGCCTCCCAGAAGCGCCGCACCATGCCCGGCCCGCGGACCTGCGCGGCCATGGGCTCGTCGGCCAGTCGCTTGAGCGTGGCGAGGTCGATCGCCTCGGGCGCAAGCCGCAGCGCAGGGTCTTCCGGCGGGGCCTCGAGGTCGGCGATCAGCACGCCGAGCGAATCGTAACGCGGTTCGGGCTCGCGCCAGAAGAGGTGGGTCAGCGGGGCGAAACGGTGTTCCTCGATCGCATAGACCTCTTCATCGGTGAATTCGGGCGCGGCGCCGTGCTTGCTGGTGCCCGCCAGCGTGCCGAAGGTGCCATCGCGCTGGTGACGCCCCGCGCGTCCCGCGATCTGCGCCATTTCGGCGGGCAGGAGGCGGCGCATGCGCACGCCGTCGAATTTGCCGAGCCCGGCGAAGGCGACGTGATTGACGTCGAGGTTCAACCCCATGCCGATGGCATCGGTGGCGACGATGTAGTCGACCTCGCCATTCTGGAACAAGGCGACCTGCTTGTTGCGCGTCTCGGGGCTCAGCGCGCCCATCACCACCGCCGCGCCGCCACGGAAGCGCCGCAGCATCTCGGCCACGGCGTAGACCTGCTCGGCGCTGAAGGCGACGATCGCGCTGCGCGGAGGCAGGCGCGACAGTTTGCGCGGCCCGATGTGCGTTAGGGTGGAAAAGCGCGGTCGGTCCGAAATCTCCGCCTCGGGCACCAATTGCCGTACCAACGGCTCGAGCGTCGCCGCGCCCAGCAGCATGGTCTCCTCGCGCCCGCGCGTGTTCAGCAGACGGTCGGTGAAGATGTGCCCGCGCTCGCGGTCGGCGGCGAGCTGCGCCTCGTCGAGCGCGACGAAGGCGGCATGGGCGCCGTCGCGCGGCATCGCTTCCACCGTGCAGCAGCGATAGCGCGCATTCGGAGGCTCGATCCGCTCCTCGCCGGTAATAAGCGCGACCGCATCGTCGCCCTTGATCGCGCGCACCCGGTCGTAGACCTCGCGCGCGAGCAGGCGCAGCGGGAAGCCCATGCAGCCGCTCGAATGCGCGGCCATGCGCTCGATCGCCAGATGCGTCTTGCCGGTATTGGTGGGTCCGAGGACCGCCTTGATTGCGCTACCCTGCACCCCCCCTAGGTGGCAGCGGCAGGGGCCAAGGGCAACCACCCGGCGCCCCGTTCCCTCGATTCGCCGCAATCGCGACTCGGACCGCCGCAAGTTAAGCGGGCCTTTACTTTGTTTTGGCAAGCGGAACGGGCAAAGGACCCTGCAGGAAGGGTCGAGGCCGCCATTTATCGCAGCGAGCGGCCGGAAAGAAGGGACAGCGCAGGTGTACAGGTCCCCAGCGGACATGGACGATACCCACGGGCACGAAGCCACCGGCGGACAGGGTCAGGCCCCCGCTTCGCTTGCGCATGACCAGATCGTCCAGCCGCCGCGCCAGCCCGCATTTTCCTGGGCCACCATGCGCGACCAGCTGTCGGGCCGGATCGCCGCGCTCGACCTCGCGCCCGATCTCGGCAGCGAGATCGGCAGCAAGCGCTGGATGCGCGGGCTCGGGACCTTCGTCGGGCTGAGCGCCGCGGCGATCGCCTTCTGGCCCAGCTTCGCCCCGCTCGAGGCCGCACCCCCGGCGCATGTCGACGATGCCGTGCGCGACGAATACCGCAGCCAGATGATCCTCCCGCTTGCGCTGGGCGCCGACAGCGGCCGTCACATGGGCGCCACCGCGCTGGTCGAACCGCTCGCTGCCGCGCCCGAACGGCCGACGCTGGAGACGGTCCTCACGATGGGCCGCGGCGACACCTTCGAACGCCTGCTGCGCCGTGCCGGTGTCGGTCGCGACGACAGCCTGCGTGTCACCGAACTCGTCGGCGGCGCAATGAACCTGTCCGACCTCGGCCCGGGCACGAGCTTCGACATCACTCTCGGCCGGCGTCCCGCACCGGGGGCGCCGCGCCCGCTCGAGACGATCGCCTTCCGCGCCCGCTTCGATCTTGAGCTGGCGGTCGAACGACCGGGCGAAGGCACCGACCTCGCGCTGACCAAGCATGTCATTCGCGTCGACGAGACCCCGCTGCGCATTCGCGGCACCGTCGGCGACAGCCTTTATCGCTCGGCGCGCGCCGCCGGGGCGCCGGCAAGCGCGGTCCAGGCCTATCTCAAGACGCTCGGCCAATATGTGAATCTCGACCGCGACGTCCGCTCTGACGACACTTTCGATTTCATCGTCGCCCATCGCCGCGCCGCCACCGGCGAGCGCCAGGCGGGGCAATTGCTCTACGCCGGGCTCGAGCGGGCGGAAAAGCCGCGCGTCCAGCTGATGCGCTGGGGCAAGGAAGGCGAATTCTACGAGGCGTCTGGCGTCGGCGAACAGCGCGGCGGATTGATGGCCCCGGTCCCGGGCCGCATGACCTCGCGCTTCGGAATGCGGCGCCACCCGATCCTGGGCTATCGCCGGATGCATTCGGGGCTCGATTTCAAGGCCAGCTACGGCACGCCGATCGTCGCTGTGACCGACGGACGCGTCACCGGCGCGGGTCGCATGGGCGGCTGCGGCAATGCGGTGCGGCTGCACCACGACGGCGGGATCGACACGCGCTATTGCCACATGAGCCGGATCGCGGTGAACCGCGGGCAGAGCGTCCGGCGCGGGCAGGTGATCGGCTATGTCGGCTCGACCGGCCTCTCCACCGGGGCGCACCTCCATTACGAAATGTACCGCAGCGGTCGCGCGATCGACCCGTCGAGCGTCCAGTATGTCAGCAGGGCGCAGCTGGCCGGCGCCGAACTGCGGCGCTTCAAGGATGCGCTGGCGCGGATCAAGACGGTCGAGCCGGGCGCCGCGCTCGCCGCGCTCGAACAGACTTCGGCCGAAGTCGCCGCGAGCGAACCGGCGCGCGAGATCGACCGGCTCTCGCCGCCCAAGAAGGGCTGAGATTGCGCCGCGCGCGCGCTTGCGGCACAGCGTCGCCATGACCAATTCAAACTATCCCGCCACCCGCCTGCGCCGCACCCGTGCGAGCGGCTGGAGCCGCGCCATGCACCGCGAAACCGTGCTGACCCCCACTGATCTGATCTGGCCGCTGTTCGTGACCGACGGCACGGGGGTCGAGGAACCGGTGGCGAGCCTGCCCGGCGTGTCGCGCTGGTCGGTCGACGGCATCGCCAAGCGCGCGAAGGAAGCGGTCGATCTGGGCATTCCCTGCATTGCGCTGTTCCCGAACACCCAGGCGGACAAGCGCAGCGACGATGGCGCCGAAGCGCTCAATCCCGACAACCTCATGTGCCGCGCGATCAAGGCGGTCCGTGACGCTTGCGGCAGCGACATCGGCATCCTCACCGATGTCGCGCTCGACCCCTATACCAGCCACGGGCAGGACGGGCTGCTCGACGATACGGGCTATGTCCTCAACGACGATACCGTCGCCGTGCTGGTCGACCAGGCGGTCAACCAGGCCGATGCGGGTGCGGACATCATCGCCCCGTCGGACATGATGGACGGGCGAGTGAAGGCGATCCGCATGGCGCTGGAGATGAACCAGCACCCCAATGTCCAGATCATGGCCTATTCGGCCAAATACGCCTCCGCCTTTTACGGCCCCTTCCGCGATGCGGTGGGGTCGGGCGGCCTGCTCAAGGGCGACAAGAAGAGCTACCAGATGGACCCGGCAAACGGCGACGAGGCGATGCGCGAAATCGCGCTCGACATCGCCGAGGGCGCCGACAGCGTGATGGTCAAGCCGGGGCTCGCCTATCTCGACATCATCTGGCGCGCCAAGCAGCAGTTCCACGTTCCCGTCTTCGCCTATCAGGTGAGCGGCGAATACGCGCTGATCGAGGCGGGTGCGGCGGCGGGATTGGGCGATCGGGATGCGCTGCTGATGGAAAAACTGCTCGCCTTCAAGCGCGCCGGCTGCAGCGGCGTGCTGACCTATCACGCCCCGCGCGCGGCGCAGCTGCTGAATGGGTGAGTTCCGGCTGGAGACCGAAAGGCTGATCCTGCGCGACTGGCGCGGCGATGCCGACTGGGCGGAGTTCTTCCATGGCACCAACACGCCGGCAGTCATGGAATGGCTCGGCGGCGTGCTCGACGCGGAGGGGCGGACAAAGCAGCGCGCGCGGGTCGAAGCCTGCGCCGCGCGCAATGGCTTCTGCTTCTGGACGATGGAGCGCAAGCGGGACGGCGCGCTGCTCGGCTTCTGCGGCCTCAAGCGTGCCGATGCGCCGGGATCGAGCGTCCCCGGGGCGATGGAGGTCGGGTGGCGCATGCGCGAGGATGCCTGGGGGCAAGGCTATGCGAAGGAGGCGGCGCTGGCCGCGCTCGCGACGGCATTCGAACGCTTTGGCGCCGGGGAAGTCGTGGCGCTCACGGTCGAAGGCAATGCGGCGAGCTGGGGGCTGATGAAGCGGCTCGGCATGCGGCGGCGCGAAGATCTCGACTATCCAGACGAGCGATACGATCACCCCTGGCGTGACACGGTGGTCTATTCGATCGACCGCGAAGAATGGAAGAAAGCGCATGGCTGACATCATTGCCGAAACCGAGCGGCTGGTGCTGCGCACGATCGACGAGGGCGATGCCGCCGAGCAGGACCGGCTGCTCAACACGCCGTCGGTGATGGCGCGTCTTGGCGGCGTCAAGGAACTCCACGAGATCGAGGCCAAGCACGCCAAGTCGCGGGCGCTCTATGCACGCGAGGGCTTCAGCTTTCTCTTCATGATCGAGAAGGCCACGGGCGAAATGGTCGGCCATTGCGGAATCAAGCGGGTCGACAACCCGCAGGCGAAGAATGTCGGCGATCACGAGGTCGGCTGGCTGGTGCGCGAAGACCGCTGGCGCCGCGGCTATGCCGAGGAGGCGATGCGCGCGGTGTTCGATTGGGCCTTCACCCGCGTGGGTGCACCGCATGTCGTGGCGTTGACCAGCGAAGGCAATGTCGGCAGCTGGAAACTGATGGAAAAGCTCGGCATGGTCCGGCGCGAGGATCTCGATTTCGACGATCCAGGCTATCCGCCGGAAGACAATCCGACGATCCTGTATTCGCTTTCAAGAGACCAATGGGCAAGAGACCAACGGGAGAGCACACGATGACCGCGAGCCGCGCCCCCAAATCCCGACCGGGTGTCACCCTCATTCCGATCCACGGCCACACGCCGAAGATCCACGACAGCGCCTTTATCGCACCCGGCTGCACGATCATCGGCAATGTCGAGATCGGGGCCGACAGCTCGGTATGGTACAATTGCGTACTGCGCGCCGATGTCAGCCGCATCGTCATCGGCGAGCGATCGAACATCCAGGACGGCACCGTCTGCCATTGCGATCCCGAACGACCGGGCGATCCCGACGGTTCGCCGCTGATCATCGGCGACGACGTGCTGATCGGCCACATGGCCATGGTCCACGGCTGCACGATCGAGGATCGCGGCTTCGTCGGCCTC
Source organism: Qipengyuania sp. (assembly GCF_048550555.1). Classification (GTDB taxonomy): domain Bacteria; phylum Pseudomonadota; class Alphaproteobacteria; order Sphingomonadales; family Sphingomonadaceae; genus Qipengyuania. The sequence continues at coordinate 41,480 of NZ_JBLYYF010000018.1, read as the reverse complement.
GGAGCGATCGCGATGAACAAGGCGGTGATCGGGTCGGACGCCATGCTCGCCGCGGGCGCCATGCTCACCGAGGGCAAGGTCATGGGTGCGCGCGAGCTGTGGGGCGGGCGCCCGGCACGCAAGATGCGCGATCTCGACGCCGCCGCGATCGCCGGCATGCGCATGGGCGTCGCACATTACGCCGAAAACGCGAAGCAGCACGCGGCCGCCGTCGACGCCGCGACGGGTCATGGCGCGGCCCAGGGCTGACCTTCCCGATCCAGCCGGCTTGAAGGCGCTCGTCATGGATGGGCAGCTACGCGTGCGCGTAACTCCCGGGGCCCGCAGCGAGAGTATCGCCATCGAGGACGGCAGCGTGTTGGTGAAGGTGCGGGCAAGGCCTACCGATGGCGCCGCCAATGCAGCGGTGGAGGCACTCGTGGCACGCGCCCTTGGCGTGGCGACGTCACGCTGTCGGATTGTGCGCGGCGCGACTTCTCGCGACAAGGTGCTGGCGATTGCGGTCTAGCGAGCGGTCGCCGGTAGCCTGCGCGCCCGCAGCCAGAGCAGCGCCGCTCCCGCTGCCGCCAGCCACAGCGACAGGGCGGGAATGTGGATCGCCACCAGTGCCCCGCCGAGCGCACCGACCAGCAGGCTCGCCCAGAGCCCGGCGAACAGCCAGGGACGGGCGGCGACGTCGCCCCGCAGCCGGTCGGCGATCAGCTGTCCGGTCCGGACCAGCGCGCCGGTCATGTAGGTGAGGCCGACCGGGCTTTCGCGGCGATTGCCGCTCATCACCGTATTGGTCGCGCCCATGGCCATGACCAGCAGGCCCAGCGCGAGCTCCGCTGCGCCGAGCGCGCGCGCCGCTGCGGCCAGGACAAGCCCGCCAAGCACCAGTTCCATCACCCTGCGCTTGCGCTGCTTGGCCGCACCGTCGCCCGCCAGCGTGCCGATCGTCACCCCGATCACGAATCCCGCCAGCAATAGCGCGGGCACCAGCATGCGCGGATTGCCGCTCGCCAGATCGTGTGCGAGCAGGGTCGTATTCCCGGTCATGAAAGAGACGAAATAGCCCTTGAGCTGGAAGTAACCGGTCACGTCGACATAGCCGGCCAGGGCGGCGACCGCATAAGCGAAATTCCGCTGGCTCGGCGTGAAGCGCTGCATGCCGGGCTATCGCAGCGACCGGGTCATGGCGGCCCTAGCCCTCCGGCGCGCGGGCATACCGCGCCATGTGCCCGACGAAATCGCCCTTGCCGAGATCGAGCCCCTTATGGCGCAGCAGCGCGTAGGCCATCGTGGTGTGGAAGTAGAAGTTGGGCAGCATCCAGTCGCGGATATACTCGCGCGCGTTCATGACGAAGCGCATGCCGTTCGGCAAGGTCATGTCGATCTCGGCCTCGGGATCGGCCCAGCTGGCGGGCGGCACCACGGCCAGCCCCTCGCGCACCGCGTGCAGCCGGTCGCGGACATCCGCGAGCGAGGTGTAGGCCTCTTCATCGAGCGGCAGTTCTTCGGGCCCTACGCGACCGAGCGCGAGCCAGACCTGGTTGATCGCTACCCGGAACTGCGTTTCGAGCGGGTACATGTCCTCGGCCAGTTTCGCATCGAGGACGGCATCGTCCATTCCGCCGGCTTCGGCCTTGTCGAGCAGGCGTTCGAGCGTGCCGAGCATGTCGGTGAAGGTGGTCGTCGTGTCGTCGGCATAGCTCATCGGCAATCTCCATGGAGGATGCCGACCGTGTCTAGTGCGTAGCCGACGCGGTTCAATCCCTGATCAGCGCCCGCAGCGTCTCGATCCGGTCGGCCTCGTGCGGCGGCTTGTCCCAGCGGACGCGGTGGATACGCGGGAAGCGCATGGCGAGCCCCGATTTGTGGCGCTTGCTTTCATGGACGCTGTCGAAGGCGACCTCGAAGACGAGGCTTTTGTCGGTCTCGCGCACCGGGCCGAAGCGGTTGACCGTGTTCTGGCGGACGTGCCGGTCGAGTTTCTTCAGCTCCTCGTCGGTAAAGCCCGAATAGGCCTTGCCCACCGGCAACAACTCGGCACCGGCGTCGGGATCGCCGTCCCAGCACCCGAAAGTGTAGTCGGAGAAGAAGCTCGAGCGCTTGCCGCTGCCGCGCTGGGCATACATCAACACGCAGTCGATCAGCAGCGGGTCGCGCTTCCACTTGTACCAGTAACCGACGCGCCGCCCGGCGATATAGGGGCTGTCGCGGCGCTTGAGCATCAGCCCCTCGATCGCATCGTCGCGCGCACCCTCGCGGATTGCGGCGAGCTGGTCGAAATCCTGCGCCTCGACCAGCTGGCTGAGGTCGAAATGCGATTCGGGAATGCGCGCCATCAGCGCCTCGAGCCGTGCGCGGCGCTCGGTCCAGGGGAGACCGCGCAGATCCTCGCCTTCGAGCAGGAGCGCGTCGTAGAGCCGGACGAAAGCAGGAAACTCGACGAGCATCTTCTTGCTCACCGTCTTGCGCCCGAGCCGCTGCTGCAGCGCATTGAAGCTCGCCGCGCCGCCCGCTTCGCCCCCCTGGTGCGCGCCGCGCACGAGCAGTTCGCCGTCGAGCACGGCGGGGAAGGGCAGGACGTCGAGCAGTTCGGGGAAGGTCGCCGAAATATCATCGCCCGAGCGCGAATAGACGCGGGTCTCCTCGCCCGCGCGGACGAGCTGGACGCGGATACCGTCCCATTTCCATTCGGCCGCGTAATCGGCGAGATCGACCACCGTCTCTTCCAGCGGATGGGCGAGCATGAAGGGGCGGAAGGTCGGCAGGTTCTCGATGTCCGGCGGCGCCTCGCCCCGCGCGGCCCAGGCGAACAGCGGATCATAGGGCGCATCGAGCCCGTGCCAGTACTCCTCGACCTCCTCGACCGATACGTCGAAGGCCTGCGCGAAGGCGGTCTTGGCCAGACGGCTGGAAACGCCGATCCGCATGCCCCCGGTGGCCAGCTTGAGCAGCGCATAACGACCCGAGGGATCGAGGCGGTCGAGCAGGCGCGGTAGCTCGGTCAGCACGCTTTTGCGATTCATGCCGCCAAGCTGGTCTACCGCCTCGCTCACCGTCGGCGGCGAGGGCGAATCGTCGGGCGCGGGCCACAGGAGGCTGGCGGTCTCCGCCGTGTCGCCGACGAAGTCGCGGCTCAGCGTCCAGAGTACCGGGTCGATCCGGTCCTTGAGCAAATTGCGGATGGTCGAGCTCTTCACCGCCGGGAAGTCGAGCCCGTCGGCGAGCGCGGCGAGGGCCCAGCCGCGGTCGGGATCGGGCGTCGCGCGCAGATACTCCGCGATCAACCGCAGCTTCTCATTCCGGCTGCGCGTATAGACCAGCGCGTCGATCAGGGCGGCGAATTCCTCCACCGCTCAGTCGTCCTCGTCTTCATAGCCGACCAGCGCCAGCGCACGGGCGCGGCGCTGGTGGAGCTGGCACCAGCGCAGCAACGCATCCTCGCGGCCATGCGTGATCCAGTTTTCCTCGGCGCCGACTTCCTCGATCGTCCGCGTCAGCTCGCCCCAGTCGGCATGGTCGGAAATCACCAGCGGCAGCTCGACATTGCGCTGGCGCGCGCGCTGACGGATGCGCATCCAGCCGCTTGCCATGGCGGTGATCGGCTCGGGCAGGCGGCGCGACCAGCGATCGTTGAGCGCGGAGGGCGGACAGACCACGATCGAGCCGCGCATGGCGTCCTTCGAATGATCGGCCACCAGCCGCAATTCGCCGAGATCGACCCCGTGCTCTTCGTAGAGCCGGCACATCTTCTCCATCGCCCCATGGAGGTAGATCGGCGCGGCGTGCCCGGCGCGGCGCAGTTCGGCGATCACGCGCTGCGCCTTGCCCAATGCATAGGCCCCGACGAGCACGCAGCGTTCGGGATGCGCGGCGAGCCGATCGAGCAGCTTCGCCATCTCCTCTTGGATCGGCGGATGGCAGAAGACCGGCAGGCCGAAGGTCGCCTCGGTGATGAAGACGTCGCAGGGGGTGACTGCGAAGGGCGGGCAGGTGGGGTCGTGACGTCGCTTGTAGTCCCCGGTCACGACGACGCGCTCCCCGGCATGTTCGAGCAGGATCTGCGCGCTGCCGAGGACATGGCCTGCCGGGATGTAGGTGGCATCGACTTCGCCCGGCAGGCGGATCGTCTCGCCGTACCGGACCGGGGTGGCGCCGTCGGAAGTCGCGTAACGCAACTTCATGATCGCCAGTGTCTCGGGAGTGGCGACGGTCTGCCCGTGCCCGCCGCGCGCATGGTCGGCATGGCCATGCGTGACCAGCGCCCTGTCGACCGCGCGGCTGGGATCGACCCAGCAATCGGCGGGCACCACATGGATGCCGTGCGGCTCGGGGCGGATCCAGGAAAAGGGGGCTGCGGCCATCCCCGACTCAAACGAAAAGGGCGCCGACCGTTCCCGGTGGCGCCCCTTCAAATGTCGGCGTCGATCAGTTCTGGCCGCTGTCGCTGCCCTCGCTCGCATCGGCCTCGGGCTTCTTGGACGCGGACTTCTTCGCCGGAGCCTTCTTCTTGGCCGCGGGCTTCTTGCGCTTGGCGCCGCCGGAGGGCGGGGCCGGGGTCAGCTCGAAGCTCGGCTTGTCGTCCTTCATCGTCACCGAGACCTCGCCGCCATCGGCGAGCTTGCCGAACAGCAGTTCCTCGGCCAGCGGCTGCTTGATCTTTTCCTGGATCAGGCGGCCCATCGGACGGGCGCCATAGAGTCGGTCGTAGCCCTTGTCGGCGAGCCAAGCGCGGCTTTCCTTGTCGAACTGGATATCGACATTCTGTTCGGCCAGCTGGAGTTCGAGCTGGAGGATGAACTTGTCGACCACGCGCGCGACGGTGTCCTTGCCGAGATAGCCGAAGGGCACCACCGCATCGAGGCGGTTGCGGAATTCGGGGGTGAACATGCGCTTCACCGCTTCCTCGCTGGCGTCTTCCTTGCTCACGTCGCCGAAGCCGATGCCCTGGCGCGTCATGTCGGCGGCACCGGCATTGGTGGTCATGATCAGCACGACGTTGCGGAAGTCGACCGTCTTGCCGTGGTGGTCGGTCAGGCGGCCGTTATCCATCACCTGCAGCAGGATGTTGAACAGGTCCGGGTGCGCCTTCTCGATCTCGTCGAGCAGCAGCACGCAATGCGGGTTCTGGTCGACCGCATCGGTCAGCAGCCCGCCCTGGTCGTAACCGACATAGCCCGGAGGCGCGCCGATCAGGCGGCTGACGCTGTGGCGCTCCATGTATTCGGACATGTCGAAGCGCTTCAATTCGATGCCCATGATGCTGGCCAACTGGCGCGCGACCTCGGTCTTGCCGACGCCGGTCGGGCCGCTGAACAGGAACGAGCCGATCGGCTTGTCCGGATCGCGCAGGCCCGCGCGGCTGAGCTTCATCGCGGTCGACAGCTTCTTCACCGCGGCGTCCTGGCCGAAGACGACATGCTTCAGGTCGCGTTCGAGGTTTTCGAGCGCCTTCTTATCGTCCTTGCTCACCGATTTGGGCGGGATGCGCGCCATGGTGGCAATGACCGCCTCGATTTCCTTGGCGGTGATCTTCTTCTTGCGCCGGCTCGGCGGGACCAGCATCTGCATCGCGCCGACCTCGTCGATCACGTCGATCGCCTTGTCGGGCAGCTTGCGGTCGTTGATGTAGCGCGCCGAGAGTTCGACCGCGGTCTTGAGCGCATCGACCGTGTAGGTGACCTTGTGATGATCCTGGAAGGCGGTCTTGAGGCCCTTGAGGATCTTGATCGTATCCTCGATCGTCGGCTCGTTCACGTCGATCTTCTGGAACCGGCGCAGCAGCGCGCGATCCTTTTCGAAGTGATTGCGGAATTCCTTGTAGGTGGTCGAGCCGATGCAGCGGATGGCGCCGCTCGACAACGCCGGCTTGAGGAGGTTCGAGGCGTCCATCGCCCCGCCGCTGGTCGCGCCGGCGCCGATCACGGTGTGGATCTCGTCGATGAACAGGATCGCCTCGGGCATGCCCTCGAGTTCGTTGACGACCTGCTTGAGCCGTTCCTCGAAATCGCCGCGATAGCGCGTGCCCGCGAGCAGCGCGCCCATGTCGAGCGAGTAGATCACCGCATCCTGCAACACTTCGGGCACCTCGCCCTCGACGATCTTGCGTGCAAGGCCTTCGGCGATCGCGGTCTTGCCGACGCCCGGATCGCCGACATAGAGCGGGTTGTTCTTGCTCCGGCGGCAGAGGATCTGGATCGTGCGGTCGACTTCGGGACCGCGGCCGATCAGCGGATCGATCCGCCCGTCCTCGGCCTTCTTGTTGAGATTGACCGTGAACTGGTCGAGCGCGGTTTCCTTCTTGCCCTTCTCGGCAACCTTTTCGTCGCCCTGCGCTTCGGCTTCTTCGGCGCCTTGGGGTGACCGGCTCTCGATCTGCTTGCCGCCCTTGCCGATGCCGTGGCTGATGAAGCTCACCGCATCGAGCCGGCTCATGTCCTGCTGTTGCAGGAAATAGACCGCATAGCTGTCGCGTTCGGAGAACAGCGCCACCAGCACATTGGCGCCGGTCACGGTGTCCTTGCCGCTCGACTGGACATGCAGGATCGCGCGCTGGATCACGCGCTGGAACCCGGCGGTCGGCTGCGGGTCGGCGCTGTCGTCCGACTGCAGCGACTGGTATTCCTGCTCGAGATACTGCTTCACCACCGCGGTCAGCTCGGTCAGGTCGACGCCGCAGGCGTTCAGCACCTGCGCCGCGTCCTCGTCGTCGATCAGCGCCAGCAGCAAGTGCTCCAGCGTCGCATATTCGTGCCGACGCTCGCCCGCATCGCTGAGGGCGGCGTGGAGGGTCTTCTCGAGATTGGCGGCGAAGCTGGGCATGCAGGGGTCTTTCTCAAACAGACTCGCGCGGGGCGAACAGGGGACAGACTATGGGCCGAAGGTTAGCCAATGCTGTATCTACGCTAGATAGGGATATGCAGGGTGGATTTTCAGCCCCCCGCCGCACCAACTATTCCTTTCGTCCGAACAAGGCCTCGGCCGCATCGCGTTGCGCGGCGGCCATCAGGCGGTGCTTCTCCACCCGCGCGATCTCGGTTTCGAGCAGGGCGATGCGTGCCTCGAGCTCGTCCTGCGAATAGGGGGCGAGGTCCTCGGTCGCGAGCTGGCTCGCGGCATCGCCTCGCGGGCGCGGACGGGCTTCGTCATCCATCGGCGGCAATGTCGCAAGTATGGGCGGTTGCTGTCAACGGGGCTGCGGGTTATTGCACCGCCTTCGTGGCCATGGCGCCACGGCGACACGGACAACGGGGACGGGCGTGGCAGCAGATTTGCCTGAGACGATGACGGCGGTGGGGTTCGAGAAACCGGGCGGGCCCGAAGTGCTCCGCCCGCAGGAGATGCCGCTTCCGACGCCCGGCGCCAACCAGGTGCTGATCCGCGTCGCCTATGCCGGGGTCAACCGGCCCGACGTGATCCAGAGACAGGGCTTCTATCCGCCGCCGCCCGGCGCCTCTCCCATTCCCGGCCTCGAGGTCGCGGGCACGGTGGTGGCCGTCGGCGAGGGCGCGGCGCCCGAAATGCTCAACCGCCGCGTCTGCGCGCTGGTTTCGGGCGGTGGCTATGCCGAATACTGCCTCGCCCATTCGGCGCATTGCCTGACGATTCCCGAGACCATGCCGCTCGACGTTGCGGCGGCGATTCCCGAAACGCTGTTCACCGTGTGGCACAATGTCTTCGAGCGCGGCTGGGCGCGCGAGGGCGACCGGCTGCTGGTGCATGGCGGCACCAGCGGGATCGGGACCATGGCAATCCAGCTTGCCAAGGCCTTCGAGCTCACGGTGATCGCGACCGCGGGCAGCGAGGACAAATGCCAGGCGATCCGCGATCTCGGCGCGGATCTCGCGATCAACTACAAGACGCAGGATTTCGTCGAGGAGGTGAAGGCCTTCACCGGCGGGGAAGGGGTCGACATCGTGCTCGACATGGTCTCGGGCGATTACGTCGCGCGCAATATCGAATGCCTCGCCGACGACGGCCGTCATGTGACGATCGCCGTGCTCGGCGGGCTCAAGGCCGAGATCAACATGGCGACCGTGATGCGCAAGCGCCTGTCGCTGACCGGCTCGACGCTGCGCCCGCGCTCGGACGAGTTCAAGGCGCTGCTGGCCGACGAGATCCACAATTACGCCTGGCCGCTGTTCAGCGACGGCAGCGTTGCCCCGGTGATGGACCGGACCTTCGCCCTCGCCGATGCGGCGGCGGCGCATGCGCGGATGGAAGGCGGCGAGCACATCGGCAAGATCGTCCTCGAGGTCGCGGGTGGCTGACCCGATCCTCCACGAGGATCCGCGCAGCGGCAATTGCTACAAGATCAAGCTGACCGCCGCGCTGCTCGGCATCGACATCGAGACGCGCCAGTACGATATCCTCGCGGGCGAGACGCGGACGCCGGAATTCCTCGCCACGGTCAATGCCAACGGCCGCATCCCCGTGCTGCAGATCGGCGAGCGTTTCCTGCCCGAGAGCAATGCCGCCTGCTGGTATCTGGCCGAAGGCAGCGCGCTGGTGCCGCGCGACCGCTTCGATCAGGCGGACATGCTGCGCTGGATGTTCTTCGAGCAATACAGCCACGAGCCCAACATCGCGACGCTGCGGTTCTGGCTGCGCTTCGTAGGCGAGGCCAATCTCTCGCCGCAGCAGAAGGCGCAGATGATGGCCAAGCGCATCGCCGGCTGCGAGGCGCTGACGCTGATGGATCGTCATCTCGCGAGGCGCGACTGGTTCGTCGGCGACGGCGTCACGCTCGCCGATATCGCGCTCTTCGCCTATACCCACGTGGCGGAGGAAGGCGGCTTCGGCCTCGACGACTATCCTGCGGTCGGGGCCTGGCTCGACCGCCTGCGCGGCCGGCCCGGCTTCGTGGCGATGGACTGACGCGCAAGTGACGCAATGTCGCCGTTTCGCAACGACAATGTGAATCCCCTGTAACAATCATGCGCCATGGCAGACCCGACGTTGAACGGGGGTCGGCCCATGAACGATTTGCCCAGACATTTCGATGCCGCTCACAAGGTGGCGAATTTTCCTTCGATCAAACCGAGCGTGCCCGAGCGCGTGATCGGCGAGCGGCGCCGATTCCGCACCATCTGGATCAGCGACGTGCATCTCGGCACCAAGGGCTGCAATCACGAGCTGCTGATCGATTTCCTCGACCATACCGACAGCGAGACGATGTATCTCGTCGGCGATATCATCGACGGCTGGCGGCTGAAGAAGAAGTTCTACTGGCCCGCCGAACACAACGACATCGTCTGGCGCATACTCAAACGCGCCAGGCGCGGTACGCGGATCGTCTATATCCCGGGCAATCACGACGAGATGGTGCGGCCCTTTGCGGGGATGGATTTCGGGGGCGTCGAGATCCTGCGCGCGGCGTTCCACGAGACCGCCGACGGGCGGCGGCTGATGGTGCTGCACGGCGACGAGTTCGACACCATCATGCTGGCGCACCGCTGGCTCGCCTTCGTCGGCGACGCGCTCTATCACGTGATGATGAAGCTCAACAATTGGGTGGCGCGCGTGCGCACTGCGCTCGGCCTGCCCTATTGGTCGCTGTCGAAGGCCGCGAAGCACAAGGTCAAGAACGCGGTCGAGTTCATCTCCAAATACGAGGAGGTGGTTGCCCGCGCGGCTGGCGAGCGTGGCGTCGACGGCGTGGTCTGCGGCCATATCCACACCGCCGAATTTCGCAGCTTCACCCACGACGGGAAAGAGGTCGAATACTGGAACGACGGCGACTGGGTCGAGGGCTGCAACGCGCTGGTCGAACATTTCGACGGGACGATGGAAATCCTCAACTGGCCCGAGGAAGTCGCGCGGCGCGAGATCCGCGCCGATGACGTCAAGACTGCAGTGCCGGAGGCCGCGTGACCGGGGTTCCGCAACGGATCGCCATAGTCACCGACGCCTGGCTACCGCAGATGAACGGGGTGGTGCGCACGCTGACCACGACCTGCGAGCAGTTGCGCGAACAGGGGCGCGAGGTTCTGGTGATCTCGCCCGACCAGTTCGCCTCGCTGCCGTGCCCGACCTATCCCGAGATCCGCCTCGCGCTGGCGCGACCCGGCCGGGGCGCGCGGCGGCTGCGCGACTTTTCGCCCGAAGCGATCCACATCGCCACCGAGGGGCCGCTGGGGATGACCGCGCGGCGCTATTGCGCGAAGCATGCGATCCATTTCACCACCGCCTATCACACGCAGTTTCCCGACTATCTCGCACAGCGTTCGCACCTCCCGGCCGAATGGTTCTGGCGCTACATCCGCTGGTTCCATAGCCCGGCGCAGCGCGTGCTCGTCGCCACCGAGAGCATCAGCGAGGAATTGCGCGCGCACGGGTTGACGCGTCTCCACCGCTGGAGCCGTGGCGTCGATCTGTCCTGCTTCACCCCCGACGCGCCGCCGCCGCCCGAATTCGCCGACCTGCCGCGGCCGATCCAGCTCTACGTCGGGCGGGTCGCGGTCGAAAAGAACATCGAGGCCTTTCTCGAAGGCAAGTATCCCGGCAGCAAGGTGGTGGTCGGCGACGGACCCGCGCTCGCGGCGCTGCAGGCGAAGTTTCCCAAGGTGCGCTTCCTTGGACGCAAGTCGGGTCGCGACCTCGCGGGCTGCTACGCCGGGGCCGACGTCTTCGTCTTCCCCAGCCGCACCGATACCTTCGGCCTCGTGATGATCGAGGCGCTCGCCTGCGGGACGCCCGTCGCCGCCTATCCGGTGGCCGGCCCGCGCGACATCGTGACCGATGACGTGGGGGCGCTGTGCGAGAACATAGATAGGGCGATCGACGTCGCGCTGATGTGCGATTCTGCCGCATGTGCTGCCTATGCGGCGGGGTTCACCTGGGCCGCGGCGACCGGCCAGTTCCTCAGCGGCCTTGCCGCTTTCGATGCGGATGTGCTGCCCGAAGCCTGAGGCTTTCGCTTGCCGAATCCCGCCATTCCGCCTACATCGGCAGGATAACGGCCGTCCCGCGAGGGGCGGCCCTTCTATTTTCGGATACGAGAAAAGGCATTTCCATGGCCGACCAACCCAAACCGCTGATGCCGCATGCGACCGCCACCTGGCTGGTCGACAACACCGGCCTGTCGTTCGAGCAGATTGCCGAATTCTGCGGTCTTCACATCCTCGAAGTGCAGGCGATGGCCGACGATCTCGCGGGCAGCAAGTATACCGGCCGCGATCCGGTGCATTCGGGCGAGCTGACGCAGGCCGAGATCGAGAAGGGCCAGGCCGATTCCGAGTACCGGCTCAAGATGCAGCGCGCGCCGGTCGCGGTCAGCCGCACCAAGGGTCCGCGCTACACGCCGGTCTCGAAGCGCCAGGACAAGCCCGACGGCATCGCTTGGATCCTGCGCAACCACCCGGAAATTTCAGACGCGCAGATCGGCAAGCTGATCGGCACCACGCGCAACACGATCACCGCGATCCGCGAGCGCAGCCACTGGAACATCCAGAACATCCAGCCCAAGGATCCGGTGACGCTGGGCCTGTGTTCGCAGCGCGAACTCGACGCGGTGGTGGCCAAGGCCGCCAAGAACCTACCGGTCAGCGAAGAGGGCGAGGACGCCCCGGTCGCCGCCAGCGGCACGAGCGATCGCGATAAGCTGATCGAGGAACTGCGTGCCGAGCGGGACGCCAATGAAAAGGCCGCCGCCGAAGCCGCACAGGAGGCCGAAGCCGCCGCCTGGCTCGAAGCCAAGCGCGCTGCGGAAGAAGCCGGCGAGACCGGAGCGACCGACGAAGGCTGAGCGGTCCGAGGAACGAGACATTTTCGGGGCGGGGGAAGCAGGGGCTTCTCCCGCCTTTTTGCTTGCGTTTCAGCGATAAAGGGCCAAGTCTATTGACATGGATGTAAGCAGGCTGCCGAACCACCACCCGGTGCCGTGGGACACGCATTTCGAGGCGATGGCGCTGGGCGAAATGCTCGCGCGAACCGCCCGCCGGACGCCCGCCGCCCCGCTGCTGCAATTTCTCGGGCGGACCTATTGCTACGCCGAAATTCTGCGCGAGGCTCAGGCCTTCGCCCATGCGCTCATGGCGCGCGGAATAGCGCCGGGCGATCGCGTCGGCCTCTTCCTGCCCAATGTGCCCAGCTATGTCGCCGCCTATTACGGGGCGACGATGGCCGGCGCGGTGGTGGTCAATTTCTCGCCGCTCTATTCGGTGGAGGAACTTGCGCACCAGGTCGGCGATTCGGGCACGCGCCTGCTGGTGACGGTCGATGTGCCCGAACTCTACGCGACCGCCGAGAAGGTGTTGCACGGCTCCGCGCTCGAAACGCTCGTCGTCAGCTCGCTCGCGCAGATGCTCCCGCGGCTCAAGGGCCTCGCCCTGCGGCTTTTCGCGCGCAGCAAGGTCGCCAAGGTGGCCTTTTCCGATTCAATCATCGGCTGGCGCGATTTGCTCGTTGAGGTCAACTGGGGGCTGTTTCTCGAGGGAAAGCTGCCAGATCTTCCATCGATCGACCCGCACTCGCTGGCGCTCCTGCAATATACCGGCGGCACCACGGGGACTCCCAAGGGCGCGATGCTCACCCATGCCAACCTGTCGATCAACGCGCAGCAGACCGCCGGGCTCAATCCCTTCGGCAATCCCGCGAGCGAGGTCTTGATGGGCGCGCTGCCCTTCTTCCATGTCTTCGCCAACACCACCCTGCTCAACCACGCGGTGATGACGGGGGCCTCGATCGCGATGGTCCCGCGGTTCGAGACGAAGCAGGTCCTGCAGACGATCGAGAAATACGGTTCCACCGGCTTCCCCGGTGTGCCGACCATGTTCCAGGCGCTGCTCGACCATCCCGATCTCGCGAAGACCGATCTCTCGACGCTCAAGGTGTGCATCTCGGGCGGCGCGCCGCTGCCCGGCCCGCTGCGGGAGAAGTTCGAGGCGGCGACCGGCGTGCGGCTGGTCGAGGGCTACGGGCTGACCGAAAGCTCGGGCGTGGTCTCGGCCAATCCCTATCAGGGCATGCGCAAACCTGGCACCATCGGCCAGGTCGTGGCCCGCACCGAGGTGCTACTGCTCGACAAGGAGGATCCGTCGGTCATCGTCCCTGACGGTGTTCCGGGCGAGCTCGCGCTCCACGGTCCGCAGATGATGCAGGGCTACTGGAACCGGCCCGAGGCGACGAAGGAGGTCTTCGTCGAGCATCACGGCAAGCGCTGGCTGCGCACCGGCGACGTCGCCACGCTGGACGAAGACGGCTTTCTGGAGATCGTCGACCGGATCAAGGACATGATCGCGGTCGGCGGCTTCAAGGTTTTTCCGAGCCAGGTAGAGGACGTGCTGCTCGACCATCCGGCGGTCAAGGAAGCGCTCGTGATCGGCCGTCCCGACGCCTATCACGGCGAAATTCCCGTGGCCTATGTCACGCTGAATGCAGGAAGTGCGGCCACCGGCGACGAGCTCAAGGCCTGGCTCAACACCCGCGTCGGCAAGCACGAGCGGGCGGGGGACGTCGTGATCCGCAGCGAACTGCCCAAGACGATGATCGGCAAGCTCGACCGCAAGGCGCTGCGCGCCGAGCTGCAGGACTGAAACGCGAAGCTCGCACCCGGTCTCGTGACCGGCACGCAAATGAAAAGGCCGCCGGCACCTGGGTGCGGGCGGCCTTTCTCACCTCACATACTGCCGCAGGCTGCTCAGCCGGCTACGGTGAGCTCCGGCTTCGCCGTGGTGCTCGCGGCCGCCTTGGGCTTGGCGTCGCGATGGGCGAAGCGACCCTCGACCTGCGCACCCTGTTCGATCGTCAGCGCGTCGTAGAACACGTCGCCCGTGATCTTGGCGCTCTTGAGGATCACCAGTTCGCGCGCGGTGATCGACCCTTCGACGGTGCCGGCGAGACGGGCGCTTTCGGCCTTGATCGCGCCCTTCACGCTGCTGGTTTCTCCCTGGACGAGCGAGGAACAGGCGATGTCGCCCTCGACGTTGCCATCGATATGCAGGTCGGCCGAAGCCACGATGTCGCCGGTGATCGAAAGATCCGAACCGAGCACGGAAAAGGTCGAATTGCTCTTGCTGGCCATACGATCGCGTCCCGGATTACCTGGCTGAGGCGAGTTGGGGAGCTCGCCGGATTTCTTCGAGAACATTGGGAGCGGTCTCCAGGAAGGTACGCGGGTTTACCGCGCGATTGTTGATGCGCACCTCGAAATGGAGGTGCGGGCCGGTCGAGCGGCCGGTCGAACCGATCGCGCCGATGGTCTGGCCGGCCTCGACCGGCTGCCCGACCTTGGCGGCGAATTTCGACATATGCGCATAGCGGGTCATCAGCCCGTTGCCATGGCTGATCTCGACGACATTGCCATAGCCCGAGCGGCGGCCGACGAAGCTTACGCGGCCCTTGGCGGCGGCGAAGATCGGCGCGCCCACGGGGCCGCGAAAGTCGAGCCCCTTGTGCATGGCGGCGGCGCCGGTGAAGGGGTCGCGGCGATAGCCATAGCTCGAGCTAACCATTTCGACCTTGGCGGGGGCGACCTGCGGCACGCCAGCCAGCCCGCGTTCGAGCGCGTCCATTCGCGCGATCGACAGGCCGAGGCGCTCGAAGCGCGGATCGATACCGCCGTCGGCATCGGTGCTCAGCTTCTCGAGCGGACCACCCATCGCGCCGCGATCGGCATTGCGGATCATGCTGTCGGGGTTGAGGCCGAGCTTCTTGAGCGCGGCGGAAGCCCGGCTCGCTCGCCAATCCGCGTAGTGGGTCAGGCGTTCGACCAGGGCGAGCTGGCGTGCTTCGATCTTGGCAAGCACGGCGGCTTCGGGAATTGCGATACTGACCTTGTCCACCGTCTCGGTCGCCTCGCCCGACGAATCGGTGACCGGATGCGACGATTTGATGTCCTCGGGTAGGGCGGCGGACATCTCTTCGAGGAATTCCTGGCGCTTGACGAGATCGGTCGCGACCGCGTCGATATCGTCGCGATAGGCGTTCACGCGTTCGGTCGCGGTGGCGACCTTCGCTTCGCGGTCGAGCAGCGACAGGCGATCGGCGGTCGCGCGATACTGTGTCCAGCCGGCGACCGCCATCGAGAGTGCCCAGACGATCAGCACCGCCACGGCGATCGCCGCGGCGGTTATCTGAACCCGCGAGGAAATGGTGATGAAACGAACCTGGCCTTCGGAGCGCATGAAGAATTCGCGATCCGGGAACCAGCTGCGCATACGGCTCCCCCAGCCATTCGCGCCAATGTGATTGCTCAAAACGACCCGTCCCTTATGGTCTTAACGTCCCGGGCGTTGCGCTAACAAAGGTTGCTTGTGAAATCGAATCTCGGTTCCCGCAGAATCCATGAGTCGAAGGATCGACGGGACGAGTCGTTTCAAATCCGGATAATTTTTGAATCGACCCGGGAACCGGAGATTAAGTCGTGGTTTTATAATAGCTTGCGTTTCCTTGCGCGGGTGCCTTTCAAGCCATTGTATAAAAACGACAAATCCCCGGAATGTGCGGTTCGATGAGGCGGGGGCCGCGAATCGGCCTGCTCGGCGGCAGCTTCAATCCGGCGCATGGCGGGCATCGACGGATTTCGCTCTTCGCCCTGCGCGCGCTCGAACTCGACGAAATCTGGTGGCTCGTCTCGCCCGGCAATCCGCTCAAGCCGCGCCAGGGCATGGCGCCGCTGGCGGCGCGGGTGCGTTCGGCGATGGATCAGGCGCGGCGCGCCCCGATACGCGTCACCGCGATCGAGCGCGAGCTGGGCACGCGCTATACGGTGGATACGCTCGCCGCGCTCCGGCGTCGCTACCCCAAGCGCCGGTTCGTCTGGCTGATGGGGGCGGACAATCTCGCCCAGTTGCACCGCTGGAAGGACTGGCGGGGAATTGCGCGCAGTATGCCGATTGCGGTGATCGCGCGGCCCGGCTATGATGGTGCTGCCGTCGCGAGCCCCGCGATGGCCTGGCTGAGGCGCTTTTCGGTGCCGCTGTCCAGCTTCGTGAACAGGGGCGAATGGAGCGCACCGGCACTGGTGACATTGCGTTTTGATCCCGATGAAAGATCGGCCACGGCCATTCGCCGCGCCGATCCCGACTGGGCCTTACGCTATGCCGGACCGCCTCCGAGGGACCAGCTGACGCATCGATCGATCTCGTCGGGGGAGGAAACCACCGCGCCATGATGCGCGTTGGTCCCCGCATGGTCCAAGCCTCTCAATCCAGGAGTATCGTATCCGCCTATGACACAGGCGCAAACCAGCCCGGCCGCCGCCGGGACCGCTTCGGCCCAGGTGATCAACTTGGCTGACGCAAGCACCGACCCGCTGCTTCAGCTCGTCCTGCAGCAGCTCGACGACGACCAGGCGCAGGAGGTCGTGACCATCGATCTCGAGGGCAAGAGCTCGATCGCCGACCACATGGTGATCGCCTCGGGCCGCTCGACCCGCCAGGTCGCCGCCATGGCGCAGAAACTCGCCGAGAAGATCAAGCAGGCCGGTTTCGGCCCGGTGAAGCTCGAAGGGCTTCCGACCGCCGATTGGGTGCTGCTCGATGCGGGCGACGTGGTCGTCCACCTGTTCCGCCCCGAAGTGCGCAGCTTCTACAATCTCGAGCGCATGTGGGCGTTCGGCGACGCACCGCCGGTGGCCGGCCGGGCATAACGGTTTCTCGCAGCCGCCCGCGTGGCTGCGTCTTCGCTGATCGCGTAGTACTGCTGCGCATGCTGCGGGTGGGCATCGCCCTGCCTCGCCTGCGGCCCGCAAAGGATGTCCGATTCTCCTCCACGTCATCGCCCGCGGTAAGATTGCTCGCTCGCCCGAGGCGGATCTGGTCGCGCGCTATCACAAGCGCCTGACCTGGCCGGTGAAATTCACCGAGCTGCCGGAGACGGGAGGGCGCATCCCCGAGCCGCAATCGCCCTGCAAGACCGTCCTGCTCGACGAGCGCGGCAAGGATCTCTCGTCCGAGGCGCTCGCCGAAATCCTCCGACGGTGGCGCGACGACGGGATCCGCGAATGCCGCTTCGTGCTCGGCGCCGCCGACGGCCATTCGGAGGATGAGCGGGCCGAAGCCGACCTGCTGCTCGCCTTCGGCAAGGCCACCTGGCCGCACCTGCTCGCCCGCGCCATGCTCGCCGAGCAGCTCTATCGCGCGACGACGATAATCGCCGGCCACCCCTATCATCGCAGCGGCTGATCGGGCAGGACAGCGGGCATGAACCGCAGCCGCGCCGCTTTCGCCGGACTGGTCGCCGCAGCCCTGCTCGGCCTGCCCGCGCTCGCGCAGGTTCCGCCCGGGCTCGACACGCCCGAGGATGCGCGCGACGCGCTCGCGTCCGCCCGGCAACAGCAGCGCAACGCCCGCGCGCGGGGCGAGCGGCTCGAGAGCGAAGCGGTCCGGTCGCGCGAGGCCGCGACCAAGGCGAAATCCGCTGCGGCCGCGCTGGCGGCGCGGGTGCAGCAGGCCGAGGCGGGTATCGCGGCGGCCGAGGCGCAGCTGGCGCTCACCAATCGCGAGCGCCGCGCCCTGTCGGCCAGGCTGGCCGAGCGACGCACCCCGCTGGTTCGCCTGACCGGCGCGCTCCAGGCGATGTCGCGGCGTCCGCTCGCGCTCTCGGCCCTGCAGCCGGGCAGCCTGCGCGACCTCGTATACACCCGCGCCGTGCTCGACAGCACGATCCCGCTGGTGCGCCAGCGCACGGCGGCGCTGCGCAGCGATCTCGACCGGGCGAGGTCGCTCGAGGCCGAGGCGCGCGAGGCGCTCGCCGATCGCCGCGACAACGAGGTGGCGCTCCGCCAGCGCCGCAGCCAGCTGGTCGCGCTCGCAGAGCAGGAACGGCTCAAGGCAAGACAGGCCGCGGGGGGCGCGGATCGCGAGGCGGAGCGCGCGCTGGTGCTGTCCGAGGAGGCACGCGATCTCGACCAGCTGGTCGGTCGGCTCGAGGCGGCGGGCGCGCTGCGTGAACGGCTGGCGGCGCTGTCTGGACCGCTGCCGCGCCCGGCCGACCCGAGTGCGGCGCGCCTGTCCGCAACGCCGCAACCCGTACCCAGCGCCACCGAACCGCCCGCGCGCTACCAGCTGCCGGTGGCGGGCGCGATCGCCACCGGCTTCGGCGAGGCGGAGGCCAGCGGTCTGCGTCAGGCGGGGATCGCGCTGGCGGCACGCCCGCGCGCGCAGATCGTCGCGCCGGGAGCCGGGCGGATCGCCTTTGCCGGGCCCTATCGCGGCTATGGCAGGATCGTGATCGTCGAACACGCGCATGGCTGGACAAGCCTCGTCACCGGGCTTGCCACGCTCGACGTCGCGGTCGGCCAGCAGGTCACTGCGGGATCGCCGCTCGGCCTCGCCCCGGCGCAGCGCGGAGAGGTGACGCTCGAGCTCAGGCAGGGCGGCGAGCCGGTCAATCCGCTCGACCATCTGCGTTAGGCACCGGTCGAAAACTATTTCCCGCGCCGGAAATCCCGTGCTCATCTGGTATTAACCGCCCGCAGACGATAGGCTGCGCCCGCGCAAAGGAGAGTTCCCGCCCATGAAGTTCGCCGCCCTGGCCCGTTCGGCCGCCCTTGTGACCGCGGTCGCGCTGATCCCCGCAACGACGGCGGGTCTTGCCCAGGTCGATGGCCGGGCCGGACCCGAATTCGCGAAGGTGCTCGCGGTCTACCAGCGGATCAAGGCGAGCTATGTCGAGCCGGTCGAAGACGACGTGCTGATGCGCGGGATGATCGACGGCATGCTCGCCGCGCTCGACCCGCATTCGGCTTATCTCGACGGCAGCGATCTCCAGCGCCTCGAAACGATGATCGACGGCAATTATTCGGGCCTCGGCCTGTCGGTCGTGGCCGAGGACGGTGCGGTCAAGGTGATCTCGCCTTTCCGCGGCAGCCCGGCCGACAAGGCGGGAATCAAGGCGGGCGACTTCATCACCCATCTCGACGGCAAGCTGATTGTCAACCAGACGCTCGACGAATCGGTCGCGCAGATGCGCGGTCGTGAAGGCACTTCGATCCAGCTGACCATCTTCCGCCCAGGGCGCGACGAGCCCTTCGACGTCAATGTAACCCGCGGGGTCATCGAGCTCGAACCCGTCACCTGGGAACTCGAAGACGGCAATATCGGCCACATCATGATCAACGAATTCTCGCGCGACGTCGGCGGCGACGTCTTCTCCGCGTGGGAAGACCTCAAGAGCAAGGCCACCGGCCGCCTCAACGGTCTGGTACTCGACCTGCGCTCCAACCCGGGCGGCTCGCTCGACGAGGCGGTCGCGCTGTCCGACCTGTTCCTCACCGACGGACGGATCGTTTCGCAGCGCGGCCGCGCCCGGGGTGAGAACATCGCCTACGATGCCGAGACGGTGTTCCGCGGCGACATCGCCGAAGGGCTGCCGATCGTCGTGCTGATCGACGCCGGCTCCGCCTCGGCCTCGGAAATCGTCGCCGGCGCGCTGCAGGACCATCGCCGCGCGGTGGTGATGGGCGAGCGCAGCTTCGGCAAGGGCAGCGTCCAGTCGCTCCTGCCGCTCGGTCGCGACGCCGCGCTCAAGCTGACCACCGCGCGCTATTACACCCCCTCGGGGCACTCGGTGCAGGAGGGCGGGATCAAGCCCGATATCGCGGTGCCGCAGCTCTCCGATCCCGATCTCGCCAAGCGCTCGCGCTTCCAGATGCGCGAATCGGACCTGCGCGGCCATCTGATCAACGAGATCGGTCTCGACGACGATGCGGTGGAAAAGGATTCGCGCGAGGATCCCCGCTTCCAGCAGACGGCGGACGAGCTCAAGGAGAAGGGAATCGAGGATTTCCAGCTCTATTATGCGCTCGAGACGCTGCGCCGGACGAGCCCCAAGAGCATTGCCGCCCGCGTGAAATAGGCTAGATCGCGGGGCATGAGCCTTTCGCAGCCCGCCCGCTTCGCCCGTCTTCTGGCGCTAGCCGTGCCCGCCGCCCTGCTCGGCGGCGCCTATGTCTCGCAATACGGCTTCGGCCTCTATCCCTGCGAGATGTGCTGGTGGCAGCGCTGGCCGCATTTCGCCGCGCTCGGCCTGGCGATGCTCGCCTTCGCCGTGCCGCCGCCGCGGCTGTGGACCGCGCTCGCGGCGCTGGCGATCCTGGCGTCGGGGGCGATCGGCCTGTTTCATGCCGGGGTCGAATACGGCTGGTGGCCCGGCATAACCTCCTGTGCCGCGATCGCCTCGACGGGCGGCGGCAATGCACTCGACAATATCATGAACACTCCGCTCGTGCGCTGCGACGAGCCGGCCTGGACGCTGCTGGGAATCAGCCTGGCGGGCTTCAATTTCCTGATTTCGACCGCCGCCGGGCTGGCCATCCTGACTCTTCTGGTGAAGGATCGCCGCGCATGACCCAGCTGCCCGACCATCTCGCCCGCATGATCCGTGTCGACCAGGCCGGCGAGTTCGGCGCCACCCGCATCTACGCCGGCCAGCTCGCGGTGATGGGCGATCGCGGTCCGCATTCGGCCGAGATCGCCGGCATGGCGGAACAGGAAGCGGGTCACCGGGCGAAGTTCGACGCGCTGATGGCGCGGCGCGGCGTCCGGCCCACCGCGCTCCAGCCCTTCTGGGACCGTGCCGGCTTCGCACTGGGGGCAGCCACCGCGCTGCTCGGCCCCGAAGCCGCGATGGCCTGCACCGCGGCGATCGAGACCGAGATCGACGATCACTATTCGCGCCAGCTCGACCAGCTCCACGAGAGCGGCGAGGATCCCGAGTTGGCGGCGATGATCGAGGAGTTCCGCGATGACGAGCGCGAGCACCGCGATGCCGCGCTGGCGGCGGGGGCGGAGCGCGCCCCGGCCTATCCGCTATTGTCGGGGCTGATACGTCTCGGATGCCGTGCCGCGATCCGCATTTCGGAGCGCGTGTGAGCGGAACCGCCGGTCTGCGCATGCGCTTCATTGACAGTTCACCCGTGCGGGCGCTCAATGCCCGCCGCCCCATTCGCGAAGAGGACGCACGATGACCAAACCGCTGATTGCCCTGGCCGGCCTGGCTCTCGCCCTGCCTGTTTCCGCGCAGGCGCAGGACGCCGCCGATGCGGGCGACGACAGCTACAACATGATCATCGTCTATGGCGACGACGAATGCCCGCAGAGCACGCCCGAACAGATCGTCGTCTGCGCGCGCAAGGGGGAAAGCGAACGCTATCGCATTCCGGAAACCCTGCGCCTTTCGGAGAGCCCGGAAAACCAGTCGTGGGCCGAACGGGTCGAGAGCTTCGAGATGGTCGGCGATTTCGGCACCATGTCGTGCTCGCCCACGGGCGCGGGCGGCTTCACCGGCTGCACGCAGGAGATGATCAACGCCGCCTATGCCGACAAGGCCAACAATGCCGGCGTGCGCTTCGGCGAGATCATCGCCGCCGAACGGGCCAAGCGCCTTTCGACGATCGACGAGGACGCCGCCGCCGAGCAGGAACGGGTGGAAATGATCGAGCGCGAATACATGGAACGGCTCGAACGCGAGCGCGCGGCCGAGACCCCCGGCGCGGAGCCGCTGCCCCAACCCGAAACCACGAGCGATCCCGGCTAGTCTATCGCCGCTTAACCATTTGCGGTTACTAGGCCGGACATGAGTTCGCGCCGGAAAATCCTCACCGTATTCGGGACACGGCCCGAAGCGATCAAGCTGTTCCCGCTGGTGCATGCGCTGGCGGAGGACGAGCGGTTCGAGAGCCGCGTGTGCATTTCGGCGCAGCATCGCGAGATGCTCGATCAGGTGCTCGCCATCGCCGGCGTGGTGCCCGACCACGATCTCGACCTGATGACCCCGGGGCAGACGCTCGATGCGCTGACCGCCCGCGCGCTGGTCGAGATCGGCAAGGTGCTCGATGCGGAGCGGCCCGACTGGGTCGTGGTGCAGGGCGACACCACGACGGTGATGGCGGGCGCGATCGCCGCTTACTACCGCCGGGTTCCCGTCTGCCATGTCGAGGCGGGCTTGCGCAGCGGCGATATCCACCATCCCTGGCCCGAGGAGGTGAACCGCCGCGTCGTCGGCAGCTTCGCCGCGCTCCATTGCGCGCCGACCGACACCGCGCGCGACGCCCTGCTGCGCGAGAATGTCGATCCGGCCACGGTCC
Source organism: Qipengyuania sp. (assembly GCF_048550555.1). Lineage (GTDB taxonomy): Bacteria > Pseudomonadota > Alphaproteobacteria > Sphingomonadales > Sphingomonadaceae > Qipengyuania. The sequence continues at coordinate 19,462 of NZ_JBLYYF010000018.1, read as the reverse complement.
ATGTGACCGGGAACACGGTGATCGATGCGCTGTACTGGGTGACGCAGCGGGTCGAACGGAATCCGGCTCTCGCCGCGGGACTCACCGATCTCGAGCGCCGTTTCGCGGGCAAGCGGATCATCGGAATGACCAGCCATCGCCGGGAGAACTTCGGCGAAGGCATGCAGAATATCGCCAATGCGGTTAGGGACATCGCGTCACGCCCTGACGTGGCGGTTATTTTTCCGGTCCATCTCAACCCCAATGTGCGGGCCGTGATGAACGAGCAACTCGCCGGGCTCGACAATGTCGCGCTGATCGAGCCGCTCGACTACCCGCATTTCGCGCGCCTGCTCGACATCAGCCATCTGATGCTCACCGACAGCGGCGGGGTGCAGGAAGAGGCGCCCGCACTGGGCAAGCCCGTCCTCGTCATGCGCGAGACGACCGAGCGGCCCGAGGGGGTCGAGGCAGGCACGGCCATGCTCGTCGGCACCGATGCGGCGTCGATCGTCCGCGAGACCACCCGCCTGCTCGACGACGAGGCGGCCTATGAGGCGATGGCGCGGGCGCATAATCCCTTCGGCGACGGCCATGCGGCCGCGCGGATCGCGGAGCTCCTTGCCCACGCCTAGCCAGTCATTGCGAGCGCAGCGAAGCAACCCGGTCTCGCACCGTCCCGATTGCCGCGTCGCCTGCGGCTCCTCGCAATGACTTAGGAAAGATCGAACCTCCATTACTGTAAAATTTACCGACAGGCGCTAGACCCTCGCGCAAAGGATCAGGGAAACACTCTTCATGCGTGGTGATACCAAGCCCGACGTCTGCGTCATCGGCCTCGGCTATATCGGCCTGCCTACCGCTGCCATCATCGCGCGCGCGGGCTGCCCGGTGCACGGGGTCGACGTGACGCAGCGCGTGGTCGACACGATCAACCGCGGCGAGATCCATATCGAGGAGGTCGATCTCGACGGGCTGGTCCAGGCGGTGGTCCAGCGCGGCCTGCTCGAGGCCTCGACCGAGGTCGCGCCCGCCGACGTCTTCGTCATCGCGGTACCAACACCCTTCGCCAAGGACGGCAACCATACGCCGGACACCTCCTATGTCATGGCCGCCGCCGAGACGGTCGCAGAGGTCCTGAAAAAGGGCGACACGGTGATCCTCGAGTCGACCTCGCCCGTCGGCACGACCGAGGCGATGCGCGATGCCATCGCGGCCAAACGCCCCGATCTCGCCATGCCCGGCCTTTGCGACGGCCAGCCCGACGTCAGCATCGCCTATTGCCCGGAACGCGTGCTGCCGGGGAAGATTCTCGAAGAGCTGACGCATAACGACCGCTCGATCGGCGGCATCACTCCGCGCTGTGCGCGCAAGGCACTGGCCTTCTACAAGCGCTTCGTGAAGGGCGAGTGCGTCACCACCGATGCGCGGTCGGCAGAAATGACCAAGCTGGTCGAGAACGCCTTCCGCGACGTCAACATCGCCTTCGCCAACGAACTCTCGATGATCGCCGACCGGCAGGGGCTCGACGTGTGGGAGGTGATCCGCCTCGCCAACCGCCATCCGCGCGTGAACATCCTCACTCCGGGGCCGGGCGTCGGTGGGCACTGCATCGCGGTCGACCCGTGGTTCATCGTCCACGGTGCGCCCGAAGAGGCGAAGATCATCCGCCAGGCACGCGAGACCAACGACGCCAAGATGCACCACGTTCTCGCCCGCGCGAAGGCGCTGGTCGAGGCCAATCCGGGCGCGAAGGTCGCCTGCCTCGGTCTCGCCTTCAAGGCCAATATCGACGACTTCCGCGAATCGCCGGCGCGCTACGTCGCCGCCTCGCTCGCGCGCGAATTCGGCGAGCGCGTGCAAGTGGTCGAGCCCTATGCGGGCGAACTGCCGAAGGAATTCGAGGGGACCGGCGCCGAACTGGTCGATATCGACACCGCGCTCGAGAAATCGGGCGTGCTGATCACGCTGGTCGACCACGATGTGTTCAAGGTCATCCCGCCCGAAGAGCGGCAGGCCAAGGCTGTCTACGACACGCGCGGCATCTGGCCCGACGTCGCCTGACTAGCGTCACGCTCCGGGGTAGCGATCGAACTCGGGCATCGCGCCGAGTTCGGCCATATAGGGCAACCGCTCGGCCGTCTGGATCTGCGCGCCGGGCGCATGGTCGGCGGCATCGTCGAGCGTCGCGGACTGAATATCGACGATACCCGGCAAACTCGTTTCGTTGATGAAGTAGAGCCCCGTGCCGCAGGTCCCGCAGAAGTGGCGCCAGGAATCGCCCGACGAATTGTAGCCGACCGCCTCACCCTTGATGACCCGGAAATTTTCGGCCTCGTAGGCCATCCACGCCGTCGCCGGCGCGCCCGACGAGGCGCGGCAATCGGCGCAATGGCACAGCGCATGATGCGCCACTTCGCCCTGAACTTCGTAGCGTACCGCGCCGCACTGGCATCCACCGGTCAACATCGCCGTCTCCTCTCGACTCGCGAGGAACATATCGCGAACGCTCACTTCAGACAAGCCCGATGTCGGGTGCGTCCTCCTGTTTCATCCCGACGACGTGGTAACCGGCATCGACATGGTGCGTTTCGCCGGTCACGCCCGAGGACAGGTCGGAGAGGAAATAGAGGCCCGAGCCGCCGACATCGTCGATCGTCACGTTGCGGCGCAGCGGGGAATTCAGCTCGTTCCACTTGAGGATGTAGCGGAAGTCGCCGATGCCGCTGGCGGCCAGCGTCTTGATCGGCCCGGCGCTGATCGCATTGACGCGGATGTTCTGCGGGCCGAGGTCGTTGGCGAGGTATTTCACGCTCGTCTCGAGCGCCGCCTTGGCCACGCCCATCACGTTGTAGTGCGGGATGACCTTCTCCGCGCCGTAATAGGTCAGCGTCAGGATGCTGCCGCCGTTTGGCATCATCGCCGCCGCCCGCTGCGATACGGCGACAAGGCTGTAGGCGGAGATGTTCATCGTCATCAGGAAATTGTCGAGGCTGGTGTCGACATATTTCCCGCGCAGCTCGCTCTTGTCCGAAAAGCCGATCGCATGGACGACGAAATCGATCGTTTCCCAGCGTGCCTTGAGCGCGTCGAAGGCGCTGTCGAGCGCGGCCATGTCCGACACGTCGCATTCGATGAGGAAATCGCTCCCGAGCTGTTCGGCGAGCGGACCGACGCGCTTCTTCAGCGCCTCGCCCTGGTAGGAGAAAGCAAGTTCCGCGCCCTGGTCGCGCAATTGCCTGGCGATGCCCCAGGCCAGCGACTTGTCGTTGGCGAGCCCCATGATCAGCCCGCGCTTACCTGCCATCAACCCGCTCATAGGGCGTGCTCCTCTTCTTCCATCTCGCGGGCCAGCGCGGCCCGGCGGTTCTCGTCGGTTTCCTCGACCATTTCCTCTTCCGGCGTTTCCGCGAGCGCCGCATTCAGTTCCGCGCCGATAACCACGCCGAGCCCGACAAGCCAGAAAAAGAACAGCGCGATCATGACGCCAGCGAGCGCGCCATAGGTGAGATCATAGGCGAAGAAATTGCGCAGCACCGCCGGCATGATCGTGGTCACCGCGATCCACCACAGCGTCGTCAGCAGCACGCCGGGCCACTTGGGATAGCGCTTGCGGCGGTACTTGGACGGGGTCAGCGAATAGAACAGCAGATAGAGCGAGCCGAACAGGCCCAGCGCCGGGACGATGCGCGACAGGCGCAGGTCCATCACCCGGTCGACCAGCTGCGGGTAATAGGCTTCGATCACCTCTTGCGCCGTGCCGATCAGGAATTGCGCGATCAGGCTGACGAGCAGCAGGAAGACCGCGGCCAGGATCACCCCCGAGGAAAACAGGCGGTATTTCCAGAAGGCATGCGTCGAGTGCGTGCCGTAGGCGCGCCGCAAGATGTCGCGAATCGTCTCGACCAGGCTGCCGACGGTCCACAGCCCGACGATCGCGCCGACCCACAGCAGCCAGCCGCTCCGCGCTTCGATGACGTCGCGCGCCACCGGTTCGATGACGTCGCGCACCACTCGCGGCAGGGCATAGAGCACCGCGTTGATCATCGCCGCACGCTCGGCCGCCTCGCCGAAGGCGGAAAAGATCGCCGCACCGAGGATGAAGAAGGGGAAGATCGCCAGCATCGACAGATAGGCGAGATTGCCGGCGTGGATGAAGCCGTCGTTATAGGTGCCGATCAGCGTCCGCTTGGCCACGTCCCATGCACGGGTTCCCGGGCCGACGCGCCGTTCGAGGCGTTCGCGCAGATCGCGCGCCTCCTTTCTGCGCTGCTCGGGCGAGAGCGAGTGAATCTCGCGCTCGGGAAGGTCCGAAAAGGGCTCCGACGACAAGTGTTAGACCCCGAGTCCTGCTCGCGGATCGCTCTCGTCCTTCCATCCTTGGAGCCGCTTCGCCAGCTCGTCGAGGTCACCCGGAAGCTGGATTTCGAGCGTGACCAGCTGGTCGCCGCGGGTGCCGTTCTTGCGCGTGAAACCCTTGCCCTTGAGCCGCAGCACGGTGCCGCCATCCGTTCCGGGTTTGATGGTCATCATCACCGGGCCATCGACCGTGGGAACGCGCACCTTACCGCCGTTGACCGCCTCGTCGAGCGTGATCAGCAGGTCGAGGCGCACGTCGTCGCCCTCGCGCTTGTAGGCCTTGTGCTTGTCGATCGCGATGGTGACGAGGCCGTCGCCCGCGCCGCCGGGGCCGTGCTGGCCCTTGCCCTTGAGCCGCATCTGCGTGCCGTCCTCGACACCCTTGGGCAGCTTCAGGTCGATCGTCTTGCCGTCGGCCAGCGTGATTCGCTGATCTTTCAGGGTCGCGGCATCGATGAACGGCACGCGCAGCTTGTAAGCGATGTCGGCGCCCTTCTGCGGCGGCTGGCGGCGTTGCTGCCCGCCGCCGAATGGGCTGCCCCCGCCGCGCTGGCCGCGCCCGCCGAACAGGCCTTCGAAGATGTCGCCGAGATCGACGTCCTCGCCGCCGAAGCCCTGGAAATCCTCGGCGCGGAAGCCGCGCTGCCCGCCGCCATTGGGGCGGAAGCCGCCGCCGCCCATCCCCGCGAAGGGATTCGCGGGATTGCCGTCGGCGTCGATTTCGCCGCGATCGAAGCGCGCGCGCTTGTCCTTGTCCGACAGCAGGTCGTAGGCATTGGTGACCTGGCTGAAGCGCTCCGCCGCCTTGGGATTGTCCTTGTTGCGGTCGGGGTGCAGCTCCTTGGCGAGCTTGCGATAGGCGCTCTTGATGTCCTGTTCGGACGCGCCGCGCGCGATGCCTAGGGTGGTATAGGGGTCGGCCATGGTGTGTTAGCTAGTTGCGACGCCTCGCGCATGCAAGCGGATGCGGTTTCCTATGCGGCGCAATGGGGATAGGGGATGGTTCATGGACGGCGTTTCTCTCCTGCTTGCACCGGCTACCGGGCAAAAACGGGTCGTAGCGCATTTTGCTCCTGAACAGTGTTCCATGTGTTCCAGTCTGTAGGAAAGGCCCGATGCAGGACGACGAGAGCGCCATCCCCCCGAGCGACCCGCTCACATTGTTCGAAGTGTGGTTCGCCGAAGCGAAGGAAAGCGAGCCCAACGATGCCAACGCGATGGCGCTGGCGACGGCGACTCCCGAAGGCCTGCCTTCGGTCCGCATGGTGCTGCTCAAGGGCCATGGCACCGACGGTTTCGTCTTCTATACCAATGCCGAAAGCCGCAAGGGCGAACAGATTCGCGCCAATATGCGCGCCGCGCTGCTGTTCCACTGGAAGAGCCTGCGCCGCCAGATCCGCATCGAGGGCCCGCTCGACGAAGTGAGCGAGGTGGAGGCCGACGCCTATTTCCATTCGCGCCCGCGCGTCTCGCAGATCGGCTCGGCGGCGAGCGACCAGTCGCGCCCGCTGCCCGACCGGAAGGTCTATCTCGACCGCGTCGCCGCGCTCGAGCAGCGCTACCCCGAAGGCGATATTCCGCGCCCGCCGCACTGGACCGGGTTCCGCCTGAGCCCGCGGCGAATCGAATTCTGGCACGACCGCCAGTACCGCCTGCACGACCGGCGCCTGTTCACCCGCGACGGTGCGGATGCGGCGTGGTCGAACACGCTGCTCTATCCGTGATGGCACCGCGATGACCGACAACCGCGCCTTTCTCGCCCGCTCGGCCGCCATGGCCTCGATCTCGGTCGCCGTGGTGCTGGTCGCGCTCAAGACCTGGGCCGCCTGGCGCACCGGCTCGACCGCCATGCTCGGCAGCCTCGCCGATTCGGCGCTCGACCTCATCGCCAGCATGGCGACGCTGACCGGCGTGTGGGTCGCCTCGATGCCGGCCGACGAGGACCACCGCTTCGGGCACGGCAAGGCGGAGGCGCTGGCAGCGATCTTCCAGGTCATGCTGATCGCGCTGTCGGCCTTCGGCATCGCGGTGCGCGCGGTGATGCAACTCGCGGGGCAGGGTGAGACATCGGCGGCGGGCGAGGGCATCGCCGTGTCGGCGGTGGCGATAGTGCTGACCTTCGCGCTGCTCGGCTGGCAGCGCCATGTCATGAGCCGCACGCGCAGCCTGGCGATCCGGACCGATCACCTCCACTACAAGTCCGACCTGCTCCTCAACCTGTCGGTCATCGCCGCGCTGGTGCTCGACCAGTATCTCGGCCTCAGCCTCGCCGATCCGTTGTTCGGCCTCGCCATCGCTGCCTGGCTCGCCTTCGGTGCGTGGCGCGGGGCGAGCGATGCGGTCGACGATCTGATGGACCGCGAATGGCCCGAGGAGAAGCGAATCGCCTTCGTCGAGGCGGCGGCGAAGCATCCCGAGCTGTCGAATCTTCACGACCTGCGCACGCGGACCAGCGGCCATCGCGATTTCGTCCAGTTCCATGTCGATTTGCCGCCGGCCATGACCATCGAGGAAGCGCACGCCATCATCGAACGGGTGGAGGCCGACCTGTGCCGCCAGTTTCCGGAGATGGAGCTGCTCATCCACATCGATCCCGAAGGCCATGTCGACGAGCCAAACAATCCGCTCGTCGAGAAGGACGAGTTCGCGCAGCTGGAGAAGGACGCATGACCCGCACGCTCCCCTATTGGCATGTGGATGCCTTCGCCTCGCAGGCATTTTCAGGCAACCAGGCTGCGGTGATGCCGCTCGAGGCATGGCTCGACGACGCCACGCTGCAGGCCATCGCCGAAGAGAACAATTTCGCCGAAACCGCCTTCGTCGTGCCCGATGCCGGAGGCGAAGCCGATTGGGAATTGCGCTGGTTCACCCCGTCGGAGGAAGTGCGCCTGTGCGGGCATGCCACGCTCGCCAGCGGGCATGTGCTGCTGAGCCGCGACGGGGGCGATCGGGTCCGCTTCCGCACCCGGAAGGCGGGGGTGCTCGAGGTGGCACGCGCCGGGGAGGGCTACGAACTCGCGCTGCCGCTGATCCGCACTGCGCCCGATGCCTGGCCGGAGGCGGTGGCGCTGCTCGGCGCCGAGCCGCAGGAGGTCTGGCTCAGCCCCGATCGCTACGGCGTCTACCTCTTCCCCGGCGAGGACGAGGTGCGCGCGCTCGATCCGGACCTGCGCGGCCTGGGGGCGCTGGGCAACGATCAGTTCATCTGCACCGCGCCGGGCAGGGACAGTGATGTCGTGAGCCGCGTCTTCGTCCCCGGCGGCGGGGTCGACGAGGACAGCTTTACCGGCTCGGCGCATGCCGCGCTGACCTATTTCTGGACCGAGCGTCTCGGTCGCGAAAGCTTCACCGCCTTCCAGGCCTCGCAGCGCGGCGGCCATGCGACCTGCCGCCGCGATGGCGACAGGGCGATCCTGTCGGGGTCCTGCGTGACCGTGGTAGAAGGCAGCTTCTTCCTGCCCTAGCTCTCCGGATAGAGCTCGATCACGTCGGCGAGCTGCTGGAGCATGGCCTCGCGCTCGGGCGCGTTCGAATGGCCGAGCCGCACCACGGTCAGCTTCTGGTTCGGCGAGACGAAGACGTACTGGCCCATGTGGCCGATCAGCGAGAAGGCGCTGTGCGGCGCGCGGTCGGGGAACAGCGGGTGCTCCTCGCCCTCGGGCAGCGGGCGGTTGAGCCAGATCTGCAGGCCGTATTGCGGGCTCTTCGGGCTGGGTTTGACCATTTCCTCGACCCAGGCGCGCGGGACCAGCTGTTCGCCGCGATAGGAACCCTTGTTGCGCAGCAGCTCGCCGAACTTCGCCCAGTCGCGGGCCGTGGCGTGGATCAGGCTGCCGCCGATCAGCGTGCCCGAACGGTCGAATTCGGGCACCGCGCTGGTCATGCCCAGCGGGCCGAACAGCCGCGCCTCGAGATAGTCCGCCACCGCCTTGCGTCGCTCGTCGGGGTCGGTGCTGTCGGTCAGCGCCCGCGCGGCGATGTCGGCCAGGATGACGGTGGTGTTGGACGAATATTCGAACTTCGCGCCGGGTTCGGCCTCGAGCGGCTGGGCGGTGGCGAAATCGGCCATGTCGTCGCGCCCGTCGAGAAACAGCATGCGCACCTCGCTGCTTTCCCACGGCGGATCGCCCGCCTCGGTATGGTCGAGGCCGCTGCGCATCTGCAGCAGGTGGCGCAGGGTGATCTCGGCGCGCGGATCGCCGGTGCGCTGCCAGCGAGGAACGGGCGCTGGCGCGTCGAGCCGCAATTGGCCGTCGGCGACCAGCATGCCGATCAGCACCGCGGTGACGGTCTTGGCCATCGACCAGCTGACGAACCGCGTATCCTTGTCATAGCCGGGGGCATAGCGTTCCACGGCCAGCCGGCCGCCATGATAGACCACCAGCGCACGTGTCTCGCCGAGGCCGTCGAGCGTGAACAGATCGTCGGCGGCGCGCGCCAGCGGCCGGGTCGGCGCGCCGGGATGCGCGGTCACCGCGGCGAGCGCTTCCTCGCTCACCGGGGGTTCGGCCGGGGGCCCCGAGGATCCGCAACCGGCAAGGCTTGAGGTGACGAGGGCAAGCGCGATAAGGGGGGCGGTCCGCGTGGTCATGGCCCGCGTCACTCGCACGAAGGAATCCCGCTTGGCAACGGCCAAAACACGCGCGCGCAACATGCGCTTCCGGCTGATACTGGTGCTGCTCTTCGCCGCCCTGCTGGGCGCCGCCTGGTTCGCCTGGGGCGCAGACCTGCGCAGGACGGGCGAGGCCGGTTCGGCCTATGCCGCGCGGGTCGGCTGCTCGTGTCGCTTCGTCGCCGGGCGCAGCCTCGACGATTGCGCCAAGGACAAGCTGGAGGGGATGGAGCTGGTCTCGCTCAGCGAGGACGTGCAGGCGAAAAGCGTGACTGCTTCGATCCCGCTCATCGCATCGGACACCGCCACCTACCGCGAAGGCTACGGCTGCGTCCTCAGGGAGTGGGGGCGCTAGGCGACTACCCGGCGGGTCGAATCGATCCAGCCGCCGCCGATCACGCGCTCGCCGGCATAGATCACCGCCGCCTGTCCGGGCGCGACGCCGAATTCGGGGTCGGCGAAACGGATCTCGGTCGCCGCGCCGCCGCCGATCGGGCCCTCGAGCACGATCGGCACCGGCCTGGCGAGGCTGCGCACCTTGGCGGTCAGCGGGACGTCGGGCAGCGGGCCGATCCGGTTGGTCTCGACGATTCGCGCCGCGGTGACCGCGAGCATGCGCTTGGGGCCGACCATGACCTGCGCCGCCGCGGCATCGATCCCGACGACATAGAGCGGTTCGGGCTGGCCGCCGATCTCTAGCCCGCGGCGCTGGCCCACGGTGTAGTGGATCACGCCCTTGTGCTCGCCCAGCGTTTCGCCCGTCGCGGCGTGGACGATCGCGCCCGGCCGGCCCCCCTCGGGGCGCATCTTCTTGACGATCCTGGCGTAATCGCCGTCGGGCACGAAGCAGATGTCCTGGCTGTCGGGCTTGGCGGCGTTGCGCAGGCCCGCCGCCTCGGCGAGCTCGCGCACTTCGGTCTTCGGCATGCCGCCGAGCGGGAAGCGCAGGAAGTCGAGCTGTTCCTCGGTGGTCGCGTAGAGGAAATAGGACTGGTCGCGCGCCGGGTCCTGCGCCCGGTGCAGTTCCGCGCCGGCCGGGCCCATGACGCGGCGCACGTAATGACCGGTGGCGAGGCAATCGGCACCGAGCTCGCGCGCCATCGCCAGCAGGTCGGTGAACTTGGGGCCCATGTTGCAGCGAATGCAGGGCACCGGCGTGCGCCCGGCGAGGTAATCGTCGGCGAAGGTTTCGACCACTTCCTCGCGGAAGGCGCTCTCGTGGTCGTGCACGTAATGGGCGATGCCGAGCCGTTCGGCGACCGCGCGGGCGTCGCGGATGTCGTCGCCGGCGCAGCATGCGCCCTTGCGCCCGGTGGCGGCGCCGTAGTCGTAGAGCTGCAGCGTGATGCCGATGACTTCCGCGCCCGTCCGCGCCGCCAGCGCGGCGACGACCGAGCTGTCGACGCCGCCCGACATGGCGACCACGACGCGGCATTCGGCGGCCGGCCGGGGCAGGTCGAACAGGGCGGCCGCCTGGTCCGGCAAGAGGGTTCCGATTGCGGGCATGGCGGGCCCCATACACGGCTTGGCCCGCCGCTTCCAGTGGGACACCGTAGGCCCCGCAGGTGGGGCTTCACGGAACGTTTACCATGCGGGGCTATTGCACCCTTATGTACGAGGGCCGTTTCAAAGCGAAATCCGTCGAGGAAGCGAGCGAAAGCACCGGTTTGCGCCAGTTCCGCTGGACCGATCTGGTCGCCAAGCTGGCGGCGACTCGCGAGCTGCGCGACGAACTGGACAAGATCGACGGTGGATTCAACGCGTTCGCCGAAGCCCGCCGCGAAGGCTGCCAAGAAAGTAAACTGGCCGTTAACCAAGCTGCTTTAAGCGATGGCAAAGCCGTCGGCCTAGGTCTTGGGGATGCCGCAGGTAACGCGGCCCAAGGCGACAGAGAGAAAGAATGATCGAAAACCAGGACATCCGCCCTGCGCAGGTTATCGGTCCCCTCGGGGAACCGTTGACTCTGAAGGACTTGCCTTCGCCCAACACCAAGCGTTGGGTGGTCCGTCGCAAGGCCGAGGTGGTGGCTGCGGTCAACGGCGGCCTGCTGACGATCGACGAGGTTCTCGAGCGCTATTCGCTCAGCCTCGAGGAATTCGCATCCTGGCAGCGCGCGGTCGACCGTTCGGGCATGCAGGGCCTGCGCGTGACGCGTATCCAGCACTATCGCGATCTCTACGAACGCCAGCTCAAATACTGACCGCGCCGCGATCCGGCGCGGGAACCAAACTCCCGAACACACGCTCCCATTCCATCTCCGGCATTAATCGGGGAACCGCCTGTCGCGCCTGACCGTTGGCAAGGTACAGGGTCCTGGCGGGAAAACAGGAGGAATTGGAATGGGTTGGATTATCGCAATTATCGTCGGTGGGATCATCGGTTGGCTCGCCAGCCTGGTGATGAACCGCGACGCCTCGATGGGCATCTTCTGGAACATTATCGTCGGCATCATCGGCTCGTTCATTGGCGGCTTCATCGGCTCGCTGATCGGCATCGGTGCCACTCTCACCACTTTCAGCGTTCCCGGCCTGCTGATGTCGCTGCTCGGCGCGATCGTGCTGCTGGGTATCGCCAACATGGTCCAGCGCGGCCGCGTCCGCTAAGGGCAAGCACTTCAACGGATCGGGGCGGGACGTCGGAACGGCGTCCCGCCCCTTTTTCGTGAGATCCCGAGTGTGGTCGCCATGCGACATTCGTCCAGCCTCAGACGCCCCCGGTCGAAGCGTCGATTGCTCTCTGCCCGCCGCCCGTCTACCTCCCGATTGCGAAATTCTTGCGCTAAGTGATATAGCAATGTAATACACTGCTGATCCGCAGCGCTTCTGGGGCATGGTACGGTATGAACTACGAATCTGGAGTGATGGCCGAGAAGGGTGAGCCGATCACGTTCGGCCTGGGCGAGGATCCCGCCGAACTCGAAGCCTCCGAACGTCGCAGCAAGCGCCGCCTGATCCTCATCGGCGCGCTGATCGTGCTCGGCCTCGCCATCGCCACCTTCTTCGCCATGCGTGGCAGCGGCACCGCCACGCCCGCCGGCGACGACGATTCCCAGGCTCCGACGGTCACTGTCGTGACGCCGGGCAAGACCACCGTCGAAGGCCAGATTACAGCCACCGGGACGCTGGCTGCCCGTCGCGACATGCCCGTCGGCGTGGTAGGCGAAGGCGGTCGGGTCGTTTCGGTGCCGGTCGATGCCGGCGACTGGGTGCGGCAGGGCCAGGTACTCGCCAGCATCGACCAGTCGGTCCAGTCGCAGCAGGTCCAGAGCGCTGCCGCCAACGTCCAGGTCGCCCAGGCCGATGCCAAGCTTGCGCAGGCGAATCTCGACCGCGCGCTCAAGCTGGTCGAGCGCGGTTTCGTCTCCGATGCCGATGTCGATCGCCTCACTGCGACCCGCGATGCCGCCAATGCCCGCGTTCGCGTGGCCCAAGCGCAATTGGGCGAATTGCGTGCGCGCAACGCCCGCCTCAACGTGCTCGCTCCCGCTTCGGGCTATGTGCTCGAGCGCAATGTCGAAACCGGCCAGACGGTCGGCGCCGGATCGCCGCCCCTGTTCCGCATCGCGCGCGGCGGCGAAATGGAACTCCGCGCGCGCCTCAACGAGGATTCGCTCGCGGCGATCTCGGTCGGCACCACCGCGCAAATCCGCCCCGTCGGCACGGACAAGCTGTTCACCGGCCAGGTGTGGCAGGTGTCGCCGACCATCGACCAGCAGGACCGCCAGGGCACCGCGCGGATCGCGCTGTCCTACGCGCCGGGCCTGCGCCCGGGCGGCTTTGCCACTGCGACCATCGCAAGCGGCACGGTAGTCGCGCCGATCCTTCCCGAAAGCGCCGTGCTGTCGGACGAACAGGGAGCCTACGTCCTGATCGTCAACGGCGAGAACAAGGCCGAGCGTCGCCCGGTCACCACCGGCGCCGTGACCCGCAAGGGGATCGTCATCAGCGAGGGACTGACCGGGTCGGAACGCGTGGTGTTGCGCGCCGGCGGCTTCCTGACCGAAGGCGAAACGGTCAAGGCCCAGCTGGCCAAGCGCGACTGAGCAGAGGGCAATTCGATGAGCTTCCGCAACATCTCCGCCTGGTCGATCCGCAACCCGGTGATTCCGCTGGTCGCGTTCACCGCGCTGCTGCTCGCCGGGCTGATCGCCTTTGCGCGGATGGACGTGGTCAACAACCCCGACATTGAATTCCCCGCCGTGAACGTCTCCATCTCGCAGCCCGGCGCCGCGCCGACCGAGATCGAGAACCAGATCACCCAGCGCGTCGAATCTGCTGTGCGCTCGATCAACGGCGTCAGTTCGATCAACTCGACCGCGAGCGAGGGGAATTCGAACACCTTCATCGAGTTCGAGATCGGCACCGACCCCAACGATGCCGTGGCCGAGGTCAAGAATGCGGTCGACCAGATTCGCGGCTCTTTGCCCGACGGAATCATCGAACCGCGCGTGACCAAGGAAGAAATTTCGGGCGGCTTCCTCGCGATCTACGCGGTCGAGGCCGACGACATGACGATCGAGGGGCTCAGCTGGTTCATCGACGATACCGTGGCCAAGCAGCTGCTCGGGATCGAGGGCATGGCCGAAGTCAACCGCTTCGGCGGGGTCGACCGCGAGATCGAGGTCATTCTCGACCTGCCCAAGATGCAGGCGCTCGGCGTCACTGCCAGCCAGATCAACGGCGTGCTGCGGCAGAGCAATATCGACGCCGCCGGCGGTGCCACCGAAGTCGGCGGGACCAAGCAGTCGGTCCGCGTGCTCGGCAACAGCGATGATGCCTATGCGCTGAGCCAGCGCCAGATCCAGCTCGGTGGCGGCCGCACGGTCAAGCTCGCCGATGTCGCCACGGTGCGTGACGGCTATTCCGAGCGAACCTCGATCAGCAAGGTGCGCGACAAGGAGGTCGTCAACTTCGCCATGAGCCGCGCCAAGGGTGCCTCGGACGTGACCGTCTACGAAGGGGCGCTCGAGAAGATCAAGGAGATCGAAGCGGAGAACCCGGGCGTCAAGTTCATCCCGCTGTTCAACACGGTCAAATACACCAAGGACCAGTACGAAAGCGCCATGGCGGCGATGATCGAGGGCGCGCTGCTCGCCGTGGTCGTCGTGTTCTTCTTCCTGCGCGACTGGCGCGCGACCGCGATTTCGGCAGTTGCCATCCCGCTCTCGGCGATCCCGACCTTCTGGTTCATGGATCTGCTCGGCTTCAACCTGAACCAGCTCTCGCTGCTGGCGCTGGCGCTGGTCGCGGGCGTGCTCGTCGACGACGCGATCGTCGAGATCGAGAACATCGTCAGACACATGCGCATGGGCAAGACTGCCTATCAGGCGTCGATCGACGCGGCCGACGAAATCGGCCTGCCGGTGGTCGCAACGAGCTTCTGCATCGTCGCGGTGTTCTTCCCCGTCGGCGCCATGCCGGGCATCTCGGGCCAGTTCTTCAAGAACTTCGGCTTCACCGTGGTGGTCGCGGTGCTGATGTCGCTCGCCGTGGCACGCATGATCACGCCGATGCTGGCGGCCTATTTCCTCAAGGCCAAGGGGCAGGCTGCGCATGGCGAGGGTCCGCTGATGGACCGCTACATGAACGTGCTGCGCTGGTCGCTCGATCGCGGCAAGATGTTCGCCGCGCGACAGGACATCGACGGCCCGCGACACCGCTGGCTTTACATCCTTTCCATGTTCCTGGTCGTACTCGGGGCGCTGGCCGTCTCTGCGATGGCCACCTTCACGGTATCGGGCATGATTCAGGGGCTCGGCCTGCCCGACCTCGTCACCGGCGGCGATCCCAATGTCGGCGGCTTCCTCAAGTTCATCGCCACGCTCATCGGCCTCGTCCAGCTTGCGGTGTCTCTGGCGATCGGTTTCATCGCCACGCTGGCCTTCTTTAGGATCATCGGCTTGGTCGTCCGCCGCTTCGGCGATCACATGGCCCAGGCCTGGCAGTATCTCTACGCCCGCTTCCTCGACCACCGCATCTGGATGCTCGGCGTGGGCTACTTCTCGCTGCTGCTGACGATCCTGCTGTTCGGCATCGTGCCGGCGCAGTTCCAGCCGGTGATCGACGACGAGAACAGCCGCGTCGAAATCGAGATGGTGCCCGGAACCACGCTCGAAACGACCGAACGCGTGGCCGACCAGGTCGCCGCGATCCTTTATGAGCAGCAGGAAGTCGAGCGGGCGCTCGAACGCGTTCGCGAAGGGCGCGCGACGATCTATGTTTCGCTGCGGCCCGATCGCGAGCGTACCTCGATCGAATTCGAACGCGCGCTGGCGCCGACCTTCGCCCAGATCGCCGACGCGCGGGTACGCTTCGCTTCGCAATCCGGCGGCTTCGGCTCGGGTCGCGACATGACCGTGATGCTGGCGGGCTCGAATCCCGAACTGCTCAACCGCACGGCGGCGACGCTGGTCGAACAGATGAAGGGCATCGATATGCTGGTCGCCCCGCGCATCAGCGCGGACATCAACCGGCCCGAGCTGATCATCGAGCCGCGCGAGGACCTCGCGGCCGAACTCGGCGTGACGACCATCGCGCTGAGCCAGACGATCCGCATCGCGACGATGGGCGAAATCGAGCAGAACGCGGCGAAATTCTCGCTGTCCGACCGCCAGATTCCAATCCGCGTCAAGCTCCCCGAACAATCGCGCGAAAATCTGGAGACGATCAGGAACCTGCCGGTGCAGACCGCCAGCGGTGGGTCGGTTCCGCTCTCGCGCGTGGCCGATATCTCCTTCGGCTCGGGCCCGACGACGATCCAGCGTTACAACCAGAACCGCCGCGTACTGGTCGGTGCCGATCTCGCGCAGGGCGTCATCAAGGGCGAGGCGCAGACCAAGATCGATGCGCTGCCGATCCTGCAGGACCTTCCGCAGGGCGTCACCCGCGACGTCGTCGGCGAGGATCAATGGCAGCAGGAACTGATCACCAGCCTGCTGATCGCGATCGTCTCGGGCGTGCTGCTGGTCTTCGCCGTGCTGGTGCTGCTCTACAAGCGGTTGATGAGCCCGCTGGTCAACATGACCAGCCTCGCGCTCGCCCCGCTCGGCGGCATCCTGCTCGTGTGGCTGTTCGGCCAGCCGCAGTCGATGCCGGTCTATATCGGCATCCTGCTGCTGCTTGGCATCGTCTCGAAGAACTCGATTCTGCTGATCGACTTCGCGATCGAGGAGATGGACAAGGGCACGCGCAAGCTCCACGCGATCGTCGATGCGGGCCACAAGCGTGCCCAGCCGATCGTCATGACCACGGTAGCAATGACCGCGGGCATGGTGCCCACCGCGCTCTCGGGCGTGCTGGGTTCGGGTGATGGCGCATGGCGCGCGCCGATGGGCACGGTGGTGATCGGCGGGTTGATCCTGTCGACGCTGCTGACGCTGCTGATCGTGCCCGCCGGCTTCAGTCTTGCCGATGGCTTCGAAAAGCGTGCCGGCCCGTGGCTGCGCAACCGCCTGCTGACCTACAAGGATGGCGACGATGTGCGCGGGACAATCGGTGCCGGAGCGCATGAACCCGGGATCGAACCGGCCGAGTGAGCGACCGCATCCCCGCCGGCCTGCCGACCGCGCGGCCGCCTCTCTCGCCCGATCGTGCGCGCGCGATGCGGCGGACGGCGACCGGACTGATCGTGCTGATGGCGGGGCTGTTCCTGCTCTCGGGCCGCTATCTCGACCTGCACCCCGCCTGGGGCTATCTCCACGCCTTCGCCGAAGCGGCGATGGTCGGCGGGCTGGCGGACTGGTTCGCGGTCACCGCGCTGTTCCGCCATCCGCTCGGCCTGCCGATCCCGCACACCGCGATTATCCCCGAGAACAAGGACCGCATCGCCGACACCATGGCGGGCTTCCTGCGCGAGAATTTCCTCACCCCGGCCGTCGTCGGCCGGCGGATGGGGTCGATGAACCTCGCCCACGCCGTGGGCAGCTACCTCGCCGATCCCAAGGCGACCAGGGACTCGCGCATCCGCGCCGGCGCGGGCGAGCTGGCGATCGAAGTGCTCGAATCGCTCGATCCCGAGCGGCTCGGCACGCAGGTGCGCAGCGGGATCAAGAGCCAGCTCGGCAAGCTCGACATCGCTCCGCTGCTCGGCGGCATGCTCGAGGCGATGATCGCCGACGGGCGGCACAAGCCGCTGATCGACAAGATCATCCGCTGGGCGGGGCTGGTGCTCGAGGACAACGAGGCGATGGTGCGCGACATGGTGCACAAGCGCGCCAATGCCGTGCTGCGCTTCACCGGACTCGACGAGCGGCTCGCCAATTCGGTGCTCGACGGCCTCTACAAGCTGCTCGCCGAGGTGCTGGTCGATCCCGAGCATCCGCTGCGCGACAAGATCGAGGAGGGGCTGCAGGAACTCGCCCGGGGTCTGAAGGAGGATCCCGAGATGCAGGAGCGGGTCGAGCGGATGAAGCGCGAGCTGCTCGAGAACCCCGCGATCGGCGAGTGGTGGCAGGGCGTGTGGGAGCGGCTGCGTGCCAATCTCATCCAGACCATCCGCAGTTCGGGCGGCACCGGCCACGACTATATCGGCGTCACGCTGGGCGAACTCGGCGCGGCGCTACGCGACGACGAGCGGCTCCAGCGTCAGGTCAACCGCTTCGCCCGCCGCACCGCCGTGGGCGTGGCGACGCGCTATGGCGACCAGATCGTCCGGCTGGTGTCGGAAACGGTGAAGCGCTGGGATGCGCAGACCATCACCGACCGGGTCGAGGGCGCGGTCGGCCGCGACCTGCAGTTCATCCGGATCAACGGCACGCTGGTGGGGGGGCTGGTGGGGGTGACGATCCATGCGCTGGATGTCTACGTGATCTGATACAAAAAAGGGCGGACCAAACAGCCCGCCCTTTCTCTTGAACCGGCTTTGCAATCAGAGCTTTTCGGTCAGCTCCGGCACGGCCTTGAACAGGTCGGCGACGAGGCCGATGTCGGCGACCTGGAAGATCGGGGCGTCCTCGTCCTTGTTGATGGCGATGATGGTCTTCGAATCCTTCATCCCCGCAAGGTGCTGGATCGCGCCCGAGATGCCGATCGCGATATAGACTTCGGGAGCGACGATCTTGCCGGTCTGGCCGACCTGGTAGTCGTTGGGCACGTATCCCGCATCGACCGCCGCGCGGCTCGCGCCGATCCCGGCGCCGAGCTTGTCGGCGAGCGGGGTGATGACCTGTTCGAAGGTCTCCGCGTCCTTCAGCGCGCGGCCGCCCGAGACGATCACCTTGGCGCTGGTCAGTTCGGGGCGGTCGCTCTCGGCGATCTCCTCGCTGACGAAGGTCGAGATGCCGGCATCGGTCGGGCCCGAAACCTCCTCGATCTCCGCCGAGCCGCCTTCGGCCGCGGCCTTTTCGAAGGCCGTGCCGCGCACGGTGACGACCAGTTTCTCGTCGGAGGATTCGACGGTCGCGATGGCATTGCCGGCGTAGATCGGACGGGTGAAGGTCTTGTCGCCTTCGACCGAAAGGATGTCCGAGACCTGCATCACGTCGAGCAGCGCGGCGACGCGCGGGGCAACGTTCTTGCCGGTGGTGGTGGCGGGCGCGACGAAGGCGTCGTGATGGCCCATCAGATCGGCCACCAGCGGGGCGACGTTTTCCGCCAGCGCGTGTTCGTAGGCCGCGTCGTCGGCGAGGTGGACCTTGCCCACGCCCGCGATCTTGGCGGCTGCCTCGGCCACCGCGCGGCAGCCCGCGCCGGCGACCAGCAGGTGGACTTCGCCCAGCTTGCCCGCCGCGGTGACCGCGGCCAGCGTCGCGTCGGCGAGGCTCTTGTTGTCGTGTTCGACCCAAACGAGGGTTTTCATGGCTGTCTTCCTTCTCGTTCAGTGTTGCTCAGGCGATGCCGAGGGCTTTGATCTTGGCGACCAGCGCGTCGACGTCCTCGACCTTCTCGCCGGCCTGACGGACCGGCGGCTCGGCGACCTTGGTGGTCTTGAGGCGCGGCGCGGTGTCGACGCCGAAATCGGCCGGCGACTTGGTGTCGAGCGGCTTCTTCTTCGCCTTCATGATGTTGGGCAGCGAGGCATAGCGCGGCTCGTTGAGGCGCAGGTCGGTGGTGACGATGGCGGGCATGGTCAGCTTGACGGTCTGGAGGCCGCCGTCGACTTCGCGCTTCACGGTGACGCTGTCGCCCTCGACCTCGACGGTGTTGGCGAAGGTGCCCTGCGGGCGGCCCATCAGCGCGGCGAGCATCTGCCCGGTCTGGTTCGAATCGTCGTCGATCGCCTGCTTGCCGAGCAGGATCAGGCCGGGCTGTTCCTCTTCGGCGATCGCCTTGAGGATCTTGGCGACGGCCAGCGGCTCGGCCTCGTCGTCGGTCTCGACCAGGATCGCGCGGTCGGCACCCATGGCCAGCGCGGTGCGCAGCGTTTCCTGCGCCTTTGCCGGGCCGATGCTGACGGCCACGATCTCTTCGGCCTTGCCTGCTTCCTTGATGCGGATGGCTTCCTCGACGGCGATTTCGTCGAAGGGGTTCATGCTCATCTTGACGTTGGCGAGGTCGACGCCCGAGCCGTCGGCCT
>NZ_JBLYYF010000017.1:0-64230 GCF_048550555.1 Qipengyuania sp. | reverse complement strand
GCGTCGCCGCCTCGAAGGCAAGCTTACCGAGGACCAGTTCAAGCCGCTGCGGCTGATGAACGGCCTCTACCTCCAGCTCCACGCCTACATGCTGCGCGTCGCCATCCCCTATGGCACGCTCGACAGCCGGCAGATGAATGCGCTGGCCGACATCGCCGAGAAATACGATCGCGGGTATGGCCATTTCACCACCCGCCAGAACATCCAGTACAACTGGATCAGGCTGGAGGATGCGGCCGATATCCTCGCCGATCTCGCCAAGGTCGAGATGCATGCCATCCAGACCAGCGGCAACTGCATCCGCAACATCAGCTCGGACCATTTCGCGGGCGCTGCGGCGGACGAGGTTGCCGACCCGCGCCCCTATGCCGAGCTGCTGCGCCAGTGGTCGAGCTTCCACCCCGAATTCAGCTATCTCCCGCGCAAGTTCAAGATCGCGGTGATCGCCAGCGACACCGATCGTGCAGCCATGCGGTTGCATGACATCGGCATCCAGATCGTGCAGAACGAGGCGGGCGAGCTGGGCGCGGCCTTCTATGTCGGCGGGGGCATGGGCCGCACCCCGATGATCGCGCCCTGCATCAATCCCTTCGTCCCACTCGATCAGCTGGTGACCTATTCGGAAGCCTGCCTGCGGGTCTACAACCGCCACGGCCGGCGCGACAACAAGTACAAGGCGCGGATCAAGATCCTCGTCCACGAACTGGGCGCCGAGGAATACACCCGCCAGGTCGAAGCGGAGTTCGCGCACCTGCTCGAGCAGGGCGTCGAACCGCCGCTGGCCGAACTCGAGCGGATCAGGACCTATTTCGAGGACCCGCTGTTCGAGGCGGGCGCTCCCGAGGCAATCGACCGCAGCGATCCCGATTTCGCGCTGTGGGTCGACCGCAATACCGTGCCGCACAAGCAGGCGGGCTATGTCGCGGCGGTGATCAGCCTCAAGCCGGTCGGCGGCATCCCCGGCGACGCCACCGCCGAACAGATGCGGCTGATGGCCGACCTCGCGAGGGACTACAGCTTCGACGAACTGCGCGTCATGCACACGCAGAACGTGGTCCTGCCGCATGTCCGCAAGGCCGATCTCCACGCGCTGTGGACCGCGCTCGACGAGGCCGGGCTGGGCAGCCCGAATCTCGATACGGTGGAGGACATCATTGCCTGCCCGGGGCTCGACTATTGCAGCCTCGCCAATGCCCGTTCGATCCCGATCGCGCAGAAGATCTCCGAGCGCTTCGCGGCGACCGGCAAGACCGCCACGCTGGGGCAGCTCAAGCTCAAGATATCGGGTTGCATCAATGCCTGCGGCCACCACCATGCGGGCCACATCGGCATCCTCGGCGTCGACCGGAAGGGGGTGGAGAACTACCAGCTCCTGCTCGGCGGCAGCGAGGCGGAGGACGTCAGCCTCGCCAAGATCACCGGTCCCGGCTTCGACGAGAACGGCATCGTCGACGCGGTCGAGACCGTCACCACCGTTTACGAACGCGAGCGCCAGGACGGCGAGCGCTTCCTCGACACCTACCGCCGGATCGGCATGAACCCCTTCAAGGAGGCGCTCTATGGCTGAGACGCTGCGCTATCGCGACGACGAGCCCGTCGACCATCCGGCAGTGACGGTCGATTCCTTCCTCGACCAATCGAATGCCTCGGCCGTGCGGATCGAACCGGGCGACGATGCCCGCGACCTCCTGCCGCATCTCGAACGCCTCGCGCTGGTCGAGGTGAACTTCCCCGCCTTCGGCGACGGGCGCGGCTATTCCTCCGCCCGCATCCTGCGCGAAGCCGGCTATGACGGCGAATTGCGCGCGGTGGGCGACGTGCTGGTCGACCAGCTGGCCTATATGCGCCGGTGCGGCTTCGACGCCTTCGAACCCGACCAGCAACTCGACCGGGACGATGTCGAGGCGGCCTTCGCGCGCTGGCCCGAAGTCTACCAGACCGCCGCCGACGGTCGCACGCCGATCTGGACGAAAAGGCACGCATGAACGAACTGCGCGCCATCGACCGGCTCGACACGCGTCCGCGCTTCACCGAGCAGGACGCCATCCGCCTCAACCGCATGTTCCGCGGCACCGAGACCGAGGAATGGCTGCGCGCGGCGATCGAGGGCAGCCTGGTGGGCGAGATGGCGGTGGTGTCGAGCTTCGGCGCGGAGAGCGCGGTGCTGCTGCACCTGATCGCTCAGGTCGATCCCACAGTGCCGGTGCTGTTCCTCGAAACCGGCAAGCATTTCCCCGAGACGCTCGCCTATCGCGACGAACTGACCGAGCGGCTCGGGCTCAACCGCATCGATCTCTATCCCGAGATCGCGGATCTCGAAACGCGCGACGCGAGTGGGCTGCGCTGGTCCTACGATCCCGACGGCTGCTGCGAGTTGCGCAAGGTCAAGCCGCTGGCCAAGGCGCTCGCCGGCTTCGATGCGAGCTTCACCGGCCGCAAGGCCTTCCAGTCCTCCACACGGGCGAACCTGCCGCGCTTCGAGATCGATACGTCCGACGCGCAGGGCCGGCTCAAGATCAATCCGCTGATCGACTGGTCGGCGGACGACATCGCCGCCTATTTCGACACCCACGACCTGCCGCGCCACCCGCTGGTCGAGCGCGGCTTTCCCAGCATCGGCTGCTCGCCCTGCACCCGCCAGGTGGGCGAGGGCGAAGATCCCCGCGCAGGCCGCTGGTCGGGCTGGGACAAGGTCGAATGCGGCATCCACAAGCCGGGCGAAGAACCCTTTCTCTAGGACCATTCCCGCCGTAGCGCTTGCCCCATGGCCCGGGTCGCTACGGGCGAATCCTGCTTGTCCCTGCCGATGTCTTTCAGCGCGGGTTCAAGGTAGCAAGGCAACAAATGGGCATGATCACGACGCTCTTCCTCCCCTTTCTGCTGTCTTCGGGCTGGGTTGCCGCGTCGGCGCCCGAGATGCCGCGAGAGGTTGCCTGCACGGCGCTGACCGACATGACCGCCCCGTCGGAGGCGGAAGCCCGCGACGGCCAGGGCAAGCGCATGAAATTCGACTGGTTTCACCACGGGCGCGTGGGAATGGGCAACGATCCCTCCGGATTCACCCAGATCCTCCCTTGGTCGACCGTGGTCGCGGCACCCGACAACCGCCTCGCGACGGCGCGTATCGAGGTGAGGAATGCGAGGCTCATGATCCAGTCCCGAAAGACGGGACGCTGGAGCAGTGCCCTACTTCCTACCGAATGGACGGGAACCAACCTCCCCCACCAGCTCGCCAACCGGCGGGTCAGCGATCTGGAGCTCGAGCACAGCGGCGCGGTGTCCTCTCTGTCCGTACATTCATCGAGCGTTGCGCATTTCTGGCCCCGCAACGGGCGACGCAATATTGATCCGGACGATATCGGCGCGGTGCTCATCAGTGTCGAGGCGCGCATGGATTCGCGCGACTACGAGCGCGGCGGGCGATATTTGATGAACTTCGCCGCGGACTATTGGCGCGACCGCCGGGCGAAGTGGGACAACCTCAAGTCCAACAATGATGTCGGCATCGGGCGGATGAAGTACCTCACGCCGAAATGGCGCAGCTTCACGATGACGACGCTGCCGCTTGCGTCGCTGGCGCGCGAGTGCCGCTAGCGCGATCATCCGGGACGGTATGGGATCGTATGGTGCCGGCTGCAGGATTCGAACCCGCGGCCCCCTGATTACAAATCAGGTGCTCTACCAACTGAGCTAAGCCGGCCCATGGCGTCCCGCGCCTTTCGTGCAAACGCGTGGGAAAGTCCAGACTTTCAGAGCCAGCCTTGCGCGCGGTACCATTCGGCAGTGGCCGACAGCCCCTCTTCGCCCTCGATGCGGGGCTCCCATACGGCGGCGGGGACCTTGAAGGCGGAGCGCGCGACCCAGTTGGGGTGGGTCATGTAGCCGACGCGGTCGGCGGTCAGCCGTGCCTGGTCGCCGCGCAGCAGCCGGTCGAGCCGGGCAGCGGTTTCGAGCACGGGGCGCGGGAGGTGCGGGGCGAAGACGGGGCGTCCCACCGCCTTGCCGATCGCGCGCGCGAGCTCCTTGTGCGCCCAGCCGCCTTCGCGCCCGTCGTCGGGTTCGAAGATGCGATGGCGCACCAGCGCGGGCGGGGCATCGACCAGCGCGAGCAGCAGGCGAGCGAGGTCGTCAACATGGATGATCGAGCTGGCGCCCCCGGGTGGCAGCGGCACGAAGCCGTACTGCGCGCTGCGGAACATCTCGAAATAGTCGACGTCGCGCGGGCCATAGACACCCGGCGGGCGGACGATGGTCCAGTCGAGCCCGCTGGCTTCGACCAGTCTTTCCGCACGCGCCTTGGAGGCGCCATAGGCCGACAGCCCGGGTTCGCGCGCGGAGAGCGAGGACACGAAGATGAAGCGTTTCAGCTTGGCTTCCTTCGCCACGCCGATAAGCCGCTCGGTCCCGCCGACATTGGCCTCTTCGAACTGCGCAGGGTCGGGCGTGTTGGTGAGGCCGGCAACATGCACGATCGCATCGGCATCGCGGCACAGCAGGCCGAGTCCACCGGCGTTGGACAGGTCGCCTTCGACCCATTCAATATGTTCGCAGGCCTCCTGCGGCCGCCGGGTCAGCGCGCAGACGGGCTCGCCCGCGCGGCGGCAGGCATCGAGCACTGCCTGCCCGACGAAGCCCGTGGCCCCGGTCAGCGCGATCGTCATGTGCGCACCATGTGGTCGCGGTGGATCACCGCCGCGCGCGGAGCGTAGCCGAGCCTCTCGGCCTGCTGGTCCTGTCGCAGGCCAAGAATCGCACGGCATTCTCCGGCGGTATATTCGACCAGCCCCTGACCCAGTCGTTCGCCCTTGGGCCCGTGGACCGCAACCAGGTCACCGCGCGCGAAGTCGCCCTCTACGTCGATGATACCGGCGGCCAGCACGCTGGCGCCCTGGTCGAGCGCAATCATGCAGCCGGCATCGACCGAAAGCACGCCTGCGGGCGCGAGGCGTCCGCCGAGCCATGCCTTTCGCGCACTGGCATCGACCTGAGGGACGAACAGCGTGCCAATCCCCTGATCGAGTGCGCGAGCGAGCGGGGAGAGGTGCGTGCCGTTGGCGATGACGAGCGCTATCCCCGCACGCTCCGCGATCTGCGCCGCCTGGAGCTTGGCGCGCATGCCGCCCGACCCAAGTCCCGAGGACGAGGCGCCGCTGGCCATGGCCATGACTTCCGGGGTTACGCCCTCGACCTTCGCGACCAGCAATGCGTCCGCTTCGCGCGGATCCCGGTCGTAGAGACCGTCGACATCCGAGAGCAGCAGCACTGCATCGGCCCCGGCCGCCTGCGCGACGCGTGCGGCGAGGCGATCGTTGTCGCCGAAGCGGATTTCCTCGGTCGCGACGCTGTCGTTCTCGTTGACCACCGGCAGAGCACCGGCCTCGAGCAGCCGGGCAAGCGTCGCCGAAGCGTTGAGATAGCGTCGCCGATCCTCGAGGTCGCCAAGCGTCACCAGCATCTGGGCCGCGGTGATGGCGTGGAGCCCCAGCGCGTCGGACCACAGCCGCGCGAGTTCGACCTGGCCGACCGAGGCGGCTGCCTGCGCATCGGCGAGGCTGCCGCGCCCGCCCTTGGCGAGGCCGAGACGGGCCGCGCCCAGTGCGATCGCGCCCGACGAGACGACGATGACCTCCGCGTGCCGGCGCAATTCCGCAATCTCGTCTGCGAGCGTGGCCAGCCACTCGGCGCGCGGCGCGCCGCGTTCCACCAGCAGCGCCGAGCCGACCTTGATCACCAGGCGGCGCGCGCTGCGCAAATCGGCAAGGGTGGCGATCGAAGTCACGCAGCCAGCCCTAACCAAAGCATCACCCCGGCGAAAGCCGGGATCGCTTTCGCCAGGCGAAGCGGGAATTTGCAGATGCCCGATCATGCCGGTTCGGGCGAGTGGACGGCTAGATCGGCGACCAGTCGGGTTCCTCGCCCTCGTCCTCGACCTCTTCGGCGTGGGTTTCGGTCGAGGTGCGATCGGGCAAATAGCCGAGAACTCCGTCGAGCAATTCCGAAATGCCGGCGCCTGTCGCACCGGAGATGGTGAAGACCTTGTCCGCCCCGGCGGCGAGCAGCTCCTCGGCGAAACCCCGGCCCAGTTCCTCGTCGGCGAGGTCGAGCTTGTTGAGCGCCACCAGCTGCGGCTTGTCGGCGAGCCCGCCGCCATAGGCCTCGAGTTCGGCGTTGACCGTCGTGTAGGCCTCGGCCGGGTCGTCGCCCGAAATGTCGATCAAATGGATCAGCACGCGGCAGCGTTCGATATGGCCGAGGAAACGGTCGCCGATGCCCGCGCCGTCGGCGGCTCCCTCGATCAGGCCGGGAATGTCGGCGAGGACGAATTCGCGGCCCTTGTGCGTGACCACGCCGAGCTTGGGCACCAGCGTGGTGAAGGCGTAATGGCCGACCTTGGCCTTGGCGTTGGAGACCTGGTTGATGAAGGTCGACTTGCCCGCATTGGGCAGGCCCAGCAGGCCGACGTCGGCGAGCAGCTTGAGCCGCAGCCAGACCCACATCTCCTGGCCTGCCTCGCCCGGCTGATGCTGGCGCGGGGCGCGGTTGGTGCTGGTCTTGTAGCTGGCGTTGCCGCGCCCGCCCATGCCGCCTTCGAGGAAGACGATCTGCTGGCCGACCTCGGTGAAATCGGCGAGCACCTCTTCCTTGTCCTCGCTCAGCACCTGCGTGCCGACGGGGACCTTGATCACGAGGTCGGGTGCGCCGGCGCCGGTCCGGTCCTTGCCCTGGCCGTGGCTGCCGCGCTTGGCCTTGAAGTGCTGCGCATAACGGAAGTCGATCAGCGTGTTGAGGCCCTGGACGGCTTCGAAGACGATGTCGCCGCCCTTGCCGCCATTGCCGCCGTCGGGGCCGCCGTATTCGATGTATTTTTCGCGTCGGAAACTGACGGCGCCGGGGCCGCCGGCGCCCGACTTCAAGTAGATCTTGGCCTGGTCTAGGAAATGCATGGCGCGCCCTCTAGCCGCTTTCGCTGGCTTAGGCGAGGGCGCGCATGCTCATGCGCCGTCAGGCGACGAAATCGTCGACCCGCTCGACGATGATCGCCGGAGCCATGCCGCCTGCGGCGCACATGGTGACGAGGCCGTAGCGACCACCCGAACGCTCGAGTTCGTCGAGCGCGGTGCCGATGAGGATCGAGCCGGTCGCGCCGATCGGATGGCCCAATGCCATCGCCCCGCCGTTGATGTTGACCTTCTCGCGGTCGAGATCGAGGTCGCGGATGAATTTCTCGGCGACGACCGAGAAGGCCTCGTTGATTTCCCAGACGTCGATGTCGTCCTTGGTCATGCCGGCCTTTTCGAGCACCTTCTTCGCTGCCGGGACGGGGGCGTTGAGCATCAGCGTCGGGCAGTCGCCCTGGTTGGCATAGGCGACGATGCGGCCGCGCGGCTTGAGGCCGTGTTCCTTCGCGTAGCCCTCCGAGGTGATCAGCAGCGCCGCCGCGCCGTCGACCACGCCCGAGCTGTTGCCGGCATGGTGGAAGTGCTCGATCTGGAGGTCGGGATACTTGCGGTTGATCTGCTTGCGGAAAGTCGTGCCGCCGATCTCGAAATCGGCCAGCTTGCCGAAGCTCGGGTTGAGCGCCGCGAGGCCTTCGGCAGTGGTCTCGGGGCGGGGGAATTCCTCCTTGTCGAGCGCGATGGTGCCGTCTTCGTTGAGGACGGGCACCACCGACTTGTCGAAGCGGCCCTCGTCGATCGCGCGCTTGGCGCGCTGCTGGCTGACCAGCGCGAGCGCGTCGAGCGCCTCGCGGTCGATGCCTTCCATGCTGGCGATCGCGTCGCCGCAGACGCCCTGGTGGCTCTGCGGATGGAGCACGTCGAGCGCCTCGTTGCCCGATCCCATCAGCCGCGGCGGCAGGCCGGCATTGGCCTGCTCGGCGGCATGGGCGGCGGTGTAGCTCATCATCTCGGTCCCGCCGGCGATGACGCAGTCTTCCATGCCGCTCATCACACTGGCCGAGGCGAGGTTCACCGAGGTGATGCCGCCGCCACAGAAACGGTCGAGCGTGGTGCCGCTGGCGCTGATGTGGTAGCCCGCCGCGAGCGCGGCCATGCGGCCGAGGTCGCCGCCCTGCTTGCCGTTCTGGCTGCTGGTCGACCAGATGATGTCGTCGACCGTCGTCGTGTCGAGGTCGTTACGCTCGCGCAGGGCGCCGAGCACGGTGGCCGCGAGATGCTGCGGATGGAGGTGCGACAGCGCCCCCTTGCCGGGCTTGCCGATGCCACGCGGGGTACGGACTGCATCGATGATATAGGCTTCGGCCATGGCTCTTCCTCTCAGCTCTGATAACGGTTGACGTTTGCGTAAGCGTAGCCCAGCAATGGCGCAAGGCAAGTTTCAAATTGCAATGGGAGAGAGGCGTGAGCGAAGAGGTACTGACGAGCGAGGAGGACGGCATCCTGGTCGTCACGATCAACCGTCCCGAAGCCAAGAACGCGATGACCAAGGCCGCGGCCGAAGGCATCGCGGCGGCGATGGACCGGCTCGACAGCGACGACAGCCTGCGCGTCGGCATCCTGACCGGGGCGGGCGGCACCTTCTGCTCGGGCATGGACCTCAAGGGCTTCCTGCGCGGTGAGTCGCCCAGCGTGGAAGGGCGCGGATTCGGTGGAATCGTGCAGAAGCCGCCCGAAAAGCCGCTGATCGCCGCGGTCGAGGGTTATGCGCTCGCCGGCGGGCTCGAACTGATGATCGCCTGCGACCTCGTGGTCGCCGATGCGGGCGCGAAATTCGGTATTCCCGAAGTGAAACGCGGCCTCGTCGCCGCCGCCGGCGGGGTGATGATGTTGCCCGACCAGATACCCGAGCGGATCGCCATGGAACTGGCGCTGACCGGCGATTTCATCACCGCTGCGCGCGCCTACGAGCTCGGCCTGATTAACCGCGTTACCGACGACGCGCTGGCCGGCGCGAAGGAACTCGCCAAGAGCATAGTCGCCAACGGCCCGCTCGCGGTGCGCGTCTCGAAGCAGGTCATCAAGCAGTCGCGCGGCTGGCCGATGGACGAGCGCTACACTCGGCAGACCCAGCTGATCGCGCCGGTCTTCGTCTCCGAGGACGCACGTGAGGGCGCCGCCGCCTTTGCCGAGAAGCGCGCGCCGAACTGGAAGGGCAAGTAAGACCCTTCAGCGCGACACGAGAACACCCGAGAGGACCCGAGAGATGCCCGTAATCGACGTACCCCAGCCCGAGTTCATGGAAGACGAGGAGATCGCCATCTTCGCCGACGCCGTGGGCAAGTTCTACCAGCAGCACGCGCCGCAGAAGCGGATCATGAAATGGCGCGAGGACGGCCAGGTCGAACGCGAATTCTGGAACGAGGCGGGGGCGGCCGGGCTGCTCGGCGTCTCGGTGCCCGAGGAATACGGTGGCCATGGCGGCGACTTCCGCCACGACATGGTGGTGATCGACCAGCAGGCCAAGCACGGCGTCGAAGGCTTCGCCGCGAGCCTGCACAACACCATCATCCTGCCCTATCTGGTGCGCCACGGGACCGAGGAGCAGAAGCAGAAGTACCTGCCAAAGCTGGTCACCGGCGAATTGGTCAGTGCCATCGCCATGACCGAACCGGGCGTCGGCAGCGACCTCCAGAGCATCACCACCACCGCGCTCAAGGACGGCAACGGCTACCGCATCAACGGGTCCAAGACCTATATCTCCAACGGCCAGACCGCCGATTTCATCATCGTCGTGGCCAAGACCGATCCCAACGAGCGTGCCAAGGGCATCTCGCTGATGCTGCTCGAGACCGAGGGGGCCGAGGGCTTCCAGCGCGGCAAGAAGCTCGACAAGGTCGGGCTCGACGCGGCGGATACCTCGGAGCTGTTCTTCGACAACGTCTTCGTGCCGGCCGAGAACGTGCTCGGCGGGGTCGAGGGCAAGGGCTTCTACCAGTTGATGGGCGAGCTGGCGCAGGAACGCCTGGTCATCGCGATGGGCGCGGCGACGGGGATCGAGAAGGCGCTCGAAGTCACGCTCGACTACGTCAAGAACCGGAAGGCCTTCGGGCAGACGATCTGGGACTTCCAGAACACCCAGTTCGTGCTTGCCGACCTCAAGGCGCGCGGCACCGCGGCGCGGGTCTTCGTCAACGATTGCATCGCCAAACTGCTCAAGGGCGAGCTCGACGTGGCGACCGCGGCAATGGCCAAATACTGGGTCACCGAGCTGCAGAGCGAGGTCGTCGACAAGTGCCTCCAGCTGCACGGCGGGGCTGGCTACATCAACGAATACCCGATCGCGCGCATGTATCGCGACACGCGCATCGCGCGCATCTTCGGCGGTTCGAACGAGGTCATGAAGATGCTGATCGCCCGCTCGATGTAAGCGAAGCGAGCAGCCGAGTGGGAAGGGCGGCCGGCTGGCCGCCCTTTTCGTATCAGGCCTCGACGACGGCCTGTTCGATCGCGCCGAAGATCGAATGCCCTTCTGCATCCCTCATCTCGACGCGGACGGTGTCGCCCGGCGCCATGAAGCGCGTCTTGGCCTCGCCCTGGGCGATGGTTTCGATCATGCGGATCTCGGCGATGCAGCTGTAGCCGAGGCCGCCTTCGGCCACCGGCTTGCCCGGATCACCGTCGGGCCCCTGATTCGAGACGGTGCCCGAGCCGATGATCGTCCCCGCGCCGAGATCGCGCGTCTTGGCGGCGTGGGCGACAAGATCGGCGAGGCTGAAGGTCGCATCGACGCCCGCATTTGCGCGGCCGAAGGGCTGGCCGTTGTAATCGACCATCAGCGGCAGGTGGATGACGCTGCCCTGCCAGGCATCGCCGAGTTCGTCGGGGGTCACCGCGACCGGGCTGAAGGCACTGGCGGGCTTCGACTGGAAGAAGCCGAAGCCCTTGGCCAGCTCGCCCGGGATCAGGCCGCGCAGCGAGACGTCGTTGACCAGCATGACCAGCTTGATGTGGCTCGCCGCATCCTCCTTGGATACACCCATCGGCACGTCGTCGGTGATCACCGCGATCTCGCCTTCCATGTCGCAGCCCCAGCTGGTGTCCTTGAGCGGGATATCGTCGCGCGGGGCGAGGAAGGTGTCGCTGCCGCCCTGGTACATCAGCGGGTCGTGATAGAAGCTCTCCGGCACCTTGGCGCCGCGTGCCTTGCGCACCAGTTCGACGTGGTTGATGTAGGCCGAACCGTCGGCCCACTGATAGGCGCGCGGCAGCGGCGAATGGGCCTCGCGCTCGTGGAAGCGCTCGCACGGCACCGCCTGGTGCTCGACGTCGATGTAGAGCGCCTCGAGCCTGGGTGCGATTTCCTCCCAATCGTCGAGCGCAGCCTGCAGCGTCGGCGCGATATTGTCGGCGGCGCAATAGCGGGTGAGGTCCTTCGACACGACCACCAGCTTGCCGTCGCGGGTTCCGTCCTTGAGTGTGGCGAGCTTCATGGTTGGCCTCTCTTACTGGTTTTCTGGATTGTCGGGCTGCGCGTCGGGATGGGCGCGCTGGAATTCGGTCAATGCGAGGCAGGCCCTTTCGATCCGTTCGATATGCGGCTTGTCGCCGAAATCGAAGTCGAAGCGCCGCGCGTTGTAAACCTGCGGCAGCAGGCAGACCTCAAAGAAACCGGGGGTGTCGAACAGAAAATCGCCCGTGCCGAGCTGGGCAAGGCGCGCCTCGAGAGGATCGAGCGTCCGGGCGAGCCAATGGCGGTACCAGATCCCGATCTCGTCCTGCGATTTGCCGTATTCGTTCGCGAGGTACTTGAGCACCGGCAGGTTGAGCGGAGCATGCAACTCGGTGGCGATGGCATAGGCCAGCTCGCGCGCGAGATAGCGGTCCTCGATTCCCTCGGGCAGCAGCGGGCGGTCGGGATAGGCCTCGTCTAGCCACTCGATCTGCGCCATCGATTGGACGTAGTCCCTGCCGTCGACCTCGAGCAGCGGGACCGAACCGAACGGGTTGCGGCTGGTGAAGGCCTCGCCCTTCTGTTCGGAGGTCAGCAGGTTTACCGGGACATATTCGTATTCGAGCCGCTTCAGCTCCAGCGCGATGCGCAGGCGGTATGAGGTCGAGCTGCGATAATATCCGTGAAGGCTGATCAAAACGCGGCGATCCCCGTAATGGCGCGGCCGAGGATCAGCGCATGGACGTCATGCGTACCCTCGTAGGTGTTGACCGTTTCGAGGTTCACCATGTGGCGGATGACCTGGTATTCCTCCGAAATGCCGTTGCCGCCGTGCATGTCGCGCGCCTTGCGTGCGATATCGAGCGCCTTGCCGACGTTATTGCGCTTGACAATCGAGATCATCTCCGGCGCGAACTTGCCTTCATCCATCAGGCGACCGACGCGCAGGCTCGATTGCAGGCCGAGCGAAATTTCGGTCATCATGTCGGCGAGCTTCAACTGATAGAGCTGCTTGCTGGCGAGCGGCACGCCGAACTGGTGCCGGTCGAGCCCGTATTGCCGGGCGGCGTGCATGCAGAATTCGGCGGCGCCCATCGCGCCCCAGCTGATGCCGTAGCGCGCGCGGTTGAGGCAGCCGAAGGGCCCCTTCAGGCCCTGAACATCGGGGAGTATTGCGTCTTCGCCGACCTCGACCTCGTCCATCACGATCATGCCGGTGGTCGAGGCGCGCAAGGACAGCTTGCCCTTGATCTTGGGTGCACTGAGGCCCTTCATGCCCTTTTCGAGCACGAAGCCGCGGATCCCGCCGCCATGCGCCTCGCTCTTCGCCCAGACGACGAAGACATCCGCGAAGGGCGAGTTGGAGATCCAGGTCTTCGAACCCGAGATGACGTAGCCACCGTCCACCTTCTTCGCGACGGTCTTCATGCCCGCGGGGTCGCTGCCGGCATCGGGCTCGGTCAGGCCGAAGCAGCCGATCAGTTGGCCGCTGGCGAGGCCGGGGAGGTATTTCTTGCGCTGCTCCTCCGATCCATAGGCATGGATCGGGTACATCACCAGGCTCGACTGGACGCTGGCCATCGAGCGGTAGCCAGAGTCGACCCGCTCGATCTCGCGCGCGATCAGGCCGTAGGCGACATAGCTCGCGCCCGCGCCGCCATATTCCTCGGGCACCGTCGCGCCGAGCAGACCGGCTTCGCCCATCATTGGGAACAGTTCGGGATCGTCGACTTCGTTGGAGAAGTTCTCGATCACTCGCGGCTGCAGCTCGCCTTGTGCGAAGGCGTGGGCGGCATCGCGGATCATCCGCTCGTCCTCGGTCAACTGGTTGTCGAGGTTGAAGGGATCGTCCCAGGCGAAAGGCACCATACCGGCCATGTGGTCTCCTCTGTTTCAACCGTGCCAGTGGCAGGGTTGCCCGCGCGGGGCAAGACCCGCGCGGAGGGGAAGGCTTACTTCACCAGCGGCAGCGCCTTGCGGCAGTCTTCCGCGCATTCGCGGCACATTTCGGCGCAGAGCCGGCAATGCGGGTTGTCGTGGTCGGCGCATTCCTCGGCGCAGGTCTCGCAGGCCACGATGCAGGCCTCGATCTGCGCGCGCAGCACCTCGATATTCTGGGCGGTCCGACGCGTCGCGAGGCGCGCCGTCGCGGCGCATACGTCAGCGCAGTCGAGGCAGTTGCGGATACATTGCGCCATGTCCATCTGCTCGGCCACACAGGCGTCTGCGCAGCTGGTGCAGAACAGCGAACAGAGCATGGCGTGGCGTGCGGCGAGGACCAGTTCTTCGGTCTCGTCCTTCACCTGCGGGTGGGCGGCGATCATCTTTGGGAGCGACATTGAGCATCCTTTCCTGACAGAACATGGGGTCTGCCTGGAGAATGGCTGGCGCCGCCCAGACGTTCCGGCGGCGCCGGAACGGACCCGTCAGGCCGCGTCGGCTGCGCGCTGGATCGTGTCGATCACTGCGGCAGGCGGGCATGGCTTGCTCAACGCCTGCGCGTTGGGGAAGCGCTGCGACACTTCGCCCGGCGTCAACTGGCCGGAGTGGAAGATGACCTTCACATCCTCCGCCATCATCTGCTCGGCGAGCGGATAGACGATTCCGTCGCCCAGCTGGACGTCGAGGATGGCAATGTCGGGCTTGGATCTCTGATACGCCAGCATGGCCGAGGACAAATCCTCGAACGGTCCTTCGACGTCATAACCGGCTTCGGCGACTGTATCGCACAGGTCGTAGCCGACGATCAGTTCATCTTCGGCGACCAGTACGCGTAATTGCTGACCCATCTTCGCTCTCCTCGCATACCGACCCAATGGACTCGAATGCCGGAGGAGAGATTTCGTTCCGGCGTCAGCTCAGCTTTCCGTAACGTTCGGCGAATCCGGCATCGTCGCCCTGCGCCAGAAGCTTGGCCTGGCCGACCCAGTCGTCGCGGCGGATGCGACCCTGGAAGCGCCCGAGTTCGGCGTCGATCCGGTCGATCTCGGCATCGTCCCAGGCGGCGATCTGGGCGAAGCTGCTCACGCCCAGTCCATGGAGCGTGGCGGCGAGCTTGGGGCCGAGTCCCTTGATCCGCGTCAGGTCGTCGGTCCCTGCCGATGGGGCAGCCGGCGCGGCGCCGGCTGCAGGTTCCATCGGCGTTGCCGCGGGCGCGCTGTCGATCAGCGCCCTGTTGCGTTCCGCCGGTGCGGCGCCCTCGTCGAGCACGTCGCGGCTGGTGCCGGTGATGCGCGTCCGGCGCGAGGCGTGGAACACGTACCAGGCGATAGCCACGCCGACGACCAGCGCGGCGACGATCAGGGGCCAGTAGGTCTGCAGCAATTCGTTCACGGGCTAATCCTCCTCATGGTCTTGGCGGCCCCACAGGGTCCAGCCGATGCCGACACCTGCGCCATAGGCGGCAACCATCAGGGCGGCGAGTTCGAACCACAGCGGCATCAGCGGGCTCCCGGCGTGTCGACCGGGGTCGGGTGGAGCGGTTCGGTACGGATGACCGAGAATTCGATGCGGCGGTTGGCCGGATCGCTGGGCGCAAGGCCCTCGACCGGATGGCTCGAACCGACCCCGCTGGCGCGCAGGCCGTCGCGCGGAATGCCGCGGCGGATCAGAGCTTCGCGCACGACCCGCGCGCGCTCCATGCTGAGCGCGATATTGCCCGGTTCGGACCCCTGGTCGTCGGTATGGCCGGTGATCGCGACGATCGAGCCGAGACAGGGGCGCAGCGATTCGGCCACCTCGTCGAGCAGCATCCGGCTGGCGGGCAGCAGCGCGCTGCTCGCTTCCTCGAAGCGGATCGAGCGGGTCCGCAGCAAGCCCTCGACATCTTCCTGGCAATGGAGCGGCTGGTAGGACGGCTCGTCGCTTTCGGCACGCAGCGTGCCATCGGCCCAGGTCACCCCTCCGACGCCGGGGATGGAAGCGACCGCGCGGGCCACCTTGGCACGGGTCTCTTCGTCGAGCATTTCGCCACCCGAGAGCAGCGGATGCCGCGAGAGCGATCCGACACCGTTGGCGAAGCGTGCGGTCACTCCGCTGCCGCCCGCCCTGGCGATCGCCCGCGAAGCTTGCGTCTCGAGCCGGTCGATGAAGTGCGGCGCCATCGGCTCGGCCAGCAGATAGGCGCTCGCGCCCGTCAGCAGGGCTCCGGCCAGGATGGCGATGACGGGGCGGATCGGCATGGCGCTGGCTTTAGCCATCATCCGCCCCACCTGCCAAGCGGCCTATTCGAGTGTATCGGCGGTCTTCACCAGCTGGAGGAACTCCTGCCGCCAGAAGTCGCGCTGCGGGCCGGCCAGCGCAGCGATCTGCGGATAGGAGTAGCTGCCCAGCAGGGCATCGCCGCGCAGCTTCTGGCCGAAGGCCGCGACTGCGGCGGCGAAGGCGAAGTCGCCGCGCGGCGCCTGCGCGCTCCGCAAATCCGAGGCGGGCACGACATGGCTCAGCAACTGCGAGGTCTCGCCGTCGGGACGCTTGTAGCGCAGCTTGACGAAGGCGGCCTCGGCCGTGAGGTCGCGGGCGCGCGCATCGGGCTGGTCCTCGTAGCGGCGGGCGGGAATCCAGCCCGCCGCACCGGCAGGCACGATCTCGTAGATCGCGGTCACCTGGTGGCCGGCCCCGATATCGCCCGCGTCGACCGCGTCATTGTCGAAATCCTCCTCGCGCAGCGCGCGGTTCTCGTAACCGAGCAGGCGGTACTGGCCGACCACGGCGGGGTTGAATTCGACCTGGATCTTCACGTCCTTGGCGATGGTGAAGAGTGTCGCGCCCATCTCGTCGCCGAGCACCTTGCGGGCCTCGAGCGCGCTGTCGATGTAGGAGTAATTGCCGTTCCCGGCGTCGGCGACCTGCTCCATCATCGCATCGTTGAGATTGCCGCGCCCGAAGCCGAGAACGGACAGCGAGACGCCGCTCTCGCGCTTCTGTTCGATCAGTTCCACCAGCGCCTCGCGGTCGGAGGTGCCGACGTTGAAATCGCCATCGGTCGCCAGGATCACGCGATTGACGCCCCCCGCGATGCGGCTGCTCTCGGCAATGCGATAGGCGAGTTCGATTCCCGCTCCGCCCGCAGTCGACCCGCCGGCCTCGAGCTGGTCGAGCGCATCCCTGATCTTGCGCTCGTCGCTGGTGGGTTCGAGCACCAGGCCCGCCGCGCCGGCATAGACGACGATCGCGACGCGGTCCCTGGCCGAGAGCTGGCCGGCAAGCTGGCGCATCGCGGTCTTGACCAGCGGCAGCTTGTCGGGGCTCGCCATCGAGCCCGAGACGTCGAGCAGGAAGACGAGATTGGCCGGCGGTCGTTCCTGCGCGGGCATGTCGTAGCCCGACAGGCCGATCCGCAGCAGGCGCGCATCGGCGTTCCACGGGCTCGCCGCGACGTCGGTGTTGACCGTGAACGGCTGCGCCGGGCGGTCGGGGCGCGGATAGTCGTAGCGGAAGTAGTTGATGAACTCCTCGGTCCGCACCGCTCCCCGGGGCGGCAGCTGCCCTTCGGAAATGAATCGGCGCGCATTGGCATAGGCGCCGGTGTCGACATCGACCGAGAAGGTCGAGACCGGCTCGCTGGCGACCAGCTTGACCGGGGAGACCTCCTCGCCGTCATATTGGTCGCGGCTCGGCTCGGTCGGCACGAAGACCGGCGGGAAGTAGCGGTAGTTCGTATCGACAACGGGTGCGCCCGTCGCGGCATCGACCGCTTCGGTGGCGGCGATCCGTGAGCCCGTGACCGAGATCGCTTGCGCAGCCCTCATCGCCGGCGGTGGCGGGGGAGGAGGCGGTGGTGGCGGAGGCGGCGCATGCCTGGGGCCTGCGGTGTCGGCTTTCGCCCCGGTGACGATGATCTCGTCGCCACCCGACGGCGTGGCGCATCCGGCGATCAGCGCGGCAAGGGCGCAGGCGCCCAGCATCTGGGTGTAACGCATTGGCAGTCCTCCCCGAATTTCGGTGATACAGAGTTACATCACCACGGGGTGAATGCCGACTGAACGGGTGCCAGCCGACGCATTCGGGTCACTCGGACGGGACTTCGTCCTTGTCCAGATTGCGCCGGAACAGGACGCGGTCCTCGGGTCCGAATCCGCGTGTCCAGATGAC
This sequence comes from Qipengyuania sp., assembly GCF_048550555.1. GTDB lineage: Bacteria > Pseudomonadota > Alphaproteobacteria > Sphingomonadales > Sphingomonadaceae > Qipengyuania. The sequence goes on along the minus strand of NZ_JBLYYF010000017.1, from coordinate 46,788 downwards.
GAAGCCATAGACTGCCAGGATCGCGGGAATGCCGACGATCAGCTCGGCCCATTCGGGCAATTGCGTGGCCAGCCAGCCGACCACCACGGCAGGCGCCGCCGCCCAGACCAGCGGCCAGCGAAAGGTGTTGATGCTCTGGTCGAGGAATTTGGCCAGCAGCATGGCCTTGACGAGGCTGGCCATGCCCAGCGCCAGCATCAGCGCGATGGCCGCGGCGGCGGCCTTGTAGGGCTCGCCATAGCCACCCGCGACCATCGCCTCGATCAGCACCACGGTCAGCACTCCCTGCAGCGCGATCGTGCCGATCGAGATCCACAGGTTCTTGACCCGCGCGACGTAGATCAGCACGGCTTCGGAGACGACCGCCGTGGCGGCCACCACTTCGGCCGCGAGCAGGAAGGCGAGCGCGCCCGTGCCGCCGACGAATTCGGGGCCGACGAGACCCATCACCGCCTCACCCGGCACGCCCAGCGCCAGCGCGATGCCGGCCTGCATGGCGACGATCCAGAAGCCGACCTGGCAGACCTGCCTGGCGATTGCCTCGTAATTCTTGGTCTTGAGGTTCTTCGTGATGACCGGGCCGAGGATGGGTTCGAAGCTGGTCTTCAGCTTCTGCGGCAGACTGGCGACCTGCTGGGCGATGTAATAGACCCCGACCGCGCTCGGCGCGGCGAACAGTCCGAGGATGAAGATGTCGAGCCGGCGGGTGCCCCATTCGATGGCGTCGGCCGTGGCCAGCGGCAGGGCACGCGCCGTCATGCGGCCCATGTATACCGGGTGCGGGCGCCACCCCTTGGGCGGGCCATAGCTGCGGAAGAAGGACCACAGGCCGGTCGCCAGTCCGGCATAGATCGAGGCGAGATAGGCCATCGACAGGCCGGATTCCGTTGTCGCCGGGAAGTAGTAGAACACGCCGGCCATGATCGAGATGGTCCAGGGTTCGACCACCGCGCGGGCGCGCACGGTGGTGGCGATGTCGTATCTGTAGGCCTGCGCCGCGAGGACGATCTCGGTCAGCGCATAGCCCGGGATGGCGAGCACGATGAAGCGGTCGAGCTCGGTGAACTCGCCGCTCGGGAACAGGGGGGCGGGGACCAGCCAGAAGAAGGCCGCCGCGACCAGCGAAAACAGCAGCGCGAGCAGGATGCCGTCGTAGACAAGGTTCGCCGGATGCGCCTCCTCGTCCTCGGCCAGTCGCTGCGCGAGCCCGCGCTTCTCACCCATGGCGCAGACCAGCGCGACCAGTTCGACCACTACCAGAGCCGAAGCGAATCGGCCCAGCGCATCGGGGCCGTAGAGCCGGCCGGCGATGAACAGGAAGGGCAGCCGCGCGACGAGCCGCAGGATGAAGCCGAAGAAGTTCTGCCGTCCGCCCTTGGCCAGAGCGGATAGGTCTTCGTCCGGTTTTTCTTCGCTCACCCGGCGGCTTCCTGTTCGGCGCGCAGCGGCCGCGCCAGCAGATCGGAAACGACCTTGCGCGGCTCGTCTCCCTTGAGCAGATCATAAACGGAGGTGACGATAGGCATGGCGATGCCATGCCGCGCGGCGAGCTCGACCAGCACGGGCGCGGTATGCGCGCCCTCCGCCACCGTGCGGCGGTCGGCCATCAGTTTCTGCGCGCTGGCGCCTTCGCCGAGCGCCTTGCCGAGCGAGAAATTGCGGCTCGAAGTGGACGAGCAGGTGAGCACGAGGTCGCCGAGGCCGCACAATCCCGCGAGAGTCTCGGCGCGCGCACCCAGGGCCTCGCCGAAGCGCAGCATTTCGGCATAGCCGCGCGCGATCAGCGCGGCGCGGGCGTTCTGGCCGAGGCCGAGCCCGTCGACCACGCCGCAGGCGATGGCGAGCACGTTCTTGACCGAGCCGCCGATCTCGGCGCCGGTGACATCGTCCGAATAATAGGGCCGGAAGGCCGGGCGCGCGATTACCGGAGCGATCCGGTCCCATTGATCCTCGCCGCCCGCGCAGGCGAGCGTGATCGCGGTCGGGAGACCGGCGGCGACCTCATGCGCGAAGGTCGGGCCCGAGAGGACCGCGATCGCACTGTTCGGGGCGGCGTCGCTGGCGACATGATTCATCAGTCGCCCGCTGCCCGCCTCGATCCCCTTCGAGCACAGCACCAGATCGCGCGGATGCGATGGCATGGCGGCGAGCACGCTGCCCATATGCTGGGCCGGCGTGACCACCAGCAGCGTGTCGAGCGCGGCCATTTCGGCGAGGTCGCCCGTCGCGCGAATGGCTTGGGCCAGCTTTGCGGAGGGCAGGAACAGCGAATTGGTTCGCGTGGAATTGATCTCCTTTACCAGTTCCTCCTCGCGCGCCCAGATGAGCACCTCGCGTCCGTCGCTGGCAAGCATCTGCGCGAGCGCCGTGCCCCAGGCCCCGGCGCCCAGTACCCCGACCTTGCTCATGCCTTCACTCCCGCGCCGCGCACCGGTTCGGCTTCCGGATCGAGCGGCCAGCGCGGGCGGGCGGAGATATCGAGCGGGTCCGACTGGCCGAGCCGCTCGATCCCCGCCCAGGCGATCATCGCGGCATTGTCGGTGCACAGCTTGGGCGGCGGCGCGGCGAAGCGCATGCCGTGGTCGGATGCTAGTTGCTCCAGCGCCGCGCGCACCCTGGCATTGGCGGCGACCCCGCCCGCGACCACCAGCGTATCGACATCGTCAATCCCGGCGAGCGCGACGCGCAACCGGTCAGTTGCGCAATCGACTGCCGCCTGCTGGAAGCTCGCGGCGATGTCGGCGATTTCGTATCGGCCGCTCTCATGCGCGCGCAGCACCGCGCTCTTGAGGCCGGCGAAGGAGAAATGCGGCTCTCCGCTGCCGACCATCGGACGGGGCAGGGGGACCACACCGGCATCGCCTTCCCGCGCTGCGCGCTCGACCGCCGGACCTCCGGGAAAGCCCAGCCCGAGAATCTTTGCGGTCTTGTCGAAAGCCTCGCCCAGCGCATCGTCGATCGTGGTCGCAAGGCGGCCGTATTGGCCGACGCCATCGACGCGCAGGATCTGGCAATGGCCGCCGGAGACGAGCAGCAGCACATAGGGGAAGGCAATGCTCTCGTCTGCCAGCCGCGGGCTCAGCGCATGGCCTTCGAGATGGTTGATCGCGATCAGCGGGGTGTCGGTCGCCATCGCCAGCGCCTTGGCACTGACCAGACCGACCATCACGCCGCCAATGAGGCCCGGCCCGGCGGTGGCGGCGATCGCATCGCACTCGCTCAGCGAAATCCCGGCGTCTTCGAGCACCCCAGCGATCATCGGGGCAAGCCGTTCGGCATGCGCGCGCGCGGCGATCTCGGGGACCACTCCGCCGAAGGGCGCGTGGTCTTCATCCTGCGAGGCGATGCGCTGCGCGACGATGCGCCGTTCGCTGTCGACCAGTGCGACCGCGGTTTCGTCGCAGGAGCTTTCTATGCCGAGAACCAGTGCCATCCCGCTTCCCCTTAGCGGCATGGCTCGCTAGGGCAAGCGCACCCTATGTCGACCCAGCCCATTCTCCGTCTCGGAACCCGTCGCTCCCCGCTGGCCATGGCGCAGGCGCACGAGGCGCGTGCGCGGCTCTGCGCAGCGCACGGGTGGGACGAATCGGCGGTCGAGCTGGTTCCGGTTGTGGCCAGCGGCGACAAGGTGCAGGATCGCCCGCTCGCCGAAATCGGTGGCAAGGCGCTGTGGACCCGCGAACTCGACCAGTGGCTGGTCGAAGGTCGCATCGACGCCGCGGTCCATTCGATGAAGGATGTCGAGACGCTCCGCCCCGAAGCCTTCGCCATCGCCGCCATCCTCCCGCGGGCCGACAAGGCCGACCGGCTGCTCGGCGCCGGCTCGATCGCGGCGATCCCCGCCGGCGCGCGCGTCGGGACCAGCGCACCCCGCCGCGCGGCCCAACTGCTCCACCTTCGACCGGACCTCACCGTGGTCGGCATTCGCGGCAATGTCGCGACGCGCATGGCCAAGCTCGAGGCGGGCGAGGCCGATGCCACCTTCCTTGCCGCCGCCGGGCTCGACCGGCTGGGCGAGGACACCATCGGCGTGCGCCTCGATCCCGAAGAATGGCTTCCCGCGCCCGCACAGGCGGCGATCGGGATCGAATGCCGCGGGGACGATGCCGGGGTACGAGAGTTGCTCGGCGCGATCGACCACGCCGAAAGCCATGCGGAAGTGGCCGCCGAACGCCGGCTGCTCGAAGGGCTCGGCGGATCGTGCCACAGCCCGATCGCAGCGCTCTCGCGGAGTACCGCCGGCAGCCTTGCCCTCACCGCGGCCATATTCAGCCCCGACGGCAAGGTCCGTATCGCCGATAGCGCGGATTTCGTTGCGGGGGACGAGAGCGCCCCGCTCGATCTTGCCAGGCGCCTCCTCGACCAAGCTCCGCCCGAGGTCGCCGCCCATTTCGGACAGGCAGGGTGAAGCCGCTGTTCCTTCTCCGGCCCGAGCCGGGCTGGTCGGTCAGTGCGCAGATGGCGCGCGACATGGGCCTCGATGTCCACGGCCGGCCTCTGTTCGACATCGAGCCGATCGAATGGAAGGTCCCGCCGCCGGAAGACTATGACGGCCTGTTGGTCGGCAGCGCCAATGCCTTCCGTCACGGGGGAAAACAGCTCGAAAAGCTCACCAAACTGCCCGTTCATGCAGTGGGCGAGGCGACCGCCGATGCTGCCCGCACGGCAGGATTCCTGATCGGACGGACGGGACGCGGAGGGCTGCAGAACCTGCTCGACGATCTCGCCGGGCGCCAGCTGCACCTGCTGCGGCTGTCGGGCGAGGACCGCGTCACGCTGCGCGTGCCCGACGGGATCACGATCGACACCCGCACGCTCTACCGCGCCGAACCCGGGAGCCTGGCGGAGGATGATATCGCGCTGCTGCGCGAAGGCGGGGTGGTGGCGCTGCATTCGGGCGCGGCGGCCGACCGCTTCAAGGTCGAATGCGACCGCCACGAGCTCGACCGGACGCGGATCGACATCGCTGCGATCGGCCCGCGGGTCGCAGAGCTCGCGGGCGAGAGCTGGGGATCGGTCCACACGGCCGAAGCGCCCGGGGACAGCGAGCTACTGGCCTTGGCACAGAGCTTGTGCCAGACCGGCGGGCATGGATAGAAGGGTTCCCGCGACAGGGGCCGACGGGGCGCGGAACGGAATTCGATGAACACAACACCCAGCACCCGGCGCAAGGGCCCTTCGGCGAGGCCGGTCCTGGTCGCCGTGCTTGCCAGTTTCCTCTTCGGGGGTGCGGTGGCGGGATATGCGGTCTACACCATGGTCGATCGCGCGGCGCCGGCCGACGCGGGCGCGGCGCCTGAACCTCAGACTGCCGCAAGCCCAGTCACCGCGGCCCCTTCACCCACCCCGAGCGCCACCGCGAGCCAGGCGGCGCAGAAGGCGGTCGAACGCGTGGCCGAACAGCAGGGCGGGCTCGACCAGCGGCTGGCGGCGGCGGAACAGCGCCTCGCCCGCCTCGACCTGCAGGCGCAGGCTGCCGCGGGCAACACCGCACGCGCCGAAGGCCTGCTGATCGCCTTTGCCACCCGTCGGGCGCTCGAGAAGGGCGCGGAACTGGGCTATCTCGCCGACCAGCTGCGGCTGCGCTTCGGCGATGCCATGCCCAATGCGGTCGATACGATCATCAGCACCAGCCGCGACCCGATCACGCTCGACCAGCTGATTGCGCGGCTCGAAGGCCTCTCGCCAAAGCTCGCCAAGACGAACGAGAGCACTGGCTTCGAACGCTTCGGCGCGGAGCTGGCGCAATTGTTCGTCATCCGCCGCGAAAGCGCTCCGTCGCCGCAGCCGCAGCGCCGCCTCGATCGCGCGCGGCTGTTCCTCGAGAGCGGGCGGACCGAATCGGCCATCGCCGAGGTGCGCAACTTGCCTGGCGCCGAGCAGGCGACGGGCTGGATCCGCGATGCGGAGCGCTATGCCGCGCTGCAACGGGCGCTCGACCTGATCGAGACCGCGGCCGTGCTCGAACCGCGCCGCCTGCGGGACGGGGCGGGCAACCGGATCGAACAGCCGAGCCCCGTCAAAGAGAACTGACCGCCTAGGCCTTGAGCAGTTCGGGCAGGTCGCCCGAGATGCCGCGCGCCTCGTCCATGAAGAAACGCTTGAGCCAGCCCGAACGCTGGATTCCGGCCATCCCGAAACGGCGCACCGCACTGGCGGTCTTGCCGCGCAGGCCGAAGATCCGCGTCAGGCTGTCGGTCGCGCCCATCACCATGAGCGAATCGAGGGCGCGCCATTTTTCGTATTTCGCGAGCACCTGTGCATCGCCGAGATCGAGCCCGAGCCGCGCAGCCTCGTCGAGCACCTCGACCAGCGCGCCGACATCGCGCAGCCCCAGATTGAGCCCCTGGCCCGCGATCGGGTGCATGCCATGCGCGCTGTCGCCGACCAGCGCGAGGCGCTGCTCGACGATTCTGGCGGTGTGCTGGAAGGTCAGCGGGAAGGAAGACACCTTGCTGTTGAGCGAAAGCTCGCCGAGCAGGTCGCCCATGCGCTTGTAGATCTCGGCGAGAAAGGCGCGTTCGGACAGCTTGAGTACGCCAGCGGCATCCTTTTCGTCGACCGTCCACACCAGGGCGCTGCGATGCTGACCCTCGGGCCCGTCGAGCATGGGCAGGAGCGCGAAGGGGCCGTCGGGATAGAAGATCTCCCAGGCCACGTTCTCGTGCGGCTTGGTGTGGTCTAGCCCGACGATCATCGCACGGTGGCTGTAATCCCAGCTCGCCATCCGGAAGCCCGCTTCCTCGCGGCTGGGAGATCCGCGGCCCTCGGCGCCGACCATCAGCGCGGCTTCGAGCACGCTTCCGTCGCCGAGCGTCGCCGAGACGCCGAACTCGCCGCGCTTGCGCGAAACGACCTCGACCGGGGCATGCCATTCGATCAGCGGCTGCTGTGCCGCGGCCTCGTGCAATGCGAGGCGCAGCTGGCGGTTGGCGAACATGCGTCCGAGCGTTCCCTCGTGCGGCTCGGGGCGGAAGTCGAGCCGTCCGGGCTTCATCTGGTCGAGCACGGCGATGGCGGCGATGTCACAGCCATGCGGTTCGAGCACGTCCTCCAGCCCGATATGGCGGAACAGCCGCCAGCTTGCGGTCGAAATCGCCGAGGCGCGACCGTCGAAGCCCTCGGCGGTCAGGCTGGCCGGATCGGCACGATCGACCAGATGGCTCGAAAAGCCCTTCTTCGCCGCGGCCAGCGCCAGGGTCATGCCCACCAGGCCGCCGCCCAGGATCAGAAGGTCTCGCTTGTCTGTCATGGGGTGTGTCCCTAGAGCGGCCTGCGTGATCGAGGCAAGGATAATGGAGAGGGTCGCCGCGCTGCTTCTGCTGCTGGCGCTGGCCCTGGCCGGGCCGACGGCGGCGCCACTCGCCGCTCAGGGGCCGGGTAGCGATCGCATGCCTGCCGAGCTGGTCGCCGAGGGCGCACCGCAGCCGGGCGAACGCTGGATTGTCGCGCTCCATTTCACCCCGGTTTCCAAAGAATGGCACGGCTATTGGTCGAACCCCGGCGATGCGGGGCTGGGCATCGAGCTCGATTGGGAGTTGCCCGAGGGCTGGGAAGCGGGTGAGCCGCTCTATCCGCTGCCGCACCGGCTCGTCGTCGGCGGGCTGATGAACCACGTCTACGAAGGCGACTACGCGGTGCTGGTGCCGATAGCTGTTCCAAAGAATGCAGCCGTGGCCAATGTCGCGCCGTTGAAGCTGACGGCGCGCTACCTTGCCTGCACCGACACGATATGCGTGCCCCAGCAGGCGCAGTTGACGCTCGATCCCGCGCGCGCCGTGGCCGACCCGCGTTTCGGCGGGTGGCAGGCGAAGATCGTGCCGCAGCTCGACAGCCCGGCGCAGTTCGAGTTCACTTCCAACCGACTGCGGATCGGCATTCCGCTGCCCGCCTCGACCAGGCTGGGCGAGCCGCACCTGTTCCTCGGCACCGCCGAACTCGGCGAAGGGGACAGGCCGCTCTACACCGCCACCCAGAGTTTCATCCGTGAAGGCGACCTGCTGGTGGCCGAAGTGCCGATCGAGCGGATTGCCGTGCCCGACAATGTCGAGCTGGAGGACGCGCCGCGGCCCGAGACGATCACCGGCATCCTCGATTTCGGCGAGGGGCGCGGCGTTCGTTTTGCCGCGGTAGCGGGCGATGTTCCGCTCCAAGGTGTCAAGCCGATCAGCGGCGGGGGCGCGGAGCCCGTGCTGTGGCAGCTCCTGCTCGCCGCGCTCGCCGGCGGATTGCTGCTCAACGTGATGCCCTGCGTCTTCCCGATCCTCAGCCTCAAGGCGCTCGCGCTGGCCAAGGCCGGCGGCGAGGAGCGTGCCGCACGCCACGATGCGCTGGCCTATACGGCGGGCGTCGTGGTCGCCTGCACCGCGCTGGGCGCGACGATCCTGCTGCTGCGCTCGGCGGGCCAGCAGATCGGCTGGGCCTTCCAGCTGCAGGAGCCCGCAGTGGTGGTGGGCCTGTTCCTGCTGGCACTGGCGATCACGGCGAACTTCCTCGGCCTGTTCGAGGTTCCGGGGCTGGCGATTGCGGGCGGCGCGCCTTCGCGCGGCGGTTCCTTCTCGACCGGTCTGCTCGCGGCCTTCGTCGCGACGCCCTGCACCGGGCCTTTTATGGCGATCGCCCTGGGTGCGGCGCTGGTGATCGAGCCGCTTCACGGCCTGCTGGTCTTCGTCGCCCTCGGTCTCGGCCTCGCACTGCCCTTCCTGCTGGTCGGGTTCGTCCCCGCGATCCGCCGTCGTTTGCCGAGGCCGGGCGCCTGGATGGAGCGCTTCCGCCGCTGGATGGCGCTGCCGATGGGGCTCACCGCGCTCGCGCTCGGCTGGCTCGTCTGGCGCATCGGCGGGTGGGACTATCTTGCGCCGGTGCTCGTACTTGCGGCGATCGCGCTCGGCGGATTGCTGCTCGCCGGCAGGGTCCAGCGCCGGGCTCACAGTGGTGCGCTTGCGGTCTTCGGAGGCCTCGTGATCGTGCTCGCGCTCGGCACCGCGCTGCTACCGCAGCCGCAAGCCACGGCAGCGACGGCGCAAAGCCTGCTCGACCCCATCGACTACAGCGAGGCTGCCCTGGCCGAAGCGCGCGCTTCGGGTCGCCCGGTGTTCGTCTGGTTCACCGCCGACTGGTGCGTCACCTGCAAGGTCAACGAGAGCGTTGCGATCGAACGCGAGGCGACGCGCGCGGCTTTCGAAAAGGCCGGCGTCGTCGCCATGCGCGGCGACTGGACGCAACCCGACGAGGAGATCAGCCGCATGCTCACGCAGCAGGGCGCTGCGGGCGTGCCGCTCTATCTGTGGTACGCGCCCGGCGGCGATGCCGAGCAATTGCCGCAGGTGCTTACGCCGGACCTGCTGGCGGAGAAGGCTCGGGCGGCGCGACCTCCTCGCTGAGCGGTTCGTCCAGCGCACGGCAGCGTTCGACCAGCCCGCCCGGCAGGCTGCTCGCATTGAGGATCACGCTGCCCGCCCCGGGCACGGTCGCCTCGACCTCGCGCGCGCCGGTCAGGACATCCAGCCGCGGGTCGGCGGCTGCAACGGCGCCTTCCCAGCGCCAGGTATCCCCGACCTGCGCGGCATCGATCTTGAGCCGCGAGACATGGCCGTTGCCGATCAGCGCGAGGATCGCCTGCGCAGCCGGGTCGGCCTTGGCGAAGCGGGTATAGCCCAGTTCCGGGCCCTGACCGTCGCTGAGGCACTCGAGCGCGAAGAGCGGATGTTCGCCCGGCTTGCCGTAGAGCAACCGCGTGTCGCGTTCGGCCGGAGCCCAGATCGCGCCCTCGGTATCGGGCGAATCGATCGGTTCGGACGGCCCCTCGGCCGGGCTCTCGATCCGCGTTCGCTCGACATAGTCGTCCGAGGCCGGGGGCTTGCATGCCGCCAGCAGGACCAGCGGAACGAGGGAGAGGGTGCGACGCATCGTCCGCGCTATGACACAGGCGTGACGGCATTCAAGCGCGGCGCGCCTTCTATCCTCAGCGGCTGCGGATGAAGGCGCGGATGTCCTGCGACAGCTTCGCCCGGTCCTCGTCGCGGACGTACATCATGTGCCCAGCGTCGTAATAGTGGAAGGCCACGCGGTCCTGCGGGATGCCGGTGCGGCTGAGCGCATATTCCGCGGCGAAGAAGGGCGTCGCAAAATCGTACCAGCCCTGGCCGACGAAGATCCGCATGGCCGAATTCTCGCGCAGCGCCTTGGCAAGGTAGGGGGTGACGTTGAGATAGGCATTGGTGTCGCGCCCGCCGCGGATGTTCCAGTCCCAGTCGCGCACGCCGCCGATGGTGACGTATTGTCGGTCGGTGTCGTAGCCCACCGTATCGCGGAGATAGGCGTTGACCGCCGCGGTGTAGCCGCCGTCGATGCCATAGAAGCTGGGATCGTTGTCGGGATATTCGCCGGCATTGTCGTAATCGCGGCCGGTGTAGCGGCTGTCGAGCCGGCCCACGGTCAACCCGCGATCGCGCAGCAATTCCTTGTAGAAACGGCCCGAGGTGACCCGCAGGTCGGCGTTCTCGAGGAAGGTTTCGCTGAGGCCCGTGAAGCGGGCGAGTTCGCGGCGAACCGAAGCGCGTTCTGCCGCGCTCGCCTTCTGGCCCTTGATCAGGAAGGCGGCATAGGGGCCGATGGCGAATTGCCGTGCTTCCTCGACGAATTGCTCGACCGACGGAGCGCTGGCCTTGCCGTGATAGAGCGCGGTCGCGGCGAAGGAGGGCAGGGTGGTGATATAGCCGAGCTCGGCGCCCTCGGTCTCTGCCCCGGCGGCGAAGTCGAGCACGGTCGAGATCAGGATGACGCCGTTGAGCGCGACGTCGTTGTAGCCGCCCTCGAGCTCGTTCACCACCGCTGCGCTGCGCGTAGTGCCGTAGCTCTCGCCGCCGAGGTATTTGGGGCTGTTCCAGCGGCCGTTTTCGCTCAGCCACTGGCGGATCACCTGCGCCACCGATTGGGCGTCCTTGGTCACACCCCAGTAATCGTTGGGGTCGGTATCGCCGATCGCGTGGCTCCAGCCGGTGCCGACCGGGTCGATGAAGACGAGGTCGGTGACGTCGAGCAGCGAATCCGGATTGTCGAGGATCGGGTAGGGCGGGCCGCCGTCGTCCTGCGCATTGGAAGGGATGGCGACGCGCTTGGGCCCGAAGGCGCCCATCTGCAGCCAAACCGAGCCCGAACCCGGTCCGCCGTTGAAGAGGAAGGTCACCGGGCGCCCGGGATCGCGCGGCTCGGCGACATAGGCGGTGGTGACGATCGCCGCCTTGGGCGCGCCCTTGTCGTCCTTGAGCACCTGTTCGGCGACGGTCGTCGTGTAAGTCACGCTGCGCCCGCCGAAGGTGCCGGTGAACCGCTTCGAGGCGGAATTGGCCTCGTATTCGGTCACTGCCGCAGGCTTGTCGTCCTTGGCCTTATCCTGCGCCTGGGCGGGCGCCGCGGCGAGCATGGCGCCGGCGGCGAGCGCGGCGAGAGAGCGATGGATCATGGATTACCCCTTGTTTGCCCGACCATGTAGGCCGCGGCGGTACGCGTCAACGCGGCTTGACGAACTTGAACAGGAAGCGGTCGGTCTTGCCCCGGACCGCGGGATCGAACACCAGCTTGGTGTGGTCGTCATCGGGATTGGCGAGAAGATCGCTGGTGTCCTCGAGCACGAAACCCGCGCGTTCGAAATCGGCGCGCACCACGGCGGGGTCGATCCGGTGAAGAGCATCGACCAGCTCGCGCGTTTCGCTGCCTTCGCCGACATGGTCGATCACCCCGACTACTCCACCGGGCTTCATCCCGGCATAGAGCGCTGAGACATAGGCAGCCGGGTCGGTGGTCGGGATCTTGTAGCGCTCAGAGGTCCAGTAGATGTCGTGGTAGGACAGGTTGATGATGGCGAAATCGAGCGAGTCCGCGGGCGGCGCGAATTCGTCGAAGGGATAGCGCGATTCGCGCACCTGGGGCACGCGTGCCTCGAGCGCGCTCCATGCGGTCTTGCTGTCCTCGTCGGTATAGAACTGGCTCGGCTGGTAGGCGACGACCTTGCCCTCCGGTCCGACGACATGCGCCATGATCTCGGCCCAGTAGCCGGTGCCGGTCAGCAGGTCGGCGGCGGTCATGCCGGGTTCGAGCCCGAGGAAGCCTAATACTTCGGCGGGCTTGCGGTTCTCGTCGAGGTCGCGCGCATCGGTCGGGCGGTCGGGTGCGGCCACCGCTGCGGCAATAGCTGTCGCCGGATCGGTTGCGGCGCGCTCTTCGGCTGCCGCTTCGTGGGCGAAAGCGTTCGGGCCAATGGCCGCGAGCGTGATCGCCCCGGCCAGTGCAATCGAGAATCGGCGCATGATCTGTTCCCCTTCGATCGGGAAGCTACGACGATCGGTCGGAGCGCGGCAAGCGCGGGCGCGCCATCGCTCGACGAACACCGATCACTGGACGACGAAGGCCCGCCTGATGCGACGGGAATGAGGCAGGACGGCTTGTGCGTGCTGTATTGCGGTAATAATACAGTATTTCGAAACCTGGAGAGTTCGGATTTATGCACAAGGTCGCAATTGCCATCTATGCCGCATGCTGGGGCGCCAGCACCGCCTATCTGGCCCATGCCGGCGCCGAGTGGGCGCTCGCCGTCGCGATCCTCGCAATCTTCGGTCTGATCCTCAGCCCGAGTGCGCTGCTGCTGACTCGCAATGGCTTGGCGATCGTCGGCGATGTGGGCAACCCCCGCGGTGAAAGCCTCGTCCTGCTCGGCTATATCGCCTTCTATGCCTTCGTCATCTTCGGCCCGGTCTACGGTTGGCTCAAGGACGCATTGCCCGACGGGCAGATCGAAGAGGGGGCGCTGTTCCTGTTCAAACTGCTGGTGCATGTCGCGCTGCCCTCGGCGCTGATCTACGCCATGCGCGGCTCGCTCGCCTCGCTGTGGCGGGCGCGGGTGGGACGCGGCCGCGTGGTCCTGTGCCTGCTGCTGTTCAGCGCCGTGTTGATGGCACTCAATGCCGTGGTCAGCCCCTCGCTCGCAAGGCTGGCAGAGGTGCGCCCCGATCTCGGTTCGCAAATCGGCTGGATCGCGCTTTCGTGGATCTGGATGAGCCTCGTCGCGGGGCTGTGCGAGGAATACCTCTTCCGCGGCCTGCTGCAGACGCGGCTGGCGGCTTGGACAGGCTCGGCGATGCTGGCGATCGCGCTCGCCTCGCTGCTGTTCGGCTTGGTCCACGCACCGGGGCTCTATTTGCGCGGCGACGCCGAGACCTTCGGCCATTCGCCCGATGTCCTCCAGGTCATGGCCTATTCGATCGCCGTGCTCTCGCCCGTCGGGCTCTTCTTCGGAGTGCTGTGGCATCGCACGCGCAGCTTGCTGCTGGTCGTCGTCGTCCACGGGGCGATGGACGCGCTGCCCTTCGCGGCGCCACTGGCGAAGCTGTTCACCGCCGCGAGCTGAGGTACCGGGCTAGGGCTTCCACTTGCGCTGCGTCTTGCCGTAGCGGGTCTTGCGCGTACCCGGGCGGCCGGCGTCGCTGCGCCCGACGCGCGGCGCCTTCTTCTCTTCCTCGCCGAGTCCGAGCTCGTCGTTCTCGAGCCGACGGATCTCGTCGCGCAGGCGGCCCGCTTCCTCGAATTCGAGATCGGCGGCGGCGGCGCGCATGCGCTTTTCGAGATCCTCGATATAGGCGCGCAGATTGTGGCCGACGAGGTTGTTGCGTTCGTCGTCGCCCGTGTCGACGGTGACGCCATCCTGCGCCGCGGAATGCGCGACGATGTCGGCGATCTGGCGCTTGATCGTCTGCGGCGTGATGCCGTGCTTCTCGTTGTATTCGCGCTGCTTTTCGCGGCGGCGTTCGGTCTCCGCCATCGCCCGTTCCATGCTGCCCGTGATGCGGTCGGCATAGAGGATCACCCGCCCGTCGACATTGCGCGCCGCGCGGCCGATGGTCTGGATGAGCGAGGTTTCGGAGCGCAGGAAGCCTTCCTTGTCGGCATCGAGGATGCAGACCAGCCCGCATTCGGGAATATCGAGGCCCTCGCGCAGCAGGTTGATGCCGACCAGCACGTCGTAGACGCCGAGCCGCAGGTCGCGGATCAGCTCGATACGTTCGAGCGTCTCGACGTCGGAATGCATGTAGCGGACTCTGACGCCCGCCTCGTGCATGAACTCGGTGAGGTCTTCGGCCATGCGCTTGGTTAGCGTGGTGACGAGCGTGCGATAGCCCTTGGCGGCGGTCGCCTTGCACTCCTCGATGCAGTCCTGGACCTGGTCCTCGACCGGCTTGATCTCGACCGGCGGATCGATCAGTCCGGTGGGGCGGATGACCTGTTCGGCGAAGACGCCGCCGGTCTGCTCCATCTCCCAGGTGCCCGGCGTCGCCGAAACCGCAAAGGTCTGCGGACGCATCGCGTCCCATTCATTGAAGCGCAGCGGGCGGTTGTCGATGCAGCTGGGCAGGCGGAAACCGTATTCGGCGAGCGTGATCTTGCGGCGGTGGTCGCCGCGCGCCATCGCGCCGATTTGCGGCACGGTCTGGTGGCTCTCGTCGACGAACAGCAGCGCGTTTTCGGGAAGGTATTCGAACAGGGTCGGCGGCGGCTCGCCGGGCAGGCGCCCGGTAAGGAAGCGGCTGTAATTCTCGATCCCCGCGCAACTGCCGGTCGCGGCGATCATCTCGAGGTCGAAATTGGTCCGCTGTTCTAGCCGCTGCGCCTCGAGCAACCGGCCTTCCTCATGCAGCTCCTTGAGCCGCTCCTGCAGCTCGAACTTGATCGCTTCGCTGGCCTGTTTCATCGTCGGGCCGGGCGTGACGTAGTGCGAATTGGCATAGACGCGCACCTTGTCGAGGCTCGCACCCTTCTTGCCGGTCAGCGGATCGAACTCGCTGATTTCCTCGATTTCGTCGCCGAAGAAACTGATCCGCCAGGCCATGTCCTCGTAGTGGCTCGGGAAGATCTCGAGATTGTCGCCGCGGACGCGGAAATTGCCGCGCGCGAAGGCGGCGTCGTTGCGCTTGTACTGCAGCGCGACGAGCTTGCGGATCAGCTCGCGCTGATCGACCTGGGTGTCCTTCTTGATGTCGAAGATCATCGCCGAATAGGTTTCGACCGAGCCGATGCCGTAAAGGCACGAGACCGAGGCGACGATGATCACGTCGTCGCGTTCGAGCAGCGCGCGCGTGGCCGAGTGACGCATCCGGTCGATCGCCTCGTTCACCGAGCTTTCCTTCTCGATGTAGGTGTCGCTGCGCGGCACGTAGGCCTCGGGCTGGTAATAGTCGTAATAGGAGACGAAATACTCGACCGCGTTCTCGGGGAAGAAGCTCTTGAACTCGCCATAGAGCTGCGCGGCGAGGATCTTGTTGGGCGCGAGGACGAGCGCCGGGCGCTGCAATTCCTCGATCACCTTGGCCATGGTGAAGGTCTTGCCCGAACCCGTCACGCCCAGCAGCACCTGCGTCTGTTCGCCGTCCCGGGCCGCGCCGGTCAGTTCGGCGATCGCGGTCGGCTGGTCGCCGCTGGGTGTGTAGTCGCTGACGAGCTTGAACGGCCTGCCGCCCATGGACTTTTCCGGGCGCGCGGGCTTGTGGGGGACGAACTCGCCGGTGGTATCCGGCTCTTCCAGCCCTCTTCGAATGACGAGTTCG
Source organism: Qipengyuania sp. (assembly GCF_048550555.1). GTDB lineage: Bacteria > Pseudomonadota > Alphaproteobacteria > Sphingomonadales > Sphingomonadaceae > Qipengyuania. Next base: position 31,192 of record NZ_JBLYYF010000017.1, on the reverse strand, counting down.
CTCATGCGCGCACATATGGGGAACGGCGGGGCGGGGCGCAACGGTGCTTGCCACGTGCGGTGCGGCTGCTAGCTTCGCGAACGCAATTCTGGAGACCATTCATGCGCCGTATAGCGATCGCCGCCGCCGCCAGCCTGACCCTTGCCGCCTGCGGAGGCGGTACCGACGCCGACACCGACGGCGATGGCGAGATCTCGATGAAGGAAGCCGCCGCCAAGTCCGAGGACATGGTGAAGCCGCTGCCCGGCCAGTATCGCGCCACGGTCGAATTCGTGAACATGGAAATGCCCGGCGCGCCGAAGCAGGTGCAGGACATGATGAAGGGCATGTTCGACCGCGGGCCGCAGACGCACGAATACTGCCTGACCCAGGAGGAAGCCGACAAGGGCTTCGAGGAAATGGCGCGGCAGGCACGCGAAGACGATGGCGACTGCAGCTTCGAGAAGTTCGACGCCCAAGGGGGACGGATCGACGCGATCATGAACTGCAATGCGGATGGGCAGGGCGCCGCGCGCATGACCATGACGGGGACCGGCAGCGAAACCGCCTCGCAGATGACCATGACGGTCGACGCCGAGGGTCCCGATGGGCAGACCATGAAAATGACGATGAAGAGTTCGCAGGAACGCATCGGCGACTGCGACGCTTAGACGACCGAAGACAATTTCGGGAGCCAATGCGGACCTCGCGCATTATTGCACGGCGATGGCAACATTACCGTTCAGAGACACCGCATTCATCGACCGCGAGGAGCTGGCGCGCCGCTGGGCACTGGCGGCCGAGCCGTCACCCGACGATGCGCGCGGGCCACGCTGGCAGCTCATGCTGCGCGAATTCCTGTGGCCGCTCGAGCCGGTTCGCAGGATGGTCCGCCCCGCGCTCCATATCGCGCGAGCGTCTCATCCCAAGACGGTCATGCTGCTGCCCGGCTTTGGTGCCCATCCCATTCGCATGCGGTGGATGGCGCGCAAGCTGGAGGCGGCGGGCCACACCACCAAGAAATGGGGCCTCGGCTACAATCTCGGCGCCACCGAGGCGCGTTTCCGCATGGTCGAAAAGCGGCTGGTCGACCTCTATCGCCGGACTGGCGAGCAGATCCATCTGGTCGGCTGGAGTCTTGGCGGCGTGATGGCCCGCGAACTGGCCAAGACGCATCCAGACAAGGTCGCCAAGGTCGTGACCATGGGATCGCCCTTCTCGGGCAGCCCGCGCGCCAACAATGGCTGGCGCGCCTATCAGGCGATTGCCGGGCACCGGGTCGACGAGCCCGAGATCGACACGGTGGTGCACGAAAAGCCGCCGGTCGAGACGGTCGCCTTCTGGAGCCCGAAGGACGGGATCGTCCATCCGCGTGCGGCCTGCGGCAAGCCCGGCGAGCGCGACCGTACAGTGGCGTTGCGCTGTTCGCACATGGGCTTCGTCCTGACGCATGAGGCGGTGGAGGCCGTACTGGCCGAACTCGACCGCGACTGACCGCGAGACGCCAAACGGGCGCCGCAGCGCTCAGCGGCAGTAGGTCCCCTTGCCGTATTCGAGATGGAAATGGTCCTGGTGGGCCTGGTTGTAATCGGGGCCGAGTACCGTTCCGAAGCGCTTGCATGCGCTCGTGTGGATCGTGCGCAGGAATTCGCGCTCGTCCTGGCCGGCGTTCCACCCCGCCTTTACGGATATACGCCGCCCGTCGGCCAGAACGAAGGCGGCGACGTCGATCGCTTCGGCGCGCGAATGGGCGCTCAACCGACCGGTTCCGGCGACATTGCGGCAGGAATAGCTGCCCATGGTCTCGATCCGCACCAGCGGGCTGCCGAGGATCTGCTGCGCCGCGCGATCGACGCCATAACGCGCCCAGCCCGCGAAACTGTTGGCAAGCGGGCAGGCTACCACGCCGAGATTGGTCACCGTGAACTGCCTGCGATCCCCACCGACGCCGTCCAGCTTGACGCTGTTGGTGGTCGAACAGCCGGCGCCGTAGAATTTGTCGGGCAGCGGCGCGAACATCGATCCGGTCTGGCCGAGTTCGGCCTGGCACTGGCGCGCTTCGGGCCGCGCCAGGCTGACCGCAGGTGCCGCCGCCTGGCGTGCAACGCGTCCGCTGGGCTGGGATTGCGGGATTGCGCCGCATCCCGCCACGATCAGGAGGAGAGGTAGAAAGCAGGCGTGATGCGAGCGCATGGCCGGCACCATGCACCGATTATCGTTAACATCGCGCTAACCGGTGCGATCGCGGCTTAGCCCGGTGATGCAAGCGTCAGGGGGCCTCGACCTGTTCCCACAGTTCGATCTTTACCCCGTCGGGATCGAGGATCCAGGCAAACTTGCCATAGCCTTCGTCGACGTGGCCGAGCACCTCGATGCCCTTGTCCTCGAGCTGGGCGACCATGCCGTCGCAATCGTCGACCCGCAAATTGATCATGAAACCGCCGACCCCCGGCTTGATGTATTCGTCGTCCTTGAAATTGCTGATCAGCGAATAGGGTTTGTCGCCCGTTTCCTCCGACCAGTCGAGCTGCGGGCCATATTCGCCGTCGATCCCCAGCACGTCGCGATACCAAGCCTGCGTCGCGGCCGGGTCCTTCACCACGTAGAACACCCCGCCGAGGCCGGTTACTTTCGCCATGTTCCATCCTCCCCCAAATGCCGCCGATTCGCGGCGTGGCCATGGGACTATGTTAGCAGACTTCGCTCGAAGGGCATCGACCTCCGCGGTATCCCCGGACCTCTTCGCTACGGCCCGAGTGGTCGCAAGAAATTGTGCATCGCAACAGAAGTTGGGGAACCGCTGCGCGACCGGGCCTTTGTTATGGTGAAGAAGGGCTTTCTGCCCTTGCGCTGCCATCTACGCTAGGCAGTCGACGCAGCCAGTTTCGGGGGACCATGAGCGGCAGCGCAGATCAATTCGACGAGATGCGCGAACCGGACGGTGGCGTTCGCGAAGCCTACCAGGGCTATTGCAACTGGTTCGAGAATCAGCAGACCGCGCTCCTGCGGCGCAAGCATGCCGAAGCCGAGACCAATTTCCGCAAGACCGGAATTACCTTCAACGTCTATGGCGAGGATGAGGCCGAGGAGCGGCTGATCCCGTTCGACATGGTGCCGCGCATCATCAGCGCGGCGGAATGGCGCAAGCTGACGCGCGGCATAGAACAGCGGGTCTCGGCGCTCAACGCCTTCATGCACGATCTCTACCACCGCCAGGAGATCATCCGCGCGGGGCGCATCCCCGAACGGCTGTTCCGCAACAATGGTGCCTGGCTGCCGCACATGGTCGGCTTCACCCCTCCCGGCGGGGTCTACACGCACATCGTCGGGATCGATCTGGTACGTACGGGGCCCGACGAATTCTACGTGCTTGAAGACAATGCGCGGACGCCGTCGGGCGTCAGCTACATGCTCGAAAACCGCGAAACCATGATGGCCATGTTCCCCGAGCTGTTCATACGGCTCCAGGTGGAGCAGGTCTCGGACTATCCCCGCCGCCTGGCCAAGAGCCTGGCCGCCTGCGCTCCGCGGAAGACCGAGGGCAAGCCCGTGGTCGCGGTGCTTACTCCCGGAATCTACAATTCGGCCTATTTCGAGCATGCCTTCCTTGCCGAACAGATGGGCGCGGAACTGGTCGAGGGCAGCGACCTGCGCGTGACCGACGGGCGCGTCGCCATGCGCACGACGAGAGGCTATGAACCAGTCGACGTGATCTACCGCCGGGTGGATGACGACTTCCTCGATCCGCTGACCTTCAGGGAGGACAGCGGGCTCGGCGTGCCGGGCATCATGGACGTCTATCGTGCGGGCGGCGTCACCATCGCCAATGCGCCCGGAACGGGCGTGGCCGACGACAAGGCGATCTATTCCTTCATGCCCGAGATCGTCGAGTTCTACACCGGCGAGAAGCCGCTGCTGCCGAATGTCGAGACGCACCGCTGCGCCGACGAGGACTCCCGCAAATACGTGCTCGACAACCTGGCCGAGCTGGTGGTCAAGGAAGTCCATGGTTCGGGCGGTTACGGCATGCTGATCGGTCCGACCGCCTCGAAGAAGGAAATCGAGGAATTCCGCAAGAAGATCGCGGCCAAGCCCGAAAACTACATCGCGCAGCCGACCCTGGCGCTGTCCACCTGCCCGATCTTCACGAAGAAAGGGCTTGCGCCGCGACACGTGGACCTGCGGCCCTTCGTGCTCGTTTCGCCCGACAAGATCGACATCACCCCCGGCGGGCTCACTCGCGTCGCGCTCAAGAAGGGGTCCCTGGTGGTCAATTCCAGCCAGGGCGGCGGGACCAAGGATACATGGGTGCTGAAGGACTGATGGCCGGGACCCGCTCATGCTAGGCCGGACCGCCAATGGCCTGTTCTGGATGTTCCGCTATCTCGAGCGGGCAGAGAACACGGCCCGCCTGCTCGACGCCGGCCTGCGCATGGCGCTGACCCGCGATATCGTCACTGCGGAAGAAGAGTGGCGCTCGGTTATCGCCACCGCCGGCCAGCGTCCGGCCTACGAGGCCAAGCACGGTACCTATACGGGGCAGCAGGCTTGGAACTTCATCCTGCGTGAGAGCGACAATTCCTCGTCGATCCTCGCCATGTTCGGCCAGGTCCGCCAGAACGCACGCCTGGCCCGCAATGCGATCAGCAGCGAGCTGTGGGAGGAGATCAACGAGAACTGGCTCAAGATCAAGGAACAGCTGGCCAAGCCGGTCGGCGAGAATCGCGTGCTGGAAACGGTGGCGACAATCCGCCGGGCCGGAACGATGGCGCGCGGGGCGATGGAGGGCTCGATGCTGCGCGAAGAGGGCTATCATTTCGCCCAGGCCGGAGCCTTCATCGAGCGCGGCGACAGCGTCGCACGCATCCTCGACATCAAATATTACCTCCTGCTGCCCTCGCTCTCCTACGTCGGGTCGAGCCTCGACAAGGGCCAGTGGGACCAGGTCCTGCGGTCGGTATCGGGCGATCGCGCATTTCGCTGGCTCCATGCCGGCCAGATCGACGCGCGCGGGATCTGCGACTTCCTGATCCTCGACGACTGCTTCCCGCGAAGCCTCGCCTTCTGCCATTCGGAACTGCGCGCCAATCTCGCCGCCCTGGCACGACTGCATGGCGCGGAGGGGGAGAGCAACGTCCTGATGCGCGACGCCGACACGCGCCTCGCCAACCTCACCATCGATGACGTCTTCGACCAGGGCCTGCACCAGTTTCTGGTCGATTTCATGAAATCCAACGCAGCGATCGGCAACGCGATCGCCCAAGACTATCGGTTCCTCAGCTGATGCGCCTCTCGATCCGCCACACCACCCGCTATCGCTTCGACAGCCCGGTGATCCACGCGCTCCAGCGTCTGCGCCTGACCCCTAAGGAAACGCAGGGTCAAGAAATTCTCGAGTGGGAGATGGAATACGACCATGCCCATGCCGAACTCACCTACGAGGACCAGAACCACAACACGGTCACGCTGGTATCGGTGGACAAGGGCGTCCAGGAGGTCACGATCACTTGCAGGGGCAAGGTCGACACGCACGACCACGCCGGGGTCATCGGTCGCCATGCGGGGCACCTCCCGCTGTGGAGTTTCCTCGGCCAGACCGAGCTGACACGGCCCGGGTCCGGCATGCGCAAGCTGGCGCAGGAGATGGAAGGGCGGGGCGAGGATCGCATCGACCTGCTGCATCGACTGTCATCCGAAATCCTCGATCGTGTCGCCTATGAGACGGGCAAGACCGATACCCGCACCACCGCCGAAGAGTCCTATGCGGCAGCGAACGGGGTATGCCAGGATCATGCGCATATCTTCATCGGCATCAGCCGGTCGCTCGGCATCCCGGCACGCTACGTCAGCGGATATCTGATGATGAACGACCGGATCGAACAGGAGGCCGGCCACGCCTGGGCCGAGGCCTATGTAGAGGAACTGGGCTGGGTCGGCTTCGACATCTCGAACGGCATCAGTCCGGATGCCCGCTATGTCCGGGTTGCAACGGGACGCGATTACCGCGATGCCGCTCCCGTGACGGGTATCAGCTTCGGCAACACTTCAACCGTGCTTGAAGTCGATATCGCAGTCGAACAGCAACAAGTGCAGCAGTAGAACTGCCGAAGGACGATCGCGATGACATACTGCGTGGGAATGATGCTCGACATGGGCCTCGTGCTGATGAGCGACACCCGCACCAATTCCGGCGTCGACAATATCTCGGTGTTCCGCAAGATGTTCACCTGGAACGTACCGGGAGAGCGCGTTCTCACCTTGCTGACGGCCGGCAACCTGGCCAGCACGCAGGCGCTGGTCAGCCAGCTCGAAGAACGGATGAAGGCACCCGACGAGCGCGACAACATCATCCTCAAATCGCCGACCATGTTCCAGGTCGCGACCGAGATCGGCAGGCTGCTGCGCACGATCGTGCGCGAACAGCAGGACGCCAATGGCGACAAGGAGCGCGCGCGGTTCTCGGCCTCGATCATCGTGGCCGGCCAGATCGCCGGCATGGAACCCCGCCTGTTCATGATCTATCCCGAAGGCAATTTCATCGAAGCGAGCGGTGACACGCCCTTCTTCCAGATCGGCGAGACCAAATACGGTCGCCCGATCATCCTGCGCGCCTACGACCCGGCAATGCCGGTCGAAGATGCGATAAAGCTGCTCATGGTCAGCTTCGATTCGACGCTGAGGGCCAATCTCTCCGTCGGCATGCCGCTCGACCTGCAGGTCATCGAACGCGATGCCTTCGCCGTCACGCATGAGCAACGCGTGACCTTTGACGATCCCTATTTCCAGGCGATCTCGACAAGCTGGAGCGATGCGCTCAGGAGCGCCTTCCATTCGCTGCCCGACTATCACTTTCCCGAAGCGGGAGAGTGAGCACGCGGCGCTCAGGACGGGGAGCGGCGTACTCCGGACTGTCCGACCGGTCTGCCTAGTACCCGCTGGCCTGTCCGTCCTTCCGCATCTCGGTCGCACCGGTCAGCACGCCCGTTTCGGGATCGCGTGCGATCGCTTGGTAGCCGCCGAACATCATCCCGTCGTCGACCACTTCGACTTTGTGCCCCATCTCGCGCAGTGCGGCGATGGTCTCGGCGGGAATGCCCGGCTCGACGAACAGCGTGCCGAGCGGATCCGCGAAGAGGCCGTCCAGCGCCTCGGTGGGCTGCGGTCCGCCATCGTGGTTGAAGCGCGCCGCATCGCCCGCTTCCTGCAGGTTCATCCCGTAATCGACGATATTCACTAGCACCTGGACGTGGCCCTGCGGCTGCATGCCGCCGCCCATCAGGCCGAGCGTCATGTAGGGTTTGCCGTCCTTCTTCACGAAGGCGGGGATGATCGTGTGGAAGGGCCGCTTGCCCGGCGCGTAGGCGTTTGGGTGCGCGGGATCGAGGCTGTAGAGCTCGCCGCGGTCCTGGAACATGAAGCCCGTGCCGGGCGCGACCAGACCGCTGCCCATGCCGCGATAGTTCGACTGGATGAGGCTGACCATCATCCCGTCGCCATCGACCACGGTCATGTAGGTCGTGTCGCCTTCGCCCTCGAGCTTGGGCTCGCCGGGGCCGAATTCGGGCGTGGCCTTCACCGGGTCGATCAGCTTGAACCGCTCGGCGCCATATGCGTCGGTGAGCAGGTCCTGCGGGAAGCTGGCGAAGTCGGGATCGGCATAGAAGCGCGCGACGTCGGCATAGGCGAGACGCTTGGCCTCGACCATGTAGTGCATCGCCTCCGGACTGCCGCGCTCCCATTGTGAGAGGTCGACGTTCTTGAGGATGTTGACCATCTGCAGCGCGGCGAAGCCCTGGCTGTTGGGCGGCAGCTCGCACAGCTCGTAGCCGTCCTTGTAGGCGACGCAGGCGGGCTCGACCCACTCGCTGCGATGATCGGCGAAATCCTCACGCGTGAACGCGCTGCCGTGTTCCTGAAGGTAGTCGACCATGCCATCGGTCAGCGAGCCGTCGTAATAGGCATCGCGCCCCTCCCGGCCGATCGTCTCCAGCGTATTGGCGAGGTCGGGATTGGTGAAGATCTCGCCCGCCGCGGGCGGCGCGCCGTCGGCGAACCAGAGTTTGCGCGCATTGGAGAAATCGAATTCCGCGCTGCTTTTCTCGAACCGCTTGAGATTGAGCGTCAAATACATGCCGATGACCGGTGCGATCGGATGGCCTTCGCGGGCATAGCGCACCGCGGGGGCTAGATTGTCGGCCATGCTGCGCCGGCCGAACTTCTCGTGCATGGCGAACCACGCATCGACCGTGCCCGGGATGGTGATCGGCAGCGCCCCGAAGGGGGGCAGGGCGTCGGCGTCGCCCAGCTTCGCCTTGAGCTGGTCGAGCGTCTGCCCCTTGGGGCTGCGGCCCGATCCGTTGACGCCGTAGAGCTGCTGCGTCTTGGGATCGTAGATGATCGCGAACAGATCGCCGCCGATGCCGTTGCCGGTGGGCTCCATCAGCCCGAGCGCCGCATTGGCCGCGATCGCCGCATCGACTGCGCTGCCGCCATCCTTGAGCACGTCGAGCGCGACCTGCGTCGCCAGCGGATGCGCTGTGGCGGCCATGCCGTGCTGCGCGATCACCGGGCTGCGGCTCCAGTTCGCGCCCAGCGGGCGGCCGCCGGCGCCGATCTGCTGCTCGATGGGTGGCAGGTCGGGCGCCTCCTGCGCGCTCGCAGGCATGGCAGTGAGGGCCAGGGCAGCTACGCCCGCCAGAAATACTCGCATCATCGTCTCCCGGTTTAGGGGACGGTGTGGCGAAGCCCGATCAGGCTGGCAAGGGGCGTGCCGTCGATCCCGCGGTCGCGTTGCTGACCAGCCAGATGGCGAGCCAGGAGGCGATGAAGCCGGGGACGATCTCGTAGAGGCCCTGATCCATGCCGGGGAGCGCCGAGTTCCAGCCCAGCGCGATCCAAGCGATCACGACACCCGCGCCCGTGACCAGGCCCGCCACCGCGCCCGCGCCGGTCATCCGGTCCCAGGTAAGCGAAAGGATGATCAATGGGCCGAAGGCGGCGCCGAACCCGGCCCAGGCATTGGCGACGAGGCCCAGCACCTTGCTGTCGGGATCGCCCGCGATAACGATCGCGGCGAAGGCGACCAGCGCCACACAGATGCGGCCGACGTTGACGCTTTCGCGCTCGCTGGCGTTCTTGCGCAGGAACAGCTTGTAGAAATCCTCGGTCAGCGAGCTCGATGCGACGAGCAGCTGCGAACTGATGGTCGACATGATCGCGGCAAGCAGCGCCGCCAGCAGGAATCCGGTGACGAGCGGGTGGAACAGCAGGTTGGCAAGGACGATGAAGATCGTCTCGGGGTCGTCGACGACAAGGCCGTTGCGTTCGGCATAGGCGCGGCCGGCGATCCCGATGCCGATCGAGCCGATCAGAGCGACGCCCATCCAGGTCATCCCGATGTTGCGCGCGGTCTTGACCTTCTCGACCGTGTCGATCGCCATGAAGCGAACGATGATGTGCGGCTGGCCGAAATAGCCCAGGCCCCAGGTCACCGCGCTGATGAAGCCCAGCAGCGTCAGCCCATGCGTAAGGTCGAGAAAGCCTTCGACCGGAACGTCGGCCAGCGACCCGCCTGCCTCGCCGCCCGAGCCGAACATGACCACCAGCGGCATCAGGACCAGTGCCACGACCATGATGCAGCCCTGTACGAAGTCGGTCAGGCTGACCGCGAGGAAGCCGCCGACCATGGTATAGGCGAGCACCACCAGCGCGGTCATCCAGATGCCGAGCGTGTAGTCGCTCATGCCCATGTCGCCGAACAGGCCCGCGAAACTGGTTTCGAAGAGCTTGCCCCCGCCGACGAGGCCCGCTGCAGTGTAGACCGAGAAAAACACCACCACGATCAGCGCCGAGATAACGCGCAGCGCCACTGCCTTGTCAGGGAAGCGGTTGGCGAGGAATTCGGGGATCGTCAGCGAATTGCCGTAACTTTCGGTCTGCTCGCGCAGCCGCGGGGCAACGATGAACCAGTTGGCCAGCGCGCCGATGAACAGGCCGATGCCGATCCAGGCCTCGACCAGCCCGCTCGCATAGAGCGCCCCGGGCAGGCCGAGCAGCAGCCAGCCGCTCATGTCCGAGGCGCCGGCCGAGAGCGCGGCAACCGCCGGGTGGAGGTTGCGCCCGGCGAGGAGATAGCCCTCGCTGGTGTCGGTCGAGCGCTTCCAGGACCAGAGACCGATGGCGATCATGAGGATGAAATAGAGGGCGAGTGAGATCAGGGTTCCGGTCTGCATGCGTGCACTCGTAACAAACGTAACCGGGTTTGGCTACTATGACCTCCAAGCTACTAAAGTTTAAGAATAAAACCAGAATCCACGGAGTGTTCGGACTGAAGGCCTTGTCTCCCTTCCTCGCCGGAGGAGATCGATCGCACCCTGGATAGAACAGACGGGCATCGAGCAAGTGTTGCAACTTTGCACCGGTATTTGGAGCCTCTTCGAAGACCGGGAACGAGGTCATGTCTCGGGCGTCTCTAGGGGCAACAGGGTACACGCAACCAACAGGTATTCCATGAGAAATTCGACACTACTGGCCACCGCGGCTTTCGCGGTCGCCTTCGCTTCGCCCGCTGCGGCCCAGGACGCCGATCCGGACTTCTTCAATGGCTTCTATGTGGGCGGCTCGATCAGCGCCGAAACCGTCGACGACGGTCCGGCGGACAGCATCGTTTTCGATACCGATCAGGATGGCAACTATAACGACCAGGTTCTTACCACGACCGGCGCCAATGCCTTCTCGCCCGGCCTGTGCAACGGCCGTCCGGCAGGCGGCCCCGCTTTCGCCGCGTGCAGGGACGACGACACGGGCCTGGGCTATCAGGCCAAGATCGGCTACGACGTCCGCGTCGACGGGCCGGCGGTCGCCGGACTTGTCCTCGAGGCCTCGAAGCCGAATGCGGTCGACTATGCCACCGGCTTCAGCACGACGCCGGCCTCCTATTCGATCTCGGGGGAGGTCGACTACTCGGTGGCCCTGCGTGGCCGCCTCGGCATCTCGCCGGGCAGCGGACGCGGCCTGATTTACGCGACCGGCGGCGCGACCTATGGCAAGATGAAGCACGGCTTCTCGACGACCAATACCGCCAACAGCTTCACCCCGATGAACGAGGACAAGTGGGTCTTCGGCACGCAGCTCGGTGCTGGTGGTGAACTCTACATCACCGACAATCTCTCGCTCAACGTTGAGTACCTGATGACCCGCTACGACAACGACGACTATTACGTCGCCGTAGGCCAGGGCACCGCGCCGGCGACCAATCCCTTCCTGCTGGATTCGGGCGGCACCAACATCCGGCCGGCCGACGACCTGACGGTCCAGTCGATCCGCGCCGGAATCAATTTCCGCTTCTGACCGGTAACAAGCCGGCAAAGGAAAGGGCGGCCCGCACTGCGGACCGCCCTTTTTATTGCCCGGGGCCGAAGCCTTACGCCTGCGCGGCGCGCTTGGCGCGCTTGCGTTCGTGCGGGTCGAGGATCGCCTTGCGCAGGCGGATGCTCTCGGGCGTCACTTCGACCATTTCGTCGTCGTCGATATAGGCGATCGCCTGTTCGAGCGTCATGACGCGCGGCGGCGTCAGGCGAATGGCATCGTCCTTGCCGGTCGAGCGGAAATTGGTCAGCTGCTTCGATTTCATCGGGTTGACTTCGAGATCGTCGGGCTTGGCGTTTTCGCCGATGATCATGCCTTCGTAGATCTTCGCGCCACCGCGGATGAACAGCTCGCCGCGTTCCTCGAGCGCGTTGAGCGCGTAGGGCACGGCTTCACCAGGAACCATCGAGATCAGCACGCCGTTCTGGCGGCCTTCGATCGGCCCGCGATAGCTGTCGTACTTCTCGAACAGGCGGTTCATGATGCCCGTCCCGCGCGTGTCGGACAGGAATTCGCCGTGATAGCCGATCAGGCCGCGGCTGGGGGCGGAGAAGGTGATGCGGGTCTTGCCCTGGCCCGAGGGGCGCATTTCGGTGAGCTCGGCCTTGCGGCGCTGCATCTTCTCGACGACCGTGCCCGAGTGTTCGTCATCGACGTCGATGACGACGGTTTCGAACGGTTCCATGCGCTGGCCGTCCTCGGTGCGGAACAGCACGCGCGGGCGGCTGATGCCGAGTTCGAAGCCTTCGCGGCGCATCGTTTCGATGAGCACGCCCAGCTGCAGTTCGCCGCGACCGGCGACTTCGAAGCTGTCCTTGTCCGCGCTTTCGGTGATGCGGATGGCGACGTTGGTTTCGGCTTCGCGATAGAGACGGTCGCGAATCATGCGGCTGGTGACCTTGCTGCCCTCGCGGCCGGCCAGCGGGCTGTCGTTGACCGAGAACTGCATCGCCAGCGTCGGCGGGTCGATCGGCTGCGCCTCGATCGGGGTCTTCACCGAAGGATCGGCAATGGTGTTCGAGACAGTCGCCTTTTCGAGACCGGCGAGGGCGATGATGTCGCCTGCCTGCGCGCTGTCGACCGGGACGCGGTCGAGGCCGTCGAACGACAGCAGCTTGGTCGCGCGGCCGACTTCGATGACATTGCCGTTGGCGTCGAGCGCGTGGATCGGGTCGTTGACGTCGATCTTGCCCGACTGGACGCGGCCGGTGAGCACGCGGCCCATGAAGTTGTCGCGGTCGAGCAGCGTGGCGAGGAAGCTGAACGGCGCTTCGGTGTCGAGGCCCGGGGCAGGCACGTGATCGACGATCAGCTGGAACAGCGGCTCGAGATTGCCATCGCGGGCATGCTCGTCGTCGCTGGCATAGCCGTCGCGGCCCGAGGCCCACAGGCTCGGGAAGTCGAGCTGGTCGTCATTCGCGTCGAGGCTGGCGAAGAGGTCGAATACCTCGTCGAGCACTTCCTGCGGACGCGCGTCGCCACGGTCGATCTTGTTGACCACGACGATCGGGCGCAGGCCGAGGCCGAGCGCCTTGCCGGTGACGAATTTGGTCTGCGGCATCGGGCCTTCGGCGGAATCGACCAGCAGGATCACGCCGTCGACCATGCTCAGGATGCGTTCGACCTCGGCGCCGAAGTCGGCGTGGCCCGGTGTGTCGACGATGTTGATGCGCGTGCCGTTCCATTCGACGCTGGTGCACTTGGCGAGGATCGTGATCCCGCGCTCCTTTTCCAAATCGTTCGAATCCATCGCGCGTTCTTCGACGCGCTGGTTTTCGCGGAAGGTGCCCGACTGGCGAAAGAGCTGGTCGACGAGGGTGGTCTTGCCGTGGTCGACATGGGCGATAATCGCCACGTTGCGAAGGTCGCGGGACATGAGAATCTGCTTTCGATTAGGGTGCCGTAGCGTCAACGCATGAGGGGCAGACGCGTTTCGGGCGCGCACCTAGCTTAGATGCTGCATTGCGGCAAGACGCTGCGGTGTAACGTGAAAGGCACACACGTCGGGCGAGGTGCGACGCTCGTCGGCTAAACCCTTGAGAGGGCTTGCGGGTCTGGTAACTCGCGGCCCGCTTGCGTGTTTTTGGGGACTGCGCAGCAGACCAAAAGACGTCTTGAGAGAAGAGGACCTTTCATGAAATTCACCACTTTCGGCAGCAAAGCGACCGTTCGTACCGCCCTGCTTGCAGGTGCTGCCGCCCTGGTTCTGCCCGTTGCGGCGCACGCCCAGGATACCGACACCGATTCCGAGGATGCCGAAACGGCGGGACCTGCCAGCGGCAATGTCATCGTGGTCACCGCGACCAAGCGCGAACAGACGCTGCAGGAAACCCCGGTCGCCGTCAGCGTGACCAGTGCCGAGACGATCGAGCGTGCACAGATCCGCGACATCGCCGACCTCGCCACAGTGGTCCCCTCGCTGCGGGTCAGCCAGAACCAGAGCGCGTTTGCGACCAGCTATTCGGTCCGCGGCTTCGGCACCGACGGCAACAACATCGGTCTCGAACCTTCGGTCGCGATGTTCGTCGACGGCGTCTATCGCAGCCGCGCGATCTCGCAGATCTCCGACCTTCCCGACATCCAGCGCGTCGAAGTGCTGCGCGGCCCGCAGTCGACGCTGTTCGGCAAGAACGCCAGCGCCGGCGTGATCTCGATCGTCACCAAGGAGCCGCAGTTCGACTTCGGCGGCATGGTCGAGGCGAGCTACGGCAATTACGATGCCATGGTGGCCAAGGGCTTCGTCACCGGCCCGATCAGCGATTCGATCGCCTTCAGCGTCGGCGCCGGGATCAACAAGCGCGACGGCTTCCTGACCAACGGCGTCAATGGCGAAGACATCAACGACCGCAACCGCTGGTTCACCCGCGGACAGCTGCTGTTCGACAATGGCGGCCCGCTGCGCGTGCGCGTGATCGGCGATTACGACAACATCGAGGAACGCTGCTGCGGCGTGCTCAATGTCGCTCCTTCGGCGGAACTCGGCGCGATCCAGCTGCTTGGCGGCCAGGTCAATGACTTCCGCGACAATCCCGATGGCGACGTGATCTATACCGACGTCGATCCGATCAACGAGATCGAGAACTACGGTATCTCGGGCCAGATCGACTACGAGTTCGGCCCGATCACGATGACCTCGATCACGGCCTATCGCGAGACGCATCTGTCGGCCGACCAGGACGTCGACTTCACCAGCCTCCCGGCGGTGACGGGCGCGAATATCGGCGATGCCGACATCAACACCTTCACCCAGGAACTGCGCTTCGCCTCGGATTTCGACGGCCCGTTCAACTTCCTGATCGGCGGCTACTACTTCGACGAGCGCGTCGACACGTCCGACAGCATCGTCTTCGGCCCGGCCTTCCGCCCCTATGCCAACCTGTTGCTGCAGGGCGCCACGGGCGGCACGCAGACGGTCGATACGCTCGAAGCCACGCTGTCGGCGCTCAACGGCACCGACTACACCGGCCAGTTCTTCGCCAATGGCCAAGGCTTCTTCAACAACATCGTTCAGGACAACGAGGCCTTCTCGGTCTTCGGCAATGTCGATTTCGAGATCACCGACCGTCTCGTCCTGACCCTTGGTGCCAACTACACCAAGGACAAGAAGCAGATCGTGACCAACTCGGTCAGCACCGACGTGTTTTCGAACATCGACCTCGTCCAGTCGGGCAACACGGCGATCACCCGGCAGGGTATCGCGCTCGGCGCGGGCCAGGCGCTCGGCCTGCCGGCAGGCACTCCGGCCACCGCCGCCCAGGTGCAGACGCTGATCGGGATCATCGGTCTGGATGCCTTCAACCAGCTGATCGCCGGTCCGGCACAGGCTTTTGCCGACGCCAACGATGCCAATCCAGCCGTCAACCCGCTGCTCGCGTTGCGGCCGTTCCAGTTCCTGCCGCCGATGCAGAACTGCCCGAACCCCGTCGAAGACTGCGCGACCGATGACGACGATTGGAGCTGGAACGTGCGCCTGGCCTACGAAGTCACGCCGACGCTGAACGTCTATGCCAGCTGGGCGACCGGCTACAAGGCGCCGAGCTTCAACCTCTCGCGCGACAGCCGTCCGCTCCCGACCGACTTCGCCGCCCTGCAGGCCGCCGGCCTGGGTGTCGTGAACCTGCGTCCGGGCACGCGTTTCGCCGCCGCCGAGAATTCGGAAGTCATCGAACTGGGCATTAAGGGCAACTGGAGCCGCGCCGCGGCCAACCTGACCTTCTTCCGCCAGTCGATCGAGGATTTCCAGGCGAACACCTTCACCGGGACGTCGTTCATCCTGTCGAATGCCGGCAAGCAGGAAACCTTCGGAGTCGAGTTCGACGGCCAGTTCTATGCCAGCAACGAGCTGACGCTGAGCCTCGGGATGACTTATCTCGACGCGACGTACGACAGCTTCCCCAATTCGCCGGTCGGCGATCTGACGGGCGAACCGGTTGCGGGCGTTCCCGAACTGTCGGCCGTCTTCGGTGCGCAGTACGACAAGGAAATCAATTCGAACGGCGACCACATCATCCTGCGCGGCGACTTCTCCTACCAGTCGCCGGTTCAGGTGACGGACGGCCTGACCAACTACATCGTCGTCGATCCCGTGACCGGGGCGCGTGATTTCGGTCCCGCGCGCGATGCGGCGCGTGCCTATACCCGCGAGGTGAACAACCTCAACGCCTCGCTCACCTACGCTTTCGACATGGGGCTGGAACTGAGCGTGTGGGGCCGCAATCTGCTCGACGACCGCTACATCACCACGGTGTTCCCGGCGGTGGCACAGGGCAAGGCGGTGTCGGGCTACCCGAACCAGCCGCGCACCTACGGCGTGGCGGCACGCATGCGCTTCTGACGCGATCGCGTTCAGAACAGAAACGGAAGGGGGCCCGCGCGGCCCCCTTTTTGTTGCGGGTAGTCGGTCGGTAACTCCGTGACCCAAAAGCAAGATTTGCCATTGACCCCGTTTCTGTCATGATATGCGAGTCGCCGGCAAATCGAACGATAGTAATTGCGACGGCAGGGGGAGGGGGAGTTCATGGGCCGATTGTCGTGGTGTACGCCATGCACGGCGCCGATGGCCCGCCCGGCTTCCTTGCAGGAACAAGAGCCTATCGCACCGCACCGGCCCGGCCACGGCAATACTTGCCCTCCGGTTTGGGGGAGCGGGCTTTCTTGTGCTGCCGCCGGATGACGTAGGGAAGTATCTCGATTGGGCGAGATTCACGGGGTCCTAATAGGAGACAACAGGTATGAAACGATTTCTTATCGGCACATCTTGCCTTGCCATGATGACGATGGCGGCTCCGGCCGGAGCACAGGACAAGTATATCGGCGAGGTCTTCATGGTCGGCTTCACCTTCTGCCCGCGTGCTACGGCGTCGGCAGAAGGCCAGTTGCTGTCGATCGCTAGCAACACGGCCCTGTTCTCCCTGCTGGGGACGACCTACGGCGGTGACGGGCGAACTACTTTCGCGTTGCCCGATCTTCGCGGTCGGTCGCCGATCGGCCAAGGGACGGGTCCCGGCCTGACACCTGTGGTCCAGGGCCAGACGAGCGGCACGGAAACCGTCACCCTCACGATCAACCAGATGCCGAGTCACAATCACGATGCGCGCGTCCGCGCCTCGAACCAGGCACCCAATACCAACAATCCGGCGGGCAATACCTTCCCCACCTTCGCGTCCGGCACGAACCAGTACACCACCGGCGACGACAATGTGACGATGGGCGATAACGAGGTCCAGATTCGTCCGAACGGCGGATCGCAGCCCTTCAGCATCCGCGATCCGTATATTGGCATGCGCTATTGCGTGGTGACCCAGGGGATTTTCCCCCCGCGCAACTGACCTGCGAGTTCCGCCCGCCTCACGATCGGGGCGGGCGGCACCACCCGTTCACAAGGCGCGCAAGGCTTGCGCGGGCTTGGCGCGCAGGAGCGGGAACGAGGCGGCGAGGGCGAAAGCCAGTACCGCTGCGCTGCCGAGGCCGAGAACGCCGATGATCAAGCCCCAGTCGGGCAGCCAGTCGAATTCGAACAGGCGCGTGACCACCAGCCACGCTGCGAAGCTGCCGATCCCGAGCGCGACCAGCGCGAGCGCGCCGGTGAGCGCGGCATATTCGATCAGCTGCATCACCAGGATCTGCCGCCGGTCTGCGCCGAGCACGCGCAAGATCACCGTATCGTAGGTGCGCGCGGCGCGCGCCGCGGCGATCGCTCCGAGGAGCACGGCGAGCCCCGCGAGCACGGCGACACTGGCGGCGGCGAGGGTGGCGAGACCGACCTGCTCGAGCACCGCGCGCGCCTGTTCGAGGACGCCGCCGACCTCGATCACCGAGGCGGAGGGGAAGGCACCGACCAATGCGCGCAGCAGCGGCCCGGTCGGCGTGCCGGGGCTGAGCTCGATCGTCGCGGCGAGATTGTGCGGCGCATCGCGCAGCGCGTTGGGGCTGAGCACGAAGACGTAGTTGAAGCCCATGCTCTCCCAGTCGATCCGGCGCAGATTGGCGATGCGCGCGCTCCGCTCGACGCCGAGGACGCCGAAAGTGATCAGGTCGCCGATCTTCAGCCCCGCAGCCTCGGCGAAATCCTCGTCCACCGAAACCAGCGGCTCGCCGGTATAGAAGGGCCCCCACCAATTGCCTGCGGTCAGCTCGTTGCCTTGCGGGATATCGTCGGCATAGGTCAGTCCGCGCTCGCCGCGCAGCGCCCAGGCGCCTTCGGGAATGTCGTCCAGATCGGCGGTCCGGGTCATCGCGCCTTCGGGGCCGAAGGCGAGCACCGAACCGCGCAGGGCGGGCACGGTGCGATAGTCCGCCTCGGGGTCGGCCTGCTTCACCAGCGTTTCGAATTCGGTCACCCGGTCGCGCGGAATGTCGAGCACGAAATAGTCGGGCGCGCGGTCGGGCACGCGCCGTTCGATGTTTCCGTCGATCGCGCTCTGCACAGCGGCAAGCAGGACGAAGGCCGCCAGCCCGAAGCCGAGCGCGGTCACCAGCGCGCCGGTCGAGGCGCCCGGACGGTGGAGATTGGCGAGCGCATTGCGCGCGATCGGGCTCCGCGGACGGGGCAGCGTGGCGGCGAGTTTACGGATGGCGAGGCCGAGCAGGGCCAGCAGGCCGAGGATTGCCGCGGCTCCGGCGAGAAACCCGCCCGACAGGAGCGGGTTGTCCGCCGTCAACAGCGCGAGGGCGACGATCGCGGCGAGTCCCCCGCCGACCAGCAGCAGCGCCTGTCGGTCGCGCGCCAGGGGGGCGACACGCGCGCGCATCAGCGCCATGGCGGGGAAATGCCGTGCGCGCAGCAGCGGCGGCGCGGCGAAGACCAGCGCCACCAGCAGGCCATAGGCGAGGGCCAGGGCGATCGCTCCGGGATCGACGATGAAGCCGCTCGACACCGGCAGCAGACCCTCGAGCGCACGTGACAGCAGCGGGACGATGGCGATCCCGACGGCGATGCCCGCAAGGCTTCCAACGAGCGCAGCCGTAGTGATTTGCAGCGCATAGATGCGCGCGATGTCGCGGCTGGTGGCACCGAGAATTTTCAGCGTCGCGATCCCCTGCCGCCGCGCATCGAGATAGGAGGTCACCCCGCCGCCGATGCCGATACCGGCAATGACCAGCGCGGCGAGCCCCACGAGCGTGAGGAATTCGCCCATCCGGTCGACGAACCGGTCGGTCCCGGGCGCCGCGCGGTCGGCGGTGTCGATATCGAAGCCAGCCTGCGGAAAGCGCTTCTCCAGCGCCTCGGCGGCGGCTTCCATGTCGCGGCTGCCGGAAAAGCGCACGCGCGTCTTGGTCTGGTACATCGATCCCGGCGCCACCAGTCCCGCACGTTGCGGCAGGTTTTCGGCCACGATTACGGTCGGGCCGAGCTGGAAGCCTTCGCTCAGCCGGTCGGGCTCGTCGGCGATCATTCCGCCCACCCGCAGCTGCTGCGTACCGATGGTGATGGTGTCCCCGGGTGCCACGCCCAGTCGATCTGCGGCTCCCGGCGAAAGCCAGGCCTCGTCCGCGGGAGGTGGTCCAACGGTGCGACCGTCCTCTAGCCGTAGTTCGCCGTAGAGCGGATAGGCGGTATCGACCGCCTTCAGCTCGATCGGCGCGGCCTCTTCGTCATGCCGCGCCATCGCCTGCATGCGCAGGCCGGCGGAAACAGTGCCCAATTCTTCGAGCGCGGCCCGCTCTTCGACGTTCAGCCCGCGCTGCCACAGCTCGACCTGCAGGTCGCCGCCGAGATAGGTGCGGCCATTGCTTTCGATCTCGCGCTCGATCGCCGCGGTGAGCGAGCCGATCGCGGCCAGCGCGGCGGTGCCGAGGAAGAGGCAGACGAGCAGCAGGCGCAATCCGCGGAAGCGCGCGTTGAGATCGCGCCGCGCGATCCGCCAGGCGGTCGCCCAGCTCATGCGGCGCTGTCGCTCGCGATGCGCCCGTCGGCAAGCGTGAGCACGCGTTCGCAATGCTCGGCCAGTTCGGGGTCGTGGGTGATGACCAGCAGCGTCGCGCCGGTTTCGGCGCGGCGGGCGAAGAGCAGTTCGACGATCTCGTGCCCGGTCGCGGCATCGAGGTTGCCGGTCGGCTCGTCGGCGAAGATCAGCTCGGGACGCGGAGCGATGGCACGGGCGATGGCGACGCGCTGCTGCTCGCCGCCCGACAATTGCTGCGGATAGTGGTCGAGCCGGTGGCCGAGCCCGACCGCCTCGAGCTCGGCGCGCGCGCGCGCTTGGGCATCGCTTTCGCCCGCCAGTTCCATCGGCGTCGCGACGTTTTCGAGCGCGGTCATGGTCGGCAGCAGGTGGAAGGCCTGCAGCACGATGCCGATGCGCCCCCGGCGGGCATGCGCGAGCGCATCCTCGTCCAACGCGGCGAAATCGGCCCCCGCCACCTGCAGGCTGCCGCCGCTGGCACGCTCGAGGCCCGAGAGTACCGCCATCAGCGAACTCTTGCCCGAGCCCGAGGGACCGAGCAGGGCGACGGTCGAACCGCGCGCGATGTCGAGGTCGATCCCGCGCAGGATTTCGACCGGCGCCGCGGCCGAGCCTAGGGTGAGGGTGAGGTTGCGGGCGGAAATCGCGGGTTGAGATGTGGTCACCGGCCTGCGATGGCATGCGCGTCAACCACGCACAAGGATACTCGCCGATGCGTCTGCGGCTTTTGTCGATACTGGTTCTCGCCGGCACCCTGGCCGCCTGCGGCAGTTCGGATGATACGGTGGTCGTCCCGGACGACCCGCGGGCGGAGCAGGCGACTGCCGCGCCCATTGCGGTCGAGGGGCCCGAGCGGCTCATCCTCGCCTTCGGAGACAGTCTGTTCGCCGGCTACGGAGTCGGGCGCGAGAACAGCTATCCGGCCAAGCTCGAGACGGCTCTTCGCACGCAAGGCATCAATGCGGTGGTCACCAATGCCGGGATTTCGGGCGAGACCAGCGGGGCGGGGGCGCAGCGGCTCAAGTTCACCCTCGACGCGCAGGAAGAGAAACCCGACCTCGTGATGCTCGAGCTGGGCGGCAACGACATGCTGCGCGCGATTCCCCCTGCGGCGACGCGCGCCAATTTCGAGACCATGCTCGACGAACTGAAGCGGCGCGAGATTCCCGTGCTGCTGATGGGGATGCGCGCGCCGCCCAATTACGGCCCCGAATACCAGCAGGAATTCGACGCCATCTACGGCACGATGGCGCAGCGCTACGGCGTGGCGATCATCCCCTTCTGGCTCGAAGCGATCTATCAGGACCCGTCGCTGTTCCAGGACGACAAGATCCATCCGACGACCAAGGGGATCGACGTGCTGGTCGCGGATACGTTGGACGAAGTCGAGGCAGCCCTGCCGAAGGAAGGCTAGGCGCGTGCGACCGCGCCGTCGCTGACCCGCCATACGGCGGCTTCGCTCGCGATGCTGTCGAACGGGGCGAGCTCGGTGCCGGTCATCCAGACCTGCGCCCCGCTGCCGCGCAATTGGTCGAACAGGGCTGCGCGGCGCACGGGATCGAGATGCGCGGCGACCTCGTCGAGCAGCAGCAGTCCCGCGCGGCCTTGCGCCGCAAGCCCCGCATGCGCGAGTGTCATCGCCACCAGCATTGCCTTCTGTTCACCGGTGGAGCTCTGCGCCGCGGGGACGCGCTTGGCGGCGTGGACGACTTCGAGTTCGTCGCGATGCGGGCCGGCCAGCGTGCGCTGCGCTGCGCGGTCGCGCCTGCGATTGTCGAACAGCGCCTGCGACAGGCCGTCGGCATGGTCGGGCGCGCCCGGATTGTAGGTGAGGGCGGGGCGCGCGAAGGGCTCGGACGGCATTTCCGCAAGACGCACGGCCAGCGTTTCGACCAGCCGCGCGCGGCCCTGCATCAATGCCGATCCGTGCCGGACCATCTGTGCCTCGATCGCATCGAGCCAGCCGCTTTCGGGCTCGCGCAGGTCGGAGAGGAGACGATTGCGTTCGCGCAGTGCGGCATCGTAGCGCGCGACGTGGCTGGCGTGCTGCGGATCGAGCGCGAGCGCGAGCCGGTCCATATAGCGGCGTCGATCCCCGGCGGGGTCGGTAAAGAGGCCGTCCATGGCCGGGGTCAGCCAGGTCACCGCGAGCCATTCGCCCAGCGACGTGGCGCTCGCCTCCGCGCCATTGATACGCACGCGGCGGCGGCCGGGATTGGCGCTCTCCGAATAGGTTGCGAGGCGGACGCTCTCGCCGTCCTGCGCGAGGCTGGCGCCCACCCCGAAGCCGGTCTCGCTCCCGCTGCGGACCATTTCGGCCAGCGCGGCGCGGCGCAGCCCGCGCCCGGGCGCCAGCAGCGACAGCGCCTCGAGTACATTGGTCTTGCCCGCGCCGTTCTCCCCCACCAGCAGGTTGAAACGCATCGTGCCCGCGAGGTCGGTCGCAGCATGGTTGCGGAAGCCGGTGAGGGAGATGCGGTCGAGCGCCATGGATCGGCTCGCGCGATAGCGCGCGGGCTGCCGCACCGCTACTCGAAAGGCGCAAATCCAATTGTTGGGGAAAATTCCCAACCTTTCGGATTGATTAACATATGGCGCGCTCCTGGTTCAGCAAGGAGTGGCGGAATTCTGCGGTTTTTCAAGTTTGGCACGACGGTTGCAATACATTGGGCAACCCGGATGGTCCGGGTGAAAACGATCCAAGGATCAAGGAGTTACCCAATGTCTGTCTTCGAATATGCCAGCAACCGCGCTCTCGCCGCCGTCTTCGCCCTCGGCGTCTCGGCCATGTTCATGGCCGCCGCCATCGTCCCCGCCAGCCCCGCCGGCTTCGTCGCCTGATCGATCGACCCCGTATATCAATTCGCAAAGGAAAGGAATCATGTTTAGTTCGGAAAACGGCAGCAAGCTCTTCGCAGCAGCCTTCTCGCTGGTGATCTCGGCGGTCTTCTTCGCCGCGGCCATCGTCCCCGCCTCGCCCAACGGACTGATCGCATGAGCGAGCTCAAGTTCCGCGAAGACGATCGCGCCGTCCGCCCGGTTCGCAGCTTCGGGCTCGATCGCGACAACGGCAAGCTGATGGGCGTCTGCTCCGGCATCGCCCGCTACTTCGGCATCGACGCCACCTGGGTCCGCCTGGGCTTCGTCGCAGGAGCGCTGCTCGGTTTCGGCAGCTTCATCCTGATCTACCTCGCGATCGCACTGATCGCAGACTGACCACGGCCCTACGCCAACCGTCCCGGTTTTCGTGCCGGTCGTGGCTCAATCAGAGAAAACCGGGAGGGGCCGCAAGGCCCCTCTCACGATTCTGCCCTCCCGAAATCACATCGCCGAGATTCCGCCGTCGAGCTTGAGTTCGGCCCCGGTCATGAAACGGCTCTCGTCGCTGGCGAGATAGACCACCGCATTGGCGATATCGTTGGGCTCGCCGACGAACCTGAGCGGAATCTGCCGCGCCAGCTTGTCCATCAGCACATCCTTGTCGAGATTGTGGTTTCGCGCCGTCCCGTCGAGGATCGGCGTATCGACGAAGGTCGGGTGCACCGAATTGCAGCGGATCTGCATGTTCTTCTTCGCACAGTGCAGTGCGATCGACTTCGACAGCATCCACACCGCCGCTTTGGACGAATTGTAGGCCGGCATGGTGTCGCTGGCGATCAGCCCCGCGATGCTGGAGATGTTCACGATCGATCCCGGCGCATGCTCGCGCATCAGCGGCAGCGCCTTCTGGCAGCCGTGGAAGATCGAATCGACATTGACCGAAAAACAGCGCTTCCAGTCCTCGAACCTGCAAGTTTCGATATTGCCGCCGACGCCGATCCCGGCATTGTTGACGAGGACGTTGAGCCCGCCGATCTGCTCGCGCGCGGCATCGACCGCGGCTTCCCACGCCTGCGGATCGGTGACGTCGTGCTGGATCGAGGCGGCGGTGCCGTCACCCAGCCGGCCGTTGATCAGGGCCGCGGTTTCCGCCGCGCCCTCGCCGTTGATGTCGGTGCACAGCACGCGCGCGCCTTCTTCGGCCAGCCGCGTCGCATGCGCGCGTCCGAGACCCTGCGCCGCGCCCGTCACCAGAGCGAGCTTGCCCGCACACCGTCCTGCCATGTTCTACTCTCCTGCCAGTAATCCCTGTCCCAGCAGCAAGAGCATGCGCACGTCGATCCCGCAACCGTCGGCGCGCTTGGCCGCGATAAAGCTGGCGATGTCGGGCAGGGGCACGCGGTGGACGGTGATGTTCTCGCCGCCGACCCCGCCACCGTCGCCGACCCTGGTCAGATTGTGTGCGCGGACGAGCGTGAAGCTCTCGCTGACCATGCCGGGCGAGGACCAGAAGCAGCCCATGTCCTCGAGGCTTGCGGCGCGGTAGCCGGTTTCCTCCTCGAGCTCACGCCCTGCCGCGGCGAGCGGGTCCTCGCCGTCGAAGTCGTCCTCGTCGCCGATCAGCCCTGCGGGAAGTTCGAGGCACGGCTTGCCCAGCGGCACGCGGTACTGTTCGACCAGCAGCACATGGCCATGTTCATCCACCGCGAGGATCACCGCGGCACGGATATTGCGCGGGCGGCCGACATACTCCCAGCGGCCGCGCTTCTTGGCGGTGATGTACTTGCCCTGCCAGACGATCTGCTCGTCCGCATCGTGATCGGGGACCGGCGATCCGGGCGACGAAGGCGACACCGTGTCACCCATGGAAAATTCCTTCCAAGATACTGAGGTAGAACAATTCAATGCCGATCGGGCAGGGAGACAGCAGGCCGGTCCCCCCCCGGGGGGGTGAGCCTGCCCATCCCTGGCGTGCGTGGTGGCAAATCGGCGCGCTGTAGGAAAGCGAAACCAAGCTGGCGCGCAGGCTCAGACCTCGATCAGCCGGTCGGGCAGTTCGTTCTGGTCGTCGTCCGCGCGCGGGAAGTGCTCGGACAGCACTTTGCCGACATCGCGCACGCCGGCGGCGAGCCCTTCGGCGAGCCGTCCCTCGGCGATCTCGGCGAGCATGTCCGCCATCGCCTCGCCCCAGACCTCGGCGGGGACCATCTCGGCAATGGGTTCGTCGGCGACGATTTCGGCGCGGTGCTCGCGCATCGACAGATAGAGCAGCACGCCGGTGCGGCCATGCGTGCGGCGTTCGGCGCCCACCTTGAAGTGCCGGACAGCGGCGTCGCGCACGCGCGCGCGCTTCACCGCGGGTGGAACCAGCCAGAACTTGAGCGGCTGCCACAGCTGGATCAGCAAAACGCCGAAGAATTTGAGCAGGCCCAGGGCGAGCGCGATCGAGAGCACTTCGCCATGGGTCCAGTCATGCGTCCAGCCGCCCATGAGCATGTCGAACCTGGCGAGGAAGAGCTGGGGAAAGGCGGCGAACAGGCTCATCGCGGTGAAGCTGGCGGCGATCGCCCACCACAGCGCGACGTCGGAATAGCCGTCGCTGCGGTCGGCCAGCACGGTAACGATCTCGCCCGAGGTCGTCAGCTCGGCGTCGGCCACCGCCTCTGAGACGACGCTATGCTGCGCTTCGTTCAGATAGCCCATTACCACCCCCCGGAGGCGCCGCCGCCCCCGAAACTGCCGCCGCCACCCGAAAAGCCGCCGCCGCCGCCAAAGCCGCCACCGCCGCCCCAGCCGCCACCGTCATGGTCGGACAGGCCGCGGGCGATCGCCTTGCCCGCTTCCCACAGCACGATGTCGCGTGCGGCATTGCCCCATGGCCCGCGGCGATACCGCCGCCTGCGCCCGCGACCGCTCAGCATCGGCAGGATGAAGAAAAAGAAAACGAAGCCGAACCAGATCAGGGCCCCGATCGGGAAGCCGCCCTCGCTGTCGCGCTGCTCGCTTGCCTGCTGCGCTACCTTGGCGGCCTCCTCGGGCGGCAGTTCGAGCTGATTGATGATCTGGTCCGCGCCCCAGGCGATTCCGCCCGAATAGTCGCCGTCGCGGAAATAGGGCTTCATGCCCTCGACATATTCGAAGGCGAGCCCGTCGGGGATCACCCCTTCGAGCCCATAGCCCACTTCGACCCGCATCTTGCGCTCGTTCGGCGCGACAATGAGGATGATCCCGTCGTTCCGCTCGGCATCGCCCAGCGCCCATGCGCGACCGAGGCGATAGCCGTAATCGGCGATGTCGTAGCCCTGCAGGTCGGGGATCGTCACGATCACGAACTGGCGCTGGCTGCGCTCCTCGAAGGCGTCGAGCTTCTCGGTCAGCGCCGCTTCGGTCGCGTCGTCGATGATATTCGCCGCATCGACCACCGGCGCGGTGCCGCGCTCGGGGAAGTCCTGCGCGGCGGCGGGCAGGGCGAAGCCCAGCACCGCCGCCAGCGGCAGGATCAGGCGGACAAGCAGGCGCACCGTCGCGCCGCTCAGTTCGCGGTGTCGCTATCCGAGCGCATGTCGAGCGTCGGGGCGACTTCGGCACCCTCGGTGACGGCTTCGTAGGGCACCATCGGCTCGGCGCCATGGATGATGTTCGCGCCGATCGTGTCGGGGAAGGTGCGGATGGTGGTGTTATACTGGCGCACCGCTTCGTTGTAGTCGCGGATCGCCACGCGGATGCGGTTCTCCTGCCCCTCGATCTGGGTCATGAAGCGGCCGAAGTTCTCCTGGCTCTTGAGTTCGGGATAGGCTTCGACATTGGCCATCAGCCGCGACAGCGCGCCGCCGAAGGTGTTCTGCGCCTGCTGGTACTGCTCCATCTTGGCGGGATCGCTGAGATCGTCGCCATCGAGCTTGATCTCGGGACGGGTCGCCGAGGCGCGGGCCTGGACCACCGCTTCGAGCGTGGCACGTTCCTGTTCGGCCGAACTCATCACGATCTGCTCGAGATTGGGCACCAGATTGGCGCGCTCCTGGAACGCTGCTTCGACGTCGGCCCATTTGGCCTTGGCGTTCTCCTCGGCCGCGGGGACCGAATTGATCCCGCAAGCCGACAGCACCAGCACGGCGGCAGCGAGGACGGAGGTGCGAAAGGCAGCCAAGCGGTTCATGGAACATCCCTCTTGTGGTAAATGTGTCTTGCCTAGATAGCACACCTGCGCGGCCATTCAAGATTAACGCGCGCTTGTGACCGGTCGGGGGCCATGGCAAGGACCGGGGGACATGCAAGGGTTAAGGGGACATTCCGGTGTTGAAAGATTTCAAGGCATTCATCGCCAAGGGTAATGTGATGGATCTCGCCGTCGCCGTGATCATCGGCGCGGCCTTCGGTGCGATCGTCAAATCTTTGACCGACGAGATCATCATGCCGGTCGTCGGCGCGCTTTTCGGCGGAGCGGACTTCTCGCGCTATTTCATCCTGCTCGACGTGCCCGCGGGCTATGAGGGGCCGATGGACGATTACGCGGCCCTGCAGGAAGCGGGCGCCGCGATGATCGGTTACGGCAGCTTTCTCACCGCGGTGATCAACTTCCTGATCCTCGCCTCCATCGTGTTCCTGCTGGTGCGTTACGCCAAGAAGGTGATGGCGGAATTCGAGGAGAAGGAAGAGGCCGCGCCCGCGGGGCCGAGCGAAATCGACCTGCTCAAGGAAATTCGCGACGAACTGCGTGCTGCGCGGCCGGACTACGCACCCGAAAAGGGGCCGATGGGCTAGCGGATATTCGGAATGGGGCCCGGCATGCTGACGACCGCGGGCCGGCACTCACTTCACATTAATCGTCGAGCCCCTATATAGGACTTCGCCGGTTTCGGCCGGCTATGGCGATAAATTGCGCTGTGCAATAGGTACAACGGACCCGGGGGCAGTACCCGGCGGCTCCACCACAAACCGCTCGATCGGGCGGGTTTTGACGGGGCCGAACCAGGATCGACGTGTGCTGAAAGACAGTGTTTTCGCCCGGGCTGAGTAACCCGTAAAACTGTTCACAACACACAAGTGCCAACGATAACGAAGCACTCGCTCTCGCTGCGTAATCTGATGGGCTAACGCCCTGATCTTACAAAGCTAAAGCGCGGTTGGACCCACCGGGCAACAGAAGCGGATTCCGGGGCTCCGGGGGTAGCTAGCAACAGAAACCCCCACCTTTCCCGTATCGAACCCGAGCCGCGGCCGATTCCTCCCGGGAATCGACCCCGACGGGACGCTGCCGGCGCTTCGGCAACCCATCTTCCGGTAAGCGCAGGCACAGCTGCGAGGCGGCATCGAATTCGCTTTAGCGCAAGGGGCGCAGTGCAATCATGGTCTTTCGACGGGGCGCGGATGGCCCTGACCGTGACCGCCTATTCCGAAGCGGTGCGCTGCAGCTTCTCGGCTTCGGCGTCCTTGGCATCGCGCTCGTAGCGCAAAGCGTCGAGGATCTTCGCCCCGCCGAGGAAGACCGCACCGCCGGTCGCGGCGAACAGCAGATAGCCGCCGGTGCCGGGGTACTCGAGCGTGTAATGCGCGCCGCGGGTCATTGCGCCCAGGGCAAGGGCGAAAATGATCAGATACGCTTCCACGCGCGTCTTGATCACGAACAGCCGTTGCACCTTCCTGAGCACTTCTATCCCGGTCCCTCTGGTTAACCCGCTCCAAGCAACTCCCGTGCCAGCAACGGAATTCTGCGGGTCCTGATGGTTAACCCGAGGCGCGACTGTAAAACCGACCGACGCGCCGGTAAAGAGCGTTAACTCCCGGCCGGCCGGCTCAGGCGAGTTCGTCGAGCGAGAGTACCCCGAGCAGCGCTTCGCGAGCGTCGATCACTGTCCTTGCGAGGCGCTCGGTACCGATGTCCGCGGGATCGATTCGTTCGGGCCACATCTCAGCGATGACTGCCTCGATCCGCTGCGCCCTGGCCTCGTCGAGCAGGAAGCGCGCATCGACCGTCGCCGGGTCGGCGACCACGCGCAGGCGCAGGCAGGCGGGCCCGCCGCCGTTCGCCATCGACTGGCGCACATCGACCGGGATGACCTCGCGGATCGGGCCGTTGGTGGCGAGCATCTCCTCGCACCATCCGCGCACGCTGTCGCTCTCCCAGCATTCGCCCGGCACCACCAGCGCCATGCCGCCAGCGGGCTGCGTCACCAGCTGCGCGTTGAAGAGATAGGTCCGGATTGCCTCCTCGAGGCTGACCGCGCTGGCCGGGACCTCGATCGCGTGGAGCCTGGGGAAGGCCGCGAGCAGCGCCTCATAGGCATCCTCGCGATCGGCGAAGGCCTGTTCGTGCGCGAAGAGGACGGTCTCGTTGGCGACCGCCACCACATCGTTGTGAAAGGCGCCCGCCTCGATCGCGGCGGGGTTCTGTTCGATGAAGACGCAGCGCTTTGGGTCGAGCCCGTGCAAGCGCGCGACCGCGCGGCTCGCCTGTTCGTGCTGGCGCGCAGGAAAGCGGCCGCCGGGTCGGCCGTAGACGAAGACCTCGATCCCGGGGGCGTCGTGGCTCTCGGTCAGGCGCATGTGGTTGGCCGCGCCTTCGTCGCCGAAGCTCGGCGGGACGGCGTCGTGGACCCTGAAATAGCGCTCGTCGCCGAAGGCGATCCTCAGCTGCGCCTGCGTATCGGGCCATTCCTGCGCGCGGTGGAGCATGGTGACGAGATTGGCGGGCGTCAGGTGGCAGCGCCCGTCACCGGTGTCGGGGGCGGGGCTGACCGTGGCGGCATTGGCGGTCCACATCGAACTGGCCGACCAGGCAGCCGCCAGCAGCGCGCGATCGCTCTCGGCATCGACGGCGAGCCGGCCGAGCAGGCTCGCGTTCGGTCGCGGCAAGGGCAGCAGGAAACCCTGCGTCAGGCCGCGTTCCATATTGCCGCGCATCTTTGCCAGGCCCTGCAGCGCCGCCGCACGCGGGAAGGACGAATCGCCGCCATGGCTGGCGCTGGCGATGTTGCCGAGGCTGAGGCCGGCGTAATTGTGGCTCGGGCCGACGATGCCGTCGAAATTGATTTCGACCAGCCGGCTCACCGTGCCACGCTCCATACCTCGTCTCCTTCGCCGACGCCGAGCGTCTCGGCGCATAGCGCGTCGATCGCTACGCTGCCGTCATCGGCGACCTCGCGCATGCCATAGGCGCTGCGGAAGGTGCCCAGCGTCCCGGTGGCGACCAGCGCGCGTTCGCCGATATCGAGATCGGTGCCGGAAAGCTTGCCCGGGACGGCCTGGCTGATGCTGCGCACCTGGTCGGTGCGTGCGGTCATGGTCGGCCCGCCGTCGAAGATGTCGACATAGCCCTCGAAGGAGAAACCCTCGTTCTCCAGCATCCGCATGGCGGCGCGTCCAGTGGGGTGGGGCACGCCGATGACCTTCTTCGCCTCTTCACCGAGCATGGCGACATAGACCGGGTGCTTGGGCATCAAATCGGCGATGAACTGGTTGCCGTTGATGGCGTTGAAATAATCGGCTTCCTGGAAGGTCATGCCGAAGAAGCGCCCGGCGACCCCGTCCCAGAAGGGCGATCCGCCGCGGTCGTCGATCACCCCGCGCAATTCGGCGAGGATCCGGTCGGCAAACCGCGACCGGTGCATCGCGACGAAGAGGTAGCGACTGCGCGCGAGCAGCAGGCCGAGCCCGCCGGCGCGCTCGCCGGGATGGAGGAACAGCCCGCCGACTTCGGAGCAGCCTTCGAGATCGGTCGTCAGGCTGAGCAGTTCGGCGCGCACCGTGCGGTCGAGCTCGCGGCTGTGCTGTGTCAGCGTGTTGAGCCGATAGCTGTAGAAGGGCCATTGCTGGCCGACCTGGCTGAACAGCTGGCAGGTCCCGCGCACCTGCCCGGTGTCGGTATTCTCGAGCACCAGCGTGAACTGGTCGTCGCCGAGTTCCTCGTAGGCCCGCGAAAAGGCCTCGTCGGCGCGCTCGAGCTTCTTCGTGAGCGCGGCGCGATCGGCGGGGAGGTTGGTGAACCCGCCACCGGTCAGCTTGGCCATCTCGTAGAGGTGCTCGAGGTCATCGATGTGCGCGGCGCGCAGGCGAAAGGTCACAAATGGTCTCCGGTGGACAGCCTGGCGAGCACCCGTGCCGAGAGGGCGGCGCGTTCGCGCAGGCTGGGGACGATCATGAACTCGTCCGGTGAATGAATCGCGCCCCCACGCACGCCCATGGTGTCGACCACGGGCACGCCGGTGGCGGCGATGTTGTTGCCGTCGCAGACGCCGCCGGTCGGCTGCCAGCCGATGTTCTGGCCGAGTTCGGCGCCGCAGCTCTTGACCAGGTCGAACAGGCGCTGGGCCTTTGCGTCGACCGGCTTGGGGGGGCGGGTGACGCCGCCGTGCCGGTGGATGTCAACCTCGTGCTCGACCTTGATGGCGGCGAGGGCGCGATCGAGTTCGCCGTCGAAGCGGTTCATCGCCTCGGTCGACTTCGGGCGGATGTTGAAGCGGAGCACGGCGAGGTCGGGAACGACATTGTTGGCGCTGCCGCCCTCGATCTTCGCAGGATTGACGGTGATGTCGTCACCCGCAAGCGCGGCGATGCGCAGCACGAGGTCGGAGGCGGCGACGATCGCATTGCGCCCATCCTGCGGATTGCGCCCGGCATGGGCG
>NZ_JBLYYF010000016.1:0-13457 GCF_048550555.1 Qipengyuania sp. | reverse complement strand
TCAAGCTGCACCACCTCGTCGACGACAAGATCCACGCCCGTTCGATCGGCCCCTACAGCCTCGTCACCCAGCAGCCGCTGGGCGGTAAGGCGCAGTTTGGCGGCCAGCGCTTCGGGGAAATGGAGGTCTGGGCGCTCCAGGCCTACGGCGCCGCCTACACGCTGCAGGAAATCCTCACCGTGAAGTCGGACGACGTGATCGGTCGTACCAAGGTCTACGAAGCGATCGTCAAGGGCGACGACACCTTCGAGGCGGGCATTCCCGAGAGCTTCAACGTGCTCGTCAAGGAAATGCGCAGCCTGGGCCTCAATGTCGAACTCAAGTCGCTGAGCGACGACGAGGACGACGATGGTCTCGCGATCGCGGCGGAATAGGGGAGCGGCGACGCTCCCCCCACCGCCCCAGGAATTCACCCGCTAAGGGATTAAGTCATGAACGAACTGACCAAATTCACCAACCAGCTCGCGAAGCCCGAGACTTTCGACGAGATCCAGATCGGCATCGCCAGCCCCGAGCGCATCCGCTCGTGGTCCTTCGGCGAGATCAAGAAGCCCGAAACGATCAACTACCGTACGTTCAAGCCCGAGCGTGACGGCCTCTTCTGCGCGCGCATCTTCGGTCCGGTGAAGGACTACGAATGCCTGTGCGGCAAGTACAAGCGCATGAAGTACAAGGGCGTCGTCTGCGAGAAGTGCGGGGTCGAAGTGACCGTGACCAAGGTCCGTCGCGAGCGCATGGGCCACATCGAACTGGCTGCGCCGGTCGCGCATATCTGGTTCCTCAAGTCGCTGCCCTCGCGCATCGGCCTGCTGCTCGACATGCAGCTCAAGCAGCTCGAGCGCGTGCTCTACTTCGAGAGCTACATCGTCACCGAGCCCGGCCTGACCCCGCTCGAGAAGTTCCAGCTCCTCACCGAGGACGAACTGCTCGAAGCGCAGGACGAGTATGGCGAAGACGCCTTCAGCGCCGCGATCGGTGCCGAAGCGGTCAAGACCATGCTGATGGATCTCGACCTCGAGCAGGAAAAGGAAGACCTGCTGGAAGAGCTCGCGACCACCAAGTCGAAGCTCAAGCCCGCCAAGATCATCAAGCGCCTCAAGGTCGTCGAAAGCTTCATCGAATCGGGCAACCGCCCCGAATGGATGATCCTCGAAGTCGTGCCGGTCATTCCGCCCGAACTGCGCCCGCTTGTGCCGCTCGACGGCGGTCGCTTCGCGACCTCGGACCTCAACGATCTCTACCGTCGCGTCATCAACCGCAACAACCGCCTCAAGCGGCTGATGGAGCTGCGCGCGCCGGACATCATCGTCCGCAACGAAAAGCGCATGCTGCAGGAAGCCGTCGACGCACTGTTCGACAATGGCCGTCGCGGTCGTGTGATCACCGGCGCCAACAAGCGTCCGCTGAAGTCGCTGTCCGACATGCTCAAGGGCAAGCAGGGCCGCTTCCGCCAGAACCTGCTCGGCAAGCGCGTCGACTATTCGGGCCGTTCGGTCATCGTGACCGGTCCGGAACTCAAGCTGCACCAGTGCGGCCTGCCCAAGAAAATGGCGCTCGAGCTGTTCAAGCCGTTCATCTATGCCCGCCTCGATGCCAAGGGTCTCTCGATGACCCTCAAGCAGGCGAAGAAGTGGGTCGAGAAGGAACGCAAGGAAGTCTGGGACATCCTCGACGAAGTCATTCGCGAGCACCCGGTCCTTCTCAACCGCGCGCCGACGCTTCACCGTCTCGGCATCCAGGCCTTCGAGCCGGTGCTGATCGAGGGCAAGGCGATCCAGCTGCACCCGCTGGTCTGCGCCGCCTTCAATGCCGACTTCGACGGCGACCAGATGGCCGTCCACGTCCCGCTGAGCCTCGAGGCGCAGCTGGAAGCGCGCGTCCTGATGATGTCGACCAACAACATCCTCTCGCCCGCCAACGGCAAGCCGATCATCGTGCCTTCGCAGGACATGGTCCTGGGCCTCTACTACCTCTCGATGGAGCGGCAGGAGAAGACCCCCGAGTTCGTCGAGAACGAAAAGGGCGAGAAGGTCGAGAAGCTGCAGATGTTCAGCGACATGGCCGAAGTGCACCAGGCGCTCGAAACCAAGCAGGTTTCGCTCCACACCAAGATCCTCGCCCGCGTCCCGCAGGCGGACGAGGACGGCAACATCGTCATGCAGCGCTTCGAAACGACTGCCGGGCGCATGCTGATCGGCGAATGCCTGCCGAAGAACCACAAGGTTCCCTTCGACATCGTCAACCGCCTCCTGACCAAGAAGGACATCGCCGACGTCATCGACGAAGTCTATCGTCACACTGGCCAGAAGGACACGGTGCTGTTCGCCGACGCCATCATGGCGCTGGGCTTCCGCCACGCGTTCAAGGCCGGCATCTCCTTCGGCAAGGACGACATGATCATCCCCGAGGAGAAGGTCGAGCTGGTCGAGACGACCAAGAACATGGTCGCCGACTACGAGCAGCAGTATCAGGACGGCCTGATCACCCAGCAGGAAAAGTACAACAAGGTGATCGACGCCTGGAGCCGTTGCGGCGACCAGGTGGCCGACGCCATGATGGAAAAGATCAAGGCACGCCCGATCGGCAAGGACGGCGTCCAGGCGGAGATCAACTCGATCTACATGATGGCCCATTCGGGCGCTCGTGGTAGCCCGGCGCAGATGAAGCAGCTTGCCGGCATGCGCGGCCTGATGGCCAAGCCGTCGGGCGAGATCATCGAGAACCCGATCATCTCGAACTTCAAGGAAGGCCTCAACGTCCTTGAATACTTCAACTCGACCCACGGCGCCCGCAAGGGCCTCGCGGACACCGCGTTGAAGACCGCGAACTCGGGTTACCTCACGCGCCGGTTGGTCGACGTCTCGCAGGATTGCACGATCGTCGTGGAAGACTGCAAGACCGAGAACTCGCTCGACATGCGTGCGATCGTCCAGGGTGGTAGCGTCATCGCCTCGCTCGGCGAGCGTATCCTGGGCCGTACGGTTGCCGAGGATATCGTCAACGCCGCCACCGACGAGGTCATCGCGCCCGCCGGCACGCTGCTCGACGAGCCGATGATCAAGCTGATCGAAGAAGCCGAAGTGCAGGTCGCCAAGATCCGTTCGCCGCTGGTCTGCGAAGCGGAACAGGGCGTCTGCGCTACCTGCTACGGCCGCGACCTTGCGCGCGGTACGCCGGTCAACATCGGCGAGGCTGTCGGCGTGATCGCTGCACAGTCGATCGGTGAACCGGGCACGCAGCTGACCATGCGTACCTTCCACATCGGCGGTGCCGCACAGCTCAACGAGACCTCGCATCTCGAAGCCGTGTCGGACGGCAAGGTCGTCTATCGCGACATGCCGACCATCACCGACAAGAAGGGTCGTATCCTGTCGCTCGCCCGTAACGGCGAACTGGCGGTTATCGACGCCGAAGGCCGCGAGCGCGAAATCCACAAGGTGCCTTACGGTACCGTGCTGATGCACAAGGATGGCGGCAAGGTGAAGGAAGGCGAACGCCTGGCCGAATGGGATCCGTTCAGCCTGCCGATCATCACCGAAACCTCGGGCGTGGTGAAATACCAGGACCTGATCGACGGTACGACCATGGAAGAGCGCGTCGACGATGCCACCGGCATCGCGCAGCGCGTCGTCACCGAGGTCAAGACCTCGGGCCGCAAGAAGAACGAGGACCTGCGCGCACGCCTGACCCTGTTCAACGACGCGGGCGACGAAAGCGAGCATGCACGATACATGCTGGCGCCTGGCACCGTTCTTTCGGTCGAGGACAACCAGCAGGTCGAAGCGGGCGACATTCTCGCTCGTGCGTCGCGCGAAGCGGCCAAGACCCGCGACATCACCGGTGGTCTGCCGCGTGTGGCCGAGCTGTTCGAGGCGCGTCTGCCGAAGGACAATTCGGTCATCGCCAAGATTTCGGGCAAGATCGAATTCGTTCGCGAATACAAGGCGAAGCGCAAGATCGCGATCGTTCCCGAGGAAGGCGATGCAGTCGAATACCTGATCCCCAAGACCAAGGTGATCGACGTGCAGGAAGGCGACTTCGTGAAGAAGGGTGATACCCTGATTTCCGGCTCGCCCAATCCGCACGACATCCTCGAGGTGCTGGGCGTCGAGGCGCTGGCCGAATATCTCGTCAACGAGATCCAGGAAGTGTACCGACTGCAGGGCGTGAAGATCAACGACAAGCACATCGAGGTGATCGTTCGCCAGATGCTGCAGAAGGTCGAGATCACCGATGGTGGCGACACCGTGCTGCTGCCCGGCGAACAGGTCGACCTCGACGAGCTCAACGAGACCAACGCCAAGCTCGGCAAGGGCAAGGAACCCGCCAAGGGTACTCCGATCCTGCTCGGCATCACCAAGGCCTCGCTGCAGACGCGTTCGTTCATCTCGGCCGCTTCTTTCCAGGAAACCACCCGCGTGCTCACGCAGGCCGCGGTCGAAGGGAAGAAGGACACGCTGGTCGGCCTCAAGGAAAACGTGATCGTCGGTCGTCTCATCCCCGCCGGGACCGGCGCGGGCATGAACCGCATGCGCATCACCGCCTCGAGCCGCGACGCTGCCCTGCGAGCCCAGTGGAAGAAGGCGCAGGAGGCGATCATCGCCGCCAACACCGCCGAAGAAGAGCACGAGGCGGAACTCGCCCAAGGCCCCGAAGCGGCCATCGGCGACGATCCGCTGGCGACCATGGAAGGCGAAACCCACGGCACCGATGCCGATGCGGGCGACTATCTCAACGAAGATGCCAAGGACGGCGAATAAGTTCTTTGCCGCATAACCGCCAATATCGACCCCGTCGGCGCAAGTCGGCGGGGTCTTCTTTTGTCCGGCACGGTTTTCGCCCGGCCAGAACGCGACGTCGCGTTATTGCGCTCTTTGCTTGACTGCCACAGGCGGTGACTGCACGATATGATATCGGACGTCCGTCGGCAGGATGCAGTGGCGGCCCGCAGGGGAAATCGTGTCAATGGCAAAGCTCGACTCCGGGCTGCCCTTGGATTTGGGGAAAGGTTCGGCTGCCGAGGCGGTCGATCGTTTGCTGCTGGCGCGCCGTGTCGCGAATGTGAGTGCAGGGTCGCGGCTGGTGCTCGTCGCCGGCACCGGCTCGATGGCGGGGGTGGTCTACGCGTTTCGCGATCTCGCGCCGCTGGCTGTGCTGCTGTCCTGGATGGCGTTCCAGATCGCCCTGCTGGTGATTTCCACCGTGCTGGATTACCGGCTCGACCGGACCCACGCGGGGCATGCCGAACTGCAGCAATACTGGCGGCGTTCGATGGCGATGGAGGTCATCCGCTCCGCCAGCTGGTGTTTCATTACGGTCTATCTTGCGTTCTATGCCTCAGGCACCGCCGTTGCGGTGCTCGCCGCGATTACCGTCGCCAATCTGTGTACCGTACTGCTGGTGCACCGCACTGCCCCGGTCGCGGCCGCCGCCCGGCTCGGCCTGGTGGGCCTGGCCACGGTGGCCGCGATGTGGATCCATTCGGGTGTCGCCAGCTTTCCGGCGATCCTGTTGCTGGCGCTGTTCATCCTCGCGCTCGCCGGGTCGGTGCGCGAGCAGGACCGCCAACTGATCCGCTGGGCACAAGTGGAGGTCGATCGCGGGGAGGCTGCCGACACCGTCCGCCTGTTGCTCAACGATTACGAGGAGCATTCGTCCGACTGGCTATGGACGGTGGGCGCGAAAGGTAACTTGCGCGATGTCACGGATCGCTTCGCGACGGCGGCGGCGAAACCGGTCGACGAACTCGAAGCCTCCGACTTCCTCGATCTGTTTACGCCGGGTGAGGAGCGCGACCGCCTGGCTCGCCACATCATGGAACGCAGTCCTTTCCGAGGCCTCGTGCTCAGACTGAGGCACGGGATCGGGGGCAGTGATGCCGTGCGCTATTGGGAACTCTCGGCCCGCCCGCGCAGCGACGGGTGGATGAGCGGGGTCGCGCGCGATGTGACCGGTGACCGGCTGATCGAGGAGCGCGTCGCCTTCATGGCGCATTACGACAACCTCACCGGGCTCGCCAACCGTTACCTCTTCAACGAGCGGCTGCGGAATGCGCTGGAGGATGGCGAACGCGCGCGGGACGTGGTGCTGTTCTACCTCGATCTCGACGACTTCAAAGCCGTCAACGACACGAGGGGGCATCTCGTCGGGGATCGGCTGCTGCGCGAGATCGGCACTCGCCTCGAGCAGGAAGTGCGAGGCCAGGATCTCGTCGCCCGGCTCGGGGGAGACGAATTCGCGGTGCTTCTCGAAACGCGCGCCGGGGCCGGCATGCTGATCGAGCGCGCCCACCGCTTTCTCGCGGTGATCCGCGAACCTTTCGAGCTCGACGGTCAGATCTATCGAATCTCGGGCAGTATCGGCATCGCCCAGCGGTGCGAGGGTGAATGCGACGCGGAGGAGCTCATGCGCCGCGCCGACCTCGCGCTGTTCGCCGCGAAGGACAAGGGCCGCGACACGATCGCGCTCTACGACGAGGCCATGGACCGCGCGGCCCGCGAGCGGCGGGAGATCGAGTCCGACCTGCGCGAAGCCCTGTCGCGGGGCCAGCTCAGGCTGCACTACCAGCCGGTCATCGACCTCGATTCGGGAGAGGTCGCGGGATATGAGGCCCTGCTGCGCTGGTACCACCCCAGACGCGGGATTGT
The DNA here is from genome assembly GCF_048550555.1 of Qipengyuania sp. GTDB lineage: Bacteria > Pseudomonadota > Alphaproteobacteria > Sphingomonadales > Sphingomonadaceae > Qipengyuania. The sequence continues at coordinate 6,810 of NZ_JBLYYF010000016.1, read as the reverse complement.
GACGCCCGCCGAATTTCTCGAAGTGGCAGAGGAAACCGGCATGATCGTGCCGATCGGCGAATGGGTGATCCGCCAGGCGCTCGCCGAGACCGGGCGCTGGGAGGGCGATTTCCGCATTGCGATCAACCTCTCGCCGACCCAGGTGCGCAGCCCGCATCTGGCCGACGTCGTCGCCCAGGCCGCCCATACCCACGGGATATCGCCCCGGCGGGTGGAATTCGAAATCACCGAGCATGTGCTGATGCAGAAGGGCACCATGTGCTCCAGCAATCTCGAAAAGCTGCGCGAGTTCGGGGCGAAGATCGCGCTCGACGATTTCGGGATCGGCTATTCCTCGCTCAGCTATCTGCGCCGCTTTCCCTTCGACCGGATCAAGATCGACCGCGACTTTGTCGAAGGGGTCGAGCGGTCGGCGGACAGCCAGGCCATCATCTCCAGCATCACCCGGCTGGCCGATGCGTTGGGAATGGCGACCACGGCGGAAGGGGTGGAAACACGGGCACAGCTCGATCTGCTGCGCAAGCTGGGCTGCCAGGAAGCGCAAGGCTATCTGATCTGCGAACCCGTGCCGGGCGAGAATTTCATCACCTTCTCTGCTGCGAAAGCCGCGATGAAGGACGATGCCAGCGGGATTCTCGACTACCGCAAGGCGCGCGAAGCCGTCATGAAGCGGCGGACCCAGCGGGCCAGCTGACCTCTCGCCAAGCGCCGCCCGCTCGGCTATCCGCGCCCGCATGACCACCGTCACCCGTTTCGCACCATCGCCCACCGGGCGGCTCCATGTCGGCAATATCCGCACCGCGCTGCACAACTGGATGCTGGCCAAGAAGACCGGCGGAAGCTTCCTGTTGCGGATCGACGACACCGATGCCGAGCGCAGCCGCGAGGAGTATGTCGATGCGATCCACGCCGACCTCGCCTGGCTCGGCTTGGAGCCCGAAGGCGAAACCCGCCAGTCGCGGCGGCTTGCGCTGTACGAACGTGCGTTCGAAGCCTTGCATGCGGCGGGGCGCGTCTATCCCTGCTACGAGACCCAGCAGGAACTCGAACTCAAGCGCAAGATCCGCCTCGGACGCGGCCTGCCTCCGATCTACGACCGTGGAGCGCTCGAACTGAGCGACGAAGAGCGTGCTACCAGAGAGGCCGAGGGGACCCTTCCGCACTGGCGTTTCAAGCTCGATCACGATGTTCTGATCGCGTGGGAGGACGGCATCCGCGGCCAGCAGAAATTCGATCCCGCGCAACTGTCCGATCCGGTCATCCGCCGCGCCGACGGCAGCTGGCTGTACATGCTGCCGAGCGCGGTCGACGATCTCGACATGGGCGTGACCGACGTGCTGCGGGGCGAAGACCACGTTAGCAATACCGCGGTGCAGATCCAGATGTTCGACGCGCTGATCGCGGCAGGCCATGCCTCCGGCCCCATGCCGCGTTTCGCGCATGAGGCGCTGCTGGTCGGGCGCGAGGGCAAGCTGTCGAAGCGGCTCGGATCGCTCGGTTGCGACGCCTTTCGCGAGCGCGACATCGAACCCGCTGCGATCGTCGCGCTGCTGGCGCGGCTCGGCACCTCGCTCCCGGTCGAGGCGATCGCCGACCGGGACCTGTTGCTCGAGAGCTTCGACCTCGCGACCTTCGGGCGCGCACCGGCGAAATTCGACGATGCCGAGCTCGACCGGCTCAATGCCGCGCTGGTCCACCAGTTGCCCTTCGCCCAAGTGGCGGATCGTCTGCCAGCGGGGATGGACGAGGCCGGCTGGCACGCCATCCGGCCCAATCTGACGCATGTGTCCGAGGCGGCGGACTGGTGGCGGCTGGTCACCGGGCCTGTCGATCAGCCTGCCTTCTCCGAAGAGGATCGCGCCTATCTCGCCGAGGCCGCGCGGCAACTCGCATGGGCAGACGATCCCTGGCATACGCTCACCACGGCGCTCAAGGAGAAGACCGGGCGCAAGGGCAAGGCTCTGTTCCTGCCACTTAGGCAGGCCTTGACGGGCATGGACCATGGGCCCGACATGGGCGAACTGCTGCCGCTGATCGGCGAAGCACGCGCGCGCGAACGGCTGGAGGCCGCAGCACAGGGCTAAGGGGACATGCGATGGGTGTGGGACTGGGGACTGAACTGAAGCTGCCTTGCGAGGCGGTGCTTCCCAACAGGATTTCCAAGGCCGCCATGACCGAGGGGCTGGCCACACCCGATGGCAGGCCCACGCCCGCGCTCGAACGCCTCTATGGCATCTGGTCCGATGGCGGCGCAGGCATGCTGCTGTCGGGCAATATCATCGTCGACAAGAACCATCTCGAACGGCCCGGCAATGTCGTGATCGAGGGCGAACCCGATGCCGACATGCAGGCGCGCCTCGCGAGCTGGGCGAAGGTGGCCACGCGCAACGGCAACCACTTCTGGGCGCAGATCAGCCATGGCGGCCGGCAGACCCAGAAGCTTGTCAATCCGCACCCCAAGTCGTCCTCCGACGTCCAGCTCGCGCTGCCGGGCGGTCAGTTCGCCAAGCCCACACCGCTGACGAGCGAGGAAATCGCCGACCTCGTCGCTCGCTGGGCACTTGCGGCGCGCGCCTGCAAGCATGCGGGCTTCACCGGCGTCCAGGTGCACGGCGCACATGGCTATCTCGTCTCGCAGTTCCTTTCGCCGCGGGTGAACCTGCGCACCGACGAATACGGCGGCTCGCTTGAGAACCGCGCCCGCTTCCTGCTCGAGATCGTTGCCGCGGTCCGGGCGGCGGTGGGGCCGGATTTCCCCGTTTCGGTGAAGCTCAACAGCGCCGATTTCCAGAAGGGCGGGTTCGATTTCGGGGACAGCCTGCAGGTGGTGAAATGGCTCGAAGCCACCTCGGTCGACCTGATCGAAATTTCGGGCGGCACCTACGAACAGCCCAAGCTGCTGGGTGTCGCAGGCCAGGAAGAGGAGGCGGTGCAGAACGTCGCGCCCTCGACCGCCGCGCGCGAGGCGTATTTCGTCGATTTCGCCAAGGCCATGCAGGCCGAGGTTGCAGTTCCGCTGATGGTCACCGGCGGCTTTCGCACGCGCCGCGCGATGGAAGAGGCGCTTGCGAGCGGTGCCGCCGACGTGATCGGGCTGGGGCGCCCGCTGTGCGTCGATACCGATGCGCCTGCGGAGTTGCTCAATGGCGCGGAGCGCCTCGCCCGCTACGAGGACAATCTCGACCTGCTGCCCAGCTGGCTCGGCTTCCTCAAGCGTTTCCAGCTCATGAAGGCGATCAACGGCTTTGCCGGCATCTACTGGTTCTACCAGCAGATCTGGCTGCTCGGACATGAAGGCCGGGTCGACCGCGACCTCTCCGTGTTCAAGGCCTTCCGCATCCTCGAGGCGCGCAACAAGCGGATCATGCAGGAACGCGCGGCGCTCTAGCCTTCGTGCTTCTCCAGCTCGTCGCCGCTGACGGTGACGACGTGGAGGAGGTTGGTCGAGCCGGGGGTGCCGAAGGGGACGCCGGCCAGCGCGATCAGCTTGCTGCCCGCTTGGCCGAAGCGATGGCGCAGCGCCATGCGTTTGCCCTTGGCGATCATCTCCTCGAAGCTGCCGATGTCCTTCGTCGCCACCGCATGCGCGCCCCACAGCAGGCCAAGGCGGCGGGCGGTCTTCATGCTCGGGGTCAACACCAGCATCGGCACGCTGGGCCGCTCGCGCGCAACCCGGCGCGCGGTCGAGCCCGATCCGGTGAAGACCGTGATCGCGCTGACCGGCACGGTGTCGGCGACGGTCATGCAGGCATGCGCCAGCGCATCGGCGGTGGTCGCATCGGGGGGCGTGTCGAGCAGGCGCACGCGCTCGAGATAGGCTTCGTCGCCTTCCACCTGGCGGGCGATCTTGTGCATGATCGTGACCGCTTCCTCGGGCCAGTCGCCCGCCGCGGTTTCGGCGCTCAGCATCACCGCGTCGGCCCCGTCATAGACCGCATTGGCGACGTCGGAGACTTCGGCGCGGGTCGGGGCAGGGCTCTCGATCATCGATTCGAGCATCTGCGTCGCCACGATAACCGGCTTGCCCTTGAGCCGCGCCGCGTTGACGATCCGCTTCTGCAGCGGCGGGACTTCCTGCGGTTCCAGTTCGACGCCGAGATCGCCGCGCGCGACCATGATCCCGTCGCTCATGTCGATGATCTCATCGAGGCGGCGGACCGCCATCGGCTTTTCGATCTTGGCGCAGAGCGCGCCGTAGCCGCCCATCAGCTTGCGCGCCTCGGCGAGGTCCTCGGGACGCTGGACGAAGCTGAGGCCAATCCAGTCGACCCCCTGCTGGACCGCGAAGGCGAGGTCGCGGCGGTCCTTGTCGGTCAGCGCCGGGATCGGCACTTCGGCATCGGGCACGTTGACGCCCTTGCGGTCGGAAATGACCCCGCCGACTTCGGCCGAGCAGAGGATTTCCTTGTCGTCGGCGCGGATCACGCGGAGGCGGATTTTACCGTCGTTGATCAGCAGCCGCTGACCCTTTTCGAGCAGGCCGAACAGTTCGGGGTGCGGCAGTTCGACGCGCGTTTCGTCGCCCGGCTCGGGATTGCGGTCGAGCGTGAAATGGCCCGAGTGGCGGATCACCGCCTGCCCGTCCTTGAACTTGCCCACGCGCAGCTTGGGCCCCTGCAGATCGGCGAGAATCGCGATCGGGCGGTGGAATTCCTTCTCCATCGCGCGGATCGCCCTGATCGTCGCCTCGTGATCGGCATGTTCGCCGTGGCTCATGTTGACCCGGAAGGCGTCGACCCCGGCCTTGAACAGGCGGGCGAGCATTTCGGGCGAGCGGCTGGCGGGGCCGACGGTCGCGAGGATCTTGACCTTGCGGCCGCGCGGATCGAGCTTGGGTGCTGTGATGGCCATGGGAATCGCCTATGGCAGCGACGTGCGACAAAGCAAGGACGATGCGATTGTGACTACGAATGCGGACGACCCGCTCGACCAACTCGACGATGCCGTAGCGGCGGCCGCCTTCCGTCGGCTGGTGCGCCACCTGCGCCACCGTCACGATGCGCAGAACATCGAGCTGATGGGCCTCGCCGGATTCTGTCGCAACTGCCTCGCCGACTGGATCCGCGACGCCGGTTTCGCGGGCGACAAGGCGGCCGCGCGCGAATTGATCCACGGCATGCCGCAGGACGAGTGGAAGGCGACGCGCCAGACCCCCGCCACCGAGGACCAGCTCGCGCGGATGGAGGCCAGTATCGCGAAAAATCGCGTGGAGTAGCGAGTCGCCGCCTTCACCCCGACCGCAGGGCTGGCTATCGAGCCGCCCGACCGATTCTCATTTTCACTGGAGCATACACCCCATGGCAGAAGCCACCGACGACCGCCTGCGCCTGCTGATCGAGCGCATCGAACGCCTCGAGGAAGAGAAGAAGGGCATCGCCGACGACATCCGCGACGTCTATGCCGAGGCCAAGGCGGTCGGTTACGACGTCAAGATCATGCGCCAGATCGTCCGCCTTCGTAAGATGACGCCCGACGACCGCCGCGAGATGGAAACCATCCTCGATACCTACAAGGCCGCGCTCGGCATCGCCTGAGCCGGTCCGCCCGAAGGAGACCCCCGATGCCCGCGCAATTGCCCGAACGCCGCGTGATCCTGGTGACTACCACCCCGAGCATCGAGGGCCACCCGATCGAGGCCTATCTCGGCCTCGTTTCGGGCGAGGTCATCCTCGGCGCCAATGTGTTCCGCGACATGTTCGCGGGCCTGCGCGATTTCTTCGGCGGCCGCGCGGCGAGCTACGAGCGGGTGCTCGAGGATGCGCGCCAGCGGGCGGTGCAGGAAATGCAGGCGGCGTGCGACAAGCGCGGCGGCAATGCCGTGGTCGGCGTCGACCTCGACTACGAGGTCGTCGGGGCCAAGGGTTCGATGCTGATGGTCTCGGTCACCGGGACCGCGGTCCGCATCTGATCAGGCGCTGCTGCCCGCCAGCAGCACCAGCCCGATGAAGGCACCGTTGTGGAGGGCGTGCAGCAGCACGCTTGCCCACAACCCGTAGTTGACGCGCAGGTAGCCGAGGATGGTGCCGGTGACGAATTGCGGCAGCACCAGCGGCAGCGCCATCATCATCTCTTCGGGTTTGAAGTTGAAGAGGTGAACGCTCGCAAAGCCGACCGCGCTGAGCCAGAACAGCAACGGGAACAGGCGCTGGAACCAGCCCATCGCGTCCCGGTGCCGAAGCAGGAACACCGAGAGCCCGGCGACGGCCATGCCAGCAGCGCCCCCCACGAGCATCGCGGGTCCGATCACGCCCATGCCTTCGGCGGGGCCGGTCGTGGCGGCAAATGACAGCATCATCGCCCCGAATGCGACCAGCGCACCCAACAGCACCGCCAGCACATGCCCGGGCCTGCCCGAGAGCCAGCCGCGAAAGGCGAATTCCTCGGCCAGCGGGGCAAAGAAGATCACGGCGAGCGCAATATCGGCGCCGATCTCCATGTCCGCCAGTGCGGTCTTGGGGACATCGATCCCCGACGACATGACCGCTCCCGCGATCGCGAGCAGCGCGGCCATGACCATCACATCGAGCAGGAACAGGCGCAGCACGGCCACCAGGCTCGCCGCCCGCGGCAATGGTGCGCGCGCGGGAAGGACCGGACGTTTCAGGAATGTGGCGAATTGCGACCATTCGCCGCGCGTCGAATTCGCGGGCGCAAGGCTTGTCGTTCCGGCGTCCATGCGGCTAAGGCGACCCCCTGATTCCACCCACCCGAATTACGCAAAGCGAAACCATGGCCGGCCATTCCAAATTCAAGAACATCATGCATCGCAAGGGCGCGCAGGACAAGAAGCGCAGCGCGATGTTTTCCAAG
>NZ_JBLYYF010000015.1:0-206439 GCF_048550555.1 Qipengyuania sp. | reverse complement strand
GAGGAAGACCGACTGATGCTGCTGCGGCTGACCGAACAGGTCGGACGGATCGCCGAGCGGCTGGAGCGGCTTTCGCCCGGCCAACGCGAGGGCGGCGGCGCCTTCCGCCTCGAAATGCCTGCGCCCGGATGGCGCGGCGAAGGGCAGGATTACGCGGTGCCCGGCAAGAATGAGCGGCCGCGGCTGCCCGATGCGGCCACGATCCGCCAGCTGATCAAGGCGCGCCAGGCACGGATGCGCTTCTTCGATGCAGAGCTCTTCGCCGATCCCGCCTGGGACATACTGCTCGATCTCGCCGCCGCGCGGGCGGAGCGCAAGCAGGTCAGCGTGACCTCGCTGTGCATCGCCGCGGGCGTGCCGGCGACCACCGCGCTGCGCTGGATCGGGCAGATGGTCGAGGCCGATTTGCTGGTGCGCGTATCCGACCCGCACGACCGCCGCCGCGCCTATATCGCGCTGGCCGACAACACCGCCGATGCGCTGGCGCGCTATTTCGCCGAGGTCGGCGCGAGCGAACTGGCGGTGGTGTAACCTACCAATAGTCCTTCATCAGCTCGCCGACCCATGCGGGCTGGCGGATTGCGCCGCGCGGCAGGAATTCGCGCATCAGCGGCTTGATATCGAGCACCGGTGTGCCGTCGATCGCGTCGAGACCCTCCACTTCCACGCGCAGGCCGTCGACTCCGATGATGCGGCAGGTGGTCAGCCCGATGCGGTTGGGCCGGTTCTTGCCGCGCTGGGCGAAGATGCCGACCAGCGGCCAGTCGCTGCGGCCGCGCGGATGGCGCGCGCCGGTCTCGATCCGTTCGGGCGGGACCTTGTCGAACAGGAAGACCACTTCCGCATGGCTGAAATCGGCAAGCCCGGCGAGGGCCTCGGGGCCGAAGCGACTTTCGTCGAGCTGGATGACCGCGCGTTCCTTGCCCCAGTCGTCGTCGATCGCCTCCGCTCTCGATCCGCGCACATGGCCGATGGGGGTTACGGAGTAGTCCATCGGCGGTCTCCTATGCGCGGCGCAGGATCACGGTCAGCCCGCTGGCGGGCGGGTCGGCGGGCAGCGGCAGGCGTGTCGCATCGGCGCGCGCACGGATCAGCAGCGCTTCGGGCACGTCGGGATCGTGAAGCACGGTGTCGGCCATGCCCAGCGCGCGCGCCTGATGCAGAGTCAGGTCGTCGGGATCGTCGCTCGCAAGTGTGACATCGAGCACCTCGCAATCGCGCGTCGCGCTGCGCCCCGCGAGCCAGCGATCGACCGCGTCGCCGTCCTGCTGATCGAAGGGATCGAGCGCGCCGCCCTGTTGCAAGGCTTCGTCGAGAGCGCGGCGACGGGCATCGGCCTGCGGAAAGCGCGCGCGGATGCCGTCGCGGGCCGCCTCGAGCGCGCGCGCCAGTGCACCGAGCCCTTGCGGCAGCAGCGCCTCGAGCCTCAGCCTGACATGCTTGGCGAGCCCGGCCGATGCGCCGCCGGTGCTCACCGCCACCAGAACGGGATCGCGGTCGAGCACGCTCGGCAGGGTGAAGTCGCACAGCTCGGGACGATCGGCGACATTGACCAGCAGCCCGGCGCGCTTGAGCCGCAGCGCGGCGGCCTGGGCTGCGCGCGGGTCCTCCAGCGCGACGAAGCCGAGCCGCGCGTGATGCGCCTCGGTCTCGGGACAGGGCACGCCGCCCGCGCGCGTCACCAGCCGCGCCTTGGCCTCGGCCATCTCGCCGCTGCCGACCACCACCACGCGTTCTCCCGCGATCCGATGGAAGAGCGGCAGGCTATGCATGGCTCTTGGGCATCAGGCGAGCCACTCCGGCACGCGCTCGGCATCCATGATCGCCGAGGCCGCGATCCGGTCGGCGACCACTGCATAACGATCGCCGTCGACCAGCACTTCGGCGACGAAGCCGCGCGAATTGTAGGACGAGGCCATGGTTGCGCCATAGGCGCCGGCGGTGCGGAACACGGCGAGGTCGCCCGCCACCAGCGCGTCGCAGTCGCGGTCCATCGCGAAGGTGTCGCCGGTCTCGCAGATCGGGCCGACGATATGCGCCGTCATCCGCTCGCCGCTGGGTTCGACCGCGTCGAAATCGTGCCACGCGCCATACATCGCGGGCCGCGCAAGGTCGTTCATCGCCGCATCGACCACGACGAAGGGCGGGCCGTTGCCGCTGCGCTTGGCGCGGATCACGCGGGTCAGCAGCACGCCGGCATTGCCCGCGATCACGCGGCCCGGTTCGAACATCAGCCGCACGTCCCAGCCCCTGGTCACGCGCGCGACCATGGCGCCATATTCGGCCGGCGCCGGAAGCTCCTCGCCCGCCTTGTAGGGCACGCCGAGCCCGCCGCCGAGGTCGGCATGCGTCACGCTGCAGCCCGCCGCGCGCAGCTCCGCGATCAGCGCGCCGACCTTGCCGAAGGCGGTTTCGAGCGGTTCGAGATCGGCCAGCTGGCTGCCGATATGCACCGCCACGCCGCGCATATCGAGGCCGTCTTCCTGCGCCAGCCGGGCATAGATCTCCGCCGCGCGGTCGAGCGGGACGCCGAACTTGTTCTCGCGCTTGCCGGTCGAGATCTTCTCATGCGTGCGCGCATCGACATCGGGGTTGACACGCAGCGCGCAGGCCGCGCGCTTGCCATGCCGCGCGGCGATGGCGGCGAGTTCATAGCCCTCTTCCTCGCTCTCGATATTGAACTGGCCGATATCGGCCTCGAGCCCCTGGAGCAGCTCGGCATGCGTCTTGCCGACGCCCGAGAACACGATGTCCTCCGGCTTCATTCCCGCCGCCAGCGCGCGGGTCAGTTCGCCGCCCGAGACGACATCGGCGCCATAGCCCTCGTTGGCCAGCACCTTGAGGACGGCAAGGTTGGGATTGGCCTTCACCGCGAAGGCGATATGCGGGTTTTCGAGTTCGCCGAGCGCCTCGCGGAACACGCGCGCATGGCGCTCGAGCGTGGCGCGCGAATAGATATAGACGGGCGTGCCGACCTCCTCCGCGATACGCGGCAGCGGCACGTCCTCGGCGTGGAGCACGCCGTCCCTGAGCTGGAAATGGTCCATGGCTGCCGCCTCTGCCCAATGACGCGCGGCCTGTCGAGCAAGCCTTGCTTGCCCCGCAGAAATTACTCGGGCGGCAGGTCGAAAGGGTCGTCCTCGCGCTCTTCCGACCGCGTGCGCAGTTCGACGCTGCGATCAGGCGCTGCGGTGGGCGGGAGCGCGAGCAGTTCCTCCGAGGTCGGCTGCGCCTCCGCGCCATAGGGCGCGGGCGGCAGCGCGGTCCCCTCGACCGGTTCGAGCGCGGTCTTCTGCCCGCAGGCACACAGGCTCAGCAGGGCGGCAAGGGCGAGGGTGCGGCGCATCATTTCTCCATGCCGAGGCGCTGTTTCGCCGCGGTCACCTGCTCCCTTACGCGAACCGGCGCGGTCCCGCCATAGGAGGCGCGCGCGGCGACCGAGGCATCGACCGACAGCGCATCGAAGACCCGCTCGTCGATCCGCGCGTCGATGGCCTTGAGGTCCTCGATCGAAAGTCCGTCGAGCGCCACGCCCTTCTCGTCGGCCAGCTTGACCGCCGCGCCAGTGATGTGATGCGCCTCGCGGAAGGGGATGTCCGCCTGCCGCACCAGCCAGTCGGCGAGGTCGGTCGCGGTGGCATGCCCGGCTTCGGCGGCCTTGCGCATGCGCGCGGTCTGGAACGCGCTGTCGGCGACCATGCCCGCCATGGCGGCAAGGCTGAGGTCGAGCAGGCCCGCCGCCTCGAACACCGGCGGCTTGTCGTCCTGCATGTCCTTCGAATAGGCTAGCGGCAGGCCCTTCATCGTCACCATCAGGCTGGTCGCGCAGCCGATCACCCGCCCGGCATGCCCGCGGACCAGCTCGGCGGCGTCGGGATTGCGCTTCTGCGGCATGATCGAACTGCCGGTCGAGAGCGTGTCGGGCAGCTTGACGAAGCCGAAGGGCTGGCTCGCCCAGATGATGAATTCCTCGGCCAGCCGGCTGAGGTGGAGCGAGCACTGGCTCGCCGCCATCAGATAATCGAGCGCGAAGTCGCGGTCGGAGACCGCATCAAGGCTGTTGCGTGTCGGTCGCGCGAAGCCGAGCGCCTGCGCGGTCATGTCGCGATCGAGGTCGAAGCCGGTCCCGGCGAGCGCCGCCGAACCGAGCGGGCATTCGTCCAGCCGCGCCAGCGCGTCGGCAAAGCGCGAACGGTCGCGCATCAGCATCTCGAAATAGGCGAGCAGGTGGTGGCCCAGCGTCACCGGCTGCGCGGTCTGCAGGTGGGTGAAGCCGGGCATGATGCTCTCGACGTGTTCCTCCGCTCGCGCGACCAGCGCACCGAGCACCGCGTCGATCCCGCCGACGGCGCGCTGCATCGCGCTGCGCACCCACATGCGGAAGTCGGTCGCCACCTGGTCGTTGCGGCTGCGCGCGGTGTGGAGGCGCCCTGCGGCCGGGCCGACGATCTCGGTCAGCCGCGCTTCCACCGTCATGTGGATGTCCTCGAGGTCCCAGTCCTCGGGCACGCCGTCGCGTTCGTATTCCTCGGCGACCTGCCGGAGCCCGTCGTCGATCGCCTTTGCATCGGCCGCGCTGACGATGCCCTGCTGCGTCAGCATGGCGACATGCGCGCGGCTGCCGGCGATATCCTCGCGCCACAGCGCCTTGTCGAACGGAATCGAGGCGTTGATTTCGCGCATGATGGCGCTAGGGCCTTCGGCGAACCTGCCGCCCCACATCGAATTGGAGCCCTTGGTGTCCCGTTTTTCGTTCACGCTAGCCATCGTCCTCGGTCTTGCTGTCGCGGGCTGCGATAGGGGCGCGCCCGAACCGGCGCAAGAAAGCACCGCTTCTTCCGCGTCGAAGGCCGAGATCGATCCGGGTGAAGCGGGTACGCCGATGCCCGCCGCCAATGTGGCCGATCCCGACGGGCGCGTGCTCAACCTTGGTGCGCTGCGCGGGACGCCGGTGCTGCTCAACCTCTGGGCCACCTGGTGTGCGCCCTGCGTCAAGGAGATGCCGCTGCTCGACGCCCTGGCCACCGAATACGACGGGCGCCTGCGGGTGGTGACCGTCAGCCAGGACATGCAGGGGGCGGAGAAGGTAGAGCCCTTCTTCGCGCAGGCTGGTTTCGCCAGGCTCGAACCGTGGATGGACCCCGAAAACAACCTCGGCTTCGCGATCGGCGGCGGGGTGATGCCGACGACGGTGCTCTACGATGCGGCGGGCAGGGAGGTCTGGCGCGTTCAGGGCGAATACGACTGGGAAAGCGAGGAAGCGCGCGCCGCCATCGATGCGGCGATCGCGGGGTAGTGGGGGGACGCGCCCTTCGCTTGCGCGCGGGAGTTTTCGTGCGAAGCCATCCCCCGGATGCCTTCGTCCAGCGAAAACTGGTGGGCGCTGACGGGCTCGAACCGCCGACCCTCTCGGTGTAAACGAGATGCTCTACCAACTGAGCTAAGCGCCCGCTCGCCTTGCGGGAGTGCTGCACATAACGTCCAAATCCTCAAAATCAATTGCCGAGATCGCGCCGCGGGGGCTAGGCCGCGCGGCATGACCACGAGGCTCACCGTTCTCGCCACCGGCGGCACCATCGCCGGGATCGCCGGCTCCGCCATCGCGCATGATTATCGCGCGGGCGAGATCGGGATCGAGGACTATCTCGAACGCGTCGGCGGGCTAGGCCTCGCGGCGGAGCTGTCGGGCACCCAGATCGCCAATATCGATTCGGCCGATATCGGCCCCGATGTGTGGCACCCGCTCCATGCCGCTGCGCTGGCGGCGCTGGATGACGCGGGCTGCCAAGGCGTGATCGTCACCCACGGCACCGACACGCTCGAGGAAACCGCCTTCCTGCTCGACCTGACATTGCCGGCGACCAAGCCCGTCGTGGTGGTCGGCGCGATGCGGCCCGCCGATGCGGTGGGCTATGACGGCCTCAGGAACTTCGCCAATGCGGTGCGCGTGGCGAGCGACCCTCAGGCGGCCGGGCGCGGCGTGCTGGTGGTGATGGGCGACCGCGTCTTCGCCGCGCGCGACGTACACAAGGTGCGCACGCGCGGGACCGAGGCGTTCCGTGGCTTTCCGCGCGAATCGGTCGGACTGGTCACGCCCGCCTCGCTCGAATGGTTCGGCGCGCCGTGGCGCAGCGACAGCGGCGCGGCCTTCACGCTGCCCGACAGCCTGCCCGAGGTCGCGATCCTCTATGTCCATGCCGGTTTCGACGGCGTGAGCGTGCACCGCCAGTTCGCCCCCGAGACGCGCGGCATCGTCGTTGCTGGCGTGGGCGAGGGCAATATGGCGGAGCACGCGCGGTCCGCACTCGTCGAACTGGCCGTACAGGGCATCCCGGTGGTGCGCGCGAGCCGCCTTGACGAGGGGCTGGTCGACCGCGAGCCCGAGGACGAGGCCAATGGGTTCGTCGCCGCGCGTGCGCTCAACCCGCAGAAGGCGCGCATCCTGCTGCAGATGCTGCTGGCGGACGGGACCAACGATCCCGCCGCCATCCAGCGCGCCTTCGACGGGCGGTAGCAACTACGTTATTGCGAGCGGCGAAGCCGAGCGGCAATCCGGAGTGGCACCGACCCGCCGGGGATTGACCGTTCCGGGAGTTACCCGTTGGGAAGCACGAGATATTTCTCGCCGGTCTTCATCCGGCGATAGTCGAGGATCGAATCCTTGGTCAGCATGCCTTCGAGATCGACCTTGGTCTTGTAGCTGCTGGCGAAGGTGGTGGTGAGGTTGTCGAGCACGCGCTGGCGCATCCGCATCACCGTTTCCATGCCCGCGGTCTGGAGGAACGGCGTCAGCAGCCAGCCCGACAGGGTCCAGCCGAAGCCGTAGCTCGGCGTCAGCGTGGTCGGCCCGAAGTCGAGGCGCCCATAGATGAACATGCGCTTCGCCTGGTTGGAGCCGTAGCGTGAATATTCGGTCATCTTCGAGACGGCGACCTGTTCCATCGCCTTGAAGCAGGTGTCGACCATCTGCCCGCCGCCGATCGGGTCGAAGCCATAGAAGGCATCGGTCTCGTCGATCGCCGCCTTGAGCTGGGCCATGAAATCGCCGTCCGACGAATCGACCACATGCGTGGCACCGAGACCCTTGAGCAGGTCGGCCTGTTCCTGCTTGCGCACGATGTTGACGAGGCCGAGCCCGTCCTCCTGGCAGATCTTGACCAGCATCTGTCCAAGGTTGGAGGCGCCGACCGTGTGGAGGATCGCCTTCTGGCCGTCCATCTTGGCGTTCTCGGCAAAGCCGAGCGCGGTCATCGGGTTGACGAAGCTCGACGCGCCTTCCTCGGCGCTGTGATCGCCCAGCGGCAGGCACATGGCCGCGTCGGCCAGAGCGTATTCGGAATAGGCAGAGCCGGGCACGCAGGCGACGCGCTGGCCCATCAGCGCCTTGGCCATGTCGCTGTCGCCCGTGGCGACGACGGTGCCGGCGCCCTCGTTGCCTGCGGGCAGGCGCTGGCCGTGGCGCGCCTTCTGGCCGGAATTGAAGGGCTCGGGCATCTTGGCGACGACCTTGCCCGGCGAATAGTCCGCATTCTCGAAATCGGCCGCGCCGGTGAGGATCGCGAGGTCCGAGGGGTTGATCGGCGCCGCTTCCATCTTGACCAGCACCTGGTTGCCGGTGGGATCGGGAAACTCGCTGGTGGCGATCTCTACGGTGAGCGTGCCGTCGCTTTCGAGCGTGGTGAAAAGCTGCTTGCCGGTGGTGGTCATCTTTGGCGTCTCCCTATCTTTCCGAAGTCATTGCGAGGAGCCGCAGGCGACGCGGCAATCCATGCGTTTGGTCCGTGGATTGCTTCGCTACGCTCGCAATGACGGGAAAGAAAGGGTTGCTCGAAAAAACTAGTCGTCCGGATAGACCGCCCGGACGAAGTAGAGGCCAGCCGATGGCGCGTTGAGGCCCAGCGCCTGCCGGTCGCGCGCGGCGAGTGCCTCGGCGACCTGCTCCTCGCGCCAGCGGCCCATCCCCACGAGCGCGAGGCAGCCGACCATGCTGCGCACCTGGTGGTGGAGGAAGCTGCGCGCCTCGGCATGGATGCGCACTTCTTCGCCCTCACGCTCGACATCGAGCCGGTCGAGCGTCTTGACCGGGCTGTCCGACTGGCAATGGACCGAGCGGAAGGTGGTGAAATCGTGCAGCCCGACCAGCGCCTGCGCGGCGCGATGCATGGCCTCGTGATCGAGTTCCTGCGGGACAAGCCACAGCCGGTCGCGGTCGAGCGTCAGCGGCGCGCGGCGGTTGGCGATGCGATAGACATAGGCGCGCCCGACGCAGGAAAAGCGCGCATGCCAGTCGTCGGGCACCACCTCGCACTGCGTCACCGCGATGGGATCGGGCCGCAGATGCGCATTGAGCGCCTCCATCAGGCGGAAGGGCTTGATGGCTTTCGCGATATCCATGTGGCTGCGCATGGCGAGCGCGTGGACGCCGGTGTCGGTCCGGCCCGCGCTGTGCAGCCGCACCTCCTCGCCCAGCACGCGGAAGGCGGCCTCCTCGACCGCCTGCTGCACGCTCGGCCCGTCCTTCTGGCGCTGGAGTCCGAAGAAGGGCGTGCCGTCGAATTCGAGAGTGAGCGCGAAGCGGGTCATCGGTCCAACCGTCGGCGCGTGGCCTTCGGCGGGCTCAGGCTGAGCGGGTTTTGGCTATGTACCCTCATCCGCTCATGCTGAGCCTGTCGAAGCATATTCGCAAACATCACCCCAGCACCGTGCCCTCGGCCACCGCATTGCCGCGCAGGAAGGTGTCGAGGTCCATCCTCGGCTTGCCCGCGCGCTGCAGTTCGACCGGGCGCAGCGCACCTTCGCCGCAGGCGATGGCGAACCGGTCGTCGAGCACTTCGCCGGGAGCACCCGAACCCTCCACCAGTTCGGCGCGCAGCAGCTTCAACCGCTGTCCGTCGAGTTCGAACCACGCTCCGGGGAAGGGCGACAGCCCGTGGACATGGCGAACCACTTCCTCCGCCGGGCGGTTCCAGTCGATCCGCGCCTCGGCCTTGTCGATCTTGGCGGCATAGGTCGCTTGCGCATCGTCCTGCGGCAGCGGATGCAGCACGCCGAAATCGATCAGCGTGCCGACCATCAGCTGCGCGCCGATCTCGGCCAGCTCCTCGGTCAGCTCACCGGTGGTCTTGTCCTCGATCGGCGTGCGCGCGAAGGCGATCATCGGGCCGGTGTCGAGCCCGGCCTCCATCTGCATGATCGTGACGCCGGTCACCGGGTCGCCCGCCATCACCGCGCGGTGGATCGGCGCCGCGCCGCGCCAGTGCGGCAGGATCGAGGCATGGACGTTGAGGCAGCCAAGCCGGGGCGCGTCGAGAATGGCCTGCGGCAGGATCAGCCCATAGGCCGCGACCACCGCGATGTCGGCGTCGAGCGCGGCGAAGGCCGCTTGCTCCTCGGGCGATTTGAGCGATGTGGGATGGCGCACCTCGATGCCGAGATCGCTTGCGCGCTGGTGCACCGGGGTGGGCGTCAGCTCCTTCCCGCGCCGCCCTCCGGGTCGGGGCGGCTGGGTGTAGACGCAGACCACCTCGTGCGCGGCATCGACCAGCGCCTGCAGCGTCGGCACAGCGAATTCGGGGCTACCCATGAAGATTATGCGCACAACTTCGCTCCGTTCGCCCTGAGCCTGTCGAAGGGTCTTTCTCTGTTCCGCCCGCGCCCCTATCTGTGCCGCCATGGCATCGCAAGAGATCGAGACGCTGGCCGCCGCGCTGGCCCGCCTTCCTGGCCTCGGCCCGCGCTCGGCGCGGCGCGCGGTGTTGTGGCTGGTCAAGCGCCGCGAGAGCGCGCTGCCCGCGCTGCTCGAGGCTCTGGCGACGGTGGGCGAGGCGCTGGTCGAATGCGACACTTGCGGCAATGTCGACACCACCAACCCCTGCGGCATCTGCGCCGATCCGCGCCGCGATACCAAGTCGCTCTGCGTGGTCGAGGACGTCGCCGATCTCTGGGCGCTCGACCGCGCGAAGCTGTTCACTGGCCGCTACCATGTGCTCGGCGGCAAGCTCTCGGCGCTCGACGGCGTGCGGCCCGAGGATCTCAATATCGCCAGCCTGCTGGCGCGCGTGGAAGAGGGCGGGGTCGACGAGGTGGTCCTCGCGATGAACGCCACGCTCGAAGGCCAGACCACCGCGCATTACCTCGCCGAGCGGCTCGAGGAGCACCCCGTCCGCATCACCCAGCTCGCCCACGGCCTGCCCGTGGGCGGCGAGCTCGACTATCTCGACGAAGGCACGCTGGCGCAGGCTTTGCGCGCAAGGCGGCCGGTGGGATAGTGGGCTCGCCTAGAACTTCAGAGCTTTCCTAAGAGCATCAGTCACCTGATCAAAGGCTTCCCCTGCTTTGATCTCAGCTAGGTCTCTGAAATCACGAAGTGTCCCGAGATGTGCTCCACATGAGGCGCAGGTGATCTCTGCCGCCTCGCCCAAGGCCTCATCATACGACATTTCCGCCGATCCGCAGTTTCCGCAATTCGCGGTTATCGTTCCGATCGTCTCACTCGACATCCGATTCTCCATTTTCACTCTTTGTTCTATACATGAGGATCGCGTGAAATCGAATAATTGAAAGTCGCCGATCCACAGACTATCTGAGCACCCATGGCTATCCGTGAAATCCTCGAAGTGCCGGATCCCCGGCTCAAGGTCGTGTCCGAACCCGTCACCGAGTTCGACGACGAACTGCATGAACTCGTCTCCGACATGTTCGAAACCATGTATGCCGCCCCCGGCATCGGCCTCGCGGCGATCCAGGTCGGCGTGCCCAAGCGCGTGCTGGTGATCGACCTCCAGCCTGAGGACGAGGAAGCCGAGGGCGAGGTCTGCAACCACGGCGGGCACGAACACGTCCATTATCCGACCAGGAAGAAACCGCGGGTCTTCGTGAACCCCGAGATCCTCGACCCGGCGGAGGACCTCGCGACCTATCAGGAAGGCTGCCTCTCGGTCCCCGACATCTTCGCCGATGTCGACCGCCCGGCGACCTGCCGCGTGCGCTACCAGGACCTCGAGGGTGAGACCCACGAAGAGGACATGGACGGGCTGATGGCCACCTGCATCCAGCACGAGATGGACCATCTCGAAGGCATCCTCTTCATCGACCACCTCTCGCGCCTCAAGCGCAACATGGCGCTGAAGAAGCTGAAGAAGCTGCGCGAAGCGGCGTAAAATTTAGCGGGTTGTTCCAATCTCGATGTCTAAGAGATAAACAAAATTGGCACGAAGTTCGGCCTATTTTGCCCCTGACTTGACAAAACGGTCAATTTCAAGATCAATCAGTCGGGATGGAACTTCTTGATGGATTGAAGCCCCCTGAGGCTCCGCGCTTTAGGTCTGATCAAGTCGCAGATGGACAGCAGCTTCTCGCAACGACATTTGGTCACAATGTTTCATCATTGTCCGACTATTATCGCGATTTTGCAAACGCGGTCGCGTTAAAAGATTGGTGTCGAGCTGCTGAAAAGGAGCTGGACCATTCTAGGTTGATAAGCGATTGGCAGTTCTTGGCGGCACGAGGGGCCGTGGTGGCGCTTTACAACTACCGGATGGCCCTGACAGGAATTGATCGTGGTATTCGACGATTTGATGAATGGGCTGCATTGACCGAGCGCAAGAAATTCGACGCCGCGCGCGAAGAGTTTAAGGAAAGATTTCCCAACACGACAGAAATGCGTCAGTCGATACTTCACTCGGCTGAGCTTTATCAGAACGAGGGAAAGCTCAAGGTAAACAATGCCAATAGAATGCAGAGTATTGCCGTTAGTGTGGATAATTGTGGGATTGTAATATATTCTGGTGGAAGTCTTATAGACGATGTCTACGAGACTTCATTCGGGGGTCAGACGTATCACCTCCCGCTTACGGCGGAAAAAATATTGGAGCTTCGTAAGATAACACTTGAAGTCTTTGATGCTTTTGAGAGAGTGCCGCAGTAAAAATTCCATTGGGATAACAGGTCGCTGAGCTAGCGTTCCCTCTCCGTTCCGCCTAATATGCCGGGCATGGATCCCACGCTTCTCGCCATCATCACCCTCGTTCTCGGTCTCGCGCTGGGTTATTTCCTCGGCCACCGCTTCGGCTCTGCGCCCGTCAAGGACTGGCAGGCTCGCCATGGCGAACGCGATGCCGAGGCCAAGGCGCTCGACGAGAAATTTCGCCAGGCGATCGTCGATCTCGAAAACGCCACCGTGCGCGCCGAGCGGGCCGATGCGCTCGATGCCGAACTGCGCGAGACGCGCAAGATCCACGAGGGGGCGATGGAGGAATTGCGGCGCAGCAATGGCGCGCTCACCGCCGAACTCGCCACGCTCAAGGAAAAGACCGCCAATTTCGACGAGCAGAAGCGCCTTCTGATCGAGGCGCGCGAGGAACTGCTCAAGGAATTCCAGAACACCGGCTCGGCCGTCCTGACGAAGGCGCAGGAGGCCTTCCTCGAACGCGCCAACGAGCGGCTCGGTCATTCGGAAAAGACCAGCGAGGAAAAGCTTAGGGCGCTGCTCGACCCGGTCGGCAAGCGGCTCGAGGCCTACGAGAAGCAGGTCGCCGCGCTCGAGGAAAAGCGCACCGACGCCTTCGGGCGGCTCTACCAGCAGATCACCGAGATGCAGCGCGGGCAGGAAGAGGTCCGCCGCGAGGCGCAGCGGCTGGGCAACTCACTGACCAACGCGCCCAAGGCGCGCGGGCGCTGGGGCGAGCGGGCGCTGCAGAACGTGCTCGAACAGTGCGGCCTGTCCGAACATACCGATTTCCACCTCGAACATTCGATCGAGACCGATGAAGGTCGCCTGCGCCCCGACGCGGTGGTGCATGTGCCCGGCCAGAAGAAACTGGTGATCGACGCCAAGGTGTCGCTCAATGCCTATCAGGCTGCCTTCGAGGCCGATGACGAGAACGAACGTGTCCGCAACCTCGACCTGCACGCCAAGAGCATGCGCAACCATGTCCAGACCCTCGGATCGAAAAGCTACCAGAGCCAGTTCGACGACACCCCCGACTATGTGGTGATGTTCGTGCCGGGCGAGCATTTCGTCGCCGCCGCGCTCGAACACGACCCCGAACTGTGGGATTTCGCCTTCCGTAACAAGGTGCTGCTGGCGACGCCGACCAACCTCGTCGCCATCGCGCGCACGGTGGCGCAGGTCTGGCGGCAGGATAAAATGGCAGAAGAAGCCAAGGATATCGGCCGACTTGGGGCGGAGCTCTACGATCGTCTGGCGAAGGTCACCGAGGACCTTGGCAAGATGGGCACGCACCTCGGGCGTGCAGTTTCGAGCTACAACGATTTCACCCGCAGCTTTGAAAGCCGGGTTCTGGTGTCCGCCCGCAAGATGCAGGACAAGGGTATCGAAATCGGAAAGCGCGAGATCGCGGATGTCGATATGATCGAAGCGAATCCTCGACCCCCTGAAACCGCGCAGATCGAGGACCGGCGCGACGTGGCCGAATAGCGCGCGTCAGGTCGCGGCAGGTTCGACCGGGCTTGGGCGAGGGCGGGCGAGGCGCTTCGCCAGCCAGCTCCGCACCGGCCTGTCGTAGAACGCATCGAGCGCCAGCGCGGCGGGCACGAGCAGCGCGGCGATCGCGAGCCGCGTCGGCACGTCGTCCGCGAGCGCGATCAGCGGCACGTGGATGCAGTAGAGCGGGTAGGACAGCGCGCCCATGCGCTGCCAGAAGCGCGGGAAGGGCATTTCGTAGCGCGTTCCCACCCAGACCAGCGCGGGCAGCACCACCAGGATCGCGAGCGTATCCCACAGCGCGCGTTCCGCTCCGTCGAACCAGCTCGCACCGAGCAGGACGAGCGGCATCGCCAGTGCCAGCTTCGCGCTGCGGCGGACGGGCGCGGCCTGCGCATGCCAGCGATAGAGCAGCATGCCCATGGTGAAGGAATAGAGCGTGCGCGGCACTGCCCAGCCAGAGCCGACCCAGTGCGAGCCGAGTTCGCGCGGCCAGGGACCGGAGAGAATGGCATAGGCGAGTAGCGCGCCCGATACCGCGGCGACCGCCACGAGCCGCCGCGTCGAGAGGCCCGCGAGCACCAGTGCGAAGGCGGCATTCGCCAGCACCTCGGCGAGCAGCGACCAGAACGGCGGATTGGTCGGGAACAGGCCGTCGCTCATGATGTCCGGCACGAGCAGCAGAATGTTCGGATTTCCGCCGTGAAGCAGGATGCCGAGCAGGCCACCCACCAGCATCATCGGGTAGAGCCGGGCGAAGCGCGCCTTGGCGAAGCCGCGGAAGGACAGGCCCCGTGCGAGGCGATCCCCGAAGGCGAGCGCCATGACGAAACCGCTGAGGCAGAAGAAGAAATCGACCGCCAGATAGCCGCCGGGCATGCTCGCACGCGAGACGTGGAACAGCATCACCGCGATCGCCGCGATCCCGCGCAGGCCGTCGAGGGCGATGAAGCGATCGGTCTGGTTCATGGGCATTGGCCGTCAGGCCTAGCCCCGCATGGTTAAGATCCGCTTGCCGGACGCATCTCTCGACGCCGGTCGTCCACTGCCACTCGCAGCGGGACAAGGCGACGGGCTCAGCCCGCTACGGTATCCGCCCTCAGCAGCGGGAAGAGATGCGCGACATAGTCCGCCTTGCCCAGCTCCACGCCCTGATTGCGCAGGATCGCATAGGCCGCCATCAGGTGGAAATTGAACTGTGGCAGCGCCCAGTCGCGGACATACTGCTCGGCGGTGAAATCGAACACCATTCCGTTGGGCAGTTCATGTGCGATCGCGCTGGAGGGCGCGCAGTCGAGCGTCGCCGGATCAATGCCTTCGATCCATTCGAGCGTCTCGGCGATCCGTGCGTGCGCCTCGGCCAGTGTGCCCGGATGGTCGCCGGCATTGCGGCCTTCCTCGAGCAGTACGGCGGTCTGCGGTGGGAACTCCGTCCCCGCGAGTCGCGAGACACCTTCGAGCGCCTGCACGCAGCAGAATCGCAACTGGGTGGCGAGCGGGAACATGTCGGGCGCGAGCCGCGCGGCGAGCAGCGCCTCGACATGCTCCGCCCCGTGCTGTTCGCGCGCCTTGTCGAGCAGACGCGTAAGGCAACCCAGCATCTGGCGATAGGTGGGCACCAGCATGGTGGCGAGGGCCACCCCGTTCCCCTTGGGCATCTGCCTATCCTTCCATTCCGGCGAGGACCTCGTAGCCCAGCACCGCCGCCGCCACCGCCGCGTTGAGGCTGTCGGCGCGCCCCCTCATCGGCATGGTCACACGCAGGTCGCAGGCCATCTCGTAGTCCTCGGGCAGGCCGCGGCTTTCGTTGCCGACCATGACGAAGCAGGGGGCGGCATAGGGCGCGCCGCGATAGGGTTGCGCCTCGCGCAGGCTCGCCGCGACCAACTGCCCCGGACCGCCGCGCAGCCAGGATTCGAACTCGTCCCACCGCGCCTGGGCGATAGCCTGCGTGAATACGGCGCCCATGCTCGCGCGCACCGCCTCGACGCTGAAGGGATCGGCGCAATCGTCGATCAGAATCAACCCGCCCGCGCCGATCGCGTCGCCGGTGCGCAGCATGGTGCCGAGATTGCCCGGATCGCGCAGCGCCTGCGCGACCAGCCAGATATCGGCGCCCGACCGGTCGAGCGCGGCGAGCGAGGTGTCGAATTCGGCGAACACGCCCGCGACCGCCTGCGGATTGTCCTTGCCGGTGATCTTGGCGAGGATGTCGGCGGTGGTTTCGATGACCTCGCCGCCGGCGGCCTCGACCGCGTCCTCGAGCGCATCGAGCAGCGGATGCGGGTCGCGCCGGTCGGCCAGCACCAGAACCTCGGGCACATGCCCGCATTCGCGCGCATCGGTGAGCAGGCGCAGCCCCTCGGCGAGGAACTTGCCCGCAGCCTTGCGGTGCTTCTTCTCGCGCAGCGCGCGCAGCGCCTTGACGGTGGGATTGGAAAAGCCGGTGATGTGGCGGCGCTCGGCCATGAAGTTACGGCTCCCCGAAGCCGTCCTCGACCATGGCGGATAGCTCTGCCATCACCGCATCGGCATTGTCGCCCGCGACGATGAGCTCGATCGTGTCGCCCTTGGCCGCGCCGAGCATCATCAGCCCGAGGATGGAGCCGCCCGCGGCCTCGTTGTCGCCCTTGGCGACGCGCACGCTGCAGCCGTTCGGCAGCTCGGCCACGGCGTTGACGAATTTCGCGCTCGCCCGCGCGTGCAGGCCGCGCTGGTTGACCACCTCGATGCTCTTGCGCAGCTCGCTCAAGAGGCTTTCCGCGCGCTTGCGAGGTCCTGGCCGAGGAATTCGCTGGCCACGGTGATGTAATTGCGACCCGCTGTCTGCGCGGCGTGGACCGCATCGACCACATTCATGCTCTTGCGCGCGCCGGCGAGGCGGATGAGCATCGGCAGGTTGATCCCCGCAATCACCTCGATATGCCCCGTGTCGAGCAGCGAGATCGCGAGGTTGGAGGGGGTGCCGCCGAACAGGTCGGTGAGGATGATCGCGCCCTGGCCGGTATCGACCTGCTTGATCGCATCGGCGATGTCCTGGCGCCGGCGCTCCATATCGTCATTGGGACCGATGCAGATGGTGGCCACGCCGTCCTGTTTGCCGACGACGTGCTCCATCGCATCGATGAAATGCTCGGCCAGTTTGCCGTGGGTAACGAGGATCATGCCGATCATGCAGCTTCAGTTCCGTTTGCGATGCCCGAAGAGTGTGCCTGCGTGGCGCTTAACCATTCCTTGCCCCGGGGTCTAGCGGCGCTCGAGCGGGTCGGCGGGACGCGATCCGAGGTTTCGGTGGATGACCGTGGGCGAAAATCCGGCCTCGCGCAAGACCTCGGCGGCGCGTTCCGCACTGTATACCGAGCGGTGTCTCCCTCCGGTACAGCCGAAGGCGATGTTGAGATAGCTGCGTCCCTGCGCGGCATAGCGCGGTATGACTTCCTTGAGCAGCTCGACGATCTTGGCGAAGGCCGGGGCGAAGGCAGGATCGGCGGCGATATGCGCGCCCACGGGTTCGTCGAGCCCGGTCTGTTCGCGCAGGCCTTCGATCCAGTGCGGATTGTCGAGGAAGCGCATGTCGAAAAGAAGATCCGCCAGCGGCGGCATGCCGCGCGCGAAGCCGAAGCTCGACACGGTCACCGTCATGTCGTGTTCCGCATCCTCGCCAAAATGCTCGCGCACGGTCTGTTGCAACTGGTTGGTTGCGTAATCGGTGGTATCGACGACGATATCGGCCCAGCGGCGCAGCGGCTCGAGCAGTTCGCGCTCGGCCTTGATCCCGTCATGCGCCGGGCGCCCGCGCGCCATCGGATGCGGGCGGCGGGTCTCGTTATAGCGCCGCTCGAGTTCGCCGCTCCCGCAATCGATGAACATCGTCGTCACCTCGGTGTCGGCGCGGGTCTCGTATTTCTTGAACAGCTCGATGATCTTCGCCGGGACGAAGCCGCGGGTTCGCGAATCCACCCCGATCGCAAGCCGGGCGTTTTCGTCCCCTTCGCCGACCAGCCGCCTGAGGAGGCGGATCGGAAAATTGTCGATCGCCTCCCAGCCGAGATCCTCGAGCACCTGCAGCGCGGTCGACTTGCCCGCGCCCGACAGGCCGGTGACCAGCAGGATGCGTTGCGTCGGGTGCGAATCGTCGGTCATCGCCGGGCTGCCTATGCCTTTTCGTCCGGCTTGGGGAGGGGGAGACCGTACACCGCCAGCGCCCGTTCGGCGCGCAGCGCCTGGGCGGCATCGCCCGGGGCGAAGGGCAGCACCGGGACGGCGCAGCCCTCGATCTCGCGCGTGGCGACCTCCATCGGGAAGCGCGGCGCGGCGGAATCGAGCACAATAACCAGCGCCACCGGGCCCTGCGCAACCGGCATCTCCACGATCCCGACGTTGCGGATCTCGATCAGCCCCGCGGTGTTGGGCGGCGGAGAGGCGAGCAGGCGCCGATCGCGGGCACTCACCGTGACCGCATCGTCGCCCACCAGCACCGCGCCGCGATCGATCAGCGCCAGCGCGAGCGAGGACTTGCCCGCGCCCGGCGGGCCCTCGACCAGGAGCACGCGGCCGCCCAGCGCGACGCCGGTGACATTGGCGAGGACGCGGCCGCTCATCGCTTGGCGGGGAGGCCGAGCTCGAGGCAGGCGCCGTCCTCGCCATCGGCGCGCGACGTTGCGACCAGCGTGCCGTCATGCGCTTCTGCGATGGTCCGCGCGATGGCGAGGCCGAGCCCCGAGTGGTTCCCGAAATCCTCTTCCGCCGGGCGGTCCGAATGGAAGCGCTGGAAGACCTTTTCGCGCTTTTCCTCGGGGATGCCGGGGCCTTCGTCGCAGATGGTGAGCGTGATCCAGTCGTCGCGCCGGACGATATCGGCCCAGATCCGCCCGTCGGGGGGAGAGAAGGAGACCGCGTTGTCGAGCAGGTTCTGGATCACCCGCTCGAGTCGCACGGGTACGCCCATGACCCGTGCCGGCTGGTCGGCACCCGAAATCTCGAGGTGCCGGCCCTCGTTCTCGTCGCGCGTCGCGCGGCTCTCGGCGATCGTGCAGAGCAGGTGCGCGAGATCGACCGGCTCGAAATCGGTGCGCGACATTTCGGCATCGATCCGGCTGGCATCGGAAATCTCGGTCACCAGCCGGTCGATCCGGCGCACGTCATGCGTGGCGATGTCGAGCAATTGCGCGCGCAGGTCCGGGTCCTCGACCCTGGCGAGCGATTCGGTCGCGCTGCGCAGCGACGCCAGCGGGTTCTTGATCTCGTGCGCGACATCGGCCGCGAAATGCTCGACTGCGTCAATCCGCTGGCGCAGCGCGGCGGTCATGTCGGAAATCGAGCGCGCGAGCATGCCGATCTCGTCGCGCCGCTGGGGCAGGCGCGGCACCTCGACCTGGCGGTCGCGGCCCTGGCGGACTCGAATTGCTGCCTGCACCAGCTCGCGCAAGGGGCGCACAATGGTCTGCGCGAGGAAGAACGACAGCAGCGTCGAGATCGCCAGCGCCAGCAGCACGATCAGCGCGACGGTCGAGCGCGCCTCGCGCACGCGTTCGGTGATGTCGATCGGGTTGCGCGTGAGCAGCAGCGTGTCGCCGTCGAGCCCGACCGGCGCCGCGGCATTGATGACATGCGTCCCGTCGGGCGCGTCGCGCAGCACGATCTGGGTCAGGCTGTCCTCGCGCGCGCGGGTCAGCTCGGGCCAGTCCTCGACATCGTCGCTCTCGGGCTCGACATAGTCGGGCAGGGCGGGCGCGCCGACGATGCGGTCGAACCAGCGGTCGAGCCGCAAGGCGAAGGCGTCGCGATCGACCTCGCTCGCCGCAGGCAAGGTGAAGCTCGGCGGGGCGAGCTGGAAACTGTCGGATTCGAGCTTGCCGTCGGGCCCGTAGACACGCAGCCTGAGGCGCTGTTCCTTGCCGATCTGGATCAGCAGCGCTTCCTGCCGTTGCGGCGTCGCCCCGGCGAGCGCCTCGGCGGTGATCTGCGCCTCGACCAGCGCCAGCTTGAAGCGCTCGTCGAGCAGCTGCTTGCGATAGGCATCGACATAGATCACCCCGCCACCGAGCAGCACCAGCGGCAGGACGTTGACGAAGAGGATGCGGCTGGTGAGCGAGAGCCGTCGCGACCAGCGCAGCTTTTCGAGCCGCGGATCGCCTTTGAGGACGCTGCCGATTTCGGACATGGCGCGGCTGCCCCGCCTCAGCCTTCGTTGAAGCTGTAGCCGGCGCCGTACAGCGTCTCGATCGCCGAGAAGGTGGAGTCGACGCTGCGGAACTTGCGCCGCATGCGCTTGATGTGGCTGTCGACCGTGCGATCATCGACGAAGACGTCGTCGGGATAGGCCGCATCCATCAACTGGTTGCGGCTCTTGATCACGCCCGGGCGCGCGGCGAGCGCCTCGAGCAGGAGGAATTCGGTGACCGTGAGCGAGACCGCCTGCCCGTCCCAGGTCGCGTGATGCCGCGCCGGATCCATGTAGAGCCGCCCGCGCTCGAGCACCTCGCCCGGCGTGTCGTCGAACTGTTCGGACAGCAGCAAGGGGTGGTGATCGTCCCCGCTGCGCCGCAGGATCGCGCGGATGCGGGCAAGCAGCAGGCGCAGGCTGAAGGGCTTGGCGATGTAATCGTCGGCGCCCATCTCGAAACCGGCTTCCTCGTCGGTCTCGTCGTCCTTGCTGGTCAGGAAGATGACCGGCAGCGGCGATTTCTCGCGCAGCCGGCGGAGGAGTTCCATTCCGTCCATCTTGGGCATCTTGATGTCGAAGATGGCGAGGTCGGGCGGGTTGGAGAGCAACGCGCTCAGCGCCGCTTCGCCGTCCGAATAGACGCGCGTGGCGAAGCCTTCGGCCTGCAGCGCGATCGAGACCGTGGTGAGGATGTTGCGATCGTCGTCGACCAGCGCGATGACCGTGCGGTTTTCCGGGATTCCCGTTGCGGGCCCCTGTGCGGGCTCTGGGCTTGTGCTGTCCATCGTCATGCTGGTTAGCCGCAATAACCCGGCAAAACAACGCGAGCCATGCCCGAACCAGACAAGTTGTCGAGCAGCCGTTTGACGGAGCGACACGGCGAGACTATTGGCGATAGTGATAGCCGCGCATTCGTATGCGCAGACGATTCCCGGACGAACCCGCACGACGCGCTGGAGGATTCAGTGACCTTTCCGCTTTCCCACTCGCTTGCCGCGCAGGGCATCGAGACTTCCGCCACCATCCACCCCAATATGACCTCGGACGAGCTGACCGCAGCCGCGCTCGCCAGGGGCGAGGGTCGCCGCGCCAAGGACGGTCCGTTGGTGGTCGAGACCGGCAAGCACACGGGACGCAGCGCGAAAGACAAGTTCATCGTCCGCGACGCCGAGACCGAGAACACGGTGTGGTGGGACAACAATGCCTCGATGAGCCCCGAGCATTTCGCCGCGCTCAAGGAAGATTTCCTCAAGGCGGTGGCGGACAAGGGCGACCTCTATGTCGCCGACCTGTTCGGCGGCTCGCAGCCCGAATATCGCGTCAACGTGCGCGTCATCAATGAACTCGCCTGGCACAACCAGTTCATCCGCACGCTGCTGGTGCGCCCGACCGAGGCCGAACTCGAGGGCTTCGTCCCCGAATACACGATCATCGACCTGCCGACATTCCAGGCCGACCCCGAACGCCACGGCACGCGCAGCGAGACGGTGATCGCGGTCAATCTGTCGGAAAAGCTGATCCTGATCGGCGGCACCAAATATGCGGGTGAGATGAAGAAGAGCGTCTTCGGCATCCTCAACTACCTGCTGCCGACCAAGGGCGTCATGCCGATGCATTGCTCGGCCAATATCGGCCCCGACGGCAAGAGCGCGGTTTTCTTCGGCCTCTCGGGCACGGGAAAGACGACTCTCTCGGCCGATGCCAGCCGCACGCTGATCGGCGACGACGAGCACGGCTGGTCGGACACGGCGGTCTTCAATTTCGAAGGCGGCTGCTACGCCAAGATGATTCGCCTCAATCCCGAGGCCGAGCCGGAAATCTACGCCACCACCAAGATGGAAGGCACCGTGCTCGAAAACGTCGTGATGAACGATGCGGGCGAGATCGACCTCGACGACAACAGCCTCGCCGAGAACACCCGCGGCGCCTATCCGCTGTCGTCGATCCCGAACACTTCGGAAAAGAACATGGGCCCGCCGCCCAGCAACGTGATCATGCTGACGGCCGACGCCTTCGGCGTGCTGCCCCCGATCGCGCGGCTCACGCCCGACCAGGCGATGTATCACTTCCTCTCGGGCTACACCGCCAAGGTAGCGGGTACCGAGATCGGCGTGACCGAGCCCGAGGCCACCTTCAGCACCTGCTTCGGCGCGCCCTTCATGCCGCGCCATCCGAGCGTTTACGGCAATCTCCTGAAAGAGCGCATCGCCAAGGGCGAAGTCGCCTGCTGGCTGGTCAACACCGGCTGGACCGGGGGCAAGTACGGCACCGGCAGCCGCATGCCGATCAAGGCGACGCGCGCGCTGCTCAACGCCGCGCTCGACGGATCGCTCAACGACGCCGAATTCCGCAGGGATCCGAACTTCGGCTTCGAAGTTCCGGTCAGCGTCGACGGCGTCGACAGCGGCATTCTCGACCCGCGTTCGACCTGGCCCGACAAGGACGAATACGACCGCACCGCGAGCAAGCTGGTGCAGCTCTTCGTCGACAATTTCGAACCCTTTGCGGCGCATGTCGACCAGGGCGTGCGCGACGCGGCGCCGAACACGGCCGTCGCCGCCTGACAAGATCGGCTCCCGCGGGAGCCTACGCGTTGGAGAGGAGGCCCCCGGCCGCGAGCGATCGCGGACCGGGGGCCGAAAACGTCAGGCCATGGCCGGCCCCCGCCTGGGCGCCATCAGTCAGCCGCGTCCTCTTCGTCGCCATCATCGTCGTCGTTCTTGCCGGCGCTCGCCGCGAGGGCGGCGGTCAGGTTGACCTCGTGCGGCGGGCTCCATTCGGTGCCTTCGGCGACCTCGGCCAGTTCTTCGAGATAGCGCTGCGCCGCGCGCGCCATGCTCCCGCCGTGCGGATCGGCCGCAACCGGGCCGAGCGTGTTGCGGGCAATCGCGATCTTGCCCTCGCCCGCCTGCATCAGCCCCGCATTCATCGCCAGGCTGCGGTCGAAAGGTGACAGCTGTGCAGCGCGTTCGAGCGCGTGACGCGCGGTCTCGTTGGGTGCGGCGCCGCGTTCGACGAAGCTGCGGTAGTAATAGATCAGCGGCAGCGGATGGTCCGGCTCGAGCCGGTTGAGCGCGGAGAAAGGCCGCATGGCGGCGGCGAAGGCGGCCTCTTCGTCGTCCGCCTCCTCGGCCTTGCGGAACAAGGCGAATCCCTTCTGCACCAGCGCATTCTTGACCGTGACGTCGATCGCCAGCGCGGCGTCGGCGGCAGCGATCGACGCATCGTCGTTGCCGGCGTCGAATTCGGCTTCGGCTAGCGCGGCCAAGACGCCGGCGTCGCCGGGATAACGCGCCGCGACCTCGCGCGCGTCTTCCAGGATCTCGAGCGCCGCTTCGCGGTCGACCCCGCGCTTCGACCGGATGATGGTGGGGAGCATTTCATCCATCCCCGCGCTCAGTTGCTCGACGGTGATCGGGCGGATGGGAAGCAGGTCCGGCTGGAGCACGAAGCTCAGCATTTTGCGCTTCTTGAGATAGGTATCGAGATCGCGGTCGAGCGCATGGAGGTCGCCGAACGCGATGACGGCGGCCTCGCGCGACGAAACGCCCGCGGCAATTCGGCGTGCGTATTCGAGCAGCTGGCCTTTGCGCTCGGGCGCGAAGGTGAGGTAGTGGTAGAGCGCCCAGCTGCGGCCGTAGAAATTGTCGTCCGGATTGTCCCCGCCGCGCTCGACGTTGCCGCGCGCGAGCAGGTTTTCGATCGAGACGTCGGGCGCCAGTGCGAGTTCGTAGGCGCGATGGACTGCGGGACGACCGATCTGCACCTCGCCGTCGCGCGGGAAGCGCGCCGAGGCGAAGAATTCGGCGCCGCCCTCGTTCATCCATCGCGGCATCGCAAAGCGCGAGCTGCCGATCAGGAAGTGATGGGCGTATTCGTGCAGCAGGGTGATCATCGAAAAGTCGAGTTCGCCCGAACTCGGCCGTACGTTCGGGACGAAGGCCACCGAGCTGCCGGCGCGCGGAATATAGAACCCGCCGATGTTCTTGATTCCGGCAAGCTTGCGAATGTTGCGCGCACTGCCGACCGCGTAGATCGTCACGCGGTTCGAGGGGCTCGGCGTGTCGACCTCGCGTCCGGTCACGAAGGACATGGCAGCGTGATAGCGCTCGAGCATCTCGGCGAAGCGCGCGACGTCCTTGGCGCTATCGTCTGCAAAGACGACGAAATGTTCGCTGTCCGCGCGGAGCCATTCGGCCTGCGCGGGAACGGCAAGTGAAAGTGCTGCAATCGCAGCGAAAATCCTCAGCATGGTGCGACCCCCGTCTGTGTATCGAAGTCGAGACTAGCCGGGGAACGCGAAAAATCTATGACGAATGCGTCATCTTCGCATGCTCGATATAGCGCGTGATGGTCTTCTCCAGCACGTCCATCGGGACATTGCCGCCGAGCACGACCGCGTCGTTGAAGCGCTTGAAATCATAGGCAGTGCCCAGGTCGCGCTGCGCGCGCTCGCGCTGGCCGACGATGCGGCTGTGGCCGAGCTTGTACCCCGTCGCCTGTCCCGGCCAGCTGCAATAACGATCGACCTCGCTGTCGACCTCGGTCGGCTTGTTGCCGTTGCGCGTGACGAAGAAATCGACCGCCTGCGCGCGGCTCCAGCCCTTTGCGTGGAGACCGGTGTCGACGACCATGCGGCAGGCGCGGAAGGCGAGGCTCTGGAGATAGCCGAGCCGTCCGACCGGGAAACCGTCATAGGCGCCGAGTTCGTCGGCCAGCTGTTCGCCATAGAGCGCCCAGCCTTCGCTGAAGGGGTTGAAGGCAAGGATCGAACGGATCAGCGGCAGGCGGTTGGAGAATTCGCCCTCCCATACATGGCCGGGAATGGTCTCGTGGAAGGTGAGGTCGGCGAGGTCGTACTTCCGATGCAGGTCGGTCGTGCGGAGGTTGATCCAGAAGCGGCCGGGGATGGTCCCGTCCTTGCTCCCCGCGCCGCCATAGGCGCCCGGTGCACCGGCTTCCTCGGCCGGCGGGATGCGGCGGACCTCGAGATTGGGATCGACCAGCGTGTGGAAGGCGCGCGGCATCTGCGCCTTGATCCAGTCGATCCGCTCGTGGATGAAATCCATGATCTCGGCGCGGCCTGCATCACCTTCGGGAAACTGGTAGCGCGGGTCAGCGGCGAGCGCCTGCATGCGTTCGCCCACCGAGCCGCTGGCATAGCCGATCTCGCGCAGGATCGGGTCCATCCGCGCATGCAGCGCCTCGAGCTCCTCGAGCCCCTGCCGGTGGACCTCGTCGGGCGAGAGCCGCGTGGTGGTGCTCGACCGCAGCGCCCAGTCGTAGAACTGATCGCCATGCGGCCGCGCCGAAATCCCCGGATCGTTGCTCGCCACCGCGCGCTCTGCGCGTAGTTCTTCGAGCTGGCTATTCAGCGCCCCAGCGATCGGTCCGCTTTCGAGCGTCAGCGCCCGATTGGCATGGCTTTCGGGCATGCCCTGGGCCTTGAGCTTGGCGCGCAGATCGTCGGCGAAGAGCTCGCCCTTGGCGGCGCTGGCGAGCGTCTGCTCCATCTGGCGCATGGTCTTGTCGAGCAGGAAGCCCGGCGGGACCAGGCCCATGCCGCGCGCGGCGCGAATGCGCTCGAGCTCGCCGGCGAAGGTCGCGGGCATCTGCTCCATGCGCTCGATATAGGCGTCGGCATCGTCGCCGTTCTCGACCTTGTGGTTGGCCTGCATGAAACGCGGGAGCGCGAGATATTCGCCGACGTTCTGGATCACGACATAGGGCGCGGTGCGCCAGTTGCCGACCGGCGTGTCGCCGTAGGGCAGCGCGAAGCCGTCGAGCGCAAGATCATAGGCGCTCTCGACGACCTCGAGGCTGGTCAGCGTCGCATCGTCGAGCCCCTCGCGCGGGAAGGCGCGAACCCGGGCGAGGTCCTCTCGCAGCGTTGCGGCATAGGCCTGCTGCCCCTCGGGTGACTGGTCCTCGAGCTTGCCGCGCAGGTGGTAGTGCTGCCCGGTATCGACGCCCAGCTCCGTCGCCCGTCCGGGCTCGTGTTCGAGCAGGTTGTAACCGACCACCTCGAGCAGTCGCTCGGCGCCGATAGACTGCGCGCGGGCGAGCGCTTCGGGGCGGGCGGAGGCGGCGCAGCCGGTGAGCGCGAGGGCGGAGGTGGCGCCGAGCCCGGCGAGGGCCTGGCGGCGGGTGATGTCGAAGCGGGTCTGGGTCATGCGCGCCGGTGTGCGGTGCGCGTGACGGCCTGTCAAATCGTCGGGGCGCCCGGGCTGTTTGCACCGGGCGCAGCGCGGGCTATGGAGCGGCCATGCTCGATGCAGTGCTTTCGATCACCGTCCTCGCCGCTCTGGCCCTGCTCGTCGGCGCATTTCTGCTGTGGCGCCGTACGGGCAATGTGAAGAACGCCCTGCTGATGGTGCTGCTGGCGGCGATCGCGCTGGTCAATGTCGCGATCTGGACGCTGCCCGATGCGGGCGGCGAGGCCCCGCTCGACAAGCTCGAGCAGGGCGCCCGCTGACCTGCGCCTAGCGCGGCAGTTCCCATTGCACCGCACCGGCATAGCTGCCGGCGACCGGCTCGCCGCTGGTGCCGCGCGCGGGTTCGAAGCGCGCCCGACGGGTGACCAGCGCGCAGGTCGCCTGGTCGAGCTCGTCATGGCCGGTCGAGCCGGTCACGGTGCAGCCGGTGACCTTGCCATTGGCGGCGATCTCGAGCCGGAAGCGCGCCAGTCCGGTCAGTTCCCGCCGTGCCCAGCTGGGCCGGTAGTCGTTGTCGCTCAGCCAGCTTGCCGGGTCGTTGCGCGGCTTGGCACCGACCGGATCGAAGCCGGGCTGCGGCAGCGGTTTGGGCAATTCGCGGCCGAGGCCCGGCTGCGGGGTGGGTACCGGCGGCAGCACGAAGGGCGTGGTGGGGATGGTCGGTTCGACGGGGGTGATGTCGAACTTCGGCTGCGGGACATGCACCACCGGATCGACCGGCTGGGTCGCGCGCGGCTCTACCGGCTCGACCGGATCGGGCGGCGGGGGCTTGGGCAGATCGTACTCGGTCGAAACCATCGGTCCGTCTTCGGTCGCGATGACGCCGCTCACCGTCAGCCCGGCAACCAGCGCCGCGGCGATGGCCGCATGCACCCCGATGACCGCCGCCATGCTGGCGGGCGAGGGCCTGCGGGTCTGGTCGATATAGGACATGGATAGTGCTCCTCTTCCAACGCCGGAGCCGTTCGGGCGACTCCATGCGGGCAATGTTACAACGTAACATACAAGAGGCAAGCGTTTTTCGCGTTGCATTCCGCAACCTTGGGGTTGCCGGTCTGTCAGGAAGAGCGCGCGGCCCGCCCGATCACTTGATCGGGCAGCTCGGATCGAGGCGGAAATCGAGATAGTTGTCGACCGACTTCATCAGCTCGGCCTGTTCGTTCTCGAAGAAGTGGTTGGCGCGCGGGATTTCCTCGTGATGCACGGTGATGTGCTTCTGCGTGCGCAGCTTCTCGACCAGCTTGGTCACCGCCTGCGGCTGGACCACCGTGTCCTGCGCGCCGTGGATGAAGATGCCGCTCGCCGGGCAGGGCGCGAGGAAGGAGAAGTCGTACATGCTCGCCGGTGCGCCGATGCTGATCCAGCCGCGGATTTCGGGGCGGCGCATGAGCAGCTGCATGCCGATGAGCGCGCCGAAGCTGACCCCGGCGACCCAGGTCACCTGCGCTTCGGGGTGGACCTGCTGCACCCAGTCGAGCGCGCTGGCCGCATCGGAGAGTTCGCCGATGCCGTTGTCGAAGCTGCCCTGGCTGCGGCCGACGCCGCGGAAGTTGAAGCGCAGGGTGGCGAAGCCGCGGTTGACGAAGGTCTTGTAGAGCCGCTGCGTGATCTGCTCGTTCATCGTTCCGCCGCCCTGCGGGTGCGGGTGGAGGATCATCGCCACCGGCGCACGCGGGCGCGGCGCGGGGGAGAAACGGCCTTCGAGACGGCCTTCGGGGCCGGGAAAGATCACGGTCGGCATGGGAGGTGTACCCTGGTCGAAATTTTCATGGGCTAGGCCCCCGAGGGGGCTTGCGCGAGGTTGCGCGCTATATAGGGTTTGTTGCCCAAATCGCAATCATTTCGAGCATGTCCCATCGCGAACCGCATCTATCTCGACCACGCCGCCACCAGCCCGCTGCGCCCCGAGGCGCGCAACGCGATGGAGGAGGGCTTCGCGCAGTGGGCCAATCCCAGCAGCCCGCATGCCGAAGGCCGCAAGGCGCGCCAGCTGCTCGAAGAGGCGCGCGAGCGGGTGAAGGCGGCGCTCGGCTGGCAGGGCGAGGTGATCTTCACCTCGGGCGCGAGCGAGGCGGCGGCGCTGGCGCTCCACCATGCGCAGGCCGGTGCGCGGCTGGTGTCGGCAGTCGAACATGATTGCGTCCTGCAGGCGGCGCCCGATGCCGAGCGGCTGCCCGTGCTTCCCGACGGGCAGCTCGACCTGACTATTCTGCAAGAGGCGCTCGAACGAGAACGTCCTCTGGTTGCGGTCCAGCATGTCAATTCTGAAACCGGAAATCGGCAGGTCATCGACTATATCCACGCATTGGTCCGTGATGCTGGCGGGATACTCCTCGCGGACGACGCCCAGTCCGCGGCCAAGCTGACCCTGCTGCCCTGCGACATGGCGATCATCTCGGCGCACAAGTTCGGCGGACCGATCGGAATCGGCGCGCTGCTGGTGAAGGACTACGCCATGCTCGCGCCCTCGGGCGGGCAGGAGCGCGGCTATCGGCGCGGGACCGAGAACCTGCCCGGCGTGCTCGGCATGGTGACTGCGCTCGAGGCTTGCGGCGATCCCTATGTCGACCCAGAGGTTCTCGAACCGCTCGATGCGCTGGCCGAAGAATGCCGCAAGCTGGGCGGTACATGGCTGTCGGATCGCCTGTCCGATCCCACGCCCTATATCCGCGCCATCGCGATGCCCAACATGAGCGCCACCGCGCAGGTCATGCGCTTCGATATGGCGGGGATCGCAGTTTCGCAGGGCAGCGCCTGTTCGAGCGGGACGATGAAGACCAGCCGCGTGCTCGAAGCGATGCAGGTCGAGCCCGCAGTGGCTGCCAACACGATCCGCGTCTCGCTCGGCTGGAACACGACCCGCGAAGAGGTGGAACGCTTCTGCGAGGTATGGCTTGAGTTGGCGAAGGCATGATCTACCTCGATTACCAGGCCACCACCCCGCTTGCCCCCGAGGCGCGCGATGCCATGCTGCGCTGGCTCGACGGGCCGGGAGGCACCGGTTTCGGCAATCCGCACAGCGCGCACCGCATGGGCCGCCAGGCCAAGGCCGCGATCGAACTGGCGCGCGACCAGGTCGCCGCGCTCTTCCCGCCGAACGGCCGGGTGATCTTCACCTCGGGCGCGACCGAGGCGCTCAATCTCGCGATCCGCGGTTCGGGTCGGGGTGGCACCGTGTCCTACTCCGCCATCGAGCATTCGGCGGTCGGCGATACCGCGCAGGATGCGGGGGCGAGCCACATGCTCAACGTCGCGAAGAACGGCCAGTGCAACACGAAGCAGGACCTGCCCGCCGATACGCGGCTGGTCTGCGTGATGCAGGTCAACAACGAGATCGGCACCATCCAGCCGACGGTCGAATGGCATCGCAAGGCCAAGGAAAACAACGCGCTGTTCCTGTGCGACGCGGTGCAGGCCTATGGCCGGATCGAGCTGACCGGGGCCGACATGATCGCGATCTCGGCGCACAAGTTCCACGGCCCCAAGGGCATCGGCGCGCTGTGGGTGCGGAACGGGCTCGACCTGCACGAGGTCCAGACCGGCGGCGGGCAGGAATTCGGCCTGCGCTCGGGCACGCTCAGCCCCGCGTTGATCGCCGGCATGGGCGCCGCGGCGGCCGAGGCGAAGGACCGGATGGAGCAGGACCGCGACCATGTCGACAAGCTCTGGCGGCGCGCGCGCGAGCTCTTCACCGACTGGACATTGAATGGCAGCGACGAGGCGCGCTGGCACGGCAATCTCAACATCCGCCGCAAGGGGCTCGATGTCGGGCGGCTGATGAGCGACGTGCGCGACGTGATGTTCTCCGCCGGATCGGCCTGCGCCAGCGGCTCGGGCCGCCCGAGCCATGTACTCAAGGCGATCGGGCTCAGCGACAGGCAGGCTAAGAGCTCGATCCGGCTCGGCTTCGGCCGCTACACCACGATCGAGGACATCGAACAGGCGGCGGGCAAGATCAACGCCGCAGCGGAGGCGCAGGGATTGTGAAGATCGAATTCATCACCGCGAACGGCGACAGTGTCCTCGCCGAGGCACAGCCTGGCGACAGCCTCCTGCGCGTGGCGCAGGCGGCGGGCCTCCCGCTCGAGGGTACCTGCGAAGGACAGATGGCCTGCTCGACCTGCCACGTGGTGGTCGCCCCCGAATGGTTCGGCCGGCTCGCGGAGGCGAGCGAGGAGGAAGAGGACATGCTCGACCTCGCCGCCGGCGTCGCGCGCACCAGCCGCCTCTCCTGCCAGATCGACCTCACCGCGGAGATGGACGGCCTCACCGTACGCATCCCCGCGGAAAGCCACGACATGCGGCGGTTCTAGGCGCTTTCGGCCTCTTCGGGCCGGGTCCATCCCGCGC
Source organism: Qipengyuania sp. (assembly GCF_048550555.1). GTDB lineage: Bacteria > Pseudomonadota > Alphaproteobacteria > Sphingomonadales > Sphingomonadaceae > Qipengyuania. The sequence goes on along the minus strand of NZ_JBLYYF010000015.1, from coordinate 176,264 downwards.
CGATGCCGGTCGTCAGGCCGAGCTTCCGCCCCGCCTTGGCGCCCAGCCACACCAGCAGCCCGAGCGGCACCAGCACGGCAAGCAGCACGATCAGCAGGCTGATCATCGTGCCGAAGATGCCGCCCAGCGAGTTCCACGCGCTGCGGATCGGTTCGGCGAAGCCGCCGGTGGCGGGCTTGCCGCTTTCGTACGAGACGGTCATGTTCGAATAGGCGACGCGGCCGCGCATCTCGGTGAGCCAGCTGGTCGCCTGGTCGATCTCCTCGTTGACCTGCGCCACGCCGCGTTCGGCGGCGACGAGCTCGGAGACGGTGCCCTTGCGGTTGCGCAGCACCTCCATCAGCCGGTCGCGCAGGACGGTCCGCGCGCGCAGCCGCGCCTCGGTGTCGACGATGCTCTTCGACAGGTCCTCGCCCTCGATCGAGGAGGAGACGAGTTCGCCGTCGACCCTGCCGCTCGCATTGGCGAGCTCCTTGCCGAAGGTACGCGCGTCGCGGGCGCGGACGGCGAGCGTCAGGCTGCCCTGGGCATAGTCGCCCTCGTTTTCCGCTTGGTCCATCGCAATGATCCGGCAGACGTCGGGGCCCTTGGCCTCGCACATGTCGGCATGGCGTTCCTGCAGGGGGCGGATCGCGTCGGAGGGAAGGCGGAAGCCGTAGGCGTAGCGATAGGCCACCTGCGGAACGCCGACGGGGATCGCACCGGCCCCGGGAATGCTCCCGGAGTCGTCGTATCGCGCGGGTTCGACCACGGCAGCCGCAGCGGGAGGCGGTTCCGCGATATCGTAGCTGGCCATCGATTCGGCCTCGCCGTCGACCGTGGACATGCGTTCGAGCGTCTCGGTCTCGGCTCCGCTGCATCCGGCGAGGACCAGCGTCGAGGCGACACCAGCCAGGAGAAATTTCCGCATTTCCGACTCCTCTCAAATCACCCGTCCCAATTGCGCCTTATTTTCGCCACAATGTGAACACAATCAAAACACAATATATTTGTTACAACATAACTTACATCAGGCAAGGTTTCTCGTGCCCGCATGCGAAAAGCCCCGCCGCATCGCTGCGACGGAGCTCTCGCTGTAGAGCATGCCTATCCGATCAGGCGGCTTCGAGCTGGTCCCTTGCGACGCTCTCACCGAGCATGTCGATCAGCGCCTTGCTGAAGGCGGGGATGTCGTCGGGATTGCGGCTGGTGATGAGATTGCCGTCGGTCGCCACTTCCTGATCGACGACGTTTGCACCGGCGTTCTTCAGATCTGTGCGGATCGAGGGCCAGCCGGTCACTGTCTTGCCGTCGATCAGGCCGGCCTCGGCGAGCAGCCACGGGGCGTGGCAGATCGCGGCAACCGGCTTGCCCGCCATGCCGAATTCGCGGACGAGGGCGATCGCGCGCTCGTTCATGCGCAGGATGTCGGGGTTCATCTGGCCGCCGGGCAGCAGCAGGGCGTCATAGCCTTCGCAGTTCGCCACCTCGTCGACGGTTTTGTCGACCTTGATGGCGTCGCCCCAGTCCTTGTCCTTCCAGCCGCGGATCATGCCTTCCTCCAGGCTGACCACCTCGGTGGCGATACCGGCCTTCTCCAGATTGGCCTTGGGCTTTTCGAGTTCCGACTGTTCGAAGCCGTCGGTGGCGAGGATCATTACGCGCTTGGTCATGAGGGGTCTCCTGTTGTTTGCAGTTACCCTTTCAACGCCCCGGCGAAGCCCGTCGTTCCGTGCAGAACCACGAGGCGAGGCAGCGACGGGGCGGATCGCGAAAAACCCGCTCCGTCCGGCCGAAACGGTCCGAAATGGACGCGGTTGAGCTGGACACCATGCGCCGCCGCCGACCACCTTGGACACGACCAAAGGGGGGTGCATGATACTCGGCGACAGGCTGATCACCGACAGGGACGGCAACCGTTATACATTGCGCCTGAGCGTCGATGTGCGGAGCGCCATCCTCAACGATGGTAATGTCGAGACCAGCGTTACCGCCATTCGCCATGTCGATGATGGCGACGACATCGAACTGACCGCACTGGTGCGCCTCGAATCCTTCGAGCGACGGATCGCGATCGTCCTTCCCGAGCAGCTCCCGATCCATATCGACATCGAATATTTCGAGGGTTTTGCCGAGCGCGCGGGCGGCGAAGTCGACCCGCTCGACGATATCGAGCCGGGCGACCTGGTCGAGCGGGCGGCGCAGGATTTGCTCGATGGCGCGGGACTGGGCGAGGCGATCGAGGCGGCGATCCAGCGCATGCCGGTTCCCGAACCTGCCTTAGGCTGTCCGATCAAGGCCGGAGTGAGCACGACGGTCGGTCAGCTGATCCATTGCCATAATCGCCACCGCAGGATCGAACAGCGCAGCAGCCGGGCCTGGGAGATCGTCAAGTGTCTCGGCGTCAATGCGCCGGGCATGACGATCAAGGCGACGCTGCGAACATTGAGGTGCTGGCTGACACTGGACGTTCTCTGACCGTCGGCAATCGCCAAAAACATGCCAATATCTGTCCCGCGGTGTCTCGTGCCGAGGGGGCAGTGTTGCTAGTTCGGTTGTATGTCCGCGACCGATATGACCGATTCAGACCCCTTCGACGCGATCGTCGATGCCCCTTTCGACAGCGCGCTGTCCGAACGCTATCTCGTCTATGCGCTGTCGACGATCACCGCGCGCTCGCTGCCCGACCTGCGCGACGGGCTGAAACCGGTCCACCGCCGCCTGCTGTGGGCGATGCGGCAGCTGAAGCTCGACCCGTCCTCCGCCTTCAAGAAGAGCGCGCGCGTGGTCGGCGACGTGATCGGCAAATACCACCCGCATGGCGACGCCTCGGTCTACGACGCGATGGTCCGCCTCGCGCAGGATTTCGCGCTGCGCTATCCGCTGGTCGAGGGACAGGGGAACTTCGGCAATATCGACGGCGATAACGCCGCCGCCTACCGCTACACCGAGGCGCGCCTGACCAGGACCGCGTTGCGGTTGATGGAGGGGCTGGACGAGGGCACGGTCGATTTCGTCCCGACCTACAATGGCGAGGAGCAGGAGCCCGAGATCTTCCCCGGCCTGTTCCCCAATCTGCTCGCCAATGGCGCCAGCGGCATCGCGGTGGGCATGGCGACCAATATCCCGAGCCACAATGTCGCCGAGATCGTCGACGCGACGCTCGAGGTGATCGACAATCCGCATGTCGAGCACGCGCGGCTGATGGAGCTGTTCAAGGGCCCCGATTTCGCCACCGGCGGGATCCTCGCCGAGAGCGCCGAGACGATCGCCGCAGCTTACGAGAGCGGGCGCGGGTCGTTCCGCGTGCGCGGCCGCTTCCACGCCGCCGAGGCCGAGAAGGTCGAGGACCGCGAGGCGGGGATCGAGCGGCTCGGCGGCGGGCAGTGGCAGCTGGTCATCAGCGAGATCCCCTACCAAGTGGCCAAGGGCAAGCTGATCGAGCAGATCGCGCAGGCGATCGCCGACAGGAAGCTGCCGATCCTCGAGGACGTGCGCGACGAGAGCGACGAGGCGATCCGTATCGTGCTCGTTCCGCGCAGCCGCAATGTCGATCCCGAACTGCTCAAGGAAAGCCTCTACAAGCTGACCGATCTCGAGACGCGCTTCGGGCTCAACCTCAACGTGCTCGACGCGGGCCGCACGCCGATGGTGATGGGGATCAAGGAAGTCCTCACCCACTGGATCGCCAGCCAGATCGACATCCTCCAGCGCCGCAGCCAGCACCGGCTCGACCAGATCGCGCGGCGGCTGGAGCTGGTCGAGGGCTACATCATCGCCTTCCTCAACCTCGACCGGGTGATCGAGATCATCCGCTACGAGGACGATCCCAAGGCGGTGATGATGGCGGAGTTCGAGCTCACCGACCGCCAGGCCGAGGCGATCCTCAACATGCGCCTGCGCAGCTTGCGCAAGCTCGAGGAAATGCAGCTGCGCAACGAGCGCGACGAGCTGCTCAAGGAACAGGAGGAGCTCGAGAAGCTGCTCGCCAGCCCCGCGCGGCAGCGCACGCGGCTGAAGCGCGATTTGAACCAATTGCGCAAGGAATATGGCGAGGATACCGCGCTCGGCGCCCGCCGTACGACCATCGAGGAAGCCGCGCCGGCGGTCGAATTCAGCATGGATGCGATGATCGAGAAGGAGCCGGTGACGGTGATTCTCTCGCAGAAGGGCTGGGTGCGCGGCGCCAAGGGCCATCTGCCGCTCGACCAGGATTTCAAGTACAAGGAAGGCGACGGGCCCGCCTTCGTGCTCCATGCGCAGACGACCGACAAGCTGCTGCTGGCGACCGACAAGGGCCGGTTCTTCACCCTCGGCGCCGACAAGCTGCCCGGCGCACGCGGTTTCGGCGAACCGGTGCGCAACACGCTCGACATCGATGCCAGCGCGCAGATCATCGCGGTGATCGCGCACAAGCCGGGCCAGCGCCTGCTGCTCGCCGCCGATACCGGCAAGGGCTTCGGCGCGACGACCGACGAGCTGCTCGCCGAAACCCGCAAGGGGCGCCAGGTGGTCAATCTCAAGGGTGACGCCAAGCTGGTCGTCGCGCGCCCCATCGCGGAGGGGCACGATCACGTCGCCTGCGTCGGCGACAACCGCAAGCTGGTGGTGTTCAATCTCGAGGAACTGCCCCAGCTCGCGCGCGGGCAGGGGGTGACGCTGCAGCGCTATCGCGACGGCGGGCTGTCCGATGCCACCACCTTCACGCTGGCGGAGGGGCTCAGCTGGACCATGGGCGGCAAGGAAGGCCGCACGCGGACCGAGGGCGAGATGTGGCAGTGGAAGGTCGCGCGCGGCGGCGCCGGCCGCATGCCGCCGCAGGGCTTCCCGCGCGACAACAGCTTCGGCTGATCAGCCGAGATCGGCTGCAATTCGCTCGAAGCAGTAGTTTGCCGGCACGGGGCGCACCACGCTCGCATGGACATCGGCCAGGACGTAATCGACCGGATGCTTGCGGTCGCGCGGACGGGGGTCCTTCATTCGCGGCTTGTAGCAGCCCGCCGAAGGAAGGGTGGCGCGGCGGTGGCGCCGGGCGGCGAACAGCAGTCTCTGCCGCTGCTCCACGAAGGCGCGCGAATAATATCGCAGGGCGAGCGCGGTCGACAGCAGCTCGAGGTAGATCACCCGGCGCAGCCGGCTGCCTTTCATCGGCTCCGACGAATGGGCGACCATCATGTCGTGGATCAGCACATCCCCGGCCTGTGCGGGCACCTCCACCGCCGGCCTGTGCGCGAGTTCGCAGATCGGATCGGCCGAAAGCTGGCTGCCGGGCACATAACGCAGCGCGCCTTCCCCAGGCAGCGCGTCGTCGAGATAGATGCCCATCGCCAGCGCCGGCGCGCTCCGGTCGTTGACCATGTCCTGATGCCACAGCACGGGATTCGCGTCCCCGCGATGCTTGATCACGGCGAATTCCTGGATCGGAACGAAATCGGGCCCGCAGATCGCCTGGGCCACGGCCATGAGCCCCGGCAGGGCGAGCAGTTCGAGCGGGGCCGGGTCGCCCCAGCCGAGCAGGCCGCCGATATTGGTCACGACCGTGCCGTCCGGGCTGTCGCGCAGCGCCTTGTTGGCAATCGGAAAGGGTTCGAGCTGCCGGTCGAAAAAACCGCGCAAGCGAGCCAGCGTGTCGCTGGGCAACAGGCCAGGGAGCAGCTGATAGCCGTCCCGGCGAAAAGCTTCGTAATTCCGTGTCGCCGGCATGGGCCACGTGATTGCGCGGCGGGCAAGGCGGGTCAATCGAAACGCAAAAGGCCGGGGACGATCGCTCGTCCCCGGCCTCTTGTCATCCCGTCCAGGGGAAAGGCGTGATTACTCGCCGGCGCTCTCGGCAGCCGGTGCCGATGCGGCCATGGCAGCGTCGATCTGGGCGTTGGTCAGCAGCGCCATCAGCATGCCGTCGGCATCCGCAGCGAAGTGTTCGCGCAGCAGGGTGATCTTGTTGGTTTCGTCGCCGCCGCGCGCGATGATGACGTTGTTGCCGTTGATTTCGAGCACGGTGCCGAGCGGCGCGTGCTGGGCGGTCATGGCTTCGGCGCCCACGACCAGCGCGGCGTCGCGCGCAGCGATCGCCTTCTGCTTGGCGGCCTGGAGCATGCCGACGATCTGCGCCTTGGTGGCGTTGAGCGTCGCGCCCTTTTCACCGGTGCCGAAGGCATTGGCCGGAACCGGCGCCTTCATGCCGTCGACGACGAGAATGGCGGTTTCGCCTTCGATGCGTTCGAGCGTGCCAATTTCCGCACCGTCATTGCCATAGACGGTCGCGCCCGCGGTGACGGAAGCCGAGGCTTCCTGCGCGGCGGCCATGGTCGGCAGGGCAGCGGTGGTGGTGAGGGCGATGGCGGCAAGCGCCAGCTTCGCGGTTTTCATGTGGCAACTCCAAGACTTGTAATTCGAAACACGCGGCTCTCCCACACGCGAAACGCGCGACCGAGCCGACTGAACTGGAAAGAGCGGGCGAGAGTGGAATTCAGCGCCACCCGCAAGTTCCCCTGAGAGAACGGGGTGCTCTATCTCACGGATTGCGGTTTTTTGCAACCGCGAGCCCTTTATGCTGCATTGCACCTTAAGCCAGGCTGAAGCCGGACCATGGCCTCCGTTCAGCGGGCGGCGAGTTCTTCCTCGAGCATTTGCTCGACGCGCGCGCGGGAGGGGAATTGCTCGGCCACCCAGCGTTTCTCGATGCGCTGCAACATGCGTGCGACCTCGGGGCCCTTGCCGACCCCGCGCGCGACGATTTCGCCGCCCTTGAGCGGGAATATAGGCGCGTCCCATTCGCGGATCGGCGCCGGATCGGCATGCATGAGAAGCAGCCGGTCGATCGCGCAGTCGCGACCGACGTCATAGGCGAGCGCCTGCGGATTTTCGCCATCGCGCATGTCGCGCCGTGCCACACAGACCAGTCGGTCGCGCTGGCTGCGCGACAACCTCAACCGTGCCGAAACCGCCTCGGCCACCGGCGGGATCGCGGGGAGCAGCGCGGCCATGCGGCGCATCGCATCGGGATCGATTTTCGCCGCTTTTTCCGCCTCGATCAGTGTTGCGAGTTGTTCGACCTCGCGCGCACCGCTTTCGGGCAGCACTTCCTGCAGCACGCCCAGTTCGCGCATCCTGGCGAGCGTCGAGGAAGGGTCGGGCAGGGCGAGCAGGTTCTGCATTTCCCAGCCCACGCGTTCGCGGCTGAGGCCCTTCAGCGTCGGAGCGAGCGAGCTGCAGGCGCTGCTCGCCTCATCGTCCCAGCCGTCGCCGAAGCGCGTGGCGAAGCGGAAGTAGCGCAGGATCCGCAGGTGATCCTCTTTGATCCTGGTCGCGGCATCGCCGATGAAGCGCACCCGCCGCGCGACGAGATCGTCGAGCCCGCCGAAATAGTCCGAAATCTCCAGCGTTTCCGGATGCGCATAAAGCGCATTGATGGTGAAATCGCGCCGCGCGGCATCGTCCTTCCAGTCTTCCGAGAAGGCGATGGTCGCGCGTCGGCCGTCGGTCGCGACATCCCGCCGCAGCGTGGTTATCTCGACATTGCCGTCCTCGATGATCGCGGTGACGGTTCCGTGATCGATACCGGTGGGAATGGTGCGGATGCCTGCATCCTTGCAGCGGTCGATCACCGCCGCGGGCAGGTGCCGCGTCGCCGCGTCGATATCGTTCACCGGATAGCCCAGCAGCGTGTCGCGGACGCAGCCGCCGACCCAGCGGATGTTCTCGACGCCAAGTGCCCGCACCAGAAGGGCGAGACTCTCGCGCCGGGTCCATTCGGTTTCGGGCAGGCGCTCGCTCATCCGCGCGCCTCCAGCCAGGCGATGCGGCGCGACAGGTTCCAGCAGATCGCCGCGGTCACGCCCCAGATCCGGTAACCCTGGTGATCCATCTCGAGATATTCGCGCATGGCCCCTTTCCAGAAGACTTCGTTGCGGCCCCATTGCGATGCATCCATCAGCTTGTCGAGCGGGCAGGTGAACCAGCTTTCGACCTCGCGTGGATCGGGGCGGATCGGCAGGTCGTGCGGTACGGTCGCGAGGACCGGGGTGATGTCGAAGCCCGTCCCCGTCTGGTAACGATCGGTGGTGCCGATGATGCGCACCTCTTCGGGCGCGATGTGCAATTCCTCCCAGGCCTCGCGCAGCGCCGCCTCGATCGCGTCCTCGCCATGATCCAGCTTGCCGCCGGGAAAGGCGACCTGGCCCGGGTGATCGCGCATGGTGCGCGGGCGCTGGGTCAGGATCACGGTCGGATCGGGCTGCTCGGTGACCGCGATGAGTACCGCGGCATCGGCGGTGCGCTCGGCATCGGCGAAGCGGCGATCCGACATCAACTCGCCGACATCGCTTGCGTGACCCTGCTCGAAGAGCTGCGTCAGCCGGTCGAAGACGGCGCTCATGAGGGCAGCAGCGAGAAGGTTTCCCCGCCGCTGGTCACGGTCCAGTCGTCGCCCCGCGCGAGCGCGATGCGCGCAAGTTGTTCGTAGGTCGACCGGTTGAGCCGCGCTTCGCATCCCCGGCGGACATGAACATAGATCGCGGGCTGGTCGGCATCGCCCGCAGCGCGGATGGGATTGTCGGGCCCGGCGACCACCAGTTCGTCGGTGTTGAGGCGAAAGGCCAGGTCGCCCTCGGTCTCGCTGACGTCGGTGGCGATGAAGCAGGCGTCCTCCACCTCGATGCTGAGCTTCTGATACGGAACGACCAGCCAGTAGCTGCCGTCCTCCTCGCGGTTCAGCAGCCCGGCGAAGGCGCGGACCATGCCGGGGCGTTTGATCGACGCGCCGTCGTGGTACCAGGTCCCGTCCGCCGCGATGCGCATGTGGCTTTCGTCGATATTGTCGGGCGACCACTGCTCCACCGGGGGCAGCTTGCGCGCCGCGACAGCCTCGGCGATCTGGGCGAGCGACATTCCGGCGAGTTCGGGGGGCGGGGTGTAGGGCACTGCGAGTGCGATGGCATATGTTTCGCACCGCCTCAATCCTCCCCGGTACGGGGAGGGGGCCCAGCGAAGCTGGTGGAGGGGGCTAGTCGACGATTCAAGGCCGCGGAGGCTCCGATCGGGGCACGTGCCCCTCCACCCCGAGCCGCTACGCGTCTCGCGGTCCCCCTCCCCCGGTAGGGGAGGTTCCCCACGGCCCCAGCATGCCTTCGGCCGGCAGGATCGCCGGATTGCCCGTCCGTGCCAGCAGGCGGTGCTGCTCGAAGGGGCCGGGGCAGTGCCAGCCGCCGGTATGGGCGGCGGCGAAGTCCCAGCGGTCGTAATAGTCGGGGTCGCCGATCATCACTTGCGGCAGCGGCGCGGCGCCACCGTCGAAACCGGCATCGATCGCGCCCAGGCTGGCGGCCATCAGCGCCTTGCCGAACCCTTCGCCCTGCCGCCCCGGCATCACCGCGACGGGCCCGACCATGATCATCGGATGCGCGCGACCGCGCGGATCGGTCAGCGCCACCGGCCAGCACTGGATGGTGCCCGCGAGATAGTCCTCGTCGTCGAGCGCGGCGAAGCTCAGCGCCTCGAGCCAGTCCATGCCCTCGCGGATGCGATAGGCGGTGCGCGCGTGGCGCCCCTCGCCGAAAGCGGAGTCGAGCAGGTCTTCGACCAGCTGCGTGTCGATCGCGGCAAGGGGGACGAGCGTCGCCATCGGCCGCGCCGATTAGGGGCGGCCATCGCCGGTGTCGATAAAATTCGCCTTAGCCCGGTGTAAGCTTGAGCAGCCTTGCGCCTGCCTTGTCCTCGAGTACCCAGATCGCGCCGTCAGGTCCCTCGACCACTTCGCGCAGCCGCTTCTCGAAGCCGATCCGTCCGACTTCGCGCGCGGTCTCGCCCTCGATCGCGACGCGGACCAGCCCCGCGGGTTTCATCGCCGCTATGATCGCCTGGCCTTTCCAGTCGGCGAAGAGATCGCCCGAATAGAAGATGAAATCGCCAGGCGCGATCACCGGGTTCCAGCTGATCGCCGGCTTGACGAAGGCATCGCTCGTTGCGTGGCGCGGAATTGGCTTGCCGTCGTAGTGGTCGCCGTCGGACACTTCGGGCCAGCCGTAATTGCCGCCGCCGCGCACGAGATTGAGCTCGTCCCCGCCCGCAGGCCCGTGTTCGAGGTCCCACAGCCGCCCCTCGCCGTCGAACTTCAGGCCAAGCACGTTGCGGTGGCCCATCGACCACACATCGGGCCGCGCGACGTTCTCGTCGGCGAACGGGTTGCCCGCGGCGGGCGATCCGTCGAGGTTCAGCCGCACCACCTTGCCGAGATTGACCTGCGGATCCTGCGCGGGCTGCATCTTCTGCCGCTCGCCGCTCGACACGAACAGGTATTTGCCATCGGGACTGAAGGCGATGCGATGCGAGAAATGGCCGCGGCCCGTGACCTTGGGCGCCTGGCGCCAGATCACCTTCAAGCCCTCGATCGCGCAGGCATCTGCTTCTTCGCAGACCAGCGTGCCGCGCCCGACGACCGCGCCGCGGGTGTCGCCCTGGCCGGCCTCGACCCAGCTGAGATAGATCGTGCGCTCGCTTAGCATCTCGGCGGCTTCCGCTGGGAGGAAGGCGATGTCGCCGAGTCCACCCTGGCCGCCGTAGTCGACTTGCGGAGCGCCGGTGACCGTGCCGAGCCGGCCGTTGCGCGTGTCGACGAACTTGATCGTGCCTGCTTTCTCGGTGACGAACAGCACCTCGGTGCCCGGTGCGAAGGCGGCGGCCCAGGGCTCGTCGAAAGTCCCGAACTCCTCCGAGTTGAGGTCGCGCCCACTGGTCACCCGCAGCTCCTCGCCGTGACTTTCCACACCGGCGGAGCTGCTGCAGCTTGCGAGCATGGCGAAGGGGAATAGGGTGGCGGCGAGGACCGGACGACTAGGCATGTTTCATTCTTCTCCCGATTGCGGCCTGCGCGGTGCGCCCCTGATCGTCGGTGTCGACGAGGCGGGTCGCGGGCCGCTGGCCGGGCCGGTCGTGGCCGCCGCGGTCGTGCTGTGCAAGCCTGCGCCGGGCGGTCTCGACGATTCCAAAAAGCTTTCGGCCAAGCGCCGTTCCCAGCTCGAGCCGCAGATTCGTGCACGCTGCGCCTGGGGGCTGGCGGTGGTCGAGCCCGACGAGATCGACCGGATCAACATCTTCCAGGCGACCATGCTGGCGATGACGCTGGCGGTCGGGCGGCTGGTCGAGGCGCTGGGATGCGAGCCCTCGCAAGTCCTCATCGACGGGAACATGACCCCGCATGGCCGGCATCGCGACTGGCGCTGGGCGCAGGCGCGCCCGATTGTGGGCGGCGACGGGAAGGAGAAGTCGATCGGTGCGGCCAGTATCCTGGCCAAGGAGCATCGCGACCGGCTGATGCGCGCGGCGGCGCAGGCGCACCCGCATTACGGATGGGATCGCAACATGGGCTACGGCACGGCGGAACACCTTGCCGCCCTGCGACGGCATGGACCTACACCGCTCCACCGGCGCAGCTTCGCACCGGTCGCGCAGGTCGACATGTTTGCCGGGGAAGCGGCCTAGGAAGCAGCGCTCTCGCGCTCGGCGGCCTTCTGCTCTTCGAGCTTGCGCCGCTGGTTGGCGACATCGCGTGCCTGCTTCGCCAGCGTCTGCCATGTGGCTTCCGATCGCAGGGCGCGTTCACGCACATTGTCGAGCGTCGCCGTTTCGGCCTCGGCCGCGGATTCTCGTGCGCGGGCTGCGTAGAATTCGTAAGTCTGGCTTACCATTTGCTTGCTCCGCCATGGTTGGTTGGGAAGCCGCGTGCCGCATCCGGGAGGAAACGGCACGCGGCCCTGAAAAATCAGTCGGCGGCGGAGAGGTTCACCGCGCTGACCTTGCCGTTGCGGCCGGTCTCGACTTCGTAGTTGAGGCGCTGGTCCTTATCGAGCGAGTGCATGCCGGCGGCCTGCACGGCGCTGATGTGGACGAAGCTGTCGTCCGAGCCGTCGTCGGGCTGGATGAAGCCGTAGCCCTTGTCGGTGTTGAAGAACTTTACGGTTCCGGTCTTGCTCATGATGGTTCCTTTCAAGAACGCATGGGGTTGCCGCGCCGCGACATGCGGCGTGGTCGTGCGTCAAATCGTCCGATGAAAGGAAGTCGTCGTCTGGTTTACGCCGGGGCCCAGTTGCAAAGCGCGCGGGCAAGCGGCGGTCGTCAAAATCCGAAGTCCGTCGCAAATTTCGACGTCAGCAAGGGGGCAGTAGCATGCGCTGGCCGTATAACCTAACGATCATTCGCCATGATTGTCGTTTCGCGGGCTGGCCGACGCCTCGAGCGAAGCGGGGGGAACGCCGCCTTCGATGAGTTCGGTCCATTCGGAAATCCGGCGGTCGATGTCGGTGGGATCGCCGGCCCAGGGCTGCGGATCCACCAGGGGCTCGGGCGCGGCATGCGGGCCGCGAAACAGGTCGGTGAAGCGTCGGCTCAGTTTCATGGCGGACTCCCTTCGATTAGCGGAGCAACCGCGCCCGTACGGCGCCGGATGCGGCTAGGAGGCGGAAAGGAGGGAGCAGGTATCCGGTGCTAGCGGATCCCCAGAGCCATCGATTGCGACAGATAGCGACGCGTAGATAGCATGGATCGCCAGCGGCACCTAATCCTGCCTGCAATCGCCGCGCGATAGAGTCCTCCACGCCACACCGCACGATCTTGAGTCCCGGGATTCGCCACGGACTCAATATCTTGTAGCGGACACCTTCTGTTCTCTCTGCGTTGCGGCAAGCCGCCGGACGGCCCGGAGATTTTCCTGCTTGACCCCGACTCGGTTTGGACTCACCCTGTGGATAACTCAGGACAGGGAAGCATATGATGGGGGTCATCACGACCACGAAGAGTCGCGCGAAAGCGACTGTAAAACCGGCGGAAACGCCGAAGGAACTGCTGCCGCTCGGCCGCATCCTCGACGGCGACTGCGTCGCGGCGATGCGCTCGCTGCCCGATGCCAGCGTCGATCTCGTCTTCGCCGACCCGCCCTACAACCTCCAGCTCGGCGGCGATCTCAACCGGCCCGACGGCAGCCATGTCGACGCGGTGACCGACCACTGGGACCAGTTCGACAGCTTCGCGCTCTACGACAGCTTCACCCGCGACTGGCTGACCGAGGCCAAGCGCGTGCTCAAGCCCGACGGCGCGCTGTGGGTCATCGGCAGCTACCACAACATCTACCGCGTCGGCGCGATCCTGCAGGACCTCGGTTTCTGGATCCTCAACGACATCGTCTGGCGCAAGTCGAACCCGATGCCCAATTTCAAGGGCACGCGCTTCACCAATGCGCACGAGACGCTGCTGTGGTGCTCGCAGGGCGAGAAGGCGAAATACCAGTTCAACTATCGCGCGATGAAGACATTGAACGACGAATTGCAGATGCGCAGCGACTGGGTCCTGCCGATCTGCAACGGCGGCGAGCGGCTCAAGGAGGGCGGCCACAAGGTCCACCCGACGCAGAAGCCCGAGGCACTGCTCTACCGCGTGCTGCTCTCCACCACCGAGCGCGGCGACGTGGTGCTCGATCCCTTCTTCGGCACCGGCACCACCGGCGCGGTGGCCAAGCGCCTGGGCCGCGAATGGATCGGCTGCGAACGCGAGACCAACTATCGCGATGCCGCCTACAAGCGGATCGAGAAGGAACTTCCGCTCGACGAAAGCGCACTCACCACAATGCAGAGCAAGAGGGCCGCGCCCAAGGTCGCCTTCGGCTCGCTGGTCGAAAACGGCTATATCGCGCCGGGCACGCAGGTGTTCGACAAGAAGCGCCGCTGGGTCGCCACCGTGCGCGCCGACGGCTCGCTCGCGCATGAGAAGCAGACCGGCAGCATCCACGGCCTCGGCAAGGACCTGCAAGGCGCGCCGAGCTGCAACGGCTGGACCTTCTGGCACTACGAGAACGGCGGCGAGATCAAGCCGATCGACGCCGCGCGGCAGCTCTATCTGCTGGCGGTGGAGGATTGAGGCCCCCGCAACCGAACCTGCACTCTCTCTCGTCACTCCGGAGTTGATTCCGAGCTATGCGGAATGTGGGAGGGAAATGAATGAGCCTGCCTGCTCAGGGGGCGGCGCGGGCAGGTGGCTCAGCTTGACTAAGGTACCGGACATTGCTGCCCGCACCAATAGTATGATACCCGCTCCGCAAAGGAGTCACCCATGCCCACCATCCGCAAGACCATCACGCTCAGCGATACGCAGGATGCCTGGATCAAGGCGCAAATCAGGCGCGGGGCCTTCACCAACGACAGCGAGTATATCCGCGACCTCGTGCGCCGCGATCAGGAGGCGCAGGCGAAGCTTGCCGGGTTGAAACAGGCTATTGCCGAGGGGCTGGAAAGCGGGGTTGCGGATCGGTCGCTCGATGCGATCTGGGCCGAGGCGGAAGGTCGTGCTGACGCAGTCGATGCGTAGGCTTCGTCTCAGTGGGAAGGCAGTAGACGATATTTCCGAGATAGCCGATTTCACCATTGCTGCTTTCGGCGTGGAGCAGGCGAGGGAATATCGCGACCAGTTCCAACGCTGTTTCGACTCGCTTCTCGCCAACCCGCTGCTCGGCCGCAGCGCCGAGGAACTCGCGCCGGGCCTGCGCCGCATCCGGCAGCAGGCGCATGTCGTGTTCTACCTCGCCAGTGAGGACGCGGTGCTGATCGTCCGCGTGCTGCATCATCGCATGGATTTCGATCGCCACCTCTAACCCGCACTCTCCCCTCGACTCCCCATCGCCATCGCCATAGAGAGCGCCGCGATGGCGCTCCTTCCCCGCAGACCCGACTTCCTCTCCGGCAAGATGCCGCAGGAACTGGTCAGGGCGGACGACTGGCATCGCCGCATCGCCATGCTGGTGTCGGCGGTGCTGATCGGGCTCGCCGCGCTGTTTTTCGCCCGGCTCGGCGATGCGGCGCAGGCGCTCTTCCTCTCGGTGCGGCAGGACTATGTCTACCTGCCGCTGGTGCTCACCCCGCTGACCTTCCTGGTGGTCTCCGTCCTCACCCGGCGCTTCGCTCGCGAGGCGCGCGGCTCGGGCATTCCGCAGGTGATGGCGGCGAGCCGCAAGCCGATGGGGCGCACCGCGCGGGCGCTGCTGTCGCTGCGCGCGGCGATCGCCAAGATCGTCCTCACCGTGGTCGCGCTGCTCGGCGGGGCCTCGGTCGGGCGCGAGGGGCCGACGGTGCAGCTCGCCGGCGCGATCATGGTCCAGGTCCACCGGCTGTTCCGCCTGCGCGTGACGCCGGGCGTGGTCATCGCCGGCGGCGCGGCGGGCGTCGCGGCGGCCTTCAACACCCCGCTCGCGGGGATCGCCTTCGCGATCGAGGAACTCGCGGTCGCCTATGAACAGCGGCTCGCGGTGCTGGTGATGGGCGCGGTGATGATCGCCGGCCTGACCGCGCAGGGGCTGGCGGGCGACTATGTCTATTTCGGCCTGCTCGACGGCAGCCTCCCGATTACCAGCGTGCTCGTGGCGGCGCCGCTGGCGGGGCTCATCGGCGGGGTGCTGGGCGGGCTGTTTTCACGCCTGTTCCTGATGCTGCGCGGGCCCGACGGGCGCTGGGCGCCGCTGCTCGATCGCTGGCCGATGGTCACCGCGCTGGCCTGCGGTTCGCTGGTCGGCCTGCTGATCTACCTCACCGACGGCAATGCCGCGGGCACCGGCTACGAGGCGACCACCGCACTGCTCGAAGGCGAAAAGGGCGATTACTGGTTCGGCCCGGCCAAATTCGTCGCCGCGCTGGCGACCAGCGCCAGCGGCATTCCCGGCGGCATCTTCGCGCCCTCGCTGGCCGCGGGGGCGGGCTTCGGCCAATTGCTCACCCCGCTGTTCCCGGCCGAACAGGCAGGCGTGATCGTGCTGCTCGGCATGGCGGGCTATTTCACCGGCGTGGTCCGCGCGCCGCTGACTGCCGTCATCATCCTAAGCGAGGCGACCGGATCGAGCCATGTGATCCTGCCGCTCTTCGCCACCGCGCTGATCGGCGACTGGGCGGGCAGCATGGTCTGCCGCGACAAGCTCTACCTCGTGCTCTCGCGCGGTTTCCTGCCGCCCGAGAAGGGCGAGGAAAAACCGGCCTGAGCCGCTGTCCTACACGGCCCTGCGGCGCTACACCTGTGCGCATGACCTCGCGCTCGCCCGCCACCAGCCCGCATCTCCGGACGGCCGGAATTCGGCCCCCGGCTTTTGTCCGCCTGGACCGTGTAACACCCGGTCCATGTGACGGGACTTGCCCCGGGGCGCTCCAACAATGATCCAGCACGCCTATATCCGCCCGATCGGCTTTGTGCCCGGCCCGCAGAGCGAGCACGGCAATGCCGTCCGCCTCGCCGGCGGGATGGCCTATGCCAGCCGCTTCGCAGTGATCCTGCGCCGCGATGGCGAGGTCGCCGAACGCTGGCTCGCCGCACCCGACACCATGGCCGGGGTGCTCGGGCAATTGCCCGATGGCTGCGGCGCCGATGCCGAGGCGCAATGGTCCAATCTCACGCTCGCGCATCCGCCGCTCGAACTCGGCGCGCGGACCGTGCGGCTCGACCAGCCGCAGGTGATGGGCATCCTCAACGTCACCCCCGACAGCTTCAGCGATGGCGGCGCGCATGACGGGCCCGACGGCGCCCGCGCCCATGCCGCGACGATGCTCGAGGCGGGGGCGGCGATCATCGACGTGGGCGGCGAGAGCACGCGACCCGGCGCCAAGCCGCTGTGGGAAGGCGACGAGATCGCGCGCGTCGTCCCCGCGATCGAGGCCTGCGCCGGAATGGGCGCCGCGATCAGCGTGGACACGCGCAAGGCCGCGGTGATGGAGGCCGCGCTCGCGGCGGGCGCGCATCTGGTCAACGACGTTTCGGGCCTCGCCCACGATCCGCGCAGCGCCGAGGTGGTCGCGCGCGCCGGTTGCCCGGTGGTGTTGATGCACGCGCCGGGCGCGGGGGGCGAGGACCTCCACGAGGGCGGGCGCTACACCAACGTCGTGTTCGACGTCTTCGAGGCGCTGCGCGCCCGGCGCGACGCCGCGCTCGAGGCGGGGATTGCGGCGCGTAACATCCTGCTCGATCCGGGCATCGGCTTCGGCAAGAGCCTGGCCGACAATCTCGCGCTGATCAATGCGCTGCCGCTGTTCCACGCGCTCGGCCACCCGCTGCTGCTCGGCGCGAGCCGCAAGCGGATGGTGGGCGCGCTGTCGAACGAGGCGGAGGCGGGCGAGCGGCTCGGCGGCAGCCTCGCGCTGGCGCTCGAGGGCATGCGCGCGGGCGTCCAGCTTCACCGCGTCCACGACGTTCCCGAAACCGTCCAGGCGCGCAATGTCTGGCGCGGATTGCGCGACGCGGCGCTGACCGATTTCGGCGACCTGCCGGGCTAGTCCCCGGGCGAGGCGGCGCTGCCTGCGAGCAGCCCGCCGTCGAGCGTGAGTTCGGCGCCGGTCATATAGGCGCTCTCGGGGCTGGCGAGGTAGACGCACAGCGCGGCGACCTCCTCGACCGTGCCGAAGCGCTTGAGCGGGGTGTCGGCGACCAGCCTGGCCATCTTGGCCTCGCGGTCGGGCCCGTCGCCCAGCATGGGCTCCCAGATGTCGGTCAGGATGGCCGCGGGGTGGATCGAGTTGCAGCGGATCTGCCAGCCCTGCTGCGCGGCGTAGAGCGCGACCGACTTGCTGTGGTTGCGCATCGCCGCCTTGCTCGCGGCATAGGCCGCCGCGCCGGGAATGCCGACAAGGCCCGAGCGCGAGGACATGTTGACGATCGAGCCGGTCCCCTTGGCCTTCATGGCGCGCAGGGCATAGCGGCAGCCGAGGAAGCAGCCGTCGGTGTTGACCGCATGGACCCGGTGCCATTCGGCGAGACTGGCGTTCTCCGGGTCGTGCGCCGCGGGGCCGTCCTCGAACCCGGTGATGCCGGCATTGTTGACCAGCACGTCCACCGCGGGGAAGGCCTCGGCGAGCGCGTCCCAACCGGACTCGCTGGATACGTCTAGCCTGTGCCACTCGCAGCCGAGGTCCGACGCGGCTTTCCTACCTGCCTCCTCGTCGATATCGGTGAGCACGACGCGCGCGCCCTTGGCCAGGAAGGCTTCGCACACGGCCTTGCCGATGCCGCGCG
Organism: Qipengyuania sp.; assembly: GCF_048550555.1. Classification (GTDB taxonomy): domain Bacteria; phylum Pseudomonadota; class Alphaproteobacteria; order Sphingomonadales; family Sphingomonadaceae; genus Qipengyuania. The sequence continues at coordinate 158,258 of NZ_JBLYYF010000015.1, read as the reverse complement.
CGCCGCCGGTGACGACGCAGAGCAGATTGTCGAGTTTGTTCATGACCCCTTCGGGGTACCGCAGGTCACGCGGCGTTGTCGATCCCGAGCTCGCTGAGCTTGCGGTAGAGCGTCGAGCGGCCGATGCCGAGGCGGCGGGCGACTTCGGTCATCCGCCCGCGATAGTGGCCGATGGCGAGACGGATGATGTCGGCCTCGATCTCCTCGAGCGGTCGGACATTGCCGTCGTCGGTATAGAGCAGCACGCCGAGCCCGCGCGCGCGGCTCTCGCCGCGATCGGGATTGTCGCCGAGCAGCTCGGCGAGTTGCGGGAAGCTGTGCGCGGTCAGCGCCTCGCGCTGCTCGAACACGCAGGCGCGGAACAGCACCGCCTGCAGCTGGCGGACGTTGCCCGGCCAGTCGTAGGCCTCGAGCAGCGACAGCGCGCTGTCGGCGATCGAATGATGCTTGAGCCCCGGCTGCTCGCCGATGCGGCTGAGGAAATAGCGCGTCAGCGCGGGAACGTCGCCCAGCCGTTCGCGCAGCGCGGGCAGGCGGATGCGGGTGGCGGTCAATTGCTCGAGCAGTGCCTGCGAGAAGCCGCCTGCCGCGACCAGTTCGTCGAGCGCGCAATCGCTTGCGGCGAAGACGCGCAGGTCGATGCGGAAGCCGTGCGAGGCACCGGTGGGGCGGACGATGCCGCTGGCGAGGCACTCGGCGAGGCGCTCCTGCTGGTCGAAGGGAATGCGGTCGACCTCGTCGAGGATCAGCGTACCGCCGTCGCATTGCTCGATCAGCCCCGTCTGGCGGTCGAAAGCCCCGGTGATGGCGCCCTTTTCGTGGCCGAACAGCAGCGACTCGAGCGAGGCGGGCGCCATGCCGCCGCAATGGACGATGTGCATCGGTGCCTTGGCGCGGGTGCTGGCGGCATGCATCGCGCGGGTGAGCATGTCCTTGCCCGTGCCGCTCTCGCCTTCGACCAGCACATGCGCATGGCTGCGCGCGGCGGTCGCCGCCTTGGCCAGCGCGGTGCGGAAGGGTGCGGCGGTGCCGACCATGCCGTCGAAATCGATCGGATGCGGCAGCTTCTCGGTCAGCGGCTGGAGCTCCGCGCGAGGGCGGGCTACGCTTCTCGCGCTGGCGAGCGCCTGGAGCAGCCGGTCGGGGCCGACCGGCTTGACCAGATAATCGGTCGCGCCTGCACGTATCGCCTCGACCGCGAGCAGCGGCGAGGTGCTGGCGGTAAGCATCAGCAGCGGGGCCTGCGGCCGCGCCGCACGCAACTCGCGAATGAGGTCGCAGGCGCCATCGCCCGGAACCCACTGGTCGAGCAGGATCGCCTGGACATCGGCACCTTCGGGAGAGGCGAGCGTGGCGAGGGCGTCCTCGCCGCTGGCGACGGTCAGCGTGCGCCAGCCTTCGCGCGCGGCCAACGCGGCCACGAGCCGGCTCTGGGCCGGTTCGTCGTCGATCAGCATCAACAGGCGCGATTGCCGTGTCGCCATTGGATTTGCCGTGCTCCCTTATGCCCCGCGGACGCCAGACCGCGCCCGTGTCCTGTCTCTATCGCAATAGGGTAAAGAGCGGATTAAGCGCGGGGCGCCGGGGAAGCCGCGAAAGCGGGGCTTGAGCGCCGCCGCCCTCCGCGATAGACCCGGGCGCAACACAACTATCACACGGGGACTTTTCGCCATGCAATCCGCCAACGACATGAAGGCGCACTCCAGGACCTACGGCTCCTTCATCGGCATGCTCAAATGGGCGGTCCCGCTGATCGCCCTGATCACCCTGCTCGTCGTCATCCTGATTTCGGACTAAGCGCCGCCTGTGCGCATAGCGGTGCTGAAGGAGCGCGCACCCGGTGAAAACCGGGTCGCGCTGACGCCCGAAACGGCGAAGAAATTCGTCGCCCTCGGGGCCACTGTCGCGGTCGAGGAGGGCGCCGGAATGGGCGCCGCCGTGATCGACGAGGCCTATCGCGAGGCAGGGGCCGAACTCGGCAGCGGCGCCGCTGTGGTCAAGGACGCCGACATCGTGCTCGGCGTGCAGGCACCCGACGTCGCCGCTCTGGCGGGCGCTAAACCCGGCGCCTGGGTCGCCGCGAGCTTCGATCCGTTCCGCAATGGCGATCTGGTCGAGGCCTATGCCAAGGCCGGGCTCGAAGCGTTAGCCATGGAATTCATGCCGCGCATCACGCGTGCGCAGAGCATGGACGTGCTGTCGAGCCAGTCGAACCTCGCCGGCTACAAGGCGGTGCTGGTCGCCGCCAATACCTATGGCCGCGCCTTCCCGATGATGATGACCGCTGCCGGCACGGTGCAGGCGGCCAAGGTCTTCGTGATGGGCGTGGGCGTTGCTGGACTGCAGGCGATTGCTACCGCCAAGCGGCTGGGCGCGCAGGTCAGCGCGACCGATGTCCGCTCGGCGACGAAGGAACAGATCCAGTCGCTCGGCGCCAAGCCGGTCTTCGTCGAGAATGTCGCGGGGATCGAGGGCGAAGGCTCGGGTGGCTATGCCACCGAAATGTCCGAGGAATACCAGCAGGCGCAGGCCGAGCTCGTCTCCTCGCACATCGCGAAGCAGGATATCGTGATCACCACCGCGCTGATCCCGGGCAAGCCTGCGCCGCGGCTGATCTCCGACGCGCAGATAGCCAGCATGAAGCCGGGCAGCGTGATCTTTGATCTCGCGGTGGCGCAGGGCGGCAATGTCGAGGGATCGAAGCCCGACGAGGCGGTCGTCAGGCACGGCGTCACCATCGTCGGTTACACCAACACCGCGGGCCATCTCGCTGCCGATGCCTCGGCGCTGTTCGCACGCAATCTCTACAACTTCCTCTCCGCCTTCTGGGACAAGGACGCGGGCAAGCCCGTGCTCGACGAGGAGATCGGCGACGCCGTCCGGCTGACGCAGGGCGGAAAAGTCGTCAACGAGAGGCTGGCGGGTTGAAGTTTTCCGCCGTCGATCTTGGCGCGCTCGTTCTCTTGGTCGGCGCAATCCTTTTTTGGGTAGTCAACTTCAGCACTTACGAGACAAATCCGTCCGGTCGCTTTCCACGCGTCCAATCTGGCGGGAATGGGGGGCAATAGGCATGGACTTCATTTCGATCCTGTCGATCTTCGTGCTGGCGTGTTTTGTCGGCTACTACGTGGTCTGGTCGGTCACGCCCGCGCTGCACACGCCGCTGATGGCGGTGACCAATGCGATCTCCAGCGTGATCATCGTCGGCGCGCTGATCGCGGCGGCGGCGGCGGATGTGCCGGGGGCGAAGTGGCTGGGGCTGCTCGGTATCGTGCTCGCATCCGTGAACATCTTCGGCGGCTTCGCGGTGACGGCGCGCATGCTCGCGATGTACAAGAAGAGGGAGAAGAAGTGATGGGCTTCGGTCTCCTTTCTCCGTCATTGCGAGGAGCCGCAGGCGACGCGGCAATCCAGATTGGGCGGAAGCTGGATTGCTTCGCTGCGCTCGCAATGACGATCTTCTTCGCAACCCCAGCCTCGGCTTCGACCGGCGCGCCGGTGAACCCGTGGGTCGCTCTTGCCTATCTCGCCGCCGGCGTGTTCTTCATCCTCGCGTTGCGCGGCCTGTCCTCGCCGGCGACGAGCCGGACGGGTAACCGGTTCGGCATGATCGGCATGCTGATCGCGGTGGTGACGACGCTGATTACGCATTTCCCAACGACCGGCTCACCTGAAAGTGCGCTGCCGGTCGATGAGGGATGGCCCGACCTTTTCTCATTCGGTGAAATCTTCATCGCCATCGCCATCGGCGCGATCATCGGCATCACCATCGCGCGGCGCATCGCCATGACCTCGATGCCCGAGTTGGTGGCGGCCTTCCACTCGCTCGTCGGCCTCGCCGCGGTCCTCGTCGGCTGGGCGGCCTATCTCAATCCGGGCGCGTTCGGCATTCTCGCCGCCGACGGTATCGCGCCGGTCAGCAAGGTCGAAATGGGCCTCGGTATTGCCATCGGTGCGATCACCTTCTCCGGCTCGGTCATCGCCTTTGCCAAGCTTTCGGGCCGGATGAGCGGCTCGCCGATCTTGCTGCCCGCGCGCCATGTCATCAATCTCGGCACGCTGGCCGCGATCATCGTGCTGACCGCGCTGTTCGCCATGGCCGGCCCTGCCGAGACCATGCCGCTGATCATCGGGCTGACCGTGCTCGCCTTCCTCATCGGTTTCCTGCTGATCATCCCCATCGGCGGGGCGGACATGCCGGTCGTGGTCTCGATGCTCAATTCCTATTCGGGCTGGGCCGCGGCGGCGATGGGCTTCACGCTCGGGAACACCGCGATGATCATCACCGGCGCGCTGGTCGGCTCTTCGGGTGCGATCCTCAGCTACATCATGTGCCGCGCGATGAACCGCAGCTTCATCAGCGTCATCGCCGGCGGCTTCGGCGCCGACGAGAGCGCAGGCGGGGGCGAGGCGAAGGAGCAGCGCCCCTACAAGCAGGGCAGTGCAGAAGACGCCGCCTTCATGCTCGAACAGGCCGAGAAGGTCATCATCATCCCCGGCTACGGCATGGCGGTGGCCCAGGCGCAGCACGCGCTGCGCGAGATGGCCGACGTGCTCGAGGAAAAGGGCGTCGAGGTGAAATTCGCCATCCACCCGGTGGCGGGGCGCATGCCGGGGCACATGAACGTGCTGCTCGCCGAAGCCAGCGTCGATTACGACAAGGTCTTCGAGCTCGAGGACATCAATTCCGAGTTCGCGCAGGCCGACGTCGCCTTCATCATCGGCGCCAACGACGTGGTCAATCCGGCGGCCAAGACCGACAAATCGTCACCGATCTACGGCATGCCCGTGTTCGATGTCGACAAGGCCAAGCAGGTCTTCTTCATCAAGCGCAGCATGGGCGGCGTGGGCTATGCCGGGGTCGACAACGATGTCTTCTACATGGACCAGACCATGATGCTGCTGTCCGACGCGAAGAAGATGGTCGAGGAAATCGTCAAGGCGCTCGACTGACGTGAAACGGCTTGTGATCGTACTTGCCCTGCTGGCAGTCGCCGGGGCGATCCTCTGGGCGACCGTGGGCGGCGGCCTGCAGGGGAGCGTCGAGGACCGGCTCGAGAGCGAATTCGTCGCACGCGGCCTGCCGCAGCCGATTGCCGAATGCATGGCCGGGCGAATGGCCGAACGCTTGTCGGTCACGCAGATCCGCAAGCTCATGAAGCTGGCACCCGAAGAGGGCGAGGCGGATATTCCGCTGAACGTGGCCGAGTTCCTCGAGCGCGTCCGCCGGGTCGACGATCCCGAAGTGCTCGAAGTGGCCGCCGGCTCGGCAGCGGTCTGCGCCTTCGCGCAGCGCTGACGCGCTTGCAATCACTCGCCCTTGCGGCACAATAGGTTGCAAGGGAGAGACTCATGACCATCAGACTGACGTTTGCCGCCGCGCTGCTCGCCACCGCCGCGCCAGCCCTTGCCGCCACGCATGATGTTGCGCCGGGCGAGGGCGCGCAGGAGGCCTTGCAGGAGGCGCTGATCCTCGCGGAGCCGGGCGACGAGATCGTGCTGGCCGCGGGACGCTACGTGCTCACCGACGGGCTCAGCCTCGATGTCGACGGAGTGACGCTGCGCGGAGCCGGGATGGAGGGCACCGTGCTCGATTTCACCACCCAGGCCGGATCGGGCGAGGGACTGCTGGTCACGAGCGACAATATCACTCTGCGCGATTTCGCGCTCGAGAACCCCAAGGGCGACGGGATCAAGTCCAAGGGTGCCGACAATATCGTCTACCACCGTATCCGCGTGACCTGGACGCGCGGGCCGCATCCCGAAAACGGCGCCTACGGCATCTATCCGGTCGAGAGCGATGGTGTCCTCGTCGACGGGGCCAAGGTCACCGGCGCCTCCGACGCGGGCATCTATGTCGGCCAGTCGAACCACATCACCGTGCGCAATTCGATCGCAGAGGCGAATGTCGCCGGGATCGAGATCGAGAACAGCCGCAACGCGCTGGTCGAGCACAATGTCGCCACGCGCAACACCGGCGGAATCCTGGTCTTCGACCTGCCCGCGCTGCCGGTGATGGGCGGCGGCAACGTGATCGTCGCCAACAACCTCGTCGTCGCCAACGACACGCCCAACTTCGCCCCTCCGGGCAATATCGTTGCCGGCGTGCGGCGCGGCACCGGCATCCTGGTCATGGCCAACGACAAGGTGCTGATCGAGAACAACATACTCTCGCAGAATCCGACCGCGCCGGTGATGGTGATCGCCTATACGCAGAGCTTCGACGACGAGCGCTACAACCCGCTCCCGCGCGATGTGGTGGTGGGTGACAACCTCTATGACGGGGGCGGCTACGATCCGCAGCTCGACGCGGCGGACATGCTTCTCGCCGCCTTCGGGGGCGAGTTGCCACCGGTGCTGTGGGACGGGCTCGGCAGCCTGTCGGCGGTCGAGGGGACCTCGGGCTGGAGCCTCAACCTGACGGAACAGGGCAAGGGCCTCGAAGCGGCGCAACCGGGGCCGCTCGCCGCCTCTCCACCCGCTGGCGAGTTCGATCGCAGCGGCATCGGTGCGCCCGCGGCGCTGGAGGAACGTCTGGGCGGATGACGCGCGCCACCGCCTTGCTCGCCGCTGCCGGCCTCGTGCTGGCCGGGTCCGTGGTCGCGCGTGCGGCGGTCGGGGAGTCGCAGGCCGTCGTTGAGCCGGTGAGCGACGCCGCCGTGTTGCAGGGCATGCCGCGGCTGCTGTCGGACTACGGCTTCTTCCGCGATCCGGCAGGGCAGATTCCGGCGGGTTCGGTCACACCCTATCGCCTCAACACGCCGCTCTATTCGGACGGCGCCGAGAAGCTGCGCTTCGTCTATCTGCCCGAGGGCGCGCGGATGACCGGGCAGGGCGAGGGGCTGCTCGACATTCCGGTCGGAGGTGCGCTGATCAAGACCTTCGCCTTCCCGGTCGATGGCGAGCGGCGCCTGATCGAAACCCGAGTGCTGCTCCACCGCGCCGACGGCTGGCTTGCGCTGCCCTATCTGTGGAACGACGAGCAGACCGATGCGCAACTGGCGATTGCGGGCGCACGGGTCCCGGTCGTGACCCCGCGCGGCGAGGCGATCAGCTACCGCGTGCCGAACAAGAACCAGTGCAAGGAGTGCCACGGGCTCGACGGCGTCGTGACCCCAATCGGCCCCAAGGCGCGCAATTTGTCGCACGAATGGCTGGACGAAATGGTCGCGGCGGGCCGCCTAGATGCCGTCCCTGCCGATGCCGACCAGCTGCCGCTGTGGGAGGACCGCGCAAGCGCCAACCTCACCGCCGCCGCGCGCGGTTATCTCGACGTCAACTGCGCGCATTGCCACCGTCCCGGTGCGACCGCATCGAACAGCGGGCTCGATCTCCGGTGGGAGCAGCAATCGCCCGACGCGGTGGGGATCGGCAAGCGGCCCGTCGCCGCAGGACGCGGGGCCGGGGGGCACCTGTTCGACATTGTCCCGGGCGCGCCCGATGCCTCGATCCTGCCCTATCGCATGGGCAGCTCCGAACCCGGTGTCGCCATGCCCGAACTGGGCAAGGGCACCGTCGACGAGGAAGGGCTGAGCATCGTCCGCCGCTGGATCGAGGAGATGGCGCCGTGAAATGGTTCTGGCGCATTCTCGGCGGGCTGCTGCTCGCGCTGGTGGTCGCGTTCTTCGTCCTGCGCGTGCCCGATACCGATCCCGATGCCATGTACGCCAAATACGGCGCCCCGCCTTCGCGCATGCTCGCGATCGACGGCGACCGCCGCATCCATGTCCGCGACGAGGGGCCGCGCGATGCGCCGGTCATCATCCTGCTTCACGGTTCGAACGCTGATCTGCACACCTGGCAGAAGTGGGTCGACGCGTTGAAGATCGACTATCGCGTGATCCGCTACGACCAGCGCGGGCACGGACTCACCGGGCCAGCCCCCGACGGCAATTATGCGCTCGAGGGCTTCATGGCGGATATCGATGCGGTCACCGAGGCCCTCAAAGTCGACCGCTTCACGCTGGTGGGCAATTCGATGGGCGGGGCGATCGCCACGGGCTACGCGATCGCTCATCCCGAGCGGCTCGACGGGCTGGTGCTGGTCGATGCGGGCGGTGCGCCGATCGAGCGCGAAGGAAGCGGCAACCTTGCGTTCCGGCTCGCCGGCATGCCGGTGATCGGCGATGCCCTGAGCCAGCTCCTCCCGCGCTCGCTGGTCGCAAAGAGCCTCTCGCAGAGCGTCTCCAACCAGGCCGTGGTCACCCCCGAGGCAGTCGATCGCTATTGGGAACTGGCCCGCTATCCGGGCAATCGCGTGGCGACGCGCGAGCGCTTTTCCACGCCGCGCAAGGACTTCGCCGCCGAAGCCGTCGCCAATGTCCAAGTGCCGACCCTGGTGATGTGGGGCGAGGAGGATGCGCTGATCCCATTCGACGCTGCGCGCTGGTACATGGCCCAGCTGCCCAATGCGACGCTCGCCAGCTATCCGGGCATCGGACATATCCCGATGGAGGAGGCGCCCGAACGCAGCGTTACCGACCTCGAGGTCTGGCTCGCCGAGGTGCTCGCCTCGCAGGATAGCACCGCAGATGGAACCGCCTCGTAACCCAGCCGTTGCAAAACACTGACACGCGGGCCAACCGCGATCGACTGGACGACAGGGCGGAAGAAGAGGGATCAAGGCTTGCGCAAGCTCGGCATTATTGGGGGGATGAGCTGGATCTCGACCCGCGCCTATTACGAACGGATCAACAAATTCGTGCAGAAGCGCGCCGCCCCGATGGCGAGCCCGCCGCTGCTCATCGAAAGCCTCGACTATGCGCCCATCGCCGCGGCCAAGCAGGCGGACGACTGGGACGCGATCGCCGCCACGCTCGTCGATTCCGCTCGTCGCCTCGAAACCGCCGGGGCCGAAGGGCTGGTGATCGCCGCCAACGCCATGCACAAGGTTCACGAGCGGCTGACCGAGGCGGTGTCGATCCCCGTGCTCCACATCGCGGACAGCGTCGGCGCGGCGATGGAAGAGGCCGAATGCAAGAGCGCCGCACTGCTCGGAACGCGCTTCGTGATGACCGAGAGCTTCTATCGCCAACGCCTCGTCGCGCATGGCGTCAACCTGCTCCCGCCCAATCCCGACGAAGTCGAGATGGTCGACGGGATCATCTACAAGGAACTGATGCTCGGCCGCGTCACCCGCGGTGCCGAACGGGCGCTCAAGACGATCATCACGATGAAGGAAAAAGAGGGCGCGGAGGCGATCGTGCTGGCCTGCACCGAGCTCGAACTGGTGGTCGATACCGATGCCAATGTGCTGCCGGTGTTCGATTCGACCGACATCCACTGCCGTGCAGCGTCGGACTGGATTCTGGGTTGAAGGTGCCCCGGCGGGGGCTGCGCACGTTCTGCCGGAAAGCGGTCGGGTTCGCCTTTCGTTCACGTTGAGGTCACGGGCGCGCTAACCTAAGTCTCCCCGCGCATGCACAGAGCTCCCTACGCCTCCGATCCTGCCGCCAGCCGCGGGCGCGAATTCGGCGAAGAACGCGAAGGATCGCGCGGGCCGCGCAGCGAGTTCCAGCGCGACCGCGACCGCATCGTCCATTCGATCGCCTTCCGCCGGCTGCGTTCGAAGACGCAGGTGTTCGTCTCCCCCGACGGCGACCACTATCGCACCCGCCTGACCCACAGCATCGAGGTGGCCCAGATCGGCCGCGTCCTCGCCCGCGAACTGGGGCTCGACGAGGACCTGACCGAGGCCCTGTGCCTTGGCCACGACATCGGCCATCCGCCCTTCGGTCACGCCGGCGAACAGGCGCTCGAAGAGGCCATGGCCGGGGCTGGCGGCTACGATCACAACGCGCAGGGACTGCGCACGCTGGCGCGGATCGAAAGCCCCTATTGCGATCACGAGGGGCTCAACCTCACCTGGGAAACGCTCGAAGGCTTGGCCAAGCACAATGGCCCGGTCGCCGAACCTGGCTGGGCGCTGGCCGAGATCGACGAGGCCTTTCCGCTCGACCTTCACAGCTGGCCCTCGCTCGAGGCGCAGGTCGCCGCGCTCGCCGACGACATCGCCTACGACAATCACGACATCGACGACGGCCTGCGGGCGGGCTTTCTTGATCTCGACGATCTCCTGGTGCTCGACTCTCTCGCCGACCAGTGGCGGGCGGTCGAGAAGCGCTTTCCACACGCTCCGCGCGACCGCCAGCTGCGCGAGCTGATCCGCACCCAGATCGGGCTGATGGTCAACGATATGCTCTCGCACACGCGCGAACAGGTCGAAGGTATTCGCAGCGTCGAGGAAGTGCGCGGCGCGGGCCGCCCGCTCGCCGGTTTCTCGCCGACGATGCGCGAGCAGGAACGCGCGCTCAAGCGCTTCATGTACGACCGGCTCTACTATCACGAGGAGCAGCTCGCCACGGCCAAGCGCGCGCATGACGTGATCGCGAAGCTCTTCGCCGCCTATCACCGGGATCCCACCGCTATGCCCGCCGACTGGCTCGCCAGCCTTCCCGCGGCCGAACCGCAGCGCAGCCGCCACATCGCCGACTTCATTGCCGGCATGACCGATCGCTATGCCATCACACAATGCGCGCGCATCTACGGCCGTATGCCCGAGGGGCTGAGCAATGTCTGACCCGGTGCGCATGGCGCTGGTCGGTGCCACCGGACTGATCGGTTCGGAGGTGATGGCGCAATGCGTCGGACGCGAGGATGTGCGGCTGACCGGCATCGCGCGGCGCGAGGCGAAACTGCCGCACGGCATCCGCATGGAACTGTTCGTCGCCGACCCCGCCAAGTGGGGCGAAGTGATCGAGGCGGTACGGCCGCTGGCGATGATCTGTGCGCTCGGCACCACGTGGAAGAAGGCGGGCGAGAATGAGGCCGCCTTCCGCGCGGTCGACCAGGAACTCGTGCTCGCGACCGCCAGGACGGCGAAGCAATTCGGGGTCGAGCGCTTCATCCTCGTCAGTTCGGTCGGGGCCGATCCGCTCGCCAGGACCTTCTACCTGCGCGTGAAGGGGGAGACCGAACGCGAGGTGACCAGGCTGCGCTTCGACCGGCTCGACATCCTCCGCCCCGGGCTGCTGCGCGGCAAGCGCGAGGAGGACCATCGCCCCGCCGAGCGGCTGGGCATGGCCGCGGCGCCGCTCGGCAATCTGCTGTTGCACGGCAAGTATCGCCAGTACCGCGCAATCCCGGCCCAACTGGTCGCACAGGCGGCGCTGGCGCTGGCCAAGCGCGCGGCGCGCGGGCGTTTCGTCCACGACAATGACGCGATCCATCGCGCGGCCAGGACGCTGCCGCAGATCGCACCGGAACCGGCGTGATGTGGGACACGGTCTTCGGCGCGGCCAATCTGCTTGCGCTGGTGATGTGGGCGGCACTGGTGCTGCTGCCGCGCTGGCCGGCCCTGCTTTCGGCAATACTTTATCTCGGGGTGGGCCTGCTCTGCCTTGCCTATGCCACGGGGATCATCGGCATCCTCTCTGGCGGGTTCGATCCCGGAGGGGCGCGGGCACCGGTCGACTTCTCGACCATCGCCGGGGTTCGCGCGATCTTCGCCAGCGACGGCGGGGCGACCATCGGCTGGATCCACTATCTCGCCTTCGACCTCTTCACCGGCCTGTGGATCGCGCGCGATGCCGATGCCAAGACGTTCTCGCGGCTGGTCCAGGCGCCTGTCCTGCTGGCAACCTTCCTCGCCGGGCCGCTCGGCCTGCTGCTGTGGCTCGGCATTCGCGAGAGACGCGCCCGCGCGGGCGGCCGCTGGCGCTAGTGCGAATCGGGTTGCACGGCGCAACTGACATGTCATGATGCTCTCAAGGCTGATAACAGCGGAGAGGATGGATGACCGGCATGCAGAAGCTCACTTTCGATGAGCTCATCAGGCATTGGGCCAGCGAAAAACCCGACCAGGTGGCGATCGAGCAGGACGGCGACGCGCTGACCTTCGCCGAGTTGGAGGAACGCTCGAGGCAAATAGTCGCGATGCTGGGCGCGCACGGCCTCGCCAAGGGCGATCGCGTCGCCTGGCTAGGCAAGAACGCACGGCACTATTTCGAGCTGTTCTATTCGGCGGCGCGGATGGGCGTGGTCATGGTCCCGATCGGCTGGCGTCTCGCCGCGCCCGAGATCGCCTTTATCCTCGGCGATACCGGCGCGAGGCTGCTGTTCCTCGACGAGGGGTTCGACGAGCTCGCGGCCAAGGCCTGCGGCGAGATGGACGATCCGCCCGAGATCGTCGACACACCCACCGCCAAGGCCGAGATCGCTGCCGCTCCGGCCGACGATTTCAAAGGGGCAGGACCCGACGACGCCGTGCTCCAGCTCTATACCTCGGGCACCACGGGCAATCCCAAGGGTGCGGTGCTGACCAATGGCAATCTCTTTTCGCTGCGCCTCCCGGCCGAGGAAGCGGCCCAGCCATGGTCGAAATGGGACGAGAACGAGGCGATCCTCGTCTGCATGCCCTGCGCCCATATCGGCGGGACCGGGCTCGGCATCATGGCGATTGCCGCGGGCATCCGCGCGATCGTCCAGTCCGAATTCACCCCCGACGGCGTGCTCGACGGTTTCGAGCAGGGGATCACGCGGCTGTTCATCGTCCCCGCGGCGCTGCAGATGGTGATCCAGCATCCGCGCGCGAAGGACACCGACTTCTCCGCCGTGAAGTACGTGATGTACGGCGCCGCACCGATCCCGCTCGACCTGCTGCGCGAGGCGGTGCAGACGATCCCCGGGGCGGGCTTCCTCCAGTGCTACGGCATGACCGAGACCACCGGCACGATCGCCATGCTGCCGCCCGACGACCATACGCTCGAAGGCAACCAGCGGATGAAATCGGCGGGCAGGGCGGTGCCCGGAGCCGAGCTCAAGGTGGTGGGCGACGATGGCGCGGAACTACCGCGCGGCGAGGTCGGAGAACTGATCTGCAAGAGCCCGTCGAACATGCAGGGCTACTGGAACCTGCCCGATGCGACCAAAGGCGCGCTGAAGGACGGCTGGATGTACACCGGCGACGCCGCCTATATGGACGAGGACGGCTACGTTTACATTCAGGACCGGATCAAGGACATGATCATCTCGGGCGGTGAGAACGTCTATCCCGCCCAAGTCGAAAGCGCGATCTACGGCCACCCGGCGGTGGGCGAGGTGGCGGTGATCGGCGTGCCCGACGACACCTGGGGCGAGGCAGTCAAGGCCTGCGTCGTGGCCAAGCCCGGCAGCAAGATCGATCCCGAGGACATCATCGCCTTCACGCGCGAGCGGCTGGCGGGGTTCAAGGTCCCCAAGACCATCGACGTGATCCCGGAAATGCCGCGTAACGCCAGCGGCAAGATCCTGCGCCGCGAGCTGCGCGCGCCCTATTGGGAAGGGCGCGACCGGCAGGTGAACTAGTCGCCCGGCGATCTGCGGCCCAAAAGAAAGCGCCCGCCGTTCGGGGCGGGCGCTTTCTTTTTCCTATGCCGTGGGCTCAGGTTTCCTCGTCGACGGCGTTGGCGGCTGACTGCAGGTCGGAACCGGCGCCGCGGACGGTGTTGCAGGCGGCGGCCGAGAGGGACATCGCGGTGATGCCGAATGCGAGCAGGATCTTCTTGATCATTGTGATCTCCTTGCCGAAGGGCTCAGTAGTTTGGCTCCGCGAATTGGAACGGGTCATGCCTGGATCGGTTCCGCGATTGCCCGACGCTCCAGACCGAGCCTGTGTGCGCGCCATGCGATGAGCAAGCCCGCGGCAACCACCAGCGGGGCGCCGAGCAAGGTCGACCAGGGTGGCAGATTGTCGAACACCAGCCAGCCGAACAGCGTCGCCCACACCAGGCCCGAGTAATCCATCACGATGACATTCGCGACCGCGCCATAGCGCAGCGCAGCGGTCAGCAGCGCCTGCCCGAGCAGCCCGATGATCCCGCAGGCGAGCAGCAGCAACCATTCGCCCGGCGTGTGCGTCGTCGCGACGAAGGGCATCGCCAGCGCGAGGAAGGGCACGGTGAAAAGCGAGAAGTAGAACACGATGGTAAGCGGGTGCTCGGTCCTCCCGAGATCGCGCAACTGGACCGAGATCAGCGCGATCATCAGCGCCGCCCCCAGCGCGATCGCCGCCCCCAGCAGCGGCAGGTCGTTGCCCCAGGGTTGGGCGATCAGCACGACGCCGGCGAATCCCATCGCCACCGCGCTCCAGCGCCAGGGCCCCGTCGGCTCGCGCAGGACCAGTGCGGAAAGCAGCACCGCGAAGATCGCCGAGCTGTAGTTGAGCGTGGTCGCAACCGCGAGCGGCAACAGCGTCGCTGCGCCGAAATTCATCGCCATGCCGATCAGGCCGAAGCCCGAGCGGCGCAGGTGCGATGCGGTGCGTCGGGTGTGCAGCAGCTTGAGGCGGTCGCGTAGGGCAAACCAGCCGAACAGGATCGGGATCGTCGGCAGCTGGCGCCAGAACATGATCTCGGCGAGGTGGATGCCTCTGTTGCTGGCCAGCTTCACGCAGGCGAGCAGCCCGGCGAGCACGAAGGCGGCGGCGAGCCGCAGCCCCAGCGCGAGCAGGGGCCGGTGGTGGGGATGGTCGCTCTCGGCCTGCATCGCCTTGGCGGTTAGACCACCCTCATCGCAGTGCAAGCCGGAGATTGCGCGGGCCACGGGCCGTGCCCATATGGCTGCGCCGTGACCGAGCCCGAATTCCTGCTTTTCGCCAGCGATGCCGAACTGGCCGCTTATTGGGGCGCGGCCTGCGTCCTCGTGGCGCTGGCCTGCCTGGTGATGGAGCGACGGCGAATGAGGCGCGCCGAGATCAACCGGGTCGGCTGGATGCCCTGGACCGGCCTGTTCTTGACCTTTGCGGTGATTGGCGGAGGGCTCCTCGCCATGGCGGTTCCCGTTATCTTGGGGAGCTAGCGCACCTGGGGCTTCGAGCTGCGAGCACGCATCTCGGTGAAGCTCTGCATGTAGAGTGCTTCGAAGTGCCGCTCGCGATCGAGATCGCGCAGCGTTTGCCTGCGCGTCGGCTTGCGGTCACCGAGGAAAAACAATTTGTCGAGCATTGCGTCGTCCTACCTTGGACCAAGGTATACGCCGCCATGCGCCGGACTGATTGTATGAAGCCGACGTAATGCGGCGCGTACTTACAAGCAGGCTTCGAGATAGGCCTGGTCGAAGCCGAACATGCGCGCCTTTTCGAGCGTGTAGGGGCGCAGGCCCGAGCTGCGGAATTCGCCGAGGATCTTGCCGTCCTCGCTCTCGTCCAGATACTCGAACTTGAACAGTTCCTGCGTCACGATCACGTCGCCTTCCATCCCGATCACCTCGGTGATGTTGGTGGTGCGACGCGAACCGTCGCGCAAGCGCTTTACTTGCACGATCAGGTCGACCGATTCGGCGATCTGACGGCTGATGGCTTCCTTCGGGATCTTGATGTCGCCCATCAGGATCATGTTTTCCATACGCCCGAGCGCCTCGCGCGGCGAGTTGGCGTGCAGCGTGCACATCGACCCGTCGTGACCGGTGTTCATTGCGGCGAGAAGGTCGAAACACTCCGCGCCACGAATTTCGCCCAGGATGATGCGGTCGGGGCGCATACGCAGGGCGTTCTTGACGAGGTCGCCGATGGTGATCGCACCCTGGCCTTCGAGGTTGGGCGGACGTGTTTCGAGCGGCAGCCAGTGCGGCTGCTGCAGGCGCAGTTCGGCCGCGTCCTCGATCGTCAGCACGCGCTCCCCCGGATCGATCATCTTCGACATCGCGTTGAGCATCGTCGTCTTGCCCGAGCCGGTACCGCCCGAGATGACGATGTTCATCCGGCAGGCGCCCGCGATCTTCAGCGCGGTGCACATCTTGTCGCTCATCGAACCGAAGTCCTTGAGCATGTCGAGCGTGATCGGCTTTTCCGAAAACTTACGAATCGACAGCGCGGTGCCGCGCAGGCTGAGCGGCGGCACGATCACGTTGACGCGGCTGCCGTCTTTGAGGCGCGCGTCGGCCAGCGGGGTGGTCTGGTCGACTCGGCGGCCGACCTGATTGACGATCCGCTGGGCGATCTGAAACAGGTGGGTCTCGTCGCGGAACTTGATCGGCGCGATGACCAGCTTGCCCTTCTTTTCGATATAGGTCTGGTCGGGGCCATTGACCATGATGTCCGAGACGTCGGGATCGTTGAGCAGTTCCTCGAGCGGCCCGAAGCCGAGCAGTTCGTCGACCAGCACCTTTTCCAGCGCGAACTGTTCGCGCCGGTTGAGCGTGACCTTCAACTCGGCCAGCACTTCCATGATGATCGGGCGGAACTCTTCCGACAGCTCGTCCTTGGTCAGCGTCGCCGCCGCTTCGGGATCGACGCGCTCGAGCAGGCGCGGCAGCACCTGTTCCTTGATCTTGTGGACGCTCGCTTCGAACCCGCCGACCTCGCTCTGTCCCGAATGCGTGGAGTTCATCCGCTCTTCGAGGCGCGACATGGCGTCGCCGTTCGAGGACCCGACGGGAGCGGGAACGGCGGAATCGGTGTCGGGCAGGGGCGGGAATTGCTGGCCGCTGCGCGAGCCGTCGCTTTCGCGGTCGACGCGGCTCTGCGCCGGGGTCGGCGTACCGCCCCGCATGGGCTTGGCCACCCCGAATTGCGGACGCGTACCGGCACTGATCCCTGCCGGTCCGTTCTTCCGTCCGAATGCGCTCATTCCGGTCACCCCCGAGGAAAATACTGATTCGTCGGACGGACCGTGCCCTACAGTGGCAAAGCCCGTCTCACGGGTTGTGGTGAATAGAAAGGAAACCTTGATTTTTCCCTAATGGTGCGGGTGGGGACAGGCCGCGCCACAGGGTCGACGTACCGACAATTCCAAGCACCGATTGATTGCCGGCGAGGAATGGCTAAGTCGGCTGCCACAGCTATTCGGAGTACGGGCCTCATGTGCGGAATTATCGGTATCGTTGGTGCGGAGGCCGTGGCCGATCGACTGGTCGACGGGCTGCGACGGATGGAATACCGCGGCTATGACAGTGCCGGTGTCTGCACCTTGGACGAAGGCCGGCTGATCCGGCGCCGCGCAGAGGGCAAGCTCGCCAATCTGGTGACCGAACTCGCCGCCAATCCCGCTCCTGGCGAAGTCGGTATTGCGCATACCCGCTGGGCGACCCATGGCGCGCCGACGGCCAAGAACGCGCACCCCCATGCGACCGAACATGTAGCGCTGGTGCACAATGGCATTATCGAAAACTACAAGGAACTGCGTGCCGAACTGCGCGAGGCGGGCCGCACGCTCGAAAGCGACACCGATACCGAGGTCGTGCTGCAGCATATTTCGTGGCTGGTCGAGCAGGGCAGGAGCCCACAGGAAGCCTTGGCCGGCGTGCTGCCACGGCTGCGTGGCGCCTTCGCTCTGGCGATCGCCTTTCGCGACCATCCCGAACTGCTGATCGGGGCGCGGCGGGGGTCGCCGCTGGTCGTCGGCTATGGCGAAGGGGAGACTTACATCGGCTCCGATGCACTCGCGCTCGCTCCGCTGACGCAGCAGATCAGCTATCTCGAAGAAGGCGACTGGGTGGTGGTGACGCGCGAAGGCGCGACGATCTACGATGCCGAAAATACCCAGGTCGAGCGCGAGGTGCGCACCTCGGGCGCTTCCGCGGCGGCGGTGGAGAAGGGCAATTACCGCCACTTCATGCAGAAGGAGATTTTCGAGCAGCCCACCGTGGTCGCGCAGACACTCGGCTCCTACCTGCGCCAGGCGGACAATTCGGTCGCGCTGCCGCAATTCGATTTCGACCTCTCCAGCGTCCGGCGCGTCACCATCGTCGCCTGCGGGACCTCCTTCTATGCCGGCATGGTGGCGAAATACTGGTTCGAGCAGTTTGCCCGCGTACCCGTCGACATCGATGTCGCCTCCGAATTCCGCTATCGCGAACCGGTGCTGGAGCAGGGCGGGCTCGCGCTGTTCATCTCGCAGAGCGGCGAGACCGCCGATACGCTGGCGGCGCTGCGCCACTGCAAGCAGCACGGCCAGACGATCGGCGTGATCGTCAACGTGCCGACCAGTTCGATGGCGCGCGAGGCCGATCTGCTGCTGCCGACGCATGCGGGCCCCGAAATCGGGGTCGCCTCGACCAAGGCATTCAGCTGCCAGCTGGCGGTGCTCGCCGCGCTGGCCGCGCATATGGCGGTGAAGAAGGGGCTGATGAGCCGCGCGGAGGAGCAGGAGGTAGTCGCCCACCTGCTCGAGGCTCCCGCCGCGCTCAATGCCGCGCTCGACCATGACGACGACATCGCCAGCATGGCGCATCTCATCGCCCCGGCGCGCGACGTGCTCTATCTCGGCCGCGGTCCGGATTTCCCGCTGGCGCTGGAAGGGGCGCTGAAGCTCAAGGAAATCAGCTACATCCATGCCGAAGGCTATGCCAGCGGCGAGATGAAGCATGGGCCCATCGCGCTGATCGACGACGCGGTCCCGGTGATCGTCCTGGCGCCCTCGGGGCCGCTGTTCGAGAAGACCGTCTCGAACATGGAAGAGGTACGCGCGCGCGGCGGACAGATCGTCCTTATCTCGGATGCCGAGGGTCTGGAGCAGGCGGGCGAGGGATGCCTGGCAACGATCGAGATGCCGCGCGTCCACCCGCTGATCGCGCCGCTGGTCTATGCCATTCCGGTGCAATTGCTCGCCTATCACGTCGCTTGCGTCAAAGGCACCGATGTCGACCAGCCGCGCAATCTGGCGAAATCGGTAACCGTGGAATAGGCTGCGCAGGCTGCGCAGGCGGCGCTGTACGGTGTGGTAGGCCTTTACCCGGAGATAAGGTTTTCCGGTTAACGGTGCCACCGTGAGCGAACAGGCACCCACTCTCAAGGCGAAGGCGACCTCGCTGTCGATCGGACAGGTCATCGGGATGGATGCGCCCGAGGGCGGGGACTGGGCGCAGGTCCACGGGCATCAATATGCCCTGCTCAAGCAGCGGATGGGCGTGCGCGCAGCGCTTCACGTGCTCGGTTTTTTCCTTGCCGCAGCGACGCTTCGCAATACGGTTCCGCTGCCCCTGCTGGGGTTCTGGGGAGTGGGCTTGCTGTTCGCCGTCGGGTTCTCGGCCCGTGCCGATCGCCGTTTGAGCGACGCGGACACGCGCAGCATCTCGCTTGGCGAAATCAAGACGCATGCCATGACGGCCGCCGGCAAGGGCGCGATGTGGGGCGTGGGGATGATCCTGAGCGCCCTATTCGCCCACCCGGCCGAGACGGTTCTGGTGTGGAGCATCGCTGCGATGATGGTACTGGCGAGCAGCGCCAGCCGCTTCGGCGCCTCGCTTTCCTCGATCAGTTTCACGCTCGCCGTGGGTGTGGGTGGGCTGCTCGCCGCGCTGATTGCCGGGCAGTTCATTCTGGCGGCAGTGGTGCTCCTGTCGACGCTGATGTCCGTTTTCGGCGTCATCGAGAGCGCGCGTGTGGCGGTGGCCGTGCGCCTCACCGAATCGGCGATGCAGGAAAAGAGCGAAGTCGTTTCGATGCTCTTGCGCGAGTTCGAGGAAGGCAAGGCCGACTGGCTTTGGCAGATCGATACGCGGCGCCGCCTCAAGTCCGTCTCGCCCCGCTTCGCCTTCGCGCTGGGGCAGGAATCGACCCAGGTCGAAGGGCAGTCCTTCCTCCAGCTCATCTCGGGCAATGGCTGGAAGACCGGGCGTTTCCCGCAAAGCCTGCACGAGCTGGCCGACCGGCTGAAGCGCAAGGAGAATTTCTCCAATCTTTTGGTCAAGGTTTCGATCGACGGGCAGGATCGCTGGTGGGAGCTGTCGGGTACGCCGATTATCGACGAATTCGGCAGTTACCACGGCTTCCGCGGCGTCGGTTCGGACGTCACCGAGCAGCGTGAATCCTCCGAAAAGATCGAATATCTGGCGCGCTACGACACGCTGACCCATCTGCCCAACCGGCGGATGCTCAACGAGGCGCTGGGCGAGGCGCTGCAATACGCCGCCCAGTGGCGCTCGCGCTGCGCCTTCATGATGATCGACCTCGACCGCTTCAAGGCGATCAACGATTCGCTCGGCCATCTTGTCGGCGACCGTATGCTTGCGGAAGTCGCCGGGCGGTTGAAGAGCCTCATGACCGATGACGAGGTCTGTGGAAGGCTGGGCGGCGACGAATTCGCGGTGGTCATTCGCGATGCGGCGAAACGCGACCGGATCGAGAGCCTCGCGCGCGAGATCATCGAGCGCCTGTCCGAGCCCTACGAGATCGAAAACCACGTCCTCTACGTCGGTGCCAGCGTCGGTTCGGCGCTGGGTCCGCGCGACGGGCGCACGGTCGAGGAATTGCTGCGCAACGCCGACCTGGCGCTCTATCGCGCCAAGGACGAAGGCGGCGGGGCGCATCGCGAATACGAACCCTCGCTGCATGCCAATGCCGAAGAGCGCCGACAGCTCGAACACTCGCTCCGCCATGCGCTCGAGCGCGACGAACTGGTGCTGCACTACCAGCCAGTAGTCGACGCCCGGACCGAGGGCGTGGTCAGCTTCGAGGCGTTGATCCGCTGGAACAGCGCCGAACACGGCTTCGTCAGCCCTGGCAAGTTCGTGCCCCTGGCGGAGGACACCCGCCTGATCGTGCCGATCGGGACCTGGGTCATGGAGGAGGCGTGCCGCGAGGCCGCCACGCACTGGCCGGCCAATGTGCGCGTCAACGTCAACGTCTCGCCCGAGCAGCTGCTCGAGCCCGATTTCGTGGCCACCGTCGTGCGCGCACTGAGCGAAAGCGGGCTCGATCCCAAGCGGCTCGAGATCGAGGTCACCGAGAGCATCTTCCTGCGCGACGCCAGCGTCGCGCGAAAAGCGCTCGAGGAATGCATGGCGATCGGCTGCTCGATCGCGCTCGACGATTTCGGGACCGGCTATTCCTCGCTCGGCTATCTGCGCAAGCTCAAGTTCTCGACCATCAAGGTCGATCGGACCTTCGTGCAGGGCGCGGCGCAGCAGAGCCCCGAATCGATCGCGATCATCCGCGCCGTGGTCGCCATGGCCGACAGCCTCGGCATGACCACCACCGCCGAAGGGGTCGAAAACGAGGAAGAGGCGGCGATGATCCGCGGCCTCCACTGCACCAAGATCCAGGGCTTCCACTTCGGGCGGCCGATGCCCGCGGGCGATGTCCGCTCGCTCCTCAACCGTCAGGCCGAGGAGTGGCGCCTCAAGAGCGCCTGATCAGGCCTCGGCGAGGGCCTTCACCGCATTCTCGAACAGGGCGAGGCCGTCGGTCCCGCCATGCGCCGCATCGACGGCGCGTTCGGGGTGCGGCATCATGCCGAGCACGTTGCCCGCGGCGTTGAGCACGCCGGCGATGTCGCGGCGCGAGCCGTTGCAGGTCTCGGCATAGCGGAAGGCGATGCGGCCTTCGCCCTCGAGCCGGTCGAGCGTGTCCTCGTCGGCGAAGTAGTTGCCGTCGTGATGGGCCACCGGAATGCGGATCGTCTGGCCGTTGTCGTAGCCGCCGGTGAACAGCGTCTGGCTGTTCTCGACAGTCAGCGCCACGGTGCGGCAGATGAAGGTCTGGCCGGCATTGCGCATCAGCGCGCCGGGCAGCAGCCCCGCTTCGGTCAGCACCTGGAAGCCGTTGCAAATGCCCAGCACGGGGACGCCCCGCTCGGCCTGCTGCTTGACGCTGCGCATGATCGGGCTGTTCGCCGCCATCGCGCCCGAGCGGAGGTAGTCGCCATAGGAAAAACCGCCGGGAAGGGCGATGAAATCGAGCCGCTCGGGCAGGTCGGCATCGCCATGCCAAACGCGCAGCGGCGCGGCGCCCGAGACCTGTTCGAGCGCCACAGCCATGTCGCGGTCGCAGTTCGATCCGGGGAAGGTGATAACGGCGGCGCGGAACGACATCAGCCGACCTTCTCGATGCGGTAGTTTTCGATCACCGTGTTGGCGAGCAGCTTCTCGCACATTTCGGTGAGGGCATCGTCGCTCGTATCGTTGGCCACGTCGAGCTCGATCATCCGACCGACCCGGACATCTTCCACCCCGGCGAAGCCGAGACCTTCGAGCGCATGGTGGACGGCACGACCCTGCGGATCGAGGACGCCGGGCTTGAGAGAGACGTGGACGCGGATCTTCATCGGGCAAGGCCTTTCGTTTGCCGCGCCTATGGCGCAGCCGCCGCGTGCATTCAAGCGTCGGACGCGGATCGCACCCCCGGTCGCATGCGTGACATAATCGAAACGCGTGTAGCGCGATTGCAACAATTGACACGAAACTGACGCCGAACCGCGTGTCGCGCCCCAAAAACCGGGCCGTCATGCTATCGGGCGCGGACGGCGATATTGCCGCACACCTCCAAATGCCCGCGTGATACGATGCGAGCTCAAGCAGGAACTCTCCCCGCCATGACCATCCGTTCGACCGCTGCCCATCTCCTCGGGGCAAGCACTCTCGCGCTCGCGGCTTTCGCTGCGCAGCCGGCCTTCGCCCAGGAAGCCCAAACTCCCGCCGACGCGGAAGCGACCCAAGGCCAGCTCAACACGATCATCGTCACCGCCAACCGGCGCGAGGAAAACCTCCAGGACGTCGCCGTTTCGGCCGCCACGCTCAATTCGAGCATGGTAAAGACCATCTTCGACGCCGGGGCCGAGGTGACCGCGCTCGCCGCGCGCGTCCCCGGCCTGTTCGTCGAAAGCTCGAACGGCCGCGCCGCGCCGCGCTTCTACATCCGCGGCCTCGGCAACACCGATTTCGATCTCGCCGCCTCGCAGCCGGTCTCGGTCGTCATGGACGACATCGTGATGGAAAACGTCACGCTGAAGAGCTTCCCCATCTTCGACGTCGAGCGCATCGAAGTGCTGCGCGGCCCGCAGGGCACGCTGTTCGGGCGCAACACGCCGGCCGGTATCGTCAAGATCGACACCGCCAAGCCGGGCGACCAGTTCGCCGCGCAGGTTTCGGCGAGCTACGGCAGCTTCAATTCGCTCTCGCTCGATGGCGGCGTGACCGTTCCGATCGCGCCGGGCGTCGCCTCGCTGCGCGTGTCGGGTCTTTACCAGCACCGCGACGACTGGGTCGACAACGGCTTCACCGGCCAGGACGACGTGCTCGGCGGTTATGACGAGCTTGCCGGTCGCGCGCAGCTGCTGATCACCCCCGACAGCCGCCTGTCGCTGCTCGGCTCGGTTGCCTTTCGCGATCTCGACGGGACCTCGACGCTGTTCCGTGCCAATATCCTCGGCCCCGGCAACAACGATCTCAACGCCAACTACGACCGCGACACGGTGTTCTACGACGCCGGCGGCGGCAATGTGGCGAAGTACAATGCCTTCGTCGGCAGCTTCAAGCTCGATTATGATGCCGATTTCGCGACGTTGACCAGCATCACCTCCTGGGCCAGCAGCGAAGGTTCGAGCCGCGGCGACATCGATGGCGGCTTCGTCATCCGCGATGCGACCGACCCCGATATCGTGATCGAGACCGGCCCGGGCTTCATTCCGTTCGAATCGGATACGCAGGACTCGATCGATCTCGAGCAGTTCACCCACGAGGTTCGCCTCGCATCGAACCCTGGCGGCGTGATCGACTGGCAGGTCGGCATGTTCGTCTTCAAGAGCGATTTCGACGTCACCACGGTCGGCTTCGGCTTCCCGCCGCCGGTCACTGTGCGCCACACCAACGACAGCTGGGCGACCTTCGGCCAAGTGTCGGTGCGGGCAAGCGATGTGCTCAAGCTTACCGGCGGCCTGCGCTGGACCGACGACATGAAGGAATTCGACGTCACCCAGACGTCGTTCATCTCCGGCCCGGGCACGCAGTACCGCATCGTCAAGGACGAGCGCCTGAGCTGGGACCTGTCGGCCTTCCTCGACGTGAGCGACGATGCCAGCGTCTATGCGCGCCTCGCCAACGGCTTCCGCGCTCCGACCATCCAGGGCCGCGACGTGGCCTTCGGTTCGCCGCCGTCGATCGCGACGTCGGAAAAGATCATGAGCTACGAAGCCGGCTTCAAGTCGGAACTGGCCGGTCGCCGTGTCCGCCTCAACGGCGCGGTTTACTATTACACGATCGAGGATCCGCAGTTCACCGCTGTTGGCGGCGTCAACAACCTCGTCCAGCTGGTCAATGCCGACAAGGGTCGCGGCTATGGTTTCGAACTCGACAGCGCCTTCCAGGTGACCCCGGACTTCCTGCTCACTGCAGGCCTGAGCTGGAACAACACCAAGATTCAGGACGAGAATCTGGCAGTAGGTATCTGTGCGCAGTGCACCGTGACCGATCCGATCGTGACCCTGTCGGGGACCGACCGCGCGCTCGTCGACGGCAACCCGTTCCCCAATGCTCCCGAATGGATCGCCGACGTCACCGCGCGGTACGCCTTCCCGGTCGGCAACGCCGGTGAAGTGTTCTTCTTCACCGACTGGGCCTATCAGGGGAAGACCAACTTCTTCCTCTACGAAAGCGAGGAGTTCAGCGCGAACAACCAGATCGAAGGCGGGCTGCGCGTGGGCTACGCCCGCACCGACGGCACGTTCGAGGTCGCGGCCTTCGTGCGCAACATCACCGATGCCGACAATGTGAAGGGCGGTATCGACTTCAACAACAACACCGCCTTCGTCAACGATCCGCGCGTGTTCGGCATCTCGGCGCGCGTCAGCTACTAAGGCGGGACCGCGTCAGGAAATCGGGGCCGGGGGGGCGATCCCTCCGGCCCCTTTTTTCAGGGCTGCGTGACAGGCTCGGCAGGGACCACGCGGATGCGGAGTTCCTGCGCCGGATCGAGATAGCGCTGCGCCGCGGCCTGCAGCATTTCGGGCGTGACCGCGCGGATGCGGTCCTCATAACTGCGCACGCGGTCGAGCCGCTCGGCGCGCAGCTGCGCTTCGTCGATGACGGCAAGCCACCAGCCGTTCTCCCGCCGGCTCAGCGCGATCTGCTCGAGCAGCGGGGTCCGCGCACGCTCGAGCAGGTCGGCATCGATCGGCGCCTGGCGGAAATCCTCGACGATCGCATCGACCGCCGCAAACACCTCGTCGGCCTGCTCGGGCTTGACCACGACCGAGGTCGAGAAGGTCCCGTATCCGCGATAGATGCTCGACATGCTCGATCCCGCGCCGGGCGAGTAGGAGGCGCCGAGCTGTTCGCGAATGCGGTCGAGCAGTTCGAGCCGCATGGCGAGCGCAAGCATCTGCATGGTCGCCGCTTCCTGCGCGTCGCCGTCGTCGGTGGTCGGCCAATAGGTCAGCGCCAGCGCCTGGTCGCTCGCGCCGGCATGCGTAAGGACACGCTCGCTGCGATCGCTCGCGAACTGTGCCACGCGCTCGCTGTCCCAGCTCTCCAGCGTCGGCGCGCGCTGGGGCAGGGCGCCGAAGCTCGCGGCGACTGCGGCGATCACCGCGTCGCCGTCGAAATCGCCGACGACGGAGATTTCGATCGGTGCCCGGGCGAACTGCTCGGCCACCAGCGCGCGGGCCTGCTCGAGCGTGACCGACGTAAGCTCTTCTTCGGAGGGCAGGCCGAAGCGCGGATTGCCGTCGGCGAGAATTCGCGGAACCTGCGCGCGCGCCACCGCCTGCGGGGTCGCGTCGAGCTGCGCGACATAAGGCGGGATCACCGCCTGCCAGCGCGTGAGCATTTCGGGCCGCAAGCCGGGATCGCTGAAATAGGCGGCGCTGAGGCGGAGCTGCAGCGGCAGGTCGGCCATCGTGGTGCTTCCGCGCACCGTGAACCTGTCCTCGCCCGCGTCGAAGCCGTAGGTCACCTGGCGCCCGGCGAGTACCTGGCGCAGCTCGTCATAGCCCTGCTGCCCGAGCCCGCCGAGCGCGCTGACCGAGGAAAGGAAGACCGCCTGCGCCATCTGGTCGCGCGGCAGTGCCAGCTGGCCCGAACCGAGACGGATCGCGAAGCGCACCCGGTCCTTCTCGAATGGCGTGGGCTTGAGATTGAGCCGGACATTGTTGGCGAAGCGGATCGTGCGGACGCCGAGGTCTTCGACCATGCCGTCTTCGGCCACCGTCCCGGGTGTGCCGAAATCGTCATAGGCGAAGGCCTGCCCGCTGGTATCCGCAGGCGGATCGACCGGTTCGGCGGCGGAGGCGCGCCAGGCGTCGAGAATGGCCGCCTGCGCATCGGCGATCGGCTGCTTGGTCGAGACGTGGATCAGCGGGTCCGACAGCGCGAAGTGACGCGCGAAGGCCTGCGACACCGCCTCTGCGGTGATCGCGGGCTTCTGTGCGAGGAACAGCTCGTAGGTCGTCTGCGGGGTGACGAAGATCCGCTCGTGGCGTGCGGTCGAGAGGATCCCGTCGGCGAGCTGCGTATTGCGCCGCGTGTCCTGCTGGCGCGCCGCATCGCGATAGCGCTGCTCGAAATTGGCGAGTTGCTCGGCCAGTTCGGCCTCGGTGAAGCCATGTTCGACCGCGCGGCGCCATTCCTGCTCGCCGACTTCCAGCGCGCGCTGCCATTCGCCCTCGCGCGCCTCGATCGCGACCTGCGCCTCGCGCTGGATGTCGAAGAAGTCCGAAGCCGAGGCGTTGCCGCTGATGATCGGCGAATCGGACGCATTGGCGATCTTCTGCAGGCGGCGGTCGAGAATGGCGGTGCCGAGCGCGATCAGCCGGGTTTGGGCGCTTTCCGCCACGGTCGGCCGGCGTTCGACATAGGGGGCGAAGCGGTCGATCGTGACCAGTGTCTGGACATCGGGGTCGACGAAATTGGCCGCCGCCGGCCCGCGTGCGAGGTCGAGCGCGCCCTTGTCAACCTCGACCCGCGCCGTCGCGGGCGCCGTCCAGTCGCCGAATGTGGCCCGGATTTTCGCCTCGACCGTATCGGGATCGATGTCGCCGACCACCACCAGCGCCGCGTTGTCGGGCCGATAGTAGCGCCGGTAGAGATCGCGCAGTACCTGGCCCGGTGCGGAATCGATGATTTCCTCGGTCCCCTTGGCGCGGAAGCGCTGCGAATAGAGCGTGGTGGGTGCGACGAAATCGAACCAGTTCTTGAAGCGCCGCAGCGAATAGCTGTTGCGCGTGCGCGTTTCGGACTGGATCACCCCGCGCTCGCGATCGACCGCATCGTCGGCGATCGTCAGTTCGCTCGCGGTCTGGCGCATCAGCATCAGCGCGGTGTCGAGCAGCGCCTCGTCGGTGCGGGGGAGATCGAGCTTGTAGATCGTGTCCTCGAAGCCGGTCGAGGCATTGGTATCCGCACCGAAGGCGAGCCCGAGCCGCTCGAGCAGCTTGACCATCTCGCCCTCGGGCACCTGTTTCGAGCCGTTGAAGGCCATGTGCTCGAGCATGTGCGCGAGACCCAGTTCCTCCTCGCTCTCGTCGATGTAGCCGACGTCGAAGCCGAAGCGCACCGCCGCCGTGTTCTCGGGCGTGCCGTTCTTTAGGATAGCGTAGCGCAGGCCGTTGGCCAGCATGCCGAAACGGACCGCGGGATCGGGGGCGATGTCGTAGACGGGATGGCCCCAGCCGGTCCTCGTCTGGACGGCTTCTACAGGCGGGACAACGGGCGCGTCGCCCGCAATCAGCGGGTGGGCGAGGGCGAGAAGCGGGAGCGCCGCGAGCATGCGGCTGGTGGAGAATGCGGACACGAGAACCTGTGCGATTGCGGCCGAGGCCGGACGTGGTCCGACGCTATGCAATCGCCAGGCTTAAGCCAAGCTTTCCCGCACTACTCGGCGCCACATGCGCCGCAAGCTGCGGAACGCCTATTTCTTGGGCTTGCTCGGAGTGCGCAGGCGCCCGCGATGGGCGCTCATGTCGAGCACTTCGCCCGGGCCGCTGTCGTCGTTCTGTAGCAGGCCGAGCCGGCGCGCGACTTCCTGATAGGCCTCGCTCTCGCCGCCCAGATCGCGACGGAAGCGGTCCTTGTCGAGCTTCTCGCCGGTGTTGATGTCCCACAGGCGGCAGCCGTCGGGGCTGATCTCGTCGGCCAGGATCACGCGGCTGTAATCGCCGTCCCAGATGCGGCCGAATTCGAGCTTGAAATCGACCAGGCGGATGTCGATCGCGCTGAACATGCCGCACAGGAAATCGTTGATGCGGATCGCCATCGACGACATGTCCTGCAGCTCTTCATGGCTGCACCAATTGAAGCAGGCGATTTCCTCTTCGGAGACCTTGGGATCGCCGAGGCTGTCGTCCTTGAGGCAATATTCGATCAGCGTGTGCGGCAGCAGTTCGCCTTCCTCGATCCCGAGGCGCTTGGACAGCGTGCCCGCCGCGACATTGCGCACGACCACCTCCAGCGGGATGATCTCGACCTGGCGGACCAGCTGCTCGCGCATGTTGAGGCGGCGGATGAAATGAGTCGGGATGCCGATGTGGCTGAGGCGGGTGAAGACATACTCGCTGATGCGGTTGTTGATCACGCCCTTGCCGTTGATCGTGCCCTTCTTCTGGGCGTTGAACGCGGTCGCATCATCCTTGAAATACTGGATGATCGTGCCCGGTTCGGGGCCTTCGTAGAGGATCTTGGCCTTGCCTTCGTAGATCTGGCGGCGACGAGCCATGGGCGTGCATTCCTTCGCGCGTAAAAGACAGCCGCCCCGGCGCTCAATCGACGGGCGATTGCGACTGCCGGGGCGTGTGCGAAGCCCCATACAGAAGCAGGTGCGCGAAAGCAATTGCGCGGCAGGGTTGCGACCAGTAGCCGGGGGCCATGGGGTATCGGTCGAACGGTTGCAGGGGAGCGCGCTGACCGGCGCGCTCGATGCGCTCGCGGCGCTGCGAATCGCAGTCTTCGCCGACTTCCCCTATCTCTATGACGGCGATGCCGGATACGAGCGTGACTATCTGCGCGAATTCGCCGCGGAGCCGGGATCGGTGCTGATCGCCGCCATGGATGGCGAGCGGATCGTCGGGGCCGCGACCGCCTCGCCCATGGCGGGGCAGAAGGCGGAATTCCGCCGCCCTTTCGAAGAGCACGGTCACGCCATCGCGCGCCTGTTCTATTTCGGGGAGAGCGTGCTGCTGCCCGCCTTTCGCGGGCAGGGCATCGGCCACGCTTTCTTCGACCGGCGCGAAGAGGCGGCGCGCGCGGCCGGGGCGAGCCATGCCTGCTTCTGCGCCGTGGGCCGGGCGGAGGATGATCCGCACCGGCCGGAAGGCTACCGCCCGCTCGACGACTTCTGGCGCGGCCGCGGCTACGAGAAGGCCGAAGGGCTCACCACCGTGCTCGACTGGAAGACGCGAGGCAGCGTCGGCGAAATCCCGCATACCATGCAGTTCTGGATCGGCGCGCTCTAGTGGACCGCCGTCGAGGGGGTATCCTCGACCGCCGGGGCATGGTCGTCCTTGAGCTTCTCGATCAGCCTGCCGAGCGTCGCGCGCTGGACCAGCACGCTGAACAGCACGGCGGCAAAGGTGGCCGCGAGGATGAGTTCGCGCGTCTCGCCGGGCGGTAGCGACAGCGCCAGCGCGATCGAGATGCCGCCGCGCAGGCCGCCCCACCACAGCACCCGGCCCGCGCCCTTGTCCGATAGCCGTGCCGCCGGGATCGCCTTCGTCGAAAGCGTCACGGCGATTGCGCGCGCGACGAGCGTCAGCGGGATCGCGGCGAGGCCGAAGAGCAGGTCGTCCACCCCGGCGGCGAGCGCGATCATCTCGAGCCCGATCAGCAGGAACAGCACCGAGTTGAGCAGCTCGTCGACCAGCTCCCAGAACTTGATCACATAGTCGCGGGTCACGTCGCTCATCGCGTAGGTAACCCCCTGGTTGCCGATCAGCAGGCCGGCGACCGCCATCGCCAGCGGGCCGGAGACGTGGAGCGAGGAGCACAGCGCATAGCCGCCCATGACGATCGCCAGCGTGATCAGCACCTCGAGCGTATATTCGTCCATGCTGGCGAGCGCGCGATAGCCGATCCAGCCGAACACGAGGCCGACCAGCACACCGCCACCCGCCTCGAACGCGAACAGCCGCGCGCCCTCGGCGAGCGAGAAATCGGCGCCGGTCAGCGCGGCGCCGAGCAGGATGGTGAAGACGACGATGCCGACCCCGTCGTTGAACAGGCTCTCTCCCGCGACCGCGCTCTGCAGCGATTGCGGGACCTTTTCTTCCTTGAGCACGCCGAGCACCGAGACCGGGTCGGTGGGGGCGATCAGCGCACCGAAGACGAAATACCAGATCGGCGCCACCGGCAGTCCGAGCACCGATCCGACGCCCCACATGGCGAGGCCGACGAGCACGGTCGAGACCATCACGCCGAAGGTCGACAGCAGCAGCACCGGCAGCCAGGCGCTCTTGAGCCGGTCGAGATCGACATGCAGCGCGCCCGCGAAGAGCAGGAAGCTGAGCATGCCCTGCAGCAGCGTCTCGGTGAAATCGAGCCGCTGCAGCGTCTCCGCGACCCAGTCGTCGACCGTGATGGCGGGGATGAAGGCATTGGCGACCATCAGCCCGATCGCGCTCAGCGCGCCCATCACGGTCAGCCCGATGACATGCGGCAGCTTGACGAAATGATGGTTGAACCACCCCAGCAGCGCCGAAGCGACGACGAGCAGGGCAGCGATGTCGAAAGCGGATAGCGCGGTGCTGGTGGTTTCGTGCATGACCGATGCCTAGCGCGGGCGGCGATGCAGGAAAAGCCGGGGCAGCGAAGTGGTGCCCAGGGGCGGAGTCGAACCACCGACACGACGATTTTCAATCGTCTGCTCTACCACTGAGCTACCCGGGCACACTGCTTCGGCGAGGGGGCCGGTGCGGCCCCGCGAGCAATGAGAGCGCGCCTATGGCGAAGCCGGACCGCCTTGGCAAGGGGGTATTTAGTCCTCTTTCCCCCGAATGACCTCGGCGGCGATTTCTTCGGGCAGCGCGGGCCGTCCGGGCACCGCATAGCCGTCACCGAACCATTGCGAGAGGTCGCGGTCGCGGCAGCGGCTCGAGCAGAAGGGGGCGTATTCCTCGCTGCGCGGTTTCTTGCAGATCGGGCAGGGGCGGGACTTAGTCGTCATGCGCGACGATCTGGGCCGCGGCGGCCTCGATCGCAAGGCCCGGATCGATTTCTATCCGCACCGGGCGCGCGGTGCGCCGCTCGAGTTCGGCGAGCCATTCGGGCTTGAGCCTGGCCTTGAGCGCGGGATGCAGGGTCAACAGCGTCACGCCCGGCCCCTCGACCATGTCGGCGCGCCGCAAGGCCATGCGCGCCGCCAGTCCCACCCGCGAGGTAGCGAAGCGATGGAGCAGCGAGGGCCCTTCGAGCCGCGCGACGATCTGGACGAAGCCGAAGCCGTTCATCGCGGTGCGCTCGTGCGGCCAGTCGGCCAGCGCCTCCTCCAGCGCCGCGTCGACTGCCTTGCGGTCTGCCTTGACCTGGAGGGTGGGGAAATCGATCCCGATCGAACCACCGAGACCGAACAAGGGCAGCCAGCGCGCGATTTCGGGAACGGCGGCCAGGGCCAGCTCGCGCGGGGCAAGGTCGCCGTCGATGTCGATCAGCGTCATCGCGGGGGTGACGGCGAAGAGCATCGACCCGCCGGCGAATGCGACCCCGCCTGAGGATGCAGCATGCCAGACCTCTTCCCACGCACCGGAGGGCAGGCGACGGACTGGTTTGCCGGTCTCGAAGACATCCTCGGCAATCGGGCCGGCCTGGTCCGCCGGGCGAGCGGCGGGAAGCTTGAAGCGCCCGCGTTCGGTCATGGCTGCGCGGGTCACGACGAAGTGATAGCTCGCCCCCTCGCTCGCATTGCGGGGCAGTCTGTCGATCAGTACCTCGCGACCCGAAGGGTGTTCGGCCACGCCGCGCGTGCCGTTCTTGCGCAGCAGCCTTCCCTCGAACCCGTCGCCCGCCGCAAGTTCGCCGGGCCAGCGCAGCCTGGCGGCCAGGACGTCGTCGCCTTCGATCAGCAGGGCGCGGCACTCGCCGATGCCCTCCTCGATCAGCCACTCAGGCAAGGTCGAACCCTGCCGCCTTCAGCAGCGTGCGCGTTTCGTAGAGCGGCAGGCCGACGACGCCCGAGTGGCTGCCCTGGATGCGGCGGACCAGACCCTCGGCCATGCCCTGGATCGCATAGCCGCCGGCCTTGCCGTGCCATTCGCCGCTGGCGATGTAAGCGTCGATCTCGTCGGACGAGAGCCGCTTGAAGATCACCACCGTTTCGCTCAGTCGCTCGCGCAGTGTCCCGTCGGGCGCGCGCAGCGCAATTGCGGAAAGCACGCGGTGACGGCGGCCGGAGAGCAGCTCGAGGCATTGGCGTGCGGTGGGCTCGTCCTCGGCCTTGGGCAGGATGCGGCGCCCGGCGGCGACCACCGTGTCGCCCGCGAGCACGAAGCCCTCGCTCGATCCCGCCGCCTCGGCCTTCTCGCGCGCCATGCGGCGGGCGTAGTCGCGTGGCAGTTCGTCCTTGCGCGGCGTCTCGTCGATATCGGCGGGTGCGACGGCGGCAGGAGTCGCGCCGAGGCGGGCGAGCAACTCGCGCCTCCGGGGACTGGCCGATGCTAGAATGAGAGTGGGCTGGCCCACGGGCGCTTATTGCGGGCCGGGGCCGCCGCGACCGGGCATGAAGCGGTAGGTGATCCGCGCCTTGGTCAGATCGTAGGGCGTCAGCTCGCACAGGACCTCGTCGCCCACCAGCACGCGGATGCGGTTCTTGCGCATCTTGCCGGCGGTGTGGCCGAGCACTTCATGGCCGTTCTCGAGCTCGACGCGGAACATCGCATTGGGCAGCAGTTCCACCACCTTGCCGCGCATTTCGAGAAGTTCTTCTTTGGCCATCTAGTCTGTCGTGTCCGTTCGAGTGTGCAATACGAGCGGCGGCCTTTAGCGGCGCAGGCGCTAAAAGGGAAGCCTTGGCGATACGCGACACCTATCTACGGACCGCCCATGGCCACCGACCAGCGACAATGCGATACGGAAACCGGGGTTGCCGCGGGGCATTCTTGGCCACATAGCCTTCCTTCGGGGGCGGCTCGACATCGTCCATAGGAAGGCCCGTTTCTTGAATTCGATAAGGATCGCAGCAGTTTCGCTGGTCGCCCTAGGCTGGGCTACCGGTGCCCAGGCACAGGATGTGGCGCAGGCGGCCGATGCCGCTTCCGAAACCGGCGAGGAGGACCTCACCGGCCCCGGCACCATCGTCGTCTCGGGCGAGCGGATCCGCGGGCAGCTGATCGTCGACCAGCCGCCGGTCGCCGAATACGACAGCGAGGACATTTCCGCCTTCGGGGGCAGTTCGATCGCCGACATCATTGCCGCGATCGAACCTTCGACCGGCGGCGCGCGCGGCGGCCGTGGCGGCGGCGGACCGGTATTCCTCGTCAACGGCATCCGCGTGTCGAGCCCGCGCGAATTCCGCTCCTACCCGCCCGAGAGCATCGCCAAGATCGAGGTCTTCGCCGAGGAGGTCGCGCAGCGCTTCGGCTACGATCCCGACCAGCGCGTCGTGAACATCGTCCTCAAGAACGACTATTCGGCGCTCACGTTAGAAGGTGAGCTCGAGGCGCCCGCACGCGGCGGCTACTGGCGCAACGAGGAGGAGGCGACCTATCTGAGGATCGCCGACGGCGCGCGACTCAATTTCAATCTCGATTTCGAGGATACCAGCCTGCTGACCGAGGCGGAGCGCGGCTTCACCGTGCCCTCCGCCATTCCCGGCGTCGCCGACGAAGCGCCCTTCCGCAGCCTGGTTTCGGACAGCTGGCAAGTCGAAGGGACCGCCAATTACGCGCGCGCCTTCATCGACAGCGGCTCCTCGCTCAGCCTCAACGCCACCGCCTCGCGCGAAGAGAGCACGGGCCTCTCGGGTCTGCGCGACACGGGCAGCGCGGTCGAGCCGATCGAGCGCCGCCGCCGGACCGACACGCTCTCGCTGGGCGCGGCCTACAACCGCAGCATCGGCTCGTGGAAGGCGACCTTCACCAGCGACGCGGTGCTCGCCAATGGCGACACCGAGATCGATCGCCGAAACGCGGCCGGGTTCGACACCGCCGAAACGCGCACCCGGACGGTGGTCAACAAGGCGACCTTGACCGGCTATCCGGTCGAACTGCCGGCCGGCGAAGTGTCGGCCACGCTCGATCTCGGTTTCGACTGGAAGCGCCTCGAAAGCAGCGACACACGCTCGGCGAGCGATGCCTCGATCACGCGTCGTCGCTTCGATGGCGGGATCAATCTCAACATTCCCATCGCTCGCCGCGGCGAGGCCTGGGGCGCGATCGGCAACGCCAGCATCAACCTGTCCGCGGGGGCCGAGGACCTGTCCGACTTCGGCAGCCTCACCAACTGGACCGCGGGCCTCAACTGGTCGCCTGTCGAGAAACTCAACCTCCAGGTCACGCGCATCTGGCGCGAGGCGGCGCCGGGGATCTCGGCGCTCGGCAATCCGCGGATCGACGAATTCAACGTACCCGTGTTCGATTTCGCGACCGGGCAGGACGTGCTCGCCACGGTTACCACGGGCGGCAATCCCAACCTCGGCGCGGAAACGCAGTCGGACTGGAAGCTGGGGGCCAATTGGGAACTGCCGCTCGACGGCGCACGGTTGCAGGTCGATTACGGCATCAACCGCTCGCGCGACGTCACGCTGTCCTCGCCCGCCTTCACCGCCGCATTTGAGCAGGCCTTCCCGGACCGGGTAACCCGCGATGCAGGCGGCGAACTGCTGGCCATCGACCGGCGCCCGGTGACGCTTTACGAAACGCGCAGCCGCACGCTCAGCTTCGGTCTGTCGATGCGGGGACGCATCGGCGGATCGGATGAATCCGGGGGCGGCCGTTCGGGCCGCTCGGGCGGTTCGCGCCGGGGCCCGCCGGGCGAGTTCGGCGGCGGCGGCGAGAATGAGGCGCCGCGCTTCGACCCCGAACGCTTCGCCAAGATGCGCGAGCAGTTCTGCGCCGCGCCCGCGACAGGCACGCCCGACCTTTCGCAGTTGCCCGAAGGCATGCGCGCGCGGCTGGTCGATGCCGACGGCAATCCCGATCCCGCACGCGTCGAAATGTTGCGCCAGCGCCTGTGCAGCGCCGATGGCGAAGCCGATGTCGGCCGCTTCGCCGCCCTGCGCGAGGCGCTGTGCGCCGAACCGCCGCGGATCGATGCGCTGCCCCCGCAGATGCTCGAACGGCTGCGCGGCGAGGATGGCGAGATCGACCAGGAGCGGCTCAATCAGTTCCGCGCCCGCATTTGCGCGGTCGAGGGCACCGGCGGACCGCCGCGCGGCGAGGGCGGCCAGCGTGGCGGCGGGGCGGCCATGAACCCCTTCGCCCGGCGCGGCGGTGGTGGTGGCGGGCGCTATTTCGTCAACCTCAACCACACCATCGCCCTGCAGAACGAGGTCACGCTGGCGCAGGGCGGTCCGGTGTTCGATCAGCTCGACGGCTATGTACTCGGCAGCGGGGCGATCCCCAGGCACAGCACACGGCTCGAAGGCGGCATGTTCATGGACGGCTACGGCGCGCGCCTCTCGGGCAATTACCTCGGCGAGGCGGTGCTGCGCGGGAGCGGGCTGCCCGGATCGAGCGATCTCTTCTTCGGCGATCTGGTGACCTTCGACCTGCGGCTGTTCGCCGACCTCGGCCAGATACTCAAGCGCGAGGAGGGCTTCTTCAAGGGCTTCCGCGTCTCCTTCGTGGTCGACAATATCTTCGACGGCCAACGCCGCGTGGTCGACGCCAATGGCGACGTGCCCGATGCCTACGACCCGCGCCGGATCGATCCGGTGGGCCGTTATCTCGGCATCGACCTGCGGAAGATGTTCTGACCGGTCAGGCGAGCGCGCGGCGCGGGAAGAACAGGCTCGCAAGGCCTGCCGCGCGGAACGGCTTCCAGGCCCCTTCGGGCTGCGCTAGCCGGTCTGCGATGGCATAGACGGCCGCCGGGTTCACTCCGAGCCCGCAATGGCTCGCATGGACCTCGATGTTCTCGCACTCGGCATGGTCGCCGCATTGCACCGATCCGCGCCAATGGACGACGCCGTCGGTCCGCGTGAGGATCGAGGTGGTCGGCACTGGCGGCGCTTCGGCCAGCTTGCGGAAATTGCCGCCCCGCATCGGCTCGGGCTCCTTGCCGTTGAGATATTCGAACAGGCGCGCGGCATTGGTATGCCCGCGATCGTCGCTGATCGGCGAGCCCAGGCTGATCACCCCGCGCACCTTGTCGGGCGCAAGCTTGGCCAGTTCGCGCGCGAACACGCCGCCGAGGCTCCAGCCGACGATGCTGACCTTCCCACCCGTGCGCTCGTGCAGTTCCTCGACGCAGCCCATCATCGCCTCGATCCGCGCATTGTCGACGCGGACGTTGCGGCCGAGGTTCCAGCCGACCGCATCGTAGCCGAGGTCGGACAGCAGCGAGCGCAGCGGCGCGGTCGAATAATCCGATGCCATGAAGCCGGGCAGCACCAGCACGCCGTGCCCGTCACCGCGCGGCAGCATCGAAAGCAGCGGCCGCAGCGCGTAGAAGCTGGCCAGTTCGCCCAACGCGCGGCCCGGTTCGGCCAGCGTCAGCAGGCGGTTGGGCGGGCGGGCTTCGGTGGTGGTTGTCGTCATTCGGTGGTCGAACCTTTCAGGGGCTGGGCAGGCTTCTTCGAACGCCTCGTGGAGGTCTTTGTGCCTCCTTTTGCGGGTTCGGACGGCTTTTTCCTCGGTGCGGCCCGCTTCCTGGCGGCGGGCTTCTTGGGCGCAGATTTGGCTAAGCTCTTCTTCGCCGGAGGTTTTTGTTCCGCAGGCGCGGCATTTCCCGCCGCAGCATCGCGCAATTCCTCAAAACTTTCGCGAATGCAGGCCGCGTAGAATTCCGGATCGTCCATCATCTCGCGGTCGGCGGTGAAGGCGATGGTCGCTTCCTTGGTGTAGCTCTGCACCACATGGGCGAGGCCCATGCCGTCGGTCAGGCAGATCAGGCCCATCATGCTCTCGAGCCGCGCACCGGCCGAATAGATCGGCACCGGCGGGCCGGGCACGTTGGTCACCACGGTGGTGAAGATCGGTCCGACGCCGCGATTGGCAAGGCTGAGGCGGGTATAGAGCTGCGCGCCCAGGCTCATCCACAGCGCCGGGCTGACCTTGCTCATCTCGGTCATGTTGCGCGCGCCCATGGCGTCGGTCATGGCCTTGGAATTGGTCGTGCGGTCGTGAACCCAGGCCAGCCGCTCGAGCGGATCGGCGATCTGCGTACCGAGCGGGGCGATCATCGCGGCCACCTGGTTGCCCATCGCATTCTTCTCGCCGGTCGAGCGGACCGAAATCGGCGCCATTGCGGTGAGCGATTTCTTCGGCAGCTCGCCCTTGCTGTCGAGATAGCGCCGCATCGCCCCGCCGATGATGGTCAGGAAGACATCGTTGACCTTGGCACCCTCGGCCGCGCCACGGATCGCCCTGATGTCCGCCAGCGGGACGCTCACACCCTCGACCACGCGGTGCGGAGAAATCTTCCGGTTGAAGCGCGTCTTGGGCGCGATCATCTCGGTCGAGACGTCGAATTCCTTCGCCGCGAGGCCTCTCAGCGCCTTGGTCAGGCCGGGGGCCGCCTTGGCCGCGACCTCGATCTGCTTGAGCGGATTGGCGATCGCGTTGAAATAGCTCTTGCCGAGCAGTTCGATCGGATTGGGGACCTTTTCGGGCTTCCATTCGTCGGGGCCGGGCGGGGGCGGCTCGTCGGGCCGCAGCGTGTGCGTCGCCTCCATCAGGTCGATCCCGCTCATCCCGTCGATCGCCGCATGGTGGACCTTGGTGATATAGGCGTAGCAGCCCTTGGGCAGGCCCTCGACATTGTCGAGCCCCTCGACCACGGTGAATTCCCACGGCGGGCGGTCGAGGTCGAGCGGGCGGGCGAAGATGCGCGCTGCCTGGATGCACAATTGCCGCCAGTCGCCCGGCGCGGGCAGCGCCACGTGGCGGACATGGTATTCGAGGTCGAAGTCGGGATCCTCGATCCAGTAGGGATAATCGAGGTCGAAGGGCACGCGCACCATCCGCTGGCGCATGGTCTTGGAAAGCTGCAGGCGGCTCTCGAAAAAGGCGAGGATGTCCTTGAACCGCACGAAGCCGTCGGGCGCGGTGGCGGGATTGTAGATCAGGATCGAACCGATGTGCATCGGCGAATTGCGCGTTTCGAGCGCGACGAAACTCGCATCCATGCCCTGGAGCTGCTGCATCGGCTTCCCTTCACGCGCTCGCCGCAAGCCGCTCGGTCGCGGGCGATCCTGCTCCTCTGGTTCCGCTTGTGCGGATCCTAGATGGTCAGGCTAGCAAGTTGGGCGGCGTGGTCAATCTTATCTCCCGGATCCATGCCGATCAGAGCGCGCAGCGCCTCGATGATGCGGTCCTGCGCCAGACCGCAGATCGCCCCGATAAACAGCGCCGAGCGCCAGTCGGCCGGCATCTTGAACTCCTTGCCGATATTCACGTTCTCATAAACGTTGAAGAAGATCACCGCGATCGCGGTGGAAACCAGCAGCGAAGCAGAGTTCAGTGTCTTGATCACGTCTTCGAAGCGGATAACGCCGCCGTCGCCGACCAGCAGGAGGATGCCCGCACCGAGCAGGGCGCCGATCACTGCCACTATCGACAACATGAAGGGCCGGGGGCTGACGTCGATCGTGGTCGAGACAGTGCTGACTCGAGTGTCGGGATCGCGCTTTCGGGCCGCCTCGGGGGGCTCGGACATGTCTCCGGGTTCCGGAGTGATCTCGCGGTGCTCGACATCGAATGCCACCTGATAGCGTCGGCGATTGACCCAGGCGCGGTCGAAACGCAGAACATAGGTCGTCGTCAGCGCGGACCCGGCGTCGATTTCGCCCGCACCGGTGTTTTGGAGACCGCGTCCGGCCTCCTCCAGTTTTTCGAGCTGGGCGAGCTTTGCATCGAAGATCTCGGCGATGTCGCCCTCTTCGTTCTCTATCCACCGCGCCCTCGCGTACTGAGCGTCCTTGAGATCGAAGATTTCGAACCTTGCCGACTTGAGAGCGCTGCTGGCCCAATTGTCGGTCCCACCGGTTCGGGAGAAAGCTTCGGCGAAAATCCTGAAGTACCACAGGAAGATATTGGGAAACTTGAAGGCTTCGCGCATGAACTTGCCAAGCGCCTCGCTGTAGCGCTTGAGAAAGACCTCGGAATTGGAGAGCTGGCTCATTTCCGACATGCGATCGAGATGCGAGATCAGCTTGCGGCGCCTGCTCTCGACATTCGCGATCGACGTATCGACGGTTTCGACGATCCGCGACCCCTTCTGAAGTCGCGGACAGATGGTTTCAATCTGGAAATGGTCGCGTGGACCTGCGGATACGGTCAGCGTACAAGTTGCCTGGTTGGAT
This sequence comes from Qipengyuania sp., assembly GCF_048550555.1. Taxonomy (GTDB): domain Bacteria; phylum Pseudomonadota; class Alphaproteobacteria; order Sphingomonadales; family Sphingomonadaceae; genus Qipengyuania. The sequence continues at coordinate 119,125 of NZ_JBLYYF010000015.1, read as the reverse complement.
CGCGCGTCGAGCGTCTGGTTCTCCAGCTCGAGTATCGGCTTAGGCATATGTCCGGTCCCCCCACCATCTAATGGGAGGGTTTCTATGGATCTAGCGGGAGAATCGATAGGACACGTTCGTCAGACCGCTTCGCCCGCAGCCACGCCGCTCGCCCAGGCCCACTGGAAGTTGTAGCCGCCCAGCCAGCCGGTCACGTCGACCGCCTCGCCAATGGCATAGAGGCCCGGAATACGCTTGGTTTCCATCGTCTTGGACGAAAGCCCGGCGGTCGATATGCCGCCCAGCGTGACCTCCGCCTTGGCGAAGCCCTCGGTTCCGTTGGGCCGGAAGGTCCAGCGCTTGAGCCGCTCGCCCGCGGCGCGCAGCGCCTTGTCGGGCAGATTGCCCATGTCGCCGTCGAGACCGAGCTTTTCCGCCAGAATGTCGGCCAGGCGCGCTGGAAGCGTCTCGCGAAGCAGCGCCCTGAAACCCGTGCGCGGCGTGTCGCGCTTGGCGTCGAGCAGCCACTCCCCATCGCGATGGGGCACGAAATCGACCAGCAGCGACTCGCCCGGGCGCCAGTAGGAACTCGCCTGCAGGATCGCCGGACCCGAGAGCCCGCGATGCGTGAACAGCGCGGCTTCGGCGAAGCCGGTCTTGCCGGCGGTGGCGACCACCGGGGCGGCGACGCCCGAGATCTCGCGGAACAGCACTTCCTCGCCGCCCAGCGTCAGCGGTACGAGCGCGGGGCGCGGCTCGACCAGCTTGAGCCCGAACTGCCGCGCGAGCTCGTAGGCGAAACCGGTCGCGCCCATCTTGGGGATCGAGGGGCCGCCGGTGGCGATAACGAGGGCGGGGGCGCTGTAGCTGCCCGACTGCGTCGTGACGGTGAAACCCTTGCCATGCTCGACCGAGCCGATCTCTTCGCCGCAGCGCAAAGTCACATCGCCCTTCGCGCATTCCTCCAGCAGCAGGTCGACGATCTGCTTCGCCGAGCCGTCGCAGAACAGCTGGCCGAGCGTCTTCTCGTGCCAGGCGATGCCGTAGCTCTCGACCAGCTCGAGGAAATCGCGCGGCGTGTAACGGGCGAGGGCGGATTTGGCGAAATGCGGATTGGCGCTGAGGTAGTTCGCCGGGCCGGCCCCGATATTGGTGAAATTGCAGCGCCCGCCGCCCGAGATGAGGATCTTCTTGCCCGGCTTCTCGGCCCTTTCGAGCACGAGCACGCGCCGCCCGCGCTGGCCCGCACGTGCTGCGCACATCAGGCCCGCGGCGCCGGCGCCGAGGACGATCGCATCGTAACCGTCGGACATCTACGCCTCGTCGAGCGGGTATTCGGGCGGCTGCCGCGCGGCGATGAAATAGAGCAGCGTCCCCGCCGCGACGAAGCCGGCCAGCACCAGCCAGGCCTGCGCCTGCGCCTGCAGCGCGATGTAGAGCGAACTCGCCACCGCGAAGACCACGCAGGCGAGGTGCCACGGATTGATCCGCCCCTCGCGATGCTCGAGGACGGGCAGCGCGCAGCTGGTCACGACATAGGTCACCAGCCTCACCAGCGTGCCCGCGATCGCCAACACCTCGAAGCCCTCCCACAGGCCGAACAGGATCGAGACCACGCCGTAGAACAGGATCGCGTTGAACGGGGTGAGCAGACGCGGGTGGACATATTCGAACCAGCGCGGGAGCATGCCGCGCTCGGCCATGCCGTACATCAGCCTAGGCTGCGCGACGCCGCTGGCGAAATTGTTGGCCCCGATGCTGAAGCTCGCCGCAACGACGATGGCGAGCGAGCCGAGCTGGCCCATCGAAGCCTCGGCCACGCCCGCCAGCGCATTGGTCTCGCCCGCGAATTGCGGCCCGATGGCGATGAAGGCCCAGATGATCGCCATGTAGAGCAGCGTCACCCCGCTCACCATGGTGACGATCGACAGCGGTACGTCGCGCTTCGGGTCCTTGAACTCGCCCGCCGCCTCGACCACGCCCTCGAAGCCGATGAAGGCGTAGAAGGTCAGCAGCACCACGCTCTCGACCGCGCTGAACTGCGGCAGCGCGACCGCGCCCAGCCCGCCATCGGCGAAGAGGGCGGCCACGATCAGCGCGCCGAGCGGCAGCAGCTTGATCGCGGTCATCACCCCCAGAGTGCCGACCGAGGCGCGCATGCCGTAGAGATTGACCAGCGTGATCAGCGCGAGGCCGATGGCCACCGCCACCGGTGCGGCGACCGGCCCGGCGAGCCCGGGGAACAGCGCGGCGAGATAGGCGACCATGACATGCATGTTCGCCGCCGCGGTCACGATCGCGCTGGCATAGCGCGCCCAGCCCGCCTGGAAGCCGACGAAGCGCCCGAAGGCGGCCTCGCCATAGAGCACCGAGCCGCCGCTGTGTTCGAAACGGCTCGCCATCCAGGCGTAGCACAGCGCCAGCGGCAGGAAGAGGATCCCGCCGATCAGCATCATCCACGGCGCGAAACTGCCCACGGCTGCCACCAGGACCGCGGGCAGCGCGAAAATCCCCGCGCCGATCATCCCGTTGAGCGGAAAGAGCGATGTGCCCCAGAAGCCGACTGTGCGCGGCGGCGCGATCTTGGTTGCGTCCATCGTGCGGGGGATGGCGGCAAACGCGGCTTTGCACAAGCTGGTGCGGCGCACTATCTCCACCGCCATGTCGCGCAGCAAGGCAGGTTCCCCGCACGATCCGAGAGGCCAGGAGCGGTTCCACGAGGAACGCGCGACCTACACGGTCGCCAGCGCGCAGCCCGATCTCGAAGCCGGGATCACCGCGATCCGCGAAACGGTGAAGACGCTCAAGCCGCGCCCCGGCGTCTATCGCATGCTCGATACGCGCGGCGACGTGCTCTATGTCGGCAAGGCGCGGAGCCTCAAGGCGCGGGTGGCGAACTACACGCAGATCAAGGGGCTCTCGAACCGCATTCAGCGGATGATTAGCCAGTGCCGCGCGCTGGAGATCGTCACCACCAATTCGGAGGCCGAGGCGCTGCTGCTCGAAGCGCAGCTGATCAAGCGCTATCGCCCGCCGTTCAACGTGCTGCTGCGCGACGACAAGAGCTTCCCCTTCATCCTGCTGCGCGCCGACCACGCCTTCCCGCGCATCCAGAAGCATCGCGGCGCGCGGCGGGCGAAGGGCAATTACTACGGCCCCTTCGCGAGCGCGGGCAGTGTCAACAAGACCTTGAACGCGCTGCAGAAACTGTTCCTGCTGCGCAGCTGCACCGACAGCTTCTTCGCCAATCGCGACCGGCCCTGCCTGCTCTACCAGATCAAGCGCTGCTCGGCCCCATGCGTCGGGCGGATCGACGAGGCGGGCTATGCCTCGCTGGTGCGCGAGGCGCAGGATTTCCTCGGCGGCAAATCCGGCGCCGTCCAGGCCCAGATCGAGAAGCAGATGGCGAAGGCGGCGGAGGATCTCGATTTCGAGACCGCCGCGATCCTGCGCGACCGGCTGCGCGCGGCGACCTTCATCCAGGGCAGCCAGGCGATCAATGCGCAGGGCGTGGGCGATGCCGACGTCTTCGCGCTGGCCGCCAAGGGAGGACAGGTCGGAGTGCAGGCCTTCTTCATCCGCGGCGGGCAGAACTGGGGCCACCGCACCTTCTACCCGCGCAACACGGGCGATCTCGAGCTGGGCGAGGTGCTGTCCGACGTGCTGCTGCAATTCTACGAGGAGGTGCCGCCGCCGCGCACCATTCTCACCGATCGCGAATTGCCCGAGCAGGAGCTGGTGGCCGAGGCGCTGGCGGAGAAGGCGGGGCACGCGGTCGCGATCTCGATCCCGCAGCGCGGTGCGCGGCGCAAGCTGATGCAGCAGGCGCAGCGCAATGCGGTGGAGGCGCTCGACCGGCGGCTGGCCGAGAGCGGGACCAAGGCGAAGATCCTGCGCGAGCTTGCCGAATTCCTCGAACTCGACGAGCCGCCGCAGCGGATCGAGGTCTACGACAACAGCCATATCCAGGGCACCAAGGCGGTCGGCGCGATGGTCGTCGCCAGTCCCGAAGGTTTCGAGAAGGGCCAGTATCGCAAGTTCAACATCAAGACCGCGCAGACCAACGACGATTTCGGCATGATGCGCGAGGTCATGGCGCGGCGTTTCCGCAATCTCGCCGAGAACCCCGATGGCGAAGACCCACCCCCGACCCCTCCCGCAAGCGGGAGGGGGGCGAGACTTGGCGAGCGTAGCGAGCCTAGTCGCAGCGGGGTGGGCAAGACCCACCACGATATCTGGCCCGACCTCGTCCTGATCGACGGCGGCAAGGGTCAGATGTCGTCGGTGCGCGACACGCTCGAGGAGATGGGGATCGAGCATGTCCCGCTCATCGCCATCGCCAAGGGCCCGCATCACGGACGCGAGGGGCGCGAGGTGTTCCACTTCCCCGACGGGCGCGAGAAGACGCTGCCGGTCAATTCGCCGCTGCTGTTCTACCTCCAGACGCTGCGCGACGAGGTCCACCGCTACGCCATCGGCGCGCACCGCGCGAAACGCAGCCGCGCGATCACCGCCTCGCCGCTGGACGAAATCCCCGGCATCGGCCCGGCGCGCAAGCGCGCGCTGTTGCTCCATTTCGGCACCGCGGGGAAGGTGCGGGCGGCGGCCCTCGACGACCTCAAGCGCGCGCCCGGCATCAGCGCGGGCGTGGCGCAGCAGATCTACGACTTCTACCACGCGGGCGGGTGAGGGTGCCGAGGCCGTCGCCGACCACCCGCGATTGCGGGACCGCAAAATGATCCAGGTGCCTCGGTCAGGCCGAGCTCCAATCCCTCCCGATCATGCCGGAAACACCCGTTCAAAAAGGAATTCCGGACCCGCTTGGCGCTGTTTTCGTTTGGAACCTTGCCTGCGATAGAATTTGCGAGGAAAGGGGCTCAATGTCTAAGGGCGACGAAGAACGGCGGGGTCTGCGATCCTCGGATCAGGCCCACCGCCCGATCTATCCCAACCAGAGCACGAGAATGGGCTTCGAAGGGGCGAGCGGGCTCCTTTTCGAGCAGGCGATGGCACAGACACGCATGGCGGTCTGTCTTACCGATCCCCACCAGCCGGACGACCCGATCATCTTCTGCAACGAAGCCTTCGAACAGCTCACGGGCTATCGCAGGGAACAGATAATCGGACGCAACTGCCGTTTCCTTCAGGGACCCGATACCGATCAACGACAGGTCGCCAGGATTCGCGAGGCGATCCAATCCGAGGAAGTCGTCGTCGTCGAGATCCTCAATTACCGGAAAGACGGGTCGAGCTTCTGGAACACACTCCACCTCGGGCCGATCTACGATGCGAATGGCCGGTTGACCTATTTCTTCGGCAGCCAGTGGGACGTCACCGACATTCACCAGTCGCGCGCCGAAGAGAGCCACGCCAAGGCCCTGGCGCGCGAGATATCGCACCGGATGAAGAACGTCTTCGCCGTGATCGGCGGCATCGTGAACATCACCGGGCGGTCGATGGATGCGAGAGACGTGGCGCGCAAGATCAACGATCGCGTGCAGGCGCTCGGCCGTTCATACGAGCCGACGCTGGACGATGCGGTATTGGGTACGATCCAGGTCGGGCAAGCCATTCGCTCGGTCCTGGAGCCATACGATCCGGAAGGAGACCGGATCATCTTCACCGGCAATGGCGCGCGCACCGAACCCAACGCGATCTCCGCGATCGGTCTCGCCCTTCACGAACTGGCGACCAATGCGACCAAATACGGTGCGCTGTCCAATGATAGCGGGACGGTCGAGGTGGCCTGGGCCCACCAGAAGGACAAGCTCGACCGCAATTCCCTCCAGATCCAGTGGATCGAGTCGGGCGGGCCTGCGATCGCGGGTGAGCCGGCGTCCGCCGGCACCGGCTTCGACATCGCCGATACGTTGCTGGCTCATTCTCGCGGCACACTGGAGCGGGACTGGCATCCCGACGGCTTGCGCGCTCTGATCACCGTGCCGATTTCCAACAAGTAGGTCGCCCCATGAAGACGTTCCTTATTCTCGAAGACGAGCCGCTCATCGCGATGGATCTGAAATTCGCATTCGAAGATGCCGGTTGCGAAGCGGTCACGGCCGTCGACAACGGGGAGGCGCGCTCGCTGATCGAAAATTCCGCCATAGCGGGCGCCATCCTCGACGTGAGCCTGGGGGGCGGCGAGACCTGCCGGGAGACTGCTGACAGGCTTCTGGAGAGGACGATACCCTTCATCCTCCACACGGGCGACCTCAACAGGGTCGGTGAGCATCTGCGCGAAATCGATGCGCGGATCATCGCCAAGCCGCGGCCCGCGGACGATGTGGTCGCGGCGCTGATGGAACTCGTCGGCTAAGGCGGGGCGGGCTGCGTCCGGCCCCGCGTTCACTGCCCGCTGCGCACCGCCGCGCTCTCCTCGCGCACAGCCTTGAATTCCGAGCCGTCCTTCCATCCCGGCCAGCGGGTGCTGTTGGCCAGTTCGGCGCCCATGTCGCGGAACAGGGCGATGTCCTGCGCCGCGCCGGCGAGGTTCCACTCCTCGCTCCATGCGTCGCAGGCGGCGTGATAGCAATCGCCGGTATAGGCATCGACCCAGGCCTGCCCGGCCTCCTTGCCGCCCTCGACCAGGTCCGAGGCACCCGCGATGCCCATCATCAGCATCACCGGCACGCCGCGCTTGGCGAGGCTGAAATGGTCGGCGCGGAAGAACAGCCCGCGTTCGGGCAGGCTTTCCTCGCTCACCGTGCGGCCCTGCTCGGCGGCGAAGCGCGCGAGATCGTCCTCGAGCGTGCCCTGGCCCTTGCCGACGAGGATCACGTCCTTCGCCAGCCCTGCGGTCTGGAGGATGTCGAGGTCGAAATTGGCCACGGTCTTCTCGATCGGGAAGAGCGGATTGGCGGCGTAATATTCGGAGCCGAGCAGCCCGCGTTCCTCGGCGGTCCAGAAGGCGAAGACCACGCTGCGTTCGGGCGCGGGGGCCGCCTTGAAGGCGCGCGCGATCTCGAACAGCCCGGCCACGCCGAGCGCGTCGTCATTGGCGCCGGCGCGATAGATGCGGCCCTGTTCATCGGGCTTGCCCTCGCCATAGGCATCCCAGTGCGCGCCGTAGATCACGGTCTCGTCGGGGCGCTCTCTACCCGGTATCTTCGCCAGCACATTCTGGCTGTCGACCACTTCCTGCGTCACCGGGAAGGAGGCGGAGAGGGTGGTGTCGAGGTCGATCGGCTGGAAATCCTTGCGCCGCGCCGCCTTGCTCAGCTCGGCGAGGTCGTATCCGCCAGCGGCGAACAGCGCCGTCGCGGTCGCGCCGGAAATCCACCCCTGCAGCGCGAGGCTGGTGATGTCCTCGGGTCGGCGGACGACGTCGTAATTCTCGCCTCCCGGGCTCTCGATCACGTTCCAGCCATAGCCCGCGCCCGCGGTCTCGTGGACGATCAGCGCACCCACCGCGCCCTGCCGCGCGGCTTCCTCGAACTTGTAGGTCCAGCGGCCGTAATAGGTCATCGTGCGCCCGCCGAAACTGCCGGCGACCGGCTCGTCATCGCCGGCGTGGAAATCGGGATCGTTGACGAGGAACACCGCGACCTTGCCCTTGAGGTCGACGCCCTTGAAATCGTCCCAGCCGCGCTCGGGCGCATCGACGCCGTAGCCGACGAAGACCAGCGGCGCCTTGTCGATCAGCGCGGTGTCTGAGGGCTGCAGCGTCGAGAGATAAATGTCCTCGGGAAAACTCAGCGTCGTCGTCGCACCGTCATGCGCGAAGGCGAGCGTCTGCGGCTCGCCCATCCGCGTGTGGAGCAGCGGGACCGTCTGCGTCCATGTGCCGTCCTCGCCGGCGGGTTCGAGGCCGAGGCCCTGCAGGCGTCCGATGAGGTAGCCGATCGTCCGCTCCTCGCCCACCGTCCCCGGCGCCCTGCCCTCGAACTGGTCCGATGCCATGGTCCGCACGGTTTCCGCCAGCCGGTCGGTATCGATGGCCGTATCCGCGGGCTCTTGCGCCTGCGCCATGGCGGATGTCGCGAGGAAAAGCGCCGTCGATGCGGCGAGGCTGCGAAGGAACATGGAAATCTCCGGTTGGGGGAGGGGGACCCTAACCGGCTGCGCCCGTGCTTGCAAAGGTGGGGCTTGCCTCGCTCCGCGCGCTCGCCGAACACGGTCCGCACCTGCCTGGCGAGAATTGCCGCGAATTGACGCAGATCAATGACCTCGCTCAATTGCCCGCGCTACGGATTCCCATACGGCAAGGCCGCAACTGCCCCGGCGGCCTGCCTACAAGGAGAGACCCCATGCGCTCGATACTCCTCCACGCCGATGACGACGGCTCGTTCGACAGGCGGCTCGATGTCGCGCTCGATCTCGCCCGAGCCTTCGACGGGCACCTGACGATCCTTAACACCTTCGCCTATCCGGTCGGGACGATGACCGACCTCCAGGGCGCCGCCTTCGCCGCGATGGCACCGGTCTGGAAGGAGCAGGCTGCGGAGATACGCAGCAAGGTGGAGGCGGACATGGCGAACGAGGACGTGCCGTGGGACTGGCAGGAAGCGCTCGGCCCTCCCGCGCTCGGCCTCCTGCAGCATTCCTCGCTGATGGATTTGATCGTGCTCGGCGCGCGCGAGCCCGTCGATCTGGGCCGCGCGCCTTCGTGGACCGCCGGCGAACTCGCCATCTCGGCGCGCTGCCCGGTGCTGGTCCTGCCCGAGAATTGCAAGCGGTTCGACGTAGCGGCGCCCGTGCTGGTCGCGTGGGACGGATCGGCCGAGGCGAGCCATGCGCTGCGCGCCGCGCTCCCCTTCCTCGCGCGGGCGGACAGCGTCTTTCTCGCCAGCGTGGCCGAGAAAGCAGCCATCCACATCGATCTCCCCCCGCTGGACGGGGCGGACTATCTCGCGCGCCACGGGATCGCCTGCGAAGTGGTCGAACTTCCCGATCCGGGCAAGCAAGGCGTCGCGGGCGCCCTCATCGAGGCCGCGGGACTGCGCCAATGCGGCATGGTGGTGATGGGGGCCTATGGCCGCGCGCGCCTCGCCGAGCGGATCTTCGGCGGAGTTACGCGCGCCATGCTGAACGATGTCCGCCTGCCGCTGCTGATGACGCATTAGGAGGCGGCTACGCCACTCAGGCCTGCGTCGCGGTCCCCGCCACGACATAGAGCGTCACCAGCAGCCCGGCCATCAGCCCCGCCGGGCGATAGCTGCCCGTCCGCCGCCAGGCGAAGATACCGATCACCGCCAGCGCCGCCAGCACGGGTACGAACTGGATCGCGATCACCGTGCTCAGCGGGTCGAAAGCGGTGACCAGCGTGCCGCTGGCGAAGAAAATGCCATAGATCGCCGCGAGCATCGCCGTCATTCCTCCGGCGAGCGCACCCACGGCGGCGAGCATCCGCTTGCCCGGCCCATCCCGCGCCACCGTCAGCCCCGCCAGCGTGCGCATGATCGCGAGCATGGCGAGCGTCAGCGGGAGGAGGTAGATCGCCACGCTGGCCCAGTGGTGCGCCGCGGGCAGCTTGATCGCCACGACCCACAGGCGGAAGTCGGTGAGGAACAGCGCATCGGCCAGCCACAGCACGGCGTAGCCCGCCGCGACGCTCGCGATCGCCAGCAGCGCCGCGCGCAGCCAGTCGGGGCGCTTGTCGGGGAGTTTGGAGCCGGTCAAGCGGGCGATGGCCAACCCGATCGCAGCAACCAGCAGTGCCCAGGCGGCCACCTGCGTGGTCACCTGCTGCGGCAGCACGGCGGAGACGGGGACGAGCAGGTAGACCGCGCCGAAGACCGGAAAGAACAGCAGCGCGGGGACCAGCGTGGCGAGCGCGAAATCGCGCCACCAGCGTCCGTCGCGCACCTCGCGGGCGGCGGTGGGCGCAGCGCGCAATGCCGCGAAAGTCTGCAGGCGGAGCAGCAGGTCGAAGGCGCCGAGCAGCACCATGACGAAGCCGACCAGGCCCAGTCCGGTGCCGATCTCCTTCCACCGCCAGGTCTGGTCGCCGGCGGGTCGTGGCTTGCCGCCCTCCAGCGTCCGCGCGAACCAGTCGGTCGCATCGCCGATCGCGGCATGCGAGAAGTGGTCGCCCGGATGCGTGGTCACCGGCTGGTAGAGGCGCCGCGCGGTGCCCGCGGCGATATCGCCATAGATCCGACCCGCGACCACCGGTTCGTCGGTGCCGAAGACCGCCTGCAGCTTCGTGCTTTGCGCCACGTCGAGCGCGCGGGGCGTGCCCCACATCAGCGCGGAGAATTCGTCATGCGTGCTGAACACGAGCCCGAGATTGCGCGGCCATTCGGGCGAGCCCTCCTGCGCGAAGGGCGCGCCGGTGGAGGAGCCTTCGAGCACCATAGCCTTGTAGGCGTCGGGCATGGCGGCGGCCGCCGCGAGGACGGTCCAGCCGCCCATCGAATGCCCCTCTAGCCCGATATTGTCGGTATCGACCATCGGCAGTGAACGCAGGTAGGCGAGGCCATCGGGCCCGCCGAAACCATGCGCGAATGCCGGCCCGTCGCTATAGCCGTGCCCGGTCTGGTCGAGCGCGAGCACGACATAGCCGCGCCGCGCGAATTCGATCGCGAAGCCGTCCTGCGTCTCGCGCGAATTGATGTAGCCGTGGACCGCGAGGATGCCCGGCGCCTTGGTCTCGGGCGTGGCGCCTGCGGGGACGTAGAGCAGCGCGCTCATCTGCTGGCCGCCCGCGCCGGTGAAGCGCACGTCGGTGACGGTGGTCCCGCCCGCAGTGCGCACGCTCTGCGCCAGCAAGCCGCCCGCCAGTGCCAGCAGCAGTCCCGCTACCAGAAGCCACCACCTCGCGCGCTGCGCGCCGAATTCTCTCGCCATGCCCGATTTCCCCTCTCGGCTCGCGTCTTAGCAAGCTTTCGCGGGGAAACCCAAGCGGGCGCTGTCAGTCGCGCGGTTTCCCGCCCGGCTTGCGCTTGCCGGCGAACTTCTTGCCCTTGAACGGCTTGTCGCCGCCGGGACGCATGCCCGGGCCCTTGCCCTTGAACCCGCCGCCGGGACCCTTGCCCATCGGCCGGGCGTGGACGCGCGGGCCGCCTTGCTTGCGGTTCTCGCGCGCCTCGACGCGCGGGCCCTCGGGAGCCTCGACGATGGCAATCGCGTCCTGCTCGTCCTCGGGACTCGCGGTGCGCGCCACGGCATCGGCGAACTTGGCGGCGACCGCGCGCGGCACCTGGAACCAGCTCTCGTGCTGGCCGATGCGGATCGCGCCGATCTCGTTGCGGGTGATGTGCCCGCGACGGCAGATCAGCGGCAGCAGCCAGCGCGGTTCGGCATTCTGACGGCGGCCGATGTCCATCTTGTACCACACCACGTCCTCGAAGCCGGGACGATGGCGCTCGGCCTTGGCCTGCTCGCGCGCCTCGGGCGTGTTGGCGAGCAGTTCCTCGGGCTCGGGCATCTCGGCGCGGCAGGCCTGGACCAGCGCGGCGGCGATATCCTCGGGCGCCATCCGCGCCATGATGTCGGCGGCGAGCTCGCGGTCGTAATCCTCGATCTCGCGCGGCTCGGTCAGCTTCTCGATCAGCCGCGTGCGATCCTTGGCGCGGATCATCTCGGGGGTCGGCGCATCGAGCCATTCGGCCTCGATCCGCGCGCCGCGCAGCATGCCCTCGACCCGGCGACGACGGTTGTAGGGGACCACCAGCGCGGCGGTGCCCTTCTTGCCCGCGCGCCCGGTGCGGCCCGACCGGTGCTGCAGCGTTTCGGCGTCGCGCGGGATCTCGACATGGATGACGAGGCTCAGCGTCGGCAGGTCGATCCCGCGCGCGGCGACATCGGTGGCGACACAGACGCGCGCGCGCCGGTCACGCAGCGCCTGCAGCGCGGTGTTGCGCTCGCTCTGCGAATGCTCGCCCGACAGCGCCACGACGCCGAAGCCGCGGTTCTGCAGCGTGGTGTGCAGCCGCCGCACGCTCTCGCGCGTGGCGCAGAAGCAGATCGCGGTCTCGGCCTCGTGGAAGCGCAGCATGTTGACCACCGCATTCTCGATTTCCGACGGGCTGACGGTGATCGCCTGATAGGCGATGTCGCCATGGCCCCGCGTCTCGCCGACGAGGCTGAGGCGCAGCGCATTGCGCTGGTAGCGTTCGGCCAGCCGCTCGATCGGGCGCGGCATGGTGGCCGAGAACAGCAGCGTGCGGCGCGTTTCGGGGGTCGCGTCGAGGATTTCCTCGAGGTCTTCGCGGAAGCCCATGTCGAGCATTTCGTCGGCCTCGTCGAGCACCACCGCGGCGAGACCCGAGAGGTCGAGCGCGCCGCGTTCGAGGTGGTCGCGCAGCCGCCCGGGGGTGCCGACGACGATCGCCGGGCCGCCGCGCAGATTGCGGCGTTCCTTGCTCGCGTCCATCCCGCCGACGCAGGTGGCGATGCGGATATGCGCGCCGGCATAGAGCCAGCCGAGCTCGCGGCTGACCTGCAGCGCGAGTTCGCGGGTGGGGGCGATGACCAGCGCGAGCGGGCGCTCGACCAGCGGCGCGGCGCCGAGGTCGGCGAGCAGTTGGTCGGCCAGCGCGAGTCCGAAGGCGACGGTCTTGCCGCTGCCGGTCTGCGCCGAGACGATCAGGTCGCGGCCCTGCGCATCGGGTGCGGTGACCGCCTGCTGGACGGGGGTGAGCGCATCGTAGTCGCGTGCGGCCAATGCTTCGCCGAGGATCGGCGGGAGGGTATCGAAAGCCATGGAATCTCGTATCTTGTCCGGCGCGGCGATGCGGGGGGCACGGCTCGGGGCGCACGGGGGTGCCGCGCCTATAGCGACAAATCACCGGTTTGGCTTGTTGTTTTTTGCGGGTGCGAGATGCCTTGATGACCGAGCGGTGATCTCGCGATGACATTTTCGCGTCACAAACCGGCAATCTGCCATGAGATCGACCCGCAGTAGAAGTCATCCGGTCAAACGACCGGCCTAATCGGCCCTCAATATCTGGAGGGCAATCATGAACATGAGAACTACACTTCTTGCCGGCGCTGCGATCGCGGCCGTCGCCGTTCCCGCCGTCGCCACGGCCGGCGACGTTGTCGGGTCTGTGGCCGATGCCAGTGCGACCATTTTGCTTCGCGCCGCACAGGTACGCATCGTCGAACTCGATCGGGTCACGACCACCGACCGTGACGGGTCGTTCATCTTCGCCGACGTTCCCGCAGGCGAATACACGCTCGAGATCAGCTATGTCGGAGCCGAAACCGTGCGCCGCACCGTGAGCGTGCCGGCGACCGGCGCGGTCCGCGCCGATATCGCGATGACCGGGTTCGGAGAAAACGAAATCCTCGTCATCGGCCAGGCCGCCAATCTCTCCAGCGCCCTGTCGCGCAAGAAGGAAGCCGACGGCGTCTCCGATGTGCTGACGCGCGACGCGATCGGCCAGTTCCCCGATCAGAACGTCGCCGAAAGCCTGCGCCGCCTGCCCGGCGTCAACGTCCTCAACGACCAGGGCGAGGGCCGCTTCGTGTCGGTCCGCGGTCTCGATCCCGAACTCGTCGCGACGTCGCTCAACGGAGTGCGCCTGCCCGCGCCCGAAAGCGACGTTCGTTCGGTCGCGCTCGACGTGATCTCATCGGACATCATCGAATCGATCGAGGTGAAGAAGTCGCTCACACCCGACATGGATGCCGATACGATCGGCGCGTCGATCGAGATCGAGACCACCAGCGCCTTCTCCCGCAAGAAGGACCTGTTCTCGCTCAAGCTCGAGGGCAGCTATAACGACTATGCCGATCATCTTTCGCCCAAGGCCTCGTTCGATTTTGCGACGCTGCTGAGCGAAAACGTCGGCATCTCGGGGGGCGTCTCCTACTACAAGCGCGAGTTCGAGACCGACAATATCGAGGCGGATGACTGGATCGACGAGGGCGGTGCGATCGTCCCGCTCGAGCTGCAATATCGCGACTACGACGTCGAGCGCGAGCGCATCAGCGGGACGCTGGGCCTCGATCTTCGCGCCGGCGACAGCACCGAGCTCTATGTCAAGGGCACGTGGAGCCAGTTCGACGACCAGGAATACCGTCGCCGGCTGACCTTCGACATGGGCGATTTCGAGGATTACGGCCCGACCGGCATCGCCAACGGCATCGCCACATTCAACGATGCCGAGATCGACGATCCCGAAAGCGACGATCCGGATGACACGGTCCGCCAGCGAATCGGTGTCGAGCGCGACATCAAGGATCGTTTCGAACGCCAGCGCATCTGGTCGGTCATCGCCGGTGGCAAGACCGACACAGGCACCTGGTTCGCCGATTATTCGGCCAGCTATGCCCGCGCGAGCGAGCGCGAGGACGGCAGCGTCGATCCCGCCGAATTCCGCCAGCGCTTCGACGGCGACGGGCTCGAGATCGGCTTCGACCTGACCGATCCGCGCGTCCCGCTCTATACCGTCAACGCCGATCCGGGCAGCTTCTACGACCCGGCCGCATACGAGCTCAACGACATCGAATACACCGCGCTGTCCGACGCGCGCGACGAGGAATGGGCGGCCAAGCTCGACTTCGGCCGCCGCTTCATCATGGGCAGCGGCGAATTCACCGTCCAGGCTGGCCTGAAGGGTCGCTGGCGCGAGAAGCGCTACGACAAGACCGTCGAATTCTACGAGAACGGCGCGCTCACGCTCGACCAGGTGCTCGGCAGCCAGACCTATCGCCTGACCGCGATCGACCCGGTGCCGAGCTTCACCGGCGCAAGCGACTATTTCCGCGACAATTTCGCCGACTTCGAATTCGTCGGAGTCGACAGCGCGTTCGATTCGGCGGTCGAGGACTACGCCGTCAGCGAAGACGTGATGGCGGGCTATCTGCTCGGTCGCTGGGACAGCGCGACGCTGCGCGTCATCGCCGGTCTGCGCTACGAACACACGTCGAACGATATCCTCGGCAATCTCGTCACGCTGGTCGAGGAGGACGGCACGCTGCCCGACGGCAGCCCGGCCGGTGACGACACCGTCATCGTCGCGCCGGTCACGGTCGAGAAGGATTACGGCACCTGGCTGCCCAGCCTCAACCTGCGCTTCGAAGCCTCGCCCAACCTCGTCCTGCGCGCCGCGGGCTATCGCAGCCTGGTGCGGCCGAAGCTGTCGAAGCTCGCCCCGCGCTTTGCGGTCGAGCAGAACGACGACGACGAGCGCGAAGGCGAATTCGGCAATCCCGATCTCCAGCCCTACAAGGCCTGGAATTTCGACGCTTCGATCGAATACTACATGAACCGCACGGGCGCGCTGACCGCCGGGGTGTTCTACAAGAGCATCGAGGATTACATCGTCGATGCCAGCTTCGATGCGGGCGATCCGCCGTTCAACGGTGTCTATCGCGGGATCGCTTTCGACGAGGCGACAATTCCGCTGAACGGCGACAAGGCCGAAGTGTTCGGCATCGAGCTCGGCTTCGCGCAGGCCTTCACCTTCCTGCCCGTACCGTTCGACGGCTTCGTCGTGAACGCCAATTACACCTACACCGATGCTACCGGTACGATCTTCACCGACGGCGATATCGCCGATCCCCGCAAGATCCGGCTCCCGGCTACGGCGAAGCACACCGCGAACCTCTCGCTAGGCTACGACAAGGGCCCGATCGATATCCGCCTTTCGGGCACCTATCGCGACAAGTATCTCGACGAGTTGGCAGGCGAGGCGGAATACGATCGCTATGTCGACGATCATTTCCAGCTCGACCTGTCGGCCAAGTTCCGCCTCACCGACCAGATCCAGATTTTCTACGAGTGGGTGAACATCAACAATGCCAAGTACTTCGCCTATAATACGCTCGGCAATCGGCAGAACCTCTATCAATACGAGGAATACAACTGGACGATGAAGGGCGGCGTAAGGGTGAACTTCTGATGCGCGGGGGTTTCCCAATCTTCGCCATCGCCAGTCTCGGGATCGCTGCCGCCTGCGCAACGATCCCGGTGGCGGGCGATCCCGCAGCGCCGGTCCTGGCCGTAGGCGAGACCGAGCCGGTGGCCACGGCCAACAAGGATGCAGCCGACGATCCGGCGATCTGGCGCAACGCGGCCTCGCCGGCGGACAGCCTGATCGTCGCGACCGACAAGAAGGGCGGGCTCTACGTCTACGGGCTCGACGGCAAAGTGAAGGGCTTCACCCCGCATCCCGCGCTCAACAATGTCGACCTCGTCGACATGGGCGCGGCCGGGGTGATCGTCTTCGCCAGCGACCGCAGCGATCCCGCGCAGGCGAAGATCGCGCTCTACCGGCTCGACACAGCCACCGCCACGCTCACCGAACTCGGCCGCGTCGCTTCTGGCCCGGGCGAGGCCTATGGCATCTGCGGCACGCGCCGCGGCGACAGCCTGATCGTCTATACCGCGCCCAAGAGCGGGCGGATCGGCGAATGGGAGATTACACTGGGCGCCGCCCTCTCCGCGCGCGAACTGCGCACGATGCATGTCGCCAGCCAGCCCGAGGGCTGCGTGGTCGATCCCCGCGACGGCACGCTCTATATCGGCGAAGAAGCCACCGGCATCTGGCGCTTCCGTAAGGGCGAGACCGCGGGTGAACTCGTCGCCAGGGTCGACGGCCGCCAGCTGGTCGCCGACCTCGAAGGCTTGGCGCTCGTGCCCGCCGGCGCCGAGGGCGGCTGGCTTTACGCCTCGAGCCAGGGCGACAACAGCTACATGCGCTATGCGCTGCCCGAAATGACCCCCGCCGGCCGCTTCCGCATCGCCGCGGGGATCGTCGGCAGCACCGAGGAAACCGACGGGATCGAGGCGATGGCGGGCGATTTCGGCCCGGCCTTCCCCGGCGGGCTGTTCGTGGCGCAGGACGGCGTGAACGAGGGGCGTGCGCAGAACTTCAAGCTGGTCCCGCTCGCCGCGATCGAGGCGGCGCTGGCGGGGGGCTAGCTCCTGTGGCCTTCGCGTTTCCGCAAGCCACATCCGCGCCGCCGCAACCCCGCGGTCACCGCGGCTTTCACGCCAAAGTCACGGTTTTCGCAGACCGCGTCCGCGGTCCCGCGAAAGTCACACCTTCGCCTTGCGCTTGCGCATCATGCCCTCCTGCGCGACGCTCGCCACCAGCTCGCCCGCGCGGTTGAAGATGCGGCCGCGGTTGAAGCCGCGTCCGCCGCCGCTCCACGGGGCGTCGGTCGCGTAGAGCAGCCATTCGTCGGCGCGCGCCGGGCGGTGGAACCAGATCGCGTGGTCGAGGCTCGCGCCGACCAGCTCGCCGCGCATCCAGCTGAGGCCATGCGGCAGCGCGCTGGTGCCGAGCAGCGTGTAGTCGCTGGCATAGGCGATCACCGCGCGGTGGAGCGCGGCATTCCCGGCGATGTCGGGCAGCGGGGCGACGGTGCGGAACCAGCTGTGCGCGCGCGGTTCGCTCGGCTCGCGGTTCATCCAGTGGAGCGGGCCGCAGCTGCGCATGTCGATCGGGCGCGGGCGCAGGAACAGCGCGCGCTGCGCCTCGCTCATCCGCTCGCCGGCGCGCTCGGCCACGCTGGCGCGCACCGCCATGTCGCTCTCGAGCTCCTCGGGAGGGGCGACCTCGGGCATGATCACGTCGTCGTGGCTGAGGCCGTCCTCGGGGCGCTGGAAGCTGGCGGTGAGGTTGAGGATCGGGCGGGTCGAGCCGTCCTCGTCCTCCTGGCTCGCCACCACGCGGCGGTTGGCGAAGCTGCGCCCGTCGAAATCGCGCGCGGTGCGATAGGCGATGTCGAGGCCTTCCTTGCCGCCGCGGAGGAAATAGGCGTGGAGCGAATGCGCCTCCATCCCCTCGGGCGCGGTCGCCTGTGCCGCCTGGAGCGCCTGCGCGATAACCTGGCCGCCGAACACGCGGCCGACGCCGCCGGGCTGCTTGCGGCCGGTGAATGCGTCCTCGCCGGTGCGGGTGACGGTCAGCAGGCGGACGAGGCCGGCGACGAGCTGGTCGGGGGTTTCTGGTTCGGTCACCCCCGGGCTTTGCGGGCGGTTTACGTTTGCGTCAAGCGCTCGCCGTGTCGCCATTGCCGCCAGCCATAGGCGGCGAGGCCGATGCTGATGAAGAACTCGCGGTATTCGGTGCTGTCGAAGATCGCGATCATCGTGTGGCCGAAGGCAAGGTGGACGAACTGGCCGAGCGCGACCAGCGCGGCGAGCAGCGACCACATGAGGCGCTCGCCCCGCGCACCGGCACTACGGGCGAAGAGGATGCAGGCGAAGAGGCCGGTCCAGAACGCCGCCTGGACCGGCGGGAGGTCCCAGTGGCCGTAGGTGAAGACCAGCATCGGTGCCGAGAGCGCGGCCACGGTCCGGTCGGGCAGGAGGGGGAGCACCGGCACGACGAGCGGCCATGTGGCCAGCCGTTCGCGCACGAGCGGGAGCAGCATGAGGAACACGCCGGTGGCCGAATAGAGCGCAAACTCGGTTACGTCGGTCTGGAGATTGTGGAGGTTGAACTCGCCCTGCCAGTTTTCCGCCGCGACGCTGGCCGGCGTGGCAAAGCCGATCTGACGCTGGAACCAGCTGACCTCCTCCATCCCCATGAGGAAGAACAGCGCGATGAAGCCGAGCCCGAACAGGACGTGGAGCCAGCGCCACGGCGTGCCGATCGGTTCGCGCACCAGCTGGCGCTGGCGCAGGGCCATGAAGCCGCAGGCGAGGAAGAGGGCGAGCGCGGTGCCCCACTCGACGGCGGAATCCTCGTTGGTGATGCGCTGGTAGAGCGGAGGATCGGCGACCAGCACCAGCGTTGCGCCCACCGCCAGCAGCGCAATGCCGTAGGCGAGGAGGGTGGCTCGCACGCCGACCTCGGCGGTGGATCGCTCGGCGATCGGCATGCGCGAAAGGCTGGCTATCAATCCCAGCGAGGCCAGCGCGATGAGCAGGGTACGCAGCCAGTGCCACGCGCTCGTGCCGGGCACCTCCTCGCGCGCGAAATGCCAGCCGAAGGCCGCATATTCGTAGACTGCCAGCCCGGCGAAGAGCGCCAGCAGCACCGCGGCTGCGGCTATGACTGCCGCCGAGCGGTTCATGCCGGGCGCTCCCACCAGCGACGGAGGAGCGCTGCGGGAATGCGGCCCCGCACGAACAGCAGGTCGACCATTTGAGGCCCCGCCTGCGCTCCCATCTCGCTCTTGTAGCCGGCGTCGCCGAGGCCCCAGCTGATGGTTTTCACGCCTGCCTCGGCGGCGCGGGCGAAATCCTCGTAGAGCAGCACGCGACCGGGCCCGAAATTGGTGAAGCGCTCGTCGTAATTGTTGGCGATGTAATAGCGCACGCGGCCCGCCTCGACGCCGAAGGTGAAGGCTGCGGGCACGTCGCCGATCCACATCACGCTGCCGAACAGCATGTCGGCGAGGACGGGGTCGCTGCACAGCGATTCCCAATAGGCGCGCATCGCAGGGTCGCGGAACTTGGTGTCGCCGCCATCCGCGAGCGTCCCGAGCCAGCTGGCGGCCTCGATCGCGGCCATCGCGTCGCGCTGTCCGGCTGTCCAGTCGCGACCGGTGAAGACCTCGGTGCGCAGCGCGCCGCCTTCCTCCTCGAGCCGACGCTTGCGCCAGCGATTTTTGCGCTGCGTCTTGGCGGAGGGCCACTCGCCCGATGTGGCGAGCGCGGCGAGATCGAGTTCGAAGACCGTGCCGAGCCGGCGGGTCAGGACGCGCCAACCCGCAAGCCGGGCGGCGGCGGTGAGCGCCTGGTGCGCGGGATCGCCCGCTTCGGCGGGACCGAGCCGCCAGATGCGGCCGAGATCGCCGGCATGCGCGGCGAGGGCTCCCGCCAGGTCTTCGGGCGTTGTATCGGGCGCCGCCGGGATCCCGCGGAACGGCCAGTAGCAGCCGCCCACTTCGCGCAGGGCGAGCGGCCCCTTGCGGCGCTCGACCAGTGCGAATGCGGCCAACGGCGACCCGTCTCCCGTGCGGACCGCGAACCGGATGGGCGCATCGGCAAACCACGCACCGCGCAGGAAGGCGCGATGCGGTGCGCCCGCCTCGGCGAGCGTATCGCAGATCGCCGCCTGGTCGAGCCTTCCTTCCCCAGACACCTTCGCTCCCATCCCGAGATCAGCTACGCGGCCCCGATGCCCTGCGCCATGCCCGATAGGCAAGCGACTTCGCCCGATTGCGCGCGGGCCAGCGGCCCGGCGGGCGGGGCGACAGGCCGAGCTTGCGCACCGTGCCGTTGAAACACCGTGCGCCCGCTTCGGCATAGCTCCATTCGCTGCGCCAGGTGATCGACAGCGAGATCGAGCTCTGCGGTCCGTTGCGCACGAAATGCGGTGCCATCGCCGGCACGTAGAGAGCCTCGCCCGGACCGATCGCGAAGGGCGTGCCGTCGGCCAGCCACGCGTCGTTCCAGGGCAGTTCGCGGGGGCCGCCGAGATGGTAGCTTTCATGGACCTCGTCGGGGGCATAGCGCGCGTCGCCCGCCGGGAACTGCGTCATCACCTTGCTGCCCCTCAGCTGCAGCAGGATGTTGTGCTCGGGGTCAAAATGATAGGGCGTGACCGCATCGGGGCTCGATACGAAAATGAAGCCCTGAGGGGTGAGCAGCTCTCCGGTGGTGGCCGAAATTACGGGGCGCAGCTCGTCGAGCAGGTCCATCAGCAATGCGCGGTAAGTCGGCTCCTGTTCGATATTCTTCAGCACCGCCCAACTGTCGCTGGTGGCAATGCGACGGATCGTTTCGCCGATCGAGAGGCCGGTAGCGCCGGGCTTGCCGTCGATGCCGATCGGCAGCTTGCCGCGATTGTATTCGATCGAACTCCCGGGAAGGGCTTCGGCGAGCGCGGCCAGCGCATCGAGCGCCATGCGCGGATCGTCCTGCAGCGTGTGGCGGAGCTTGTGCGGGGTTTCCGGATAGGCGCGGGCAAAGGCGGCGCGCGATTGCCGCGGAAACACGCTCGTGGCGGTGTCGAACAGTCTCGGATCGTGGACGGTCATTGCCGTGCCTCCTCGCGGCGGAGCTCGATCCCGGTGAGAACAGCCCCGATGGCGCGCCGCAGTCTTCCGCCGATGCCGATCGAAACCATCGCCATCTCGCGGCGGTCCGACCAGATATGTTCGATCATCGGATTGCCCGGCACCGCACAGCTGTCGGACAGCTCGATCTCGGAACGGGTGAGCAGGGCGAGATTTTCGACTTGCAGCAGCATTCCCGGCGAATATTTGCGATAGGCCTCGTCGAATGCGGTCTTGAAGCCGAAGCTGACGGGCGGCGCGACGAAATTGCACAGCATGGCGATCGGCTTGCCGTCGAGCCAGAAGGCGAGCCGTTCGACCCGACCTTCGGCCGCTGCTCCGTGCACGGCCTTGCGGAAAAGGGCCTCGGTCTCGGGCGCGCTCGCGAGCGATGATCCCTGTTCGCCCTTCCAGCCCGACCGTTCGAGCGCGAGAAAGCCGTCGATCCAGTCCTCGATTCCCTCGGAGTTGGCGCTGCGCGAGAATTCCAGCGTCCCGAGTTCCTCGAGCCTGCGGCGCTTGCGCGCCAGTTCCTTGCGGCGCTTTCTTTCCAGCGTGCGCGAGAGGTGCTCCTCTGGCGAAGCGCCGCTGCGCAGCGCGGCCCGCTCGAACAGCTTGACCGGTGCGAAGCTGCGGCCCGATTTTGCGCAGAGATCGCGCAACGCGCCAAAAGCCATGCCATCGGTCGGCAGGCAGGCGAGGTGAAGGAACAGGCTCGCGCGCTGGTTGCGATCGCACCAGGCGAGGAGCTGGTCCCAGAAGGCCCTCGAGCGACCGCGCGCCACCAGCGGCTCGCCGCAGAAGCAGTTGGGATGAATCCAGTTCGCCAGATGCGGCAGGTAATGCCCGGTGTAGTCGGTGTCGCGCCAAAGCGGCATGAGCGCGACCAGCCGCCCATCTTCGACCAGCGTCGCGAGCAGGACTTGCCCGTCCGGATCGAACTGGGCGAGCGACGGGGCTAGAAACCAGTGCTCCAGAAAGGGATTGGCGGTGGCCGCGTCGCGCGCGAGATCGGCCCATCCCGCAGCGAGCAGGGGGTGGATGATCGCCTGCCAGGGCGCGACGGAAAAGCCGTCCGGGAGCGGCGCAGGCCCGAGGGGCCGCGCAGGCGCCCCGGTTTTCGGTGCGTCGATGAGGTCGGCGATATTCGACAAGGGTTCCCTCCTTTAAGGAGGCACCCATAGGGCCCAGGCGCTTAAAGCTGGTTAATGCGCTGAAAAGATTAGGGGCGGCGGCACCCGCGGATGCCGCCGCCCCGATTGGCCCGGATGATCGACCGATCAGCCTGCCGCGAGCGCTGCCAGCAGCAGCAGTGCGACGATGTTGGTGATCTTGATCATCGGGTTCACCGCCGGACCCGCAGTGTCCTTGTAGGGATCGCCCACGGTATCGCCGGTCACGGCAGCGTGGTGGGCATCGGAGCCCTTGCCGCCATGGTTGCCGTCCTCGATGTACTTCTTGGCGTTGTCCCATGCGCCGCCGCCGGCGGTCATGGAAAGCGCCACGAAGAGCCCGCCGACGATCACGCCGAGCAGCAGTGCACCGAGCGCGGCGAAGCCGTTCGCCTGCCCGGCGATCGCGGTGATCACGAAATAGACCACGATCGGCGCGAGCACCGGCAGCATCGAGGGGATGATCATCTCCTTGATCGCCGCCTTGGTGACCAGGTCCACCGTGCGGGCATAGTTGGGACGGCTCGTCCCCGCCATGATCCCGGGATCGTTGGCGAACTGCTCGCGCACGTCGACCACCACGTCGCCAGCGGCACGGCCCACGGCGGTCATGCCCATCGCGCCGAACAGGTACGGGAGCAGCGCGCCGAGCAGCAGGCCGACGATCACGAACGGATTCTCGAGGCTAAAATCGACCGTCAGGCTCGGGAAGAATTCGCGCAGGTCGGTGGTATAGGCGGCGAACAGCACCAGCGCGGCAAGGCCGGCCGATCCGATCGCATAACCCTTGGTCACCGCCTTGGTGGTGTTGCCGACCGCGTCGAGCAGGTCGGTCTTCTCGCGCACGGAGTCGTCGAGACCGGCCATTTCGGCGATGCCGCCGGCATTGTCGGTCACCGGGCCGTAGGCGTCGAGCGCCACGACCATGCCCGCCAGCGCCAGCATCGCGGTCGCCGCGTAGGCGATGCCGATGAGGCCCGCGAGCGAGTAGGCAATGATGATGCCTGCGACGATCACCAGCGTCGGCAGCGCGGTCGATTCGAGGCTGATCGCGAGGCCCTGGATCACATTGGTGCCATGGCCCGTTTCCGAAGCCTTGGCGATCGAGCGGACCGGACGGTAGTTCGTGCCGGTGTAATACTCGGTGATCCAGATGATCAGGCCGGTGATGGCGAGCCCGAGTAATGCGCACCAGAACAGCGACATGCCGGTAAAGCCGCCGACCACTTCGGCAGCGCCCGCCACCTCGAGACCATCCGCGGTCGGCACGGCAACCGCATCGGCCACCACTTCGCCGCCGATGACGGCGTTGAGGTCGCCCAGCGCGAACTGCATGACCAGCCAGATCAGCGGGATCGACAGCACGGCCGTGACGAGGAAGCCCTTGTACATCGCGCCCATGACGTTGGTCCCGCCACCGAGGCGGACGAAATAGGTGCCGATGATCGAGGTCAGGATGCACGCGCCGCCGATCAGCAGCGGCAGCGCCATCATCGGCATCAGCAGGTCGCCCAAGCCCTTCATCAGCAGCGCGGTGAGAACCATGGTCGCACCGACGGTGACGACATAGGTCTCGAACAGGTCGGCAGCCATGCCGGCGCAGTCGCCGACATTGTCGCCCACGTTGTCGGCGATCACCGCGGGGTTGCGCGGATCGTCTTCGGGGATGCCCGCCTCGACCTTGCCGACGAGGTCGGCGCCGACGTCGGCGGCCTTGGTAAAGATACCGCCGCCCAGACGCGCGAAGATCGAGATCAGCGAGGCGCCGAAAGCGAGGCCGACGAGGCCGTCGATCACTTCACGGCTATTGGCCGCATGTCCTGCGGGGCCGACGAGATACCAGAAGAAGCATGCGATCGCGAGCAGCGCGAGGCCCGCCACCAGCATTCCGGTGATGGCACCGGCGCGGAAGGCGAGGGTGAGGCCCTGCTGCAAACCGCTCTGCGCCGCAGCGGCGGTGCGGACGTTGGAACGGACCGAGATGTTCATCCCGATAAAGCCCGCCACGCCCGAAAGGATCGCTCCGATGACGAAGCCGATTG
Organism: Qipengyuania sp.; assembly: GCF_048550555.1. Taxonomy (GTDB): domain Bacteria; phylum Pseudomonadota; class Alphaproteobacteria; order Sphingomonadales; family Sphingomonadaceae; genus Qipengyuania. The sequence continues at coordinate 95,082 of NZ_JBLYYF010000015.1, read as the reverse complement.
CCGGAATGACGCCGAGGAAGAAAAATACGAGCACCGCGACGACCACGCCGACCATGGCGATGGTGGTGTACTGGCGCTTGAGATAGGCCTGCGCGCCTTCCTGGATGGCGGCGGCGATTTCCTGCATCTTTTCGTTGCCGGCGCCGGAACTGAGCACCTGGCGGCTGGTGACGAAGCCGTAGACGACGGCAAGCAGTCCCAGCACAATTGCTATGAGAACAAGGTCCACTGAAAAATTCCCCTCCCGATTGGTTTATATATCTGTGCTATCCTGCGCGGGAAACGCGGAAGCATGTGAGGCGTGGGTATAAGGGGCCTATGTTGCGTGACAAGGCCGAATTGCGCAGCAATCCGCGCATATCGACCGCCTCCCGCGCAAGCGCTCAGTGCTGGTAGCCGAGGCCGTCTTCGGGGCTGACGATCTCGTCGTCGAGCCGGAGGACATCACCGCCCTCGTTCTCGACCCGCCCGATGCAGGCGGCGGCGACGGGCAGCGCCGCATCGGCGGGTGCGGTGAAAAGCAATTGGTAGTCGTCGCCCCAGCGCATGCAGTCGTCCGCCCGGCCTGGGTCGGCGACGGGGATGCTGTCGCGCTCCAGCTGGATGGTGCATCGGCTCGCCCTTGCGAGGCGCCAGCAATCGAGCAGCAGCCCGTCGGAGACGTCCATCATCGCCGTCACGACGGGCGCCAGCATCCGGCCTTCGGCGAGCAGCGGCTGCGGGCGACGGTAGGCGAAGTCGTTCGCGCTGCCCGAGCCGCGATCCTCGAGCCCGAGCATCGCTCGGCCCAGCACGCCCGTGACATAGACCGCGTCTCCGACTTGCGCCCCGCGGCGGTCGGGAACCGGCGTGTGCGTCGCGCGCCCGATGGCGGTGCACCCCCAGCTGCGACGCCCCTCGGCACGCACGGTGTCGCCGCCGAGCAGCGGGACGTCATGGGCTGCGAGTATTTCGCCCAGCCCCCTCACGAACCGCTCGTCGCCTTCGCCGAGCATGTGCGAGACGAGCACGCCGAGCGGCTCGGCGCCCTTGGCGGCGAGGTCCGACAGGTTTACCGCGACCAGCTTCCAGGCGATGTCGGCCGGGTCCTCGTCCTCGCGGACATGCACGCCCTGGACGAGCGTATCATGCGTCACGACGAGGCTCTCGCCGCCGAATTCGAGAACCGCGGCATCGTCGTCGAGCCCGCGCGCCGCGGGATCATCGGCCAGCGCACGCAGCGCCGAGACGAAGGTGCCTTCGTTCATGCTATGGGCCTAGCGCGCCACAGGAGGGATGTCTGCAAGTCGGTGCAAGGCAGGCATCAGAACTTCTCGATTTCCGAGAGCGCGGGTTCCAAAAGGGCAGACCGGTCTTCAGCTGAAACATTGCCCGCCGCTGCATGCAAGTAGCGCTTCGTCTGGTCCGCCCTAAGGTGTTCAGCCAGTTCTCGACGGACATCTACGCTCACGTCATCCCAGAACGGACCGCTTACCTTCGCCCACAAGCTCAAATCCCTTGCCTGATCGACAATGAAGGATGCCATCTGAAGTTGCGCATTTAGCGCGGGGGAAGCGATCCACCGCTCCATCACGCGTGATGCCGGTTCACCAAGGGTCACAAGTCCGCAGATCCATTCGGGCGCACCTATTCCCTCGTCGGGATGCTTCTCAAGCTCTGCGAGAAAGGCGGAGTAGAAAAATTGGAGAACCGATGCCTGTTGATCGCTTGGCCATGATCGCCAATGAGCCAAGTTCAACTTTTCGGCTATGATTGGCGGCTCTGTTCCCAGCCAAGATGGGTTTGTAACTGAAAGCTCAAAGATGCGAGGCAGAAAATGCCGATAAGCGCGGTCGTCGCCTACTGTTGTTATCGCCCAACCACAATAAGGGCCGATCTGCTTATCTCCTAGTTCGCGTAGTGGTGCCGACGTGAGTGTTTGCCAGATTTTGTCTGCATCGCGATAGGGCGACGTACAAAGGTTCACTGGGCGAGGTATGCACGCGAACGCCGAGTAGTTTTGCTCGACGGCATCACGAAGATTGGCTTCTGCATCGGTCATTCGCGGAAGATAGCGGTTGGCAAAGCGCCCGCAATGGAATCGTTGTTCGCCGTTAGCGCCCGGCTTCCCTGGCGACCGCGTCGAGGATGCCATTGACGAATTTCGCCTCGCGATCGTCGAAGAAGGCCTTGGCGACATCGACATATTCGCTGATCGCGCTGGCCTTGGGCACGTCGGGACGGGCGATCAGTTCGTAGGCGCCGGCGCGCAGGATCTGGAGCATGGTCTTGTCCAAGCGCGCGAGCGTCCAGCCTTCGGCGAGGCGCGCGGTCAGCTTCTCGTCGATTTCGCCACGCCGGGCCTCGACCCCGCTGACGATGTCGTCGAAGAAATCGACATCGGCTTCGGCATATTCCTCGTCCTCGATCACGCGGCCGAGGCGGTGCTGGTGGAATTCGTCGAGCAGCTTGGCGAGCTTGGTGCCTTCCATCTGCTGCTGGTAGAGCGCCTGGACGGCACCGAGGCGGGCGGCGCTGCGTGCCTGGGATTTGGGGTTCTGGGTCATTTCAGTCTCGTGGAAATCGACAGGGCGTGCGCGGGGAGGCCTTCCGCCTCCGCCAACCTTACCGCCGCCGGGCCTATCGCCGCGAGCGCGGCTTCGGAGGCATCGATGAAGCTGGTGCGCTTCATGAAATCGAGGACCGACAAGCCGCTGGCGAAACGGGCGCGGCGGCCGGTGGGAAGGACGTGGTTGGGTCCGGCGATATAGTCGCCCACAGCCTCAGGCGTGTGGCGGCCGAGGAACACGCTGCCCGCGTGGCGGAGCCGGTCGAACAGCGCCTGCGGATCGTCGACCATCAGCTCGACATGCTCGGCCGCGAGGCGGTCGGACAGGGCGGGGGCTTGGACGAGACTGTCGACCACCACGATCAGGCCGTGCGCATCCCAGCTGGCCTTGGCGGTCTTTGCCGTCGGCAGCTTCATCAGCGCGAGGTCGACCGCATCCTCGACCTGCCGGGCAAGGCTTTCGCTGTCGGTGATCAGGATCGACTGGCTGGTCGGATCGTGCTCGGCCTGGCTCAGGAGATCGGCGGCGATCCATTCGGGATCGTTGTCCTTGTCCGCGATGACGAGGATTTCGCTCGGCCCCGCGACCATGTCGATGCCGACCACGCCGTAGAGCTGGCGCTTCGCTTCGGCGACCCAGGCATTGCCCGGCCCTGCGATCACGTCGACCTTGCCGATCCGCTTGGTGCCATAAGCGAGCGCGGCCACCGCCTGCGCCCCGCCGATGCGCCAGATCTCGTCGACCCCGGCGATATGCGCCGCGGCGAGGACCAGCGGGTTGACCTCTCCCTTGGGCGAGGGCGTGGTCACGACAAGCCGTTCGACCCCCGCCACCTTGGCGGGGATGGCATTCATCAGCAGCGAAGAAGGATAGGCCGCGCGTCCGCCCGGGACGTAGAGACCCGCCGCATCGACCGCGCTCCACCGAGCACCGAGCCGCATGCCGATGTCGTCGGTATAGTCGCGGTCGGCAGGCAATTGGCCTTCGTGATAGGCGCTGATGCGTGCCGCCGCGAGTTCGAGCGCGTCGCGCAGCGCGGGATCGAGCGCCTCATGCGCGGCCCGGCATTCCTCAGCGGTGATCTGCCAGTCGCCATCCTCGCCAAGGCCGTGGCCGTCGAAGCGCGCGGTGTAGTCGACCAGCGCCTCGTCGCCGCGCTCGCGCACCTCGTTGATGATCGTGGCGACATCGCGCCCGACCTGGACATCGCTTTCGCGGCGATCGCGGACGATCCGATCGAACTTCTTCGCGAAGTCCTCGTCCTTGGTGTGCAGCAATTGCATCAGGCGGCCTCGCGCCGCGCCGCATCGGCGCGGAAGGCCTCGACCAGCGCGGCCACGCGCGGATCGGTCTTGAGCGCCGCCCGGTTGACGATCAGGCGTGCCGAGATGTCGAGAATGCGGCTCGTTTCGACCAGCCCGTTCTCGCGCAGCGTGGTGCCGCTCGAAACCAGGTCGACGATCCGGCCCGCAAGGCCCAGAGCCGGGGCGATTTCCATCGCCCCGTTCAATTTGACGCATTCGGCCTGGATTCCCTGCCGCTCGAAATGGCGGCGGGTCAGATTGGGATATTTGGTCGCGACGCGCAGATGGCTGGCCCCGTCGACGCTGGCGGCGCCTTCCTTGGGTTCGGCCACCGCGAGATGGCAGTGCCCGATGTCGAGATCGACCGGCGCGTAGAGGTCGGCATAGTCGAATTCCTCGATCACGTCCGAGCCGACGATACCAAGCTGGGCCGCGCCATGCGCGACGAAGGTCGCCACGTCGAAGGCGCGCACGCGGATCAACCGCATGTCCTCGCGCGTCGTCGCGAAGGTCAGCGAACGGTTGGCCTTGTCGTGGAACGCATCCTCGGGCACCACGTCGGCACGAGCCATCACGGGCAGCGCTTCGTCGAGAATGCGCCCCTTGGGAACAGCGAAGGTCAGGCAATCGTTCATGGGATGCGCAGATAGGCAGCGGGCTTGGAAAGGGCAATGCCGATCGACCAGGCGGAATATGTCGTGATCAAGCCGGGGGCCACCGGACCCGAGGCTGTGGCTCGGGCCTTCGAGAACCAGGTCGCCTATTGCCGCGACAACGGCGCGCCGATCACGGCGCTGGTATGTCAGGCGCTATGCGAACTGCTCGACAGCGACCGTGGCGGTGCAGTGATGCGCCGCGTGCGCCGCTGGGCGGGACCGGCGCTCGCCGATGCGCTGCCCTTGCGCGTGGCGGGTGGGCTGCATGCGCTTCACCTGCGCGGAGACGAACCGAGCCTGGCGCCGATTTACGAAGGGCTGGGTCCGACCAACGCAACCGAGCTGATCGCCGACGCGATCGAGCGGCACGAGCCGTTCCTCATGCCGTGGCTCGATGGCCCGCCGCAGACCAACGAGGCCGGTCGCTCGGCCGGTTTCGCCGCGGCCTTCCTGTGGCTGGTGGATCACGGACTGCCCGGGCATTTCGACCTTCTCGAAATCGGCTCAAGTGCGGGTGTCAACCTGATGATGCGCCGCTTTCGCTACGATCTCGGAGGAGTCCGGATCGGGCCGAAGAATGCGCGCATGCAGCTCAAGCCCGAGTGGCGTGGCGCCCCTCCACCGGCGGAAGGCTACGACATCGTCGGGGCGGAGGGGTGCGATGTCGCCCCGGTCGACCTGACCGACGAGGCACAGGCCTTGCGCCTCAAGGCCTATATCTGGCCCGAATTCACCGAACGTTTCGCCCGGCTCGACGCGGCGATCGAGGCGGCGAACGTCTTCCCGCCCGAAATCGCCCGGATGCGCGCGGTCGATTTCCTGCGCGATCGCCTCGAGCGGCCGCAGCAGGAAGGCACGACGCGGGTGCTGATGCACTCGGTCGTGTGGCAGTATGTCCCGCGCGAGGAACGCGACCAGATCGTCGAGCTGATGGAAGAGGCCGGGCACAGGGCGCGCGAGCAGACGCCGCTCGCCTGGGTCAGCCTCGAGGCCAACCGCGACACGCACCGGCACGAGCTGACGGTGAGTTACTGGCCGCACGGCGACATGCGTCGCAGGCTCGCCACCGCGCATCCGCACGGCAGCTGGATCGACTGGAAGGGCTGATCAGGCCGTTCGTGACAGGAAGGCGTCGGCTGCTGCGTTGAAGGCTTCGGGCGCTTCCCACTGGACGAAATGCCCGCATCCCGGGACTTTCACGATCTCCGGATTTTCGATCACCTCGTCGAGCCCGTCGAGATTGGCAGGGGGCAGCGCCGGGTCCTCCATCGCCCAGATCACCAGCGTCGGAATGGTCAGCTTTGGCAGCGGGAAGGGCTGGTATTCTTCGGGCAATTCGTACGGCGCATCGAGCGGCAGCACCGCCATCGGGCTGGCGCGGTAGTAATTGAGCATGCCGAAGGCGGCCTCGGGATCGGCCCAATCCTCCAGCAGGCGCGCCTGCTCCTCGGGCTCCATGCTGGTCGTCACCTCGCGCCCCTCGAAAGCCTTCATCAGCATCGGTGCGAGACCGTATTCGCGGATCATCGGATCGTTTGCCGGATCGCGGAAGTCGCGGAAATACTGGCTCGCCTCGCGCTGCTGGCGGTTGGTGTAGAGCAGCTTGGGAAACAGCACCGGATGCGGCGCATTGGCGATGATCGCGCGCGTCACGCGGCCGTTCGCCATGCCGCCATAGGCCACGCCCCACGCGATCGCGCCGCCCCAGTCGTGGCCGACGATGGTGAAGCTGTCGACGCCCAGCGCATCGGCGAGGAGAAAGACGTCGCCGACCATCTTGTCGGGCGTATAGGCCTCGACCTCCTGCGGCTTGGACGATCCGCGATAGCCGCGCTGGTCGGGCGCGATGCAGCGGAAGTGATCGGAGAAATGCGCGATCTGGTGGCGCCAGGTACGGTGGCTTTCGGGGAAGCCGTGGAGGAAGATCAGCACCGGCGCGTCGCGCGGCCCCTCGTCGACTACGTCGAGGTGGATGCCGTTGGCCAGATCGACGCGCTTCTGCTCGAGCGTCATGCTCAGGCCTCCGCCTTCATCTTTTCCATGTAGCCCGCCGCAACCATGCCGGCGACCTGGTCGAGCAGCTGGTCGGGCGTGCGGCGCATTTCGCCCATGGCCTGCTCCATGCCCTCGGCGACCACGATCTCGCGCTGACCCGTGGCCACCGCGTCGATGATCCGCTGCGCCGCCTCGGCGGGGGCGATGCCGTTGTCGATCACCTTGTCGCTGCGCCCGCGCTTGCTGCCGTCGGCGGTCAGCGCGTTGCGGCTGACGTCGGTCGCAACCGAGCCGGGGCAAACGACATGGACCGACACGCCCTGCTGCGAGAGCTCGGCGCGGAGCGCATCGGCGTAGCCGATCAGTCCGAACTTGGCGGCGCAGTAGGCGGTGCGCATGGGAACGCCGACCTTGCCCGCGATCGAGCTGATGAACAGCAGGTGCCCGCTCCCACGTTCGACCAGATGCGGCAGCAGCGCCTGTGTGGCGGCGATCTGGGCGGTCAGGTCGATGTCGATGATCTCGCGATAGACGCTCATCTCGGTCTCGAGCGCCGCGCTGCGTTGCGATACCCCGGCATTGGCGACGAAGATGTCGACACCGTCCTGCCAGCCGATCGCCGTGTCGGTCGCCGCGCGCATGGCGTCCTCGTCACGCACATCGAAGGGGAGCACCAGCGTGTCGGTGGCGATGTCCGCGGCCACCCTGGCGAGGCGATCCTCGTCGCGGCCCGACAGGATGATACGCGCGCCGCGCGCAGCCCATTCGCGCGCCAGCGCCGCGCCGATGCCGCTGCTCGCGCCGGTAATCCAGGCGGTTTTGCCGTCGAAAATCATCTCTTCTCCCTCACGGATAGGTAACGGTCTTGGGTGCGCCCTCGGGCAGGGGGATGAACTCCGCCTCGTCGCCCGGGACCTTCGGGAAGCGCCCGGCGCGCCAGTCGTCCTTGGCCTGATTGATGCGCTCGCGGCTCGAGCTGACGAAGTTCCACCAGGCGTGGCGCTTGGTCTCGAAGGCTTCGCCGCCGAGCAGCATGACCCGCGCGCCGGTCTTGGTCTCGAGCGTCATGTCGCGGCCCGGCTGGAGAACCGCAAGTTCGTAGCGCGCCAGCGAGTGCCCGTCGATCGTGGCCTCGCCCTCGACCAGCATGACCGCCCGCTCGTCGGCCTCGTCCTCGATCGGGATCGCGCCGCCGGGGGCCAGGTGGATTTCCGCGTAGATCGTGTCGGCATAGGTGGTGGTGGTGGCCCGCTCGCCCCACAGCTCGCCCATGATGACGATCGCCTTGGCGCGTCCGTCCTCGATCACCGGCAGGTCGCTCACCGCCTCGAACGCCGGATCGATCTCCTCGCGGCCATCGGGCAGGGCGAGCCAGGTCTGCATGCCGAAGAGTCTCGGGCCGGTGGCGCGCTCGCTCTGGGGCGAACGCTCCGAATGGACGATGCCACGCCCGGCGGTCATCAGGTTCACCTGCCCCGGCCGGATGGTGGCGAAGCTGCCGAGGCTGTCGCGATGATCGATCGCGCCCTCGAACAGCCAGGTCACCGTGGCGAGATTGATATGCGGATGCGGGCGGACATCCATGCCGTTGCCGAGATCGAGCTGCGCGGGGCCGAACTGGTCGACGAAGATGAACGGCCCGACCATGCTGCGGGGCCGCGAGGGCAGCACGCGTCGGACTTCGAACTGGCCGAGATCGTGCGTGGTCGGGGTCAGGACCTGTTCGATCTGGCTCATGGTCGCGCGTCTCCTAGCTGGTTGGTGCTGATGCCTGGATGGCGAGGGCGTGAACCCGCTCGCCCGGGATGTCGCCCAGCGCCCGGTTGACCATGCGCTGGCGTTCGAGGCGCGACTTGTCGGCGAAGGCGGGTGCCTCGATCACCACGGTGAAATGCGATTCCCCGCTGCCGTCGTCGCCCGCATGGCCCGCATGGCTGGCGCTGTCGTTGATCACCTCGAGCCTGGTGGGGGCGAAAGCCTCGGTCAAGAGGCGTTCCATTTCCTGCTGGACTGGTCCTGACACGCGTTCGAATCTCCTTCCCAAGGGTTTCCTTAGCGCAGTTGGCTCCCCATTCTAGTGCGAATGCGCCAGACGAAGTTCCACGGACGATATGACAATACGGGCCGCACATGCGCGCATCCGACCTGCGAGCAGCCCGGAGAATTCCGGGCTCCGGGCGGGCGCGGGCACGGTTTCGACGGGCCCGGCGAGTGGCGCTGGCTGTGCCTCGACCACGTCCGCGAATTCAACTCCGGCTACGATTGGTTCGAGGGGATGAGCGCGGAGGAAATCTACCATGCGCAGGCCCCGGGATCGGGCTGGCGGACCGAGAGCCCGAGTTTCCGCCCGACCGGCGGGGTCGACGGAATGCCGCGCTGGGCCGATTACGACGACCCGCTCGAGGCGATCTCGGCGCGCGCGGCGGGGATCAAGAGCCGCGCCCGGCGCGAAGCCGACATGGCGATGGACGGGCGATTCTCGAAAGAGGAGGCGGAGGCACTGGAAACCATGGGGCTGGGGCTGGACACCGACCGCCGCCGGCTGCGCAGCCGCTATTCGGAGCTCGTCCGCCGCTATCACCCCGATCGCAATGGAGGCGACCGGCGATATGAAAGCCGGCTCAACCGGGTGGTCGAAGCCTACCAGACGCTCAGGAAATCGCGCGCAATCGGTTAGGCGATGCGCGCCCCGCCAGCCAGGCGAGCGGCCAGGCCACGCACAGCCAGTACAGCAGGCGTAACCCCATCGCGGGTCTGCCCGCCCAACGATTTACGCCTTCGGACTGAGTGAATTGTACAGAGCGCACAAGCGTCATTCAGTCCCGATCGGGTGCTCCCGGCGGGAAATATTCGCGCCATGGCCGGGCGTCGTCCACGCAGCGGGCCACTTCCGGCAGGGCCAGCAGCTCGGCGCGCAGGGCGATCAGGCGGGGGCAGTCGGCGGGGATCGGATCGCACCAGTCCGCATAGAACAGTGCCGGGGCCGCCGCGCAGGTGACCAGCGAGACATGCCGCGGCAGAGCATTGTCCGCCAGCCAGTGTTCGAGCCAGGCATAGGCACGGCGCAAGCCCGCCGCGCCCGCTTCCACCTCGGCGAGGTTGGGTTCGCCGACGACGGGCGTGTCGCCTACGTCGGTGTTCGAGAGATAGGCGCCGACGATCCGCTGGAAATTGCCCTGGAGATAGTTGTCGAACACCCGGTCCAGCATGCGCGCGCGGACGGCTTCGGCGGGGTCGGCGGGGATCAGCGGAGCCGGTCCGGGGTGATGAACCGCGAGATATTCGATGATCGCGGTCGCCTCGATCACGCTCGTCTCACCATCGGTCATCACGGGGAACTTGCCCGCCGGGTGTGCCGCGTGAACCACCGCATTGCTGTCGTCGAACCCGGCGCCGATTTCGCGGAAGGTAAATTCGGTGCCGTTGGCGTAGAGCGCTATCAGCGGCTTCCACGTATAGGACGAGAACAGGTGGCCGTAGAGTTCGAGCACTACCAGTTTCCCTCGCGCATGCGCCGCTGCCGTGCGACCTCGCGGTCGCTGGTCGCGGGGATCGGACCCTCGGGCGGGTAGGGTGGCAGCGTGCCGCCGGGACGATAGCGGGTCACCACGGTTCCCCGGGCGGTCACGCGGTGGTCGAGCACCTCGAACAATTCGACCGGAGTGCCGACACCGAACAGGCGTTTGCCCGAACCGAGAATGACCGGGTAGGTCATCAGCACCAGCTCGTCGATCAGTCCCGCTGCCAGCAATTCGGGGTAGATCGTGCTCGACCCCTGGATGACGAGGTCGTTGCCCTCGCTGGCCTTGAGCTTGCGGACATCCTCCACGCCGCGCAGGCGATGGCTGTTCTCCCACGGCAAGTCCTGCCCGCCGCGCGTCAGCACATGCTTGCCGGCCTTGCCGAAGGCCTCGCTCATCGGCTTGTTGTCGCCCTCGGCATAGGGCCAGTAGGCGGCGAAGATGTCGTAGGTGCGCCGACCGAGGAGGAGGTCGTAGTCGCCCGCGAAGAGCGAGCCGATGGTCTCGCCGACTTCCTCGTCCCAGATCTTGAACACCCAGCCACCTTCGTCGAAGCCACCCGTCGGATCTTCCGTCGGGCCGCCGGGGGCCTGCATGACCCCGTCGAGCGAGAGGAACACGCCGCCGGTAATCTTGCGCGGCACGGCTCAGCTCTCCCTGCGTGCAGCATCGATCGCCGCGACGTCGATTCTGGTCATGCCCATCATCGCCTCGAAAGCGCGCCGGGCCTCGTCGCCGCCGGCCATTTGCGATTCGAGCAGCGTGCGCGGGGTGATCTGCCAGCTGAAGCCCCATTTGTCCTTGCACCAGCCGCAGGCGCTTTCCTGGCCGCCATTGCCCACGATTGCGTCCCAATAGCGGTCGGTTTCCGCCTGGTCCTCGGTCACGACCATGAAGCTGACGCTCTCGTTGGGCTTGAACATGTCGCCGCCATTGAGGCCCGAAAAGGCGCGGCCCAGCACGGTGAACTCGACCGTCAGCGCATCGCCCTTCTTGCCGCTGGGGAAGTCGGACGGGGCGCGAAAGACGTCCCCGACCGAACTGTCGGGGAAGGTCTCGGCATAGAAGCGCGCGGCGACCTCGGCGTCGCCGTCGTACCACAGCACGGTGGTCAGTTTTTCAACCATTCCGGCTCTCCTCGATCAGCGTCATGTCGATGGCTTTTGCCTCCTTGTAGGCGGGGCGTTCGCGCAAGCGCGCGGCATAGGCCTCGAAGGCCGGGCGCGTGGGGATCGAGCCGAAGCTGAGGCCCCAGTCGACCTGGCTGCCGACATAGACGTCGGCCATGGTGAAGCGGTCGCCGCAGACGAAATCGCGGTCCGCGAACATCTGCTCGAATGTGTCCACCGTGCGCTCGTAAGTGCCGAAGCCCGCCATGCCGGTGCGCTCCTCGGGCACCTGCCAACCCATCGCATTGGCGGTGACCGCCTGCTCGACCGGTCCTGCCGCGAAGAAGAAATAGCGGAAGTAATCCGCTTTCTCGTGCTCTTCGGGCAGCAGGCCCGCGTCGGGATGCGTTTCGGCGAGATAATGGCAGATCGCCGCCGCTTCGGTGACGACGTGGATGTGGTCGCCGTCATGGTGGTGGACCAGCGTCGGCACCTTGCCCATCGGATTGGCGCGGACGAAATCCGCAGGCTTGGCCTGCCAGTCGACCAGTTCGGTGTCGTATTCCGCCCCGACTTCATGCAGCGCCCAGCGGGCGATCTGGCCGCGGCTCATCGGATTGGTGAAAAATGTGAAGCGGGCCATGCGTTCTCTCCTGAGAATGTGAGAACATCTGTAGAACACGAGTGGCGAGTCGAGGCAAACGCTATCGTCGCGGTCCGACCAGTCCGATCGTCGCACCCGAGGGGTCGTGCGCATAGACGGAATACTCGCCGCCGGGGATCTGCTGCGGTTCGCCGAGCAGGGTGCCGCCATGCTCGGTGACCGCCTCGCAGGCGCGGTCGATATCGTCGACGCCGGCGAAATACTGCCAGCGCGACCCTTCGCCGCCGGGCTGCGCCTGCGCGATGGCGCCGATCATCCCGCCGTCGCGCTCGATGAAGCGATAGTCGCCCATCTCGCCCATCGGCATGGAATTCTCCTGCTTCCAGCCGAACACCCCGGTATAGTGTGCGGTGGCGGCTTCCGGATCGGTGGTCCACAGCTCGTTCCACCGGAAGCGCTGCGGCAGCGCGTAATCGAACACGTCGCTTGTCGCGTCGGGATCGCCAGGCGGAGGGGTGGGCGTCATGAGGTAGAGCGTCGCACCCTGCGCGTCGGACACCATCGCGATCCGCCCCACGCCGGGCATGTCCATGGCGGGCAGGTGGATCGCGCCGCCGGCCGCGGTGAAAGCCTCGACCGCGGCATCGACATCGGGATGGTGGACATAGCCCAGCCACACCGGCTTCGCGCCATCGGCCTTCATGTCTTCGCCGATCTCGAGCACGCCGCCAGCGTGGCCGCCATCGCTGCGACCGATCATGCGATAGGTGGTGCCGGTGGGCATCGCATTGCCCCCAGGATCGATGTCCCAGCCGACCACCGCCTTGTAGAAGGCGCGCGCCGATGCCGGATCATCGGTCATCAGCTCGTACCAGATGAAGGCGCCGCGGTCCTCGTTCGCCATGGTCCCGCTCCTATGCCTTCTTCTCGACGATCGGTTCGAACCCGCCATAGACCATGCGCGGTCCGTCGAACGGCATCTCGCCGAAATCCTCCATGCGCGGATCTTCCATCATCTTCTGGTTGGCGGCATCGGCGGTCGCCTTGTCGGGCCAAGTGACCCAGCTGAAGACGATCCTCTCGCCCTTTTCGGCCTTGGTCGCGCGGCGGAAATCGGTGGTCTTGCCGTCCTGCACATCGGCTTCCCAGCATTCGACCTGGCTCAGCGCGCCGAACTCCCTGGCGATCGGCCAGAACTTCTCGGCGACGTCGATATAGGCCTGCTTGTTGCCTTCGGGCACGGCGATGACGAATCCGTTCACATACATGGTCTCTCTCCTCAGTCCTTGTTGTCGGGATGGCGGGCGAAGGCGGCCAGATGGTCGGCCATGGCCTGACGGAAGCCGGGGCGATCCTCGCCGCGCGCGACATAGGCGGTGACGGCGGGGTGATCCTCCATCACGCGGCTGCCGCCGAGTGCGCGCAGCGTCGTGACCATGGCGATGTCGGCGATCGTGAAGCTGTCGCCGAGCCAGTCCTGGGCCGCCAGCCTGCGCTCGAGCGGGGCGAGCCGCTTGCCGAGGAATTCCTCGAGACTGGGTCGGCGCAGCTTCGCCCATTCCTCGTCCTTCGCGAAGAGCGAGATATTGCCGTGTTCGAAGATCGGCGGCTCGACCGTGTTGAAGGCGGCGAACAGCCACGAGATCGCATCGGCGCGCGCCTGCGGGTCGGCGGGCAGCAGCGCGTCGCTGCGTTCACCGAGATGAAGCAGCGTGGCGCCGCTTTCGAACAGCGTCAGATCGCCATCGCGCATGATCGGGATCTGGGCCCATGGCTGGCCCTCGACCAGCCATGCGGGCTTGTCGGCCACATTGGCGAGGCGTTCGCGATAGGGAATGCCGGCTTCCTCGCAGGCCCAGCGCGGGCGCAGGTCGCGGACGAAGCCCTGCGCGAAGCCGGGCACCCAGCGATAGCCGCTGATTTCGAGGTCGGCTTCCGGGTCGATCATCGACATCGGCCTCTACTCCGCCGCGGCTTCCATGAAGGCCTCGGGACCCTGCTCGACCGCGACCGGATCCATCCACATGGTCTCCCAGATGTGGCCGTCGGGGTCTTCGAAAGCGCCGCCGTACATGAAGCCCTGGTCCTCGATGGCGCGCGGTTCGCTGCCACCGGCGCCGCGCGCGGCCTCGTGGATCGCATCGACAGCCGCCTTGCTGTCGAAGGAGAGGCAGTTGAGCACCCCGCTGGTGGTTCGGGCGTCGATGATCTTCTTGTCGGTGAACGTCGCGTAGAACGCGTGGTCGAGCAGCATGACGTGGATCGCTTCCGACCAGATCATGCCCGAACCTTGCGGGCTGGAGAATTTCTCGTTCTTCTCGAAACCGAGAGCTTCGTAGAAGGCGGTCGATTTCGCCACATCGGCAACGGGAAGGTTCACGAATATCATCTTGGTCATTGGCGGGTTTCCTTCTTTCCGAAGAGTAGTCCGAGGTAGCGTTTGAGATGGATCAGGCTGTCGCGCGCCATGGCGGCGGCGGCATCGTCGCTGTCCTGCGTCTTGGCGAGGATGAAGGCGCCCTGGATCACCACCTGCATGTGCAGCGACAGGCTCTTGGCGTCGGCATCGAGGCCGTATGTTTCGATCGCTTCGGCGAAGTCCTCGACGAACAGGTCGGCATTGCCGAGGATGCTGTCGCGGCAGGCAGCGCGGATCGGCTCGCTGGTCCGGAAACTCTCCTGGATCATCGTGCCCGCGACGCAGCTGAAGCCCTCGGCCGGCCCGCCGATGAGCGCGATGCGCAGGTCGAGATAGCCGAGGAGGCGCTCGACCGGATCCTCGATCTGGCGGAAGGGCGCATCGCTGAAGAAGCCCGAGGTCGAGCGGCTCCAATAGGCGGCAAGCTCGGCGCCCAGCGCTTCCTTGGATGCGAAGTGATGGAAGAAGGCGCCCTTGGTCACGCCGGCCTCGGCGCACAGCTCGCCGACCGAAGTGGCGGAGAAGCCCTGTGCGCGGATCAACTTCACGCCCGCTTCGAGCAGGCGATCTCGCGCATTCTGCGGAGCGGGACGGAAAGGTCGATTCGGGATCACCGCGCCGACATACCAACCGGTTGGTATGTCGGCAAGCTGCGATCGGCGAAGGGTTCCGTCACCCGGTCGAATCGATCAGTTCTGGCGGAAGGCCCAGCGCAGCGTCTGGCCCATGCCCCAGGTTGCGGCACGCACCGGAATGCCCGCCAAGCCGGGACGCTCGAGGCCGAGCATCGAGCGGGCGAAGGGCGGCACCAGCGCGACCGCCTCCGCCCCGAGCAGGGCCTGCACGGCCGGCGGCGCGCCCGGGGGGCGCTGGTTGAGCACGAGATCGGCTATCTCGCGCGCCGCCGGAGAAGTCGCCAGGTCGCGGCGCAGTTCGTGGAAAATCGCCTCGGCCTCGCTGCGATCGGTCGGGACGGGGTCCGCGCCGAGCGCATGGGCGATGGTGGCAAACTGACGGTAGTATTCGTCCTGCTCGCTGCCGGGCATGTCGGGGCGTACATGCCGCAGATAGGCCGCGAGGAAGCTGGTCGCTTCGGCGACGTGGACCCAGGCCAGCACGCGCGGATCGGTGGCCGAATAGGGCCTACCGTCGGGCAGCACTCCCCCGACGGCGGCGTGGATCCGATTGACCCGCTCGATCGCCGCCTGCGCGTCGTCCCGATGGCCGAAGGTCGTCACGGCGATGAACCGCGCGGTGCGGCGCAGGCGCCCGTGCATGTCGCTGCGGAAGTTCGAATGGTCGAGCACGCCCTGCAGCGCATGGGGGTGGAGCATCTGCAGCAGCAGGCCGCGGATCCCGCCGACCATCATCGCCACGATATCGGCATGGACCATGCGGATCGGGCTGTCGCGTTCGAACAGCGCCTCGTCCGAGGGAGGCACCGGCTGCTGCCCGCTCTGCACGTCGTTGAACACGCCGCGCACCCGCTCGACGAGCTTGCGGCGAAAGCGTTCGGACAGCGGCGTGGGCGGAAGCATCGCCGCCGACTATGCGACCGCGCGGGCGGCGAGTCGAGCGGGGCTTGGGCGGCCCAGCGATTTCGTTGCTTGCAGCTACCTATCCATCCGTCTAACCCGCCAGACGCGATGAACGATATGACCGACAAGACCTTCGACGCCTCCGCCAAAACCGTGCTTCCCGCGCCCGACACCACCGTCGATGTGCGCGAGACATTCGGGATCGATATCGACTGGCAGGTGCCCGCTTTCAGCAAGCCGGACGAGCGCACTCCCGATCTCGACGAGGCCTATGTCTTCGACCCGGATACCACGCTCGCGATCCTGGCCGGCTTCGCCCACAATCGCCGCGTCATGGTGCAGGGCTATCACGGTACCGGCAAGTCGACTCACATCGAACAGGTCGCCGCGCGCCTCAACTGGCCCTGCGTGCGGATCAACCTCGATGCGCATATCAGCCGCATCGACCTCGTCGGGCGCGACGCGATCGTGCTGCGCGATGGGCTGCAGGTCACCGAATTCCGCGAGGGCCTGCTGCCCTGGGCGCTGCAGCACCCGGTGGCGCTGGTGTTCGACGAATACGACGCCGGTCGCCCCGACGTGATGTTCGTGATCCAGCGCGTTCTCGAACAGCAGGGCAAGCTGACGCTGCTCGACCAGAACCGCGTGATCCGTCCCGATGCGGGCTTCCGCCTCTTCGCCACCGCCAACACGGTCGGCCTCGGCGACACGAGCGGGCTCTATCACGGGACGCAGCAGATCAACCAGGGCCAGATGGACCGCTGGAACATCGTCGTCGGCCTGAACTACCTGCCTGCCGAGACCGAGCAGAAGATCGTCGAGGCGAAGAACCCCGACATCGATCCCGAGATCCTGGCCGACATGATCAAGGTCGCCGACCTTTCGCGCCAGGGTTTCATCAATGGCGACATCAGCACGGTGATGAGCCCGCGTACGGTCATCACCTGGGCGCAGAATTACGCCATCTTCAAGAATGTCGGCTTCGCCTTCCGCCTCAGCTTCCTCAACAAATGCGACGAGGAAGAGCGCATGCTGGTGGCCGAATACTACCAGCGCGTGTTCGGCGAGGACCTGCCCGAGAGCGTGGTCGGCAAAGCGTCGTAAAGCAGGGTTCATCGGGCGTACCCTATGCATAGCTGTGTTGTTACGTTAACACAGTAGGCCATGGGCGTTTTCGATTCCTTCCGGCGCAAGAGCGAACCGCAGGCGGACCTCCCCGCGCATCGCGGCTATTACGCGACGCACGAGGCGCTCGACCACGACGATTGGGACGACCGTCTCGACCGGCTCGACACTGCTCTGGAGGCCGAGGAGCGCAAGCGCCTGCGCTTCTGGCAGCGCGAATACTGGCGCGGACGGCGCAAGCGCTGGTGGGCAGTACGGCTGGTCGCGGGCGTGCTTGCGCTGTTCATGGCGCTGTTCGCCTGGCTGGCGATCACCGCGCCGCTCTCGAAATCGCTCGAGCCCATCGCCGCGCCGCAGATCACACTGCTGGCCGCCGACGGCACGCCGATCGCGCGCAACGGCGCGATCACCGACGAACCGGTCGAGGTGGCGAAGCTCCCACCGCACGTGGTCGAGGCCTTCCTCGCGACCGAGGACCGGCGCTTCTATTCGCACTGGGGGGTCGATCCGCGCGGCATCGCCCGCGCCGCCTTCACGGGGACGGGCGGGGGCAGCACGATCACCCAGCAGCTCGCCAAATTCACTTTCCTCACGCCCGAGCGTACTCTGACGCGCAAGGCGCGCGAGGCATTGATCGCTTTCTGGCTCGAAGCTTGGCTGACCAAGGACGAGATCCTCGGCCGTTACCTCTCGAACGCCTATTTCGGCGACAACGTCTATGGCCTGCGCGCGGCGAGCCTGCATTATTTCTACCGCAAGCCGGAAAACCTCAAACCCAACCAGGCGGCCATGCTCGCGGGGCTGCTGCAGGCGCCAAGCGCCTATGCCCCCACGCAGCATTACGACCGGGCGAGCAAGCGCATGGCGCTGGTGGTGCAATCGATGGTCGCCGCGGGTTACCTGACCGAGGCGGAGGGGCGCGCGATGAAGCCGCCCGCGCTCGACGTGCGCACGCGCAACGACCTGCCGACCGGAACCTATTTCGCCGATTGGGCGCTGCCCGAGGCGCGCGACCAGACCGAGGCGGGCTATTCGCGGCAGACGCTGACCACCACGCTCGATTCCCGCCTGCAGAACATCGCGCGGCAGGTGACGCAGAGCGCCCCGCTGGGCGAGGCGCAGGTGGCGCTCGTCGCCATGCGCCGCAATGGCGAGGTGGTGGCGATGATCGGCGGCAAGGATTACGCGCAATCGCCCTTCAACCGCGCGACGCAGGCGCGCCGACAGCCGGGCTCGACCTTCAAGCTGTTCGTCTATCTCGCCGCGCTGCGCGCCGGGTGGAGCCCCGACGACCTGATAGCCAATACCGAGATTACCGAAGGCAGCTATCGCCCGAAAAACTCGGGCGGGCGCTATTCGGAGAGCCTGACGCTCGAGCAAGCCTTCGCGCGCTCAAGCAATGTCGCCGCCGTCCGCCTGCTCGGCGAGGTGGGGAGCGACAAGGTCATCGCCACCGCGCGCGATCTCGGCGTCACCTCGCCGCTCGCCAAGGGCGATCCGAGCCTGGCGCTGGGCACCTCGACCATGTCGCTGCTCGAGCTGACCTCGGCCTATGCCGCGGTGGCGGCGAACGAGCATCCGATCGAGCCGCATGCCTTCGCCCGGCCCGAGCGCGGCTTCTTCGAGAACATATGGGACGGGCCCTCGAGCTTCTCCTCCTCGACCCAGCGGGCGATGGAAGCGATGCTGCGCTCGGCGATCAACGACGGCACCGGTCGTGCGGCCATGCTGCGCGGGCCGAATTTCGGCAAGACCGGGACCACGCAGGACAATCGCGATGCGCTGTTCGTCGGCTATGCCGGCGACCTGGTGGTCGGGGTGTGGATCGGCAATGACGACAACTCGCCACTAAAGGGCGCAATCAGCGGTGGCGGGCTGCCCGCGCGGATCTGGCGCGACTTCATGAACCGCGCGATGAACGTGAAGGCCGCGCCGAGCCGTCCCGAACCGCGCGAGCAGGACGATCCGGGCGGCCCGATCGAGCCGCTCGACGTGCCCGACCTCGAGGACATCCCGCTGGGCGACGGCAATTCGCGCCTCCGCATCCGCGACGGCGAGGCGGTGCTCTCGACCGAGATCGACGGCGTTCCGCTCGACATCTCGATCGGCGATGGAGGGGTCACGGTCGATCAGGCGGCGATCGAGGACGCCCGCCGGCGCGCGGACGAACGGCGCGCGGAAGCGCGCAATCGCCGAGAGGAGGCCGCGACGCAGGAGCCGCGCAACTAGTCTGCGGGTTCGGCCATGAAGACGTTCATCACCGCGGTGGCGATCGGACGGCTGCGGTCGTCCTGCCACGCTTCGACGGTGATGTTGGCGCTGCGCCGGCCGAGCTTGGTGATGCGCCCCTGCGCGTAGCTCGTGCGGCTCTTGCCCGCGGCGAGATATTGCACGGTGATGTTGATCGGCTTGAGCAGCGCGGCGCGATCCTGGCGCGCGAGCTCGGCGCGCAGCGCGGCATAGCCCGCGGTCTCGAGCAACCCGCCGGTTGCCCCTCCGTGATAATGGTCGGGTCGCCCTTCGACCGTCTCGTCGAACGCTACCGAAAGCGTAGGCGTGCCATCCTCCCAGCTATCGAGCGTGATGCCGAGCGAGCGGGCATAGGGGGTGAGCGCTTCGATATCGGGATGGTCCGCCATCTCAGAGCCTCGCGGTGGGTGCGATTTTCATGAAGACCGCCTGGATATGCGCCACCGGGTCGTCGGCATCGCCGTCATGCGCCAGGCCGCGGACGAAGGCGGCACTGCGGGTGATGCGATAGCATTGCGAGCGGCCGAACACGCTCGCGCCTTCGCGCGCGGGACGGACGTAATCGACACGCAGGTCGAGCGTGGCGATGGCGGCGAAGTCGTCCATCGCGCGCCAGATCGCCATGCCGCTGGCCATGTCCATCAGGCTGAGGATCGGGCCCGAGGCGAGTACGCGCTGGCCATCTTCGCCGAGCAGGTCCTCGCGCCAGGGAAGCTCCAGTTCGACCCAGTCGTCGCCATGGTCGGAATATTTCAACCCCAGCCAGCCCGAATGCCCCCGCCCGGCGAAGAAGGACGTCGCCTTGGCGGGGTCGAATTTGCGCTCCTGCTCGCTCATTGCGGGCTGCGATAGCCGCGCGGCCGCAGACCTTACAATCCTTTAAATACATCTTCCCGCCACGCTCCGTCAGCCTGATTTGCGGCAGACGGGGACAGGGGGTTCTATGGCTGCCGGGACAAAGGAGGAGTCGATGGATTTTCCCAAGATCGATCTGGGCAGCCTGCCCGAGCTGGATGTGGCGACGGGACTGTTCGGCAGCCTGTCGGCGGGCGGGTCGGACGACACGATCGTGGCCATCATGGTCTATGTCTACGACCATTCGCTGATCGACATGCTGCTCTGACCCGCAGGCGGGGCGATGCAGATCGATCCGCAGATCGGTGCGCTGCGCGGTGATCATGCCGCGCAGCGCGTCATGCGCGAGGCGGTGGCCGAGGTGGTGCGACAATGCCGGCACGATCCTGCATTGGCCCCTGTCCTGACCGACCTCGAGTCCTACGGGACGGGGACTCCGCTCTCCGACTGCACTCATCTCGCGTTGCTGTTCGCGGCGGGCGGGACCCCGCGAGGGGCGATTGAACCATTTGTCCGCCGCATCGTGCGGGTGCAGCGCGCCTATCCCTTGGCGCAACTCGCCTTTCGTCATCAGTCCGGCCCCGGTTTTCACTACCTGCAGATTGCCGGAAAGGGGCGCGCGACACTCGGGCTGGCCCTGTATGAAGGGGGATCGCAGAGCGGCGACGCCGCAAGCGCGACATTCCCCGATGCGGAGCGGCACGACGTCGTATTGGCGGGGGGAGGCGAGCTCGGCCTGCTCGAAATCGCCAGCGAGAGCGAGGCGCATGCGACGATTATGGAACGTCGTCAGCAGGTTGCCGAGACTTCCGTGATCGCCCTGTGCGGTTCCGCCCGATCGCAGGTCCTCCGCACGGTGCGCGGGCGATTGCTCATCCTGCGCCTCATCCGCTTCGCGGAGACACCGCTTCCGACCCGCCGGTTCGCTCTTCCCTCCGGAAGGTTGCTCCATCGTGCGAGCGGAGACCGGCGAGAAAGCCAGCACGAATTGATGATGGCGCTGCTCGGACGCATGGGATGCAGCGATGCCGCGCCGGTGCTTGCCGATGTGGCCCTGGACGCCCGGGGCGGCAGCGAGCATTTCCGATGGCAGGCTCTGCGTGAATGCCTGGCGCTCGACACCGCCGCGGGCCTTCGCGTGCTGTCGAGCATTGCCGATGACCGCGCCGATCCGCTGGCACGACCCGCGCGGAACCTGCGCGCGGAGCTGATCGCAACGCACCCGCAACTTGCCGGCATCGAGCCTGTGCCATGCCCCGCGTGATCGCCGCTAGCCAGGCGGACGGCGCCAGCCTTGCGGAGACGATCGATGCGCTGGCGGAAGGCTTCGATCCGCACGACGAGGGCAGTACTCTGGAAGCAGCGGCGGCGCTCGAGCGGCTGGCGAACAACCGCCATTTCCTCGGCGACCTGCTGGTCGCGCAATTGCAGGAGCGGCATCGCGACAGCTTTGAGGAGAGCGCCTACGGCCCGCAGGCGATCGTGCTCTCGCCACTGCGGGGCGGCTGTTTCCTGCGCGCCAATATCTGGCCGAGCGAGGACGAGAGCTGCTTTCGCGCCAGCGGGGCGCACAGTTTCGTCTACGGGATCCCGCACGACCACAATTTCCACTTTCTCACCGCCGGCTATTTCGGACCCGGCTATCGCAGCGACTATTACGAGATCGACTACGAGGCGATCACCGGTTTCTCCGGCGAGCAGGCCCCGCTGCACTTCGTCGAGCGCAGCGCGCTCCATGAAGGCAAGCTCATGCACTACCGCGCGCATGTCGATGTGCATGCGCAGCTTCCACCGGTGACCACTTCGGTCTCGCTCAATGTCATGCGGGTCGATGCGGGGCAGGACTGGTTCGACCAATACGGCTTCGATCTCGGACGCAAGGCTGTGGCGCGCATCCTCAATCCCTCCGCCAGCGAGACCTTCCTGCGCTGCGCGGTGGCGCTGGGCGATGCCGAGGCGCTCGACCTTGCCGAGTGCTTCGGCCGGACGCATCCCAGCGCGCGCATGCGCCTGGCCAGTTTCGAGGCACGCTGCAGCCTGCTCGACAGCGACGCGGACCGCGATCGCCTGTGGCGCGAGGCGGAACGGGCCGGAAACCTTATGCTGGCCGGGGAAGCGCGTCTGCGCCGGGCCGCGCTTCAGCCGTAGAGAAGGGCGAAGAGGCCGAAGCCCAGCAGCAGGAAGATCGTGCCGAGGATGGCCAGTGCGCGCGACAGCGAGCGGTCACGATGCGCCAGCCCGGTATCGGGATCGGACCCTTCGCCCAGGGCGAGGTGCCGGAGAGCATCGATCAGCCGCATGGCGGCTGCGACTATAGCCCCCCGCCCGCCAGCGCGTCTATCGCGCCCTGCAGGATTACCGCCGCGGCATGGCTGTCGATCCTGTCCGCGCGCTTCGCCCGGCTCATGTCCTGCCCGATCATCGCCGCTTCGGCGCTCGACGTCGACCAGCGCTCGTCCCACAGCAGCACGGGCAGATCGAGCGATTGGGCGAGGTTGCGCGCGTA
The DNA here is from genome assembly GCF_048550555.1 of Qipengyuania sp. Classification (GTDB taxonomy): domain Bacteria; phylum Pseudomonadota; class Alphaproteobacteria; order Sphingomonadales; family Sphingomonadaceae; genus Qipengyuania. The sequence continues at coordinate 72,651 of NZ_JBLYYF010000015.1, read as the reverse complement.
GGCGCGGCTCGCCTGCGCGCGCGGCCCTTCGCTGCCATCCATGTTGCGCGGCAGCCCGATCACCACGCCCTTGATCGACCGCTCGGCAACGATGGCGCGCAAGGCCCCGCAATCCTTGGTGAACTTGCTTCGCGCGATGGTCTTCCCCGCGGTCGCATAACGCCACCCCGCATCGCAGGTGGCGACACCGATCGTCTTGGTGCCGAGATCGAGACCGAGCAGCGCGCCGCCATCGGGCAGCGCGTCGCCGTAGGTCAGCGCATTATCGGTTACGATGCCCGTGCCGCCGTCCATGCCTTCACCCGCGCGATGACGTCTTCCTGCAGGTTCTTCCAGAACAGCGGGATGTCGTAGACGTGGTAGTTGCCGCCGGGCAGCACGCCTTCGCCCAGTTCGGGCGGGTCGCCGATGCGCAACAGGCCGCGCGCGTCGCAGCGGGCCGGAACAGCCTTCGCCACCAGTTCGGCGGTAGCGAGGTCCCCGCTCGGCACCAGCGTCCCGAGGTTGGCCGAAGCATCGGCCGAACCGCCGCTGGTACCGGTCAGCGGGTTGACGCAGACGATCGGGTCCTCCTCGCCGCGCGCCTCGCCATCCAGGCCCGGCGTGGCGGCGTAGCGGCGCAGCAATTGGCCGGGATCGCCGTCTTCGGCAAAGCTTGCGTAGGCGACGAGGCATGCGGCCTGGTTTGGAGTCGCGCAGGCTGGCACGGGGAGGGCGGGAAGGTCGTGCTCGACCGAGATCGGCCAGCCGGGTGCGTAGACGGCGGCGATGCGCGCCTCGAGCGGAGTGCCCGCGACCTTTTCGCGCAGCAGGCGCAGGATGTGCGTCGAACCCTGGCTGTGGCCCGCGAGCACGATCGGCTTGCCCTCGTCGACGCTCGAAAGGAAATAGTCGAACGCCTGCGCGACGTCGGCATAGGCGGCATCGATCGCCATGGTGGCTTCGGGCTTGTCGGTCAGGAAGGCGCCGACCGCTGCCTGGCGGTACTTGGGCGCCCACAGCTCGTCGGCCCGATTGAAGGGACTGGCGAGCCCGCGCAGGAAGACCGCGGCGAGCCGGTCGGTATCGGCATCGTTCAGCGCCGCGTTCCAGTCGCCCAGCGCCCCCTTGGTATAGCTGGTCGGGGGCACGAAGAAGACCGCGAACTTCGGCAGCTCGTCGGGCTCCGCGGCTTCGCCGGTGCGTGATCCGAGCGTCGCGGTGGGGGCGGGTGCACCGAGGCTTTGCTCGGCGGCGGGGGCCTCGGGCGAAGCGTCCTGCCCGGCAGGGTCGGGCGCGCTCTCGGCGACCGCGGGCTGGTAGCGCGCGGGATCGCTCGGCCCGATGCCGGGGCGCGAATACCACATGCCCGGGTCCTGATAGGCATTGTCCGCCAGCGGTTGCTGTTCGACGAATTCGCCGCGCGGAACGAAGGCGATCTCGGTCGCCTCGCGCGACCAGATCGACAGGGCGATGGCTGCGGCGATGACCAGCACGATACACACCGCCACGAAATAGAGGAACTTACGCGCCATTGCTGACAGCTTCTCCCGATTGGTTTTCGTCCGCCTGTTCGGCCCGACGCTCGAGCGCGACTTTGATCATCGCCAGCAGCGGATCGGCGAGAAACAGGCCGAGAATGCCGAACAGGATGCCCATGATCAGCTGGAAGGCGAGCACCAGCGCCGGGGCCAGATCGACCGTCTTCTTGGCGATCATGGGAATGACGATATAGCCGTCGAAGTTCTGGACGAAGAAATAGACGAAGATAGTGTAGATCCCCATCTCGACTCCGCCCGAAAATCCGACCAGCACCATCAGCGCGCCCGAGATGATCGCGCCGAGATTGGGGACGAAGGCGAGCAGTCCCGTGAGAATCGCGAGCAGGGCGGCCATCGGAACCGCACCGATACCGACCAGCGGGGCAACCACCCCGAGCATGACATAGGTGAACAGCGCTTCGACCACCATGCCGAGCAGACGCCCCGCCATCAGCCGCCGCATGGTCTGGCCCATGCGCGCGGTGTTGACGTAGAACCGGTCGCGATGTTCGCGCGGAAGCATCCAGGCGACCCCGCGTTCGTAGAGCTGCGGATCGACCGCGACATAGATCCCGATCACAACGATCAGCAGCATGGTGGCCGCGCCGCCCAGAATTCCGCCGAGCGCCTTGGTGACGGTGCTGATCCCGCTGCCGATATTGCCGAGGTAGTTCTGCAGCTGCGACTGGTCGATCTGGAATCCCTGCGAGCGGGCCCAGGCGAACAGCTCGCCCAGCTGGCGCTCGATGATGGCGGGAAACTGCGCGGCTTCCTGCGAGATCGTCGAACCGGCGAAATAGACGAGCCAGAGCATGAAGGCGGTCGTGGCAGCGAGGACGATCGCGACACGCCAGCTGCGCCTGATGGAAAGCGCGCGGCCGAGCAGGCGAGCGCCGCCGTCGATCATCGAGGCGAAAACCATCGCCCCGAAGATCACCAGCAGCGGGCGTGCGATCCATACCGCCAGCGCGACCGTGCCGATCACGGTGACCCACACGATGGCGCGCGACATTTCGTGGCGGATACGCGGGTTGTTGATCCGCGAGGGGCTGGTGCCGAGATCCTGGTTGGTGCTGCCCTGTGTCTCGTCGGCCATGCGCGTCCCCTGCTTCAGAGCCCTAGCGCTCGGGAGCGGCTTTTCGTTCCGCGATGGCCGGGCGCAGCGTCGACCATGCCCGTCCCTCGCGCAGGCTGGTCCACCAGCTGATCGGGTTCAGCGTGGTCGTGCCGTCGAGCGAGAAGGTGATGAATTCGGCCCGTCCGCCGATGTTCTCAAGCGGTACGGGGCCGAGCAGTCCGCGCGAATTGTCGAGTTCGCGGCTGTCGGCCGAGTGGTCGCGATTGTCGCCCATGACGAAGACGGCGTCGTCGGGCACGGTGATCTCGGGGAAGTTGTCGAGTTCCTGGTTCTGGTGGTCGATCACCAGATAGGTGGCGCCATTGGGCAGCGTTTCGCGCAGAACGGGCACGCGGCAGACACGCTTGCCGTCGGCGGTCGCAGCACGGAAATCGTCGAATCCGAAACCGTCGCAGCGCGAGTTGGCATCGAGCGGCAGGTCGAGCGCGGGTTCGACCTTCTGTTCGACCGGCGTGCCGTTGAGAATGATCTGGCCGTTGCGCACGGCGAGTCGGTCGCCCGGCAGGGCCACGACCCGCTTGATGTAATCCTCGTCCTTCTGGGGATGCACCGGGATGACGATGTCGCCATATTCCGGGGTCCCGCCGAACAGCCGCCAGTGCCCGCGCGGGGCGAGATGGAAGCTAATCGAGCTCCAGTTCCAGCCATAGGGATACTTGCTGACGATCAGCCGGTCGCCGACCAGCAGATTCGGCATCATCGATTCCGACGGGATGTAGAACGGCTTGGCGACGAAGCTGTGGAAGGCGAAGACCGCCAGCAGCATCAGTGCGAGGCCGCGGATTTCCGCGATCCAGTCGACCTTCTTGTCGGATTCGGTTTCGGGAGACTTGTTCACTGCCGTGGCGCCGGTGGTCACTTGGGTAGGGCCTCGATGATGACATAGGCCTGGGCCCATGGATGATCGTCTGTGAGGGTAAGATGAATGCGCGCCTCATGGCCCTGCGGCACCATTTCCGCAAGCACGATCGCCGCGCCGCCGGTGAGCGCCAGAGTCGGCGCGCCCGATTTCGCGTTGACCACGCCGATGTCCTTCATGAAGACGCCGCGGCGAAAGCCGGTGCCGACCGCCTTGGAGAAGGCTTCCTTGGCGGCGAAGCGCTTGGCGTAGGTGCCGGCGATGGTGAAGGGGCGGCGCCGTGCCTTGGCGCGTTCGATCTCGGTGAAAACGCGGTGTTCGAACCGCTCGCCGAAGCGGTCGAGCGAATTCTGGATGCGCTCGATGTTGCAGAGGTCCGAGCCGAGGCCGATGATCATGACGTCATTTCCATGCCAGCAATACGAAGGCGATCGTGAGCGACCAGAAGCCGATGGCATGCGCTGCGGCCCGCTTCGTCGCTGGGCCAATCGCACCGCTCGTCATCTGCGCCTGAGCCACGCTCAGGCCGACGATCTGCACCCCGCACGCGACGATGGCGAGAGGCAGCGCCCAGGGAGGAGCGACGCCGAAGAAGAATACCGCGTAAAAGGACACGAAAAGCCAGTAGGCCAGGGGCACGACAGCCGCGATAAAGGCGAACCAATATGCCCAGGTGCTCGCTTGGGTGGCTTGTGTCACCGCGCCTCGTCCATCAGCTGGCGCATCCGGTGGACCGCCGCCTCGAGCCCGACGAACACCGCCTCGCCGACGAGATAGTGACCGATATTGAGCTCGGCGAGTTCGGCAATCGCGGCAATCGGCTTGACGTTGTCATAGGTGAGGCCGTGGCCGGCATGCGGTTCGATCCCCATGTCGCGCGCCAGCTTCGACATCGCCGCGATGCGCTCGAGTTCCTTCGCTTCGCGATCCCTGTCGCCGTCGAGACCGGCATGGGCATATTCGCCGGTGTGGAATTCTACCACCGGCACGCGCAGGCGCTCGGCGGCGTCGAGTTGCCGCTCGCTGGCCTCGATGAACAGCGAGACGCGGATGCCATTGTCCGCCAGCTTCGCCACGATCGGCGCGAGTTGGTTGTGGAGGCCAGCGGCATCGAGCCCACCCTCGGTGGTGCGCTCCTCGCGCTTTTCGGGGACGATGCAGGCGGCATGCGGCTGGTGCGCCAGCGCAATCGCGAGCATTTCCTCGGTTGCGGCCATTTCGAGGTTTAGCGGCAGGTCGGTCGCCGCCTGGATGCGCTTGAGGTCATCGTCGCGGATGTGCCGCCGGTCTTCGCGCAGATGGGCGGTGATCCCGTCGCCGCCGACCGCCGCGACGATTTCCGCCGCGCGCACCGGGTCGGGATGATCGCCGCCGCGCGCGTTGCGGATGGTGGCAACGTGGTCGATATTCACGCCCAGGCGCAGGGGGTGGCTCATCGGCAAGCCACCACGCCGAGCACATCGTACATGGGCCCGCTGCCTGTCCAGATCTCCCCAAAATCGAATTCGCCGTTTGCCGTGACCAGGGCGAACATTGTGCCGTTCTGAGGGAGAATTATGTTTCGAACCTGATACTTGCCGATATTGCCGCGTCGCTCGACGATCTGCAAGGGCACGTCGCAACCCAGCGGTGCTTCGAACACCCATTGTCCCAGCGCCATGTAGCCAAGCTGCGGCTCGCCGTTCCACAAGACGGCCCGCGACCTTTCGCTCAGGAGAGTTCCGTCGAGCAGGGCCGCATCGAAGCGGATGATGTCCGAAACCGGCCCGACCAGCGCGCCTGCCGCACCGTATCGGGGCAGTTGCTGCGTGAAATCATCCGACATGGCGGCAATCTCGCGCATTTCGTCTGCACCTAGGAAACGCGTTCCGCGCAACCCGGCAGGCTCGGCAATCGCATTGCGGAACAGATCGTCCAGCGTCTGTCCGCCGACCCTCTCGAGCACCGTGCCGAGCAGGACGTAATCGCAATTGTTGTAGCGCCAGCCCTCTTCGGGCGGCGAGGCGCGGCCCTGCAGACACCACGACAGACCGGTCGGCCCGTCCGTATAGAACGATGGTACGCCGTCCTTGTCCGGCTCGGAATCATCGGAATTTCGCAGGCCCGAACGATGCTGGAGCAACTGCCGGATCGTCGGAGAAGCGACGTTCCCTTCGGCCTCGGCGATGTAGCGCGCGACCGGCTCGTCCAGCCCCAGCTGCCCGGCTTCGACCTGCTGCATGACCATTACCGCGACCACCTGCTTGGTGACCGAAGCCCATGGCCATGGCCGTTCTGCGCCATCCGCCATCCCGATCGACCTCGTGGCCGTGCCCAGACCCGACTTGGTGACCGCGTACTCGCCACTAAAACCGGCATTCTCAAGAACATGCTCGACGGAGCGGAGACGCGCCTCGAGCGGGTCGGGAAGCGGAGCCGACAGATTGCGACTATCCGGCACCTGCTGGGCGCAGCTCGCCACCGCAGTGGCGGCCAGCAGGGCATGAGCCCACTTCAAGCCTTGCGGCTCCCGGGCTTGGTCACGTCGATGGCCGCTAGTTCGTCCGGTATCTCGCCTTCGGCGTAGGTCGGGAAGTTGATGTCGACCAGCGGGAAGAAGGGCACGCCGAGGTCGGCCTCGCCGTTCGAGCGGTCGACCAGTGCGACTTCGGCGATCACTTCGCCGCCTTCGCGCCCGACGGCCGCGATCGCCTCGCGGCTGGAGAGGCCGGTGGTGACCACGTCTTCGACCATCAGGACCTTGGCGCCCGCTTCCAGCCGGAAACCGCGGCGAAGGTGGAATGTCCCCTCGGGCCGTTCGAGGAACATCGCATCCTTGCCCAGCGCGCGGCCCATTTCCTGGCCGATGATGATCCCGCCCATCGCCGGGCTGACGACCACGTCGATCTGGCTGCGGATGTCGCGTGGGATCTTCTGGGCGAGCGCGAAGGCGAGGCGTCCGGCGCGCTCGGGGTTCATCAAGACCCTTGCGCATTGCAGGTAGTGGCCGCTGTGGCGCCCGCTCGAGAGCTTGAAGTGGCCTTCGAGCAGCGCTTCGCTGGCACGGAACTCGTGGAGGATTTCTTCGTCGGTCATGGTGCTTGCGTCCAAAGCGCCTCGCGCGCGTTTGCGCAAGAGGCAAAGGCGCTTGCACATTTTTATCCGCCACCCGCTTGAGGCTGGCGCAATCCCTGCCTATAGGGCGGGCGCAATCGGGCCCTGCCACAGGGGCGTGTTCCGCCGTGGACGCGGGATTCGCAAATGCGGGACGCCCGGATCGAGACACGACACGAAAGAGTGCCAAGACGATGAAAATTCTCGGCTCCCTCAACGGGTTCCACCGGATTGTAGCCAGCCTGGCGATGGCCGCGATGCTGGCTTTCGGCGCACCGGGCGCGATGGCGCAGGATGCCGCCGACGCGACGGCGACCGCGCAGCTCGAACAGACCGCGCCGGCCGCCGACGCCGAAGCATCGAGCGAGAATGCGGCCCCCGCTGCTGCAGCCGGTTCCTACACGCCGATGAAATCGACTCCGGGCAAGGGCATGCCGGTCGACGGCGGTATCAATGTCCAGCCGCAGTTCTCGCCGATCGGCCACCAGGCCAATGCGCTGCACCATGGTCTCGTCTGGGTCATGGCGATCATCAGCCTGTTCGTCCTGATCCTGTTCGTGATCGTCGTGGTCAAGTTCAACAAGCGCGCCAATCCGGTGCCTTCGAAGACGAGCCACAACACGCTCATCGAGGTGATCTGGACCGTGGTGCCGGCGCTGGTGCTGCTGGGCATCGCGATTCCGTCGATCGGCCTGCTGAGCGCGCAGTACAAGACGCCGCCCAAGGATGCGATCACCATCAAGGCGACCGGCTATCAGTGGTACTGGGGCTATTCCTACCCCGACAACGGCGACTTCGAAGTCGTCTCGAACATGCTGAGCAAGGACGAGGCCGACGCCAGGGGCGAGCCGCACCAGCTGGCGGTCGACAATCGCATGGTCGTGCCCGCCGGCGTGCCGATCCGTCTGCAGACCACCGCTGCCGACGTGATCCACTCCTTCGCCGTGCCGAGCCTGTGGTTCAAGCTCGACGCCGTTCCCGGCCGTCTGAACGAAAAGCTGCTCTTGATCGACGAGCCCGGCGTCTATTACGGCCAGTGTTCGGAACTGTGCGGCGCGCGCCACGGCTACATGCCGATCGCGGTCGAGGCGCTGCCGATGGATCAGTACAACGCCTGGGTCCTGGCGCAGGGCGGCACGGTCGCCGGCGCCGCGGACGCGGCTCCCGCGGCTGCACCGGCCGAGGAACCGGCAGGCGCCGAAGCCGATGCGGCCCCCGCCGCGCCGGCCGCTTAAGATAATCGTTTAGCTCGAGAGTACAGCACGATGGCAACCACCGCCGACCACTTCGAGGCCCACCACGAGGTCCATGCGCACGACGCCGATCACAAGCCCGGCTTCTTCGCGCGCTGGTTCATGTCGACCAACCACAAGGATATCGGCACGCTCTACCTGATCTTCGCGATCATCGCCGGCATCGTCGGTGGCGCGATTTCGGGCATCATGCGCTGGGAGCTCGCCGAGCCGGGTCTCCAGGTCCTCAACCAGGTCGCGCCCTTCTTCGGTGCCGATCCCTCGCAGATGGACCAGAACCTCCACATGTGGAACGTGTTCATCACCGCCCACGGCCTGATCATGGTCTTCTTCATGGTCATGCCCGCGATGATCGGCGGGTTCGGCAACTGGTTCGTGCCGCTGATGATCGGCGCGCCCGACATGGCCTTCCCGCGGATGAACAACATCAGCTTCTGGCTGACCGTTGCCGGTTTCTGCTCGCTGCTGTTCTCGCTCTTCGTGCCCGGCGGCACGGGTCCGGGCGCGGGTACCGGCTGGACCGTCTACGCCCCGCTCTCGACCACCGGCAGCCAGGGCCCGGCGGTCGATTTCGCGATCTTCTCGCTCCACCTTGCCGGTGCCGGCTCGATCCTCGGGGCGACCAACTTCATCACCACCATCTTCAACATGCGCGCGCCGGGCATGACCCTGCACAAGATGCCGCTGTTCGTGTGGTCGGTGCTGGTTACCGCCTTCCTCCTGCTGCTGGCCCTGCCGGTTCTCGCGGCCGCGATCACCATGCTGATCACCGACCGCAACTTCGGCACGACCTTCTTCGATCCGGCGGGCGGCGGTGACCCGATCCTCTACCAGCATCTGTTCTGGTTCTTCGGCCACCCCGAAGTCTACATCATGATCCTGCCGGGCTTCGGCATGATCTCGCAGATCGTCTCGACCTTCAGCCGCAAGCCGGTCTTCGGCTACCTCGGCATGGCCTATGCCATGGTCGCGATCGGTGTCGTCGGCTTCGTCGTGTGGGCGCACCACATGTACACCGTCGGTCTCGACGTGAACACGAAGATGTACTTCACCGCGGCGACCATGGTCATCGCAGTCCCGACCGGCGTGAAGATCTTCAGCTGGATCGCGACGATGTGGGGCGGCTCGATCGAGTTCAAGAGCCCGATGGTCTGGGCGATCGGCATGATCTTCCTGTTTACCGTCGGCGGCGTGACTGGCGTCTACCTCGCCAATGGCGGCGTCGACGACGTGGTCCACGACACCTACTTCGTGGTGGCGCACTTCCACTACGTGCTGTCGATGGGTGCGGTGTTCTCGCTCTTCGCGGGCTTCTATTACTGGTTCCCGAAGATGAGCGGCAAGATGCACTCCGAGCTGCTGGCCCACCTGCACTTCTGGGGCTTCTTCATCGGCGTGAACGTGATCTTCTTCCCGCAGCACTTCCTCGGTCTGCAGGGCATGCCGCGCCGCTATCCGGACTATGCCGATGCCTATGCCTACTGGAACGAGATCAGCTCGCTCGGCTACGTCATCATGGCGGGATCGATGATCTTTTTCTTCATCAACCTCGTCTACGCCTTCACGGCGGGCAAGAAGGTCGGCGACAACCCGTGGGGTGCCGGTGCAACGACGCTCGAATGGAGCCTGTCGAGCCCGCCGCCGTTCCACCAGTTCTCGACCCTGCCGGTGATCGAAGATCATCATACGGCTCACGATCACCTGAGCGATCCCAAGCCCGCGTAACGCGAGCGGTCGAAAGACTGGACAGAAAAGAGCGGCCGGTCCCATGGTGGACCGGCCGTTTTTTCATGTCCGAGGGGAATGAGCCAATGCCGCGAATGCGCACGATCGATACGGGCGAGGTCAGCCTGCGCTGCGCCGTGGAGGGCGAAGGGCCGCTCGCCATCATGGTCCATGGCTTTCCCGAAAGCTGGTACAGCTGGCGGCACCAGATCGGCCCCGTCGCGGACGCCGGTTTCACCGCCTGCGCCATCGACGTGCGCGGCTATGGCGGCTCGGACAAGCCCGAACCGGTCGACGCCTATGCAATGGAGCACATCGTCGGCGACCTCGTCGGCCTGCGCCGGGCGCTTTCCCCCGACGACAAGGCGATCCTCATAGGGCACGATTGGGGGGCGCCGATCGTGTGGAATTCGGCGCTCACCCATCCGGAGGATTTTCGCGCGGTGGCCGGGCTCTCGGTCCCCTTCGCGGGTGTGCCCTCCAGGCCCTTCACCGAGGTCTTTCGCGAGCATTTCACCAGCCAAGGGCGGTTCTTCTACCAGGAATATTTCCAGGAACCCGGCGTCGCCGAGGCCGAGGCGGAGAAGGACCCGCGGGATTTCGTCGAGCGGATGATGTACTCGATCAGCGGCGACGTGCCGCCGGGCGATTATTGGAACAAGCCGCACGGCGCGAGTTTCCTCGAAGGGCTGCCCGATCCCGAACCCGTTTCCTGGCTCACCGAGGACGACCTCGATTTCTACGAAGCCGAGTTCAAGGCATCGGGCTTCCGCGGCCCGCTCAACCGCTATCGCAATCACGAGGCGGATTATGCCTGGTTGCAGGGCTGGGCGGGCAAGCTGATCGAACAGCCTGCCCTGTTCATCGGCGGGACGCGCGATCCGGCGACCTTCCTGTTCGGCGCGGTTACCGACCCTGTGGGAATGATGCGACTGTTCGCGCCGCAGGTTGAGGGCCATATCCTCGAGGGCGTCGGCCACTGGACCCAGCAGGAGCGCCCGGACGAGGTCAATCGCATCCTGATCGATTGGCTGGCGCGGCTACGGTTGCCCGCTTAACGCGCTTGATGTCTGCTATTGGGGTGGAAAGCGGACATTGCTTTGGTTGAGCATTTCGCGGAAAGTGCTGGCTATGTTCCGCTTCGCCACCCTGGTTCTCCACGCGTTGGCCGCTTTGGCTGCTTGTGGTCCGGTCGCGCAACCGGAGAGCAATCGAACGGTCGCAGCATATGAAGTTCCGCTCCCTACTTCTGAGGACAAAGAGCAATTTTTGGCGTTGCTGGCGGAGGTCGGAGAGGCCGAAGGCTACCACGTCGACGCGGCAACTCGGACCGAACTAGAGGCCATGTCCGAAGTGTCACCTATTACGTTCAACGCATCAGTATGGCGAGGCGATGACGAGGAACTAATGGCATCGGCCATGGACTTTCAGGATCGGATCGGACGCGTTTGGATTTCATTTCCGAGGGGCCAAGACCCAAGTCGCTCAAATCAATTTCGTGAAACGTTGATGCAGAGGATCAATCTTGATTGGCCCGCAACCGCCTCATTGCCAATCATGCCGAGTGGCACAATCCCTCTGACTCAGGACCTTGTGCGCACACCCTCGGGCTACGAAGTGCGAGCCAGCGCTGCATCAAAATATCAGCAATCAGAGCCTTAGCGGAACGTCCGCTATCGGGTCGTTAGCGGACTTCGATGAAAGGGCGGCACACCCTTCGCATTTTCCTACATGCCCGGTGATGTGGTAGGCTCCCGTCGATGGCAGCAACCATGCCCCTTCTCCCGCCTCATGCTCGGGAGCGTCAACACCGCGCGTGCGCTCCGATCACGGAAAGCGCAGCGACCGTCTGCCGTTTTGGCGTATACTTCGTGTCACCTTTCGCGCCCGCTTCCCCTTTGACGCCGCCGTGGCTATAGGCGCGGCCATTCCCCGATGAGCGATTCCACCACCTCCTTAGCCCTGCCTGCCGACTGGCGCGATTTCTTCGCGCTGACCAAGCCGCGCGTGATGAGCCTGGTGATCTTCACCGGCCTGTGCGGCCTGCTCGCCGCACCCGGCAGCATCCATCCCGTGCTCGGCTTCACCGCCATCCTGTGTATCGCCCTGGGGGCGGGCGGGGCGGCGGCGCTCAACCAGTGGTGGGAAGCCGACCTCGACGCCGGCATGAAGCGGACCAGCAAGCGGCCGCTTCCTGCCGGACGGCTGCAGCGCACCGATGCGCGCGATTTCGGCGTGCTGATCTCGGCCGCCTCGGTCGTGATCATGGGGCTGGGCGTCAACTGGCTCTCGGCCGGGATCCTGGCCCTGTCGATCCTCTATTACGCGGTCGTCTACACCATCTGGCTCAAGCCGCGCACGCCGCAGAATATCGTGATCGGCGGTGGGGCGGGGGCCTTTCCCCCGCTGATCGGTTGGGTCGCGGTGACCGGCCACATCACGCTGATGCCGGTGCTGCTGTTCCTGATCATCTTCATGTGGACGCCGCCACATTTCTGGGCGCTCGCGCTGTTCGTGAAGACCGATTACGCCAACGTCGGCATCCCGATGATGCCGGTGGTCAAGGGCGAGAAATCGACCCGCCGCCAGATCTTCGCCTATGCCGTGCTGCTGGTCCCGGTCGCCGCCGCGCCATGGTTCATCGGCGGGACGAGCTATGTCTACGGCATTGCGGCGCTCGCACTGTCGCTTGCCTTCCTTGCGCTTTCGCTTCCGGTCGCTTTCCGGCAGACCGGGGAGACCGACACGATGAAGCCCGAGAAGCGCCTGTTCGGCTTCAGCATCATCTACCTTTTCGCCCTGTTCGCCGCATTGGTGGTGGACCGGGCGCTGGCCCACAACGGATGGATCGCATGACCCCCGAAGAAGAAGCCGAATACCGCCGTCGCCAGAAGAGCCGCAACCTCGTGGTCGGCGGCATCCTGCTGTTTCTGGCGGTCCTGTTCTACGTGATTACCATCGCACGGATGTGAGGCCCGACATGAGTGTATCGACCCTCGACATGCGCAAGAACCGCACCGCCGTGTTCGCCGTGCTGATGGCGCTCGGCATGCTCGCGCTCGGCTTTGCCGCCGTCCCGCTCTATCGCATGTTCTGCCAGGTAACCGGCTTTGCCGGTACGACCCAGGTCGCCAGCGAAAGCGACGCGGCCGAGGCCGCCCGCTTCGCCGACAGCGCAGGTGCCCGCACCATCTCGATCCGCTTCGATGGCAACACCGCCTCGGACATGCCCTGGACCTTCCATCCGGAGCACCCCACCGACACGGTCACCATCGGCCAGCGCGACATGGCGATCTATATCGCGAAGAACAATTCGGACCAACGCATCACCGGCACCGCGACCTTCAATGTCGAGCCCGAACAGGCCGGTCCCTATTTCAACAAGATCCAGTGCTTCTGCTTCACCGAGCAGGTGCTCGAGCCGGGGCAGCAGGTGCGCATGCCGGTGCTCTACTACGTCGATCCCAAGGCGCTCGACGACCCCAATATGGAAGGGGTGGAGCAGATCACCCTCTCCTATACTTTTCACCGGGCGCTGGATTTAGCCGAGTAGCCCCTAGACCCGCGCGCAATGGCGCATTAAGGGCACCCGCAAAGCGAAACCCAGGACGCGAGTACAATGGCTGGCAACGTCAATCACGAATATCACATCCTCGAACCCGATATCTGGCCGCTGATCGGCTCGATTTCGGCGCTGACCTTCACCAGCGGCATGGTTCTGTTCATGCACGAGATGGCGAGCGCGCATCTCGTGCTCGGCCTCGGCATCGCCGGCCTCATCGCGACCTTCTTCAGCTGGTTCTCGAACATCGTGAAGGAAGCGCAGCGCGGCGATCACACCCCGGTGGTGCAGCTGCACATGCGCTACGGCATGATCCTGTTCATCGCTTCGGAAGTGATGTTCTTCGTCGGCTGGTTCTGGAGCTGGTTCGATTTCGCACTGTTCCCGAGCGAGCTGTCCGACGTCGTCGGCGGGGTGTTCCCGCCCAAGGCGATCGAAGCGGTGATGGATCCGTTCAGCCTGCCGCTGCTCAACACGCTGATCCTGCTGTGCTCGGGCACCACCGTGACCTGGGCGCACCACAGCCTGATCCACGGCGATCGCGAAGGTCTCAAGAAGGGCCTGTGGCTGACCATCGTGCTCGGCGCGCTGTTCACCGCCATCCAGGCCTATGAATACGCCCATGCGCCGTTCGGCTTCGGCGGCAACACCTACAGCTCGGCCTTCTACATGGCGACCGGGTTCCATGGCTTCCATGTGCTGGTCGGCACGATCTTCCTGATCGTCTGCCTCGTGCGCACCTACAAGGGCCACTTCACCCCGCGCCAGCACTTCGGCTTCGAAGCGGCTGCGTGGTACTGGCACTTCGTCGACGTGGTGTGGCTGTTCCTCTTCGTCACCGTCTATGTCTGGGGCGGGTGGGGCGCAGCCATCCACTGATGTCTTCGGACAATCCCGAAACACGCGAAGGGCAGCCCGGCACCGAGACTTCTCTGGCCGAGGCTGCCCTTCTCGGTTCGTGCCCCCGCTGCGGGGCCAAGACGATGTTCGGCGGCATGCTCGCCTTTTCTGACAAGTGCGACGCCTGCGGGCTCGACTATACGCGCTTCAACGTCGGCGACGGTCCTGCCGCGCTGGTAACGCTCGTCGTGGGTACGATCACCGTGGGGCTGGCAATCTGGGTGCAATTGTCGTTCGAGCCGCCGTGGTGGGTGCATGCGCTGCTGTGGGTACCGTTGACCGTCGCATTGGTGATCGGCGGCTTGCGCGTGACCAAGGCGTGGCTGCTCGCGAGCGAATATCGCAACGATGCCCGCGAGGCGGGCAGTAAGGACCTGTGATGCGCTTTCCGCTCATAGCCAGCGTCTTCGTCGCCGGCGCGGTGGCCACAATGATCGCGCTCGGCATCTGGCAGCTGGGCCGCAAGGATGAAAAGGAAGCGCTGATCGCGCATGCCGAACGGGCGCTGACGATCCCGACCGAGGTCGACTATCCGCGCGATCCCGCCCGGCGCGACGCGGTGCTTTATCGCCGCACGTCGGTCACCTGCCTTTCCGCCAGCGGAGCGACCACCGTGGCGGGCACCAGCCAGCGGGGAGAGAAGGGGGTGGCCCAGCGCGTATCCTGCGCGCTTGCCGGTGGGGAGACGGCCACCGTCGACCTCGGATTTTCGCTTGATCCGGCGCCGATCGCCTGGAGCGGCGGGCAGGTTCGCGGGATCATCGCGCCCAATGGCCGGATCGTCGCGACCGATCCGCCGGAGGGGCTCGAACCGCTCGCGCCGCCGGACCCGCGCGACCTGCCGAACAATCACCTCGCCTACGCCGGTCAGTGGTTCTTCTTCGCCTTGACCGCGCTGGTGATCTACCTCCTCGCGCTGCGTCGCAGGAGTCGAGGCTAGGCTATCTGTACATGCCCTCGCGCAGGTTGATGCCGTATTCGACCCAGGCCTTGAGCGCCGCGAGCATCTGGCTCCAGCCCATGCAATTGCCATAGCTGCCCTTGAGGCCGCTCTCGGTCTCGCGCCAGCCTTCCTCGGCGATCTCCACCAGCGTTCGCCCGGCGTCGCCATCGACCGGCTTGAAAGTCATCGTGACCGTGACATTGTAGTCCGCGTCGGGTTCGTTGGCCTTCCATTCGAGCACGATCCGTTCGTCGGCCACGACCTCGATCACATCCACTGGAAAAGCGCCTGGAAAATCCTGGAAATCCCACATCACCGTCGCACCTTCCTCCAGCCGCCCCTGGGCGCCTCCGGTGGTGAAGTAGCAGGACAGCTTTTCCGGGTCGGCGACTGCCTCGAACACCTCGTGAGCGGGTTTGGCGATGTGGGCGAAGACGCAATATCTGAGTTCCATGGGCGGCTCCTCTTGCCGAGCGATTCTTTATGTTATAAAAAGCTAACATGTCAACCGAAGAGCAGTTCGACCGAGTGTTCAAGGCGCTGGCCAATCCGGTCAGGCGGGCGATCTGCGACGCGATCCGCCCGCGCCCGCTGACCACCAAGCAGCTCTGCGTGGAATTTCCCGCGCTCGACCGGACCACGGTGATGATGCACTTGCGGGTGCTCGAGGAAGCGGGGCTGGTGGTCCCGGTGCGCAAGGGGCGCGAGCGCTTCAATCACCTCGACGCCATGCCGATCCACCATATTCACGAGCGCTGGATCGGCCCCCATGCGGCGCAGGCGGTGCAGGGGCTGGCGCGCCTCAAGCGCGGCCTCGAAACGGCCGACGACAAGGAAAAGCAACCCACCGACTAGGCCGGCTTGCTTGCCCGCACGGACGTCGCCCGCTAACCGCGTGTCGCGATGAAATACCTCTCCACCCGCGGCAGCGCGCCTGCGCTCGATTTCGCCGGCGTCACGCTCGCCGGGCTGGCCAGCGATGGCGGCCTCTATGTGCCTCAGGAATGGCCGCATTTCTCGGCCGAGGAGATCGCGGCGATGCGCGGCCTCCCTTATCCCGAGCTCGCCGCGCGCGTGATGCAGCCCTTCGTCGGCGACTGCCTGACACCCGAAAAGCTGCGCGAACTGACCTCCGAAGCCTATGCCCGCTTTGCCCACAAGGCGGTCACACCGCTGGTACAATTGACCGAACAGCAGTGGCTGCTCGAATTGTTCCACGGGCCGACGCTCGCCTTCAAGGATGTGGCGCTGCAATTGCTCGGCCTGCTGTTCGAGGAATTCCTGTCGCGCGAGAACGGCACGCTGACGATCGTCGGGGCGACCAGCGGCGATACCGGCAGCGCGGCGATCGATGCGGTGGCGGGGCTCGACCGGGTCGAAATCTTCATGCTCCACCCCAAGGGGCGGGTGAGCGATGTCCAGCGTCGCCAGATGACCACGGTGCGCGCGCCCAACGTCCACAACATCGCGATCGACGGATCGTTCGATGACGCGCAGGCGATGGTGAAGCGCATCTTCGCCGACGAGAGTGTGACCGCCAAGCATCGCATCGGCGCGGTCAATTCGATCAACTGGGCGCGGCTGATGGCGCAGGTGGTCTATTATTTCGCCGCCTCGCTGCGGTTGGGCGGGCCCGAACGCAAGCTCGCCTTCAGCGTGCCGACAGGCAATTTCGGCGACATCTTCGCCGGCCATGTGGCGGCGCGGATGGGCCTGCCGATCGAGCAACTGATCGTCGCCACCAATATCAACGATATCCTCCACCGCGCACTGTCGAGCGGCGATTATTCGACCGGCAGCGTCACCCCTACCGCCGCGCCGAGCATGGATATTCAAGTTAGCTCGAACTTCGAGCGGCTGCTGTTCGATGTCGGCGGCCGCGACGGCGCGGCGCTGGCCGAGCAGATGCGCGGCTTCGAGGCGAGCCGGGCAATGCAGCTGACCAATGCCCAGCGCGAGGGCGCAGCGGCGCTCTTCACCAGCGCGCGCGCCGACGAGGCCGAAACCGCGCAGGCGATTCGCTGGGCCTATGAATCCTGCTGCGAGACGATCGACCCGCACACCGCGATCGGGCTCCACGCCGCGCTCCAGGCCGATGTGCCCTCCGATGTTCCGGTCGTCACGCTGGCGACCGCGCATCCGGCCAAGTTCCCCGATGCGGTCGAACGTGCGACCGGCACGCGACCCGCGCTGCCCGCGCGGGTGGGCGACCTGTTCGCGCGCGAGGAAGCCTATACCGAGCTTCCCGGCACTTACGAGGCGGTGCGCGAGCATATCCTGGGGCATGCCGCCTGATGGCGGAGCTGGTTCGCGATCCCGTTCTGATGGTGGGCAAGGGCTGGGATGCCTATCGCCTGCTCGACAGCGGGCACGGCCGCAAGTTCGAGTCCTACGGCTCCTATCGCTTCATCCGGCCCGAACCGCAAGCGATGTGGTCGCCACGGCTCGAAACGTGGGACGCGCATGGCGAGTTCGTCCCCGGCAGCGACGAGGACGGCGGCGGGCGCTGGCAGTATGCGAAGGCGGTGCCCGACGAAGGCTGGGAGCTCGGCTGGGGCGAGGACGCCCGTTTTACCGCGCAATGCACTCCGTTTCGTCACCTCGGCTTCTTCCCCGACATGGCTCCCGTGTGGGAGTGGATGGGCGCCCAACTGGGCGATGCCAGTGATGCAGAGACGATGAACCTGTTCGGCTATACCGGCGTCGGCACGCAGGCACTGAGCCGCTTCGGGCGGGTCACCCATGTCGATGCGAGCAAGAAATCGGTCGCGCAGGCGCGCGCCAATGCCACGCTCGCCGGGCTTGACGACCGCCCGATCCGCTGGCTCGTCGAGGATGCGATGAAATACACCGCGCGCGAAGTGCGCCGCGGGCGACGCTACGACGGGATCATCCTCGATCCACCCAAATTCGGGCGCGGCCCCGATGGCGAGGTCTGGCGCCTCGAAGAGGGGCTGCCCGGCCTCGTTTCCGATTGCCGCCAATTGCTCGACGAAAACAGCCGCTTCCTCTTCCTCACCGTCTACGCCGTGCGGATGAGCAGCCTTGCGCTTGGCGGGTTGCTGGAAGAGGTTTTCGCCGGCATGCCCGGGTCGATCCAACACGGCGATCTCGCGGTGGAAGAGGACGGCTCGGGCCGGCTTCTGCCCACCGCGATCTTCGCGCGCTGGTCCAATCCGCGCTAAGGCGCCCGCCATGACCGATTCGCTGATCCTTGAGGTGGCCGATTTCGAGCACGACGTGCTCACCGGCATCTATTCGGAAGAGACCGGCCGCCCGCAGCCGCTGCGCTTCACCATCCAGGTACGGATGAAGCCGCTGCACCGCTACGATCCGGAGACCTCGCTCGATCATTCGAAGAACTACATGGATCTGAAATTCGCCGCATCGGAGGCGCTGCCCGAAGGCGTGCACTTCAAGCTGATCGAGGCGGTCGCCGATCATGTCTGCGAGACGCTGTTCCTGCAGGACAAGCGGATCGAGGCGGTGACGGTCAAGATCGTCAAGCTCGCCATCGCCGAAGCGGACGAGAAGATCGGCATCACGCTGCATCGCGAGCGGCCCGAATGAAGCGCATCGCGGTCGACGGATTGCCCGACGACCCGCTCGCCGCCGCGGGCGTCTTCCACCAGCACTGGCTGGCGCATGTCGAGAGCGTGCTGGGCCGTGGCGAAGACGTGATGGTGCAAGTCGGCACCGCCGATCACACCCATCGCGAATGGCGTCTCGCCGTGGTCGCCGGGTTGGCGCGCAAGCATGCGC
Source organism: Qipengyuania sp. (assembly GCF_048550555.1). Lineage (GTDB taxonomy): Bacteria > Pseudomonadota > Alphaproteobacteria > Sphingomonadales > Sphingomonadaceae > Qipengyuania. The sequence continues at coordinate 53,896 of NZ_JBLYYF010000015.1, read as the reverse complement.
CGCGACGGATCAACATGGTCGCGGGCGAAGGCGACGCGGTGGATGCGACCGAAATCTATCTCGCCCGGGCCTCCGGCGTCACCGGCCAGTATCTCGAGACCTGAGCCGTGGGCGTGCGCATCCTCTTCCTCGGGCCGCTGCGCGATCTCGCGGGCGAGCAGGAGCGCGAGGTACCGGCCCCGCTCGACTGGAGAGGCCTGCTCGCGGCGGTCGGCCCCGAGATAGCCGAGCACCTGGATGACTCCCGCGTTCATGTCGCCTGCGGCGGCAAGGTCCTCGCAGACAAGACCCGGCTCGACGCGCGCGATGGCGACGAAGTCGCGCTGCTGCCCCCGGTCAGCGGTGGCTAGGCTAGCCCTCTCGACCCCGCTCGACGTCCGGCTGCTCGACCGGGGGCTGTCGGTCGGGGAGGCACTGGCGGCTTTCAATGCCGCGCATGGCGAGGCGGGCGGGATCGTCTCCTTCCTCGGCAAGGTGAGGCCCGAAGGCGATGTCAGGGCGCTCGAACTGACGCATTACGAGCCGCTGACTTTGCCCGGCATGGAGGAACTGGCCAAATCCGCGCAGGTGCGCTTCGCGCTGGACGGGGCGCTCGTCTGGCACCGCGTGGGGGTCATGGTGCCGGGCGAGGCGATCGTGCTGGTCGCCGCTGCCGCGCGCCATCGCCGCGGCGCTTTCGCGGCGGCCGACTATCTGATGGACCACCTCAAGTCGGCTGCCTGGCTGTGGAAGCGCGAGAAGCGCGGCGACGGCTGGCACTGGGTCGAACCGCGCCAATCCGACCGTGCCGACCTCGACCGGTGGAAATAATTCGCACTTCTTGATTTCGATCAAGGAATCGCCGCGGCGGCGGGCGCATCGAGGCTCCAGAAAAGGAGCACAGCATGGTCAAGCACTTCACCCGCGAACTGGTCGCAGAGCGGGCCATCATCGTCGAAACGCCCAAAGTCTCGCACGAGGTCGATCGCAGCTTCGAATTGCCCAAGGGCCTCTATGTCGCGACCGTGGCGCTCTATCTCGGTTTCCTCGCGGTGATGGCGGCCGGGCTGTCGAGCCCGGGCCTGATCATCCCGATGGCCATCTTCGCCTTCTTCATCCTCGCCGGCTTCGGCCTGCCGGCGATCTGGACGCGGATGCAGCCGCCGCATCGCAACCGCAACATGAGCTGGTCGCGGCTGGTCAGCCAGGGCATCGCCACGCATACCGGACGCGTCAGCGCCCGCGACGCAGCGGTACAGGTCCTGATCCTGCCGGTGCTGATCTTCTCCTGGGGACTTGTCGCGGTGACGATCGCCGCCTTCGTCTGAAGCGCTTCAAATCGATTGGGGAGTGGCGCGGGGTCGGGCAACCGGCTCCGCGTTGCGCATTTCTGGGCCGTTCAGCGAACCTGCGAGCGAAGTCGTTCGAGCACCGCGTCTTCCTCCGCCACCAGCGCAATGACGCTGTCGCGTGCCGCGGCGATCGGCGCCGGATCTTCCGCCTGGACCGTCGCCGCGGTGAAGAGGATGTCCAGATCGCCGAGCGCGATTGCCGCCGTGCTGCGCGCCGAATCGAGATCGGCCAAAGCGACCTGCGCGACCGCCCAGCTGTCGCTGCCCACACCGCTGCCCGAGGCGGCTGCCACGCGGCTCTCGGCTGCTGGCACCGCGTCGAGGAAGGTCGAATGCGCCGCGCGGGCCTGCGCGACCAGCGTTTCGAGCCGCTCGGCGAGATTCGTGCCCCGGTCCACTTCGACCGAGGGGACATCGAGCTGCGCCGTCTCGACCGGCTCGAAAGTCCCTTCGGCGCGCTCGACCTCGCGTGTGGCGAGCGAAGGATAACGGTCGTCGGACGTGGTGGCGCAACCGGCGAGCAGGATTGCGGTGATCGCGAGAACGGGAAGCTTGCGGAAGGTCATCGGTTTCTCCATATCACGCGCATCGCCGGGCGCCAGCGAGGATGCAAAATTCCTCGCGGCAAGCGTTGACTTGGCCCCTCCTTTCGCCTAACGGCACGCTTCTTTCCGGGGCTGCCACTGGCGGCCTGACGGGCGCGCCGTGCATTTGCAAGAATTCGTCTTGTGGGTGAGGGCACAGCAATTTGAACGAGAGATAACCACCATGTTCGCAGTAGTGCGCACGGGCGGCAAGCAATACCGGGTTGCCGCCGGAGACAAGATCGCGGTCGAGAAGCTGGCAGGCGAAGCCGGCGACACCATCACGCTGGGCGACGTCCTGCTCGCAGGCGAAGGCGATTCGCTTTCGGACGCCGGCAAGGTGACCGTTTCGGCCGAGATCATCGCGCAGGCGAAAAGCGAGAAGGTGATCGTCTTCAAGAAGCGTCGCCGTCACAACTATCGCCGCAAGAACGGTCATCGCCAGCAGATGACCCTGCTGCGCATCACCGATGTCGGCACCGGCTCGGCCAAGAAGGCTGCGCCGAAGAAGGAAGCCGCTCCGAAGGCAGACGCCGCGGAGAAGAAGGAAGCCGCTCCGAAGGCAGACGCCGCGGAGAAGAAGGCTCCCGCCAAGAAGGCTGCGCCGAAGAAGGCTGCTGCCAAGAAGACCGAAGCCAAGAAGTAAGGAGCGCGGACGATGGCACATAAGAAAGCAGGCGGTTCGTCGCGTAACGGTCGTGACTCGGCCGGTCGTCGCCTTGGCGTGAAGAAGTTCGGCAGCGAAAACGTCGTCGCCGGCAACATCCTCGTGCGCCAGCGCGGCACCAAGTTCTATCCGGGTGCCAATGTCGGCATGGGCAAGGACCACACGCTGTTCGCCCTTACCGACGGTATTGTGCGCTTCCACAAGGGCAAGCTCGACCGCAAATTCGTCTCGGTCGACATGATGGCCGAAGCCGCCGAATAACCGGACGCTCCGATAACGGGATCGTCCAAACGGGACGGTCCCAGCCGGGTCCATGATCCGGCAACCGAAGAGGGAGATGGGACCTTTCCGTTGAGGGAAGGGGTCCGTCTCCCTCTCGTCGTTTCTCCCTCTTCACAATTCGCGGCGAAATTTTCTTTCGCCATCACGCAATTGTCACGCGTCCGGCCTAGGAGCCCGGAGCGTGGAAATGGGGAGAATACCGATGTTCCATGTCACCGAACGGCTGCTGCTGCGGCCTGCCTGGCCCGAAGATGCCGATGCGCTGCTGCGCGGAATCGCCGACGAAACCGTCGTGCGCAATCTTGCACGCGCGCCGTGGCCCTATCTCCCCGAACATGCGCGTGAATTCGTCGCCCGCGGCCAGGACCAGCACGTCCCCAACTTCCTCATGACGCTCCCTGGCGATGACGGCTCGCGGATCATCGGCTCGATCGGGCTGGGCGAAACCGAGACGGGCGTGGAACTCGGCTACTGGATCGCGCGGCCCTACTGGGGGAAGGGCTTCGCAACCGAGGCGGGCAGGGGCGTGATCGAGGTCGCCAGGCTGCTCGGACACGCGCGGCTCGAGGCTGGCCATTTCCTCGACAACCCAGCTTCGGGCCGGGTGCTGCGCAAGCTCGGCTTCCGCCCGACGGGTAAGGTCGCCAGGCGGCATAGCTGCGGACGCGGTGAGGCGGTCGACTGTGCGCTCTACCGGCTCGACCTCGACAAGCAGTCCTTGATCTCTCCGATGGCGGCCTGAGCAAAAGAGAAGGGCCCCGCGAGCGACGTGCTCGCGGGGCCCTTCTTCGTTTCTCGGAGAGCGGCCTATTCGGCCGGCATTAGAGCGTCCTGGAAATCGCCCTCGTAGAGCTTGATGAGCTCGCGGTCGTCGTGGTCCCACGGGTGGAAGCCCGGCTTGAAATAGGACAGCCACGCCGGGAAGATTCGCCGTACCACGCCCGGGGTGATCGTCAGGTATTTGAACAGGCCCCACTTGGCCTTCCAGCCGGTGATCCCGTCCTGCTCGAGCAGGTTGAGCGAATCGATCCAGCGGTTTTTGAAGAAGCGCGCCGTGACGGTGAGCATGACGAGGCTGCGGACCTTCCAGCGGCGCCAGCCGGTCCAGTCGCTGGTCGCGTGGTTCCAGGTGTCGAAGGCGACGCCCTTGTGCTCGATCTCCTCGGCGGCATGCCAGCGCCACATGTCGCGCACTTCCGTGTCGGCATCTTCGAAATGCTTCGGATTGGCGAGGAATTCGGCCGCCATCATGGCGGTGTAGTGTTCGAGCGCCATGGTGACCGCGAGATTGGCGATGGCGGGGCGATCCTTGGTCAGGGCGAGCATTTCGGCCACGCGCGTATCGATCGCCTTGATGTCGTAGCCCGCATCCTCGGCGAGGCGGTTGAAGGCGATATGCTCGCGCGTGTGGTTGATTTCCTGCTTCACGAAGGCGCGGATTTCGGCCTCGAGCTTCGGTTCGGCGCCTTCGCGATGAGCCTTGACCGCTTCGATGAAGAAGGCCTCGCCGCGCGGGAAGGTGGCCGACAGGGCGTTGTGCCAGGCGGTGCCGAAGGGCTCGCCGGCCCACCAGCGGCGCGGGCTGCTGGCGCGGTTGAAGCGCTCGTCGCGCACGGTGATGGTGAGATCGGCCGGGGTCGGTGCCGACCGGCGCGTGTCGGTATCGATCGAGACGGGGGCGTTCATCGGAATACTCCGGGAATTGACTGACAGGAATGTAAGTAGTGCTTACTTACATTCCTGTCAATAAGGAGTAGAGACAGCTTCCCACCTTGCCGGAGATGGGTTAACCCGGCGCCAATGGCGACACGCAAACGACTTTCTCCCGAGGAATCACGGCTCGCAGCGCTCGAGGCGGCGCGCGCGCTGCTGATCGAAACCGGCCCGCAATCGGTCACGCTCAAGGCGGTGGCGGGGCGAATCGGGCGCACTCACGCCAATCTGCTGCATCATTTCGGCTCGGCCGCAGGGTTGCAGAAAGAGCTCGCGGGCCATCTCGCCAAGACCGTGTGCGACACGATCATCGATGCGGTGCGCGCGAGCAGGGCAGGGCTGGGATCGCCGCGTGAGGTGGTCGATCTCGCCTTCGACGCCTTCGACAAGGAAGGCGCGGGCGCGCTCGCCAGCTGGATGATCCTGACCGGGAACGAGGATGCGCTGACGCCGATCGTCGAGACCATCCACCAGCTGGTCGACGAGATCGCGCCCGAAGAGGCGGCGCATGGCGCGACCCCCGCACAGGTACACGAGGAAACGCTGGCGCTGGTACTGATGGCGATGGGCGATGCACTGATCGGCGGGGCGCTGGCGCGCTCGCTCGGCCTGCCCGAAACCGCCGCGCGCGACCGGGCCGAGCGCATGCTGACGCGCTCGATCGAGGTCAGGCTTCCGAAGGGCTGAGCGTGGCGCGCAGCCAGGCGGGCGCGCGCTCCGAATCGATGGTCTCTACGCGCAGGTGGTCGACCGCGAGACCGAGCGCGGGATACTCCGCCTTGCGCCGCTTTTCCTCCGACTCGTCGAGCGGCACAACCAACAGCCGGCGGTTGACCTTGCTGCGCCAGTTCATCCGCGCGGTGTTTTCCTGGCCGATGTAGCAGCCCTTGGAAAAGCTCACGCCGTGGAGTTCGACCGCATTGGTCTCGAGCCACAGGATGTCGCCGAGTTCGGCGCGGCCTTCGGGCACGCCGAGCGAGAGACGGTGCGCTTGCCAGGCCTCGTCCGCAGCCTCTTCGCCCGCGGCCGCGGGGGCGAGCCAGCGCTGGCCCAGCGATCCCAGCCGGGGGTCCGCGGCGGCGCCGTCGCCCATTTCGGGCCGCCAGTGGACCGCGACGCCGGGATCGACCGCAATGGCGATCTTGCGGCGCAGACGATAGAGCGACAGGCGCTTCACTAGTTCCTCAGCCACCTCGGCCTCGCAATCGACGAGGAGCTCGCCCGGCTTGCCCGGCCAGACGATGAAGTCGAACAGTGTCTTCCCCTGCGGCGTCAGCAGCCCGGCGTAGGCGGGCAGGGTGCCGATAACGTCGTTTGTCACGAGCCCCTGGAGGAAAGCGATCACGTCTTCGGCCTCATCGGTGGGGGAAAGGCGGATCACGGCGCGGCTGGTCAGGCGGGTGGCGGTCATGGGTGACAGATAGGCCGCCTGCCGCCATAGGCAACCGCATGGTCGAATCGCTGACAATCCGCCGCCCCGACGACTGGCATCTGCACTTCCGCGATGGCGAGACCATGCGCGCGGTGGTGCCGCATACGGCGCGCCAGTTCGCCCGCGCGATCGTGATGCCCAACCTCGCTCCCCCGGTGACCACCAGCGCGCTTGCCGCGGCCTATCGCGAGCGGATCCTCGACGCCGTGCCCGAGGGAGTCGCATTCACCCCGCTGATGACCGCCTACCTCACCGACGAAAGCGATGCCGACGATCTGGCGGCGGGCCATGCCGACGGCGTGCTGACCGCGGCCAAGCTCTATCCCGCCGGGGCCACCACCAATTCGGCGCAGGGCGTGACCGACATCGCCAACATCATGGGCGTGCTCGAGCGCATGGCCGAGATCGGCATGCCGCTTTGCGTCCATGGCGAGGTGACCACGCCCGACATCGACATCTTCGACCGCGAGGCCGTGTTCATCGAGCGCGTGCTCCAGCCGCTGGTCGACCGCCTGCCGACCCTGCGCGTCATCTTCGAGCATATCACCACCATGCAGGCGGTCGGCTTCGTCGAAAGCGCGAGCGCCAATGTCGCTGCGACGATCACGCCGCAGCACCTCCACATCAACCGCAACGACATCCTCGTCGGCGGCATCCACCCGCATATGTACTGCCTCCCGGTGGCCAAGCGCGAACAGCACCGGCTCGCACTGCGCGGCGCGGCGACCAGCGGTTCGCCGAAGTATTTCCTCGGCACCGACAGCGCACCGCACCATCGCCACGCCAAGGAAAGCGATTGTGGCTGCGCGGGCATCTTCAACGCGCCCTTCGCGCTGGAGAGCTACATCCAAGTGTTCGAGGAAGAGGGGGCGCTCGAGCATTTCGAAGCCTTCGCCAGTCTCAACGGTCCGGCCTTCTATGGCCTTGCGCCCAATGAGGAGCGGATCACGATCGAGAAGGCATCGGCGGCGGTGCCTGCCGAACTCGACGGAGGTGAGGCGCCGATCGTGCCCTTCCACGCGGGCGAGACGCTCAGCTGGCGGCTGGCTTCCTTGACCGCGCGATGAGATCCCACACGAAGATCGCCGCCGCCAGCCAGATGCAGGCGAAGCAGGCGATCTCGGCCGGGTGCAGCGGCTTGTCGAAGACCGTCAGCCCGAGGATGAAGACGATGCTCGGCGCGAGGAACTGGATGAAGCCGAGCGTCGAATAAGGCAGCTTGCGCGCGGCGATGGCGAAGCACAGCAGCGGGAAGGCGGTCAGCGCGCCGCCCGCCATGATCGCCAGGCTCAGCTCGGTCGAGACCGCAAAGGAGGAGCCCTGCGTCTGGGCGAAATACCAGATCACGCCCGCGGACGGCAGCAGCAGCAGCGTCGATTCGATCGTCAGGCCGGGGACCGACCCGATCTCCACCCGCTTGCGGATCAGGCCGTAGGTGCCGAAACTCAGCGCCAGCGTCAGGCTGATCCACAGCGTCGTCAGCGCGCCCGCGGCGAGCAGCGAGACGCCGACCGCGGCAATCCCCACTGCCGCCCATTGCGGCCGGGTCAGCTTCTCGCCGAGCAGCATCGTCCCGAGCAGAACGTTGACCAGCGGATTGATGTAATAGCCCAGGCTCGCGGCATAGACCTCGCCCGCCTGGATCGCCCAGACATAGACCACCCAATTGACCGCGATCAGCGTTGCGCTGATGGCGAGCCAGCCCATGGTGCGCGGATTGCGCAGCGCTTCGCGCAGCTCGCCGCCCTGCTTGCGGGCCGCGACGATTACGAGGCAAAGCGGCAGCGTCCAGATGATTCGCCAGCCGACGAATTCGAAGGCCGGCACGCTCTTCACCAGGATCAGGTAGAGCGGCAGGAAACCCCAGATGAGATAAGCGCAGAAGGCTGCGGCGAGCCCGGTGCGGTCGTGCTGTGTGGCGCTCGCGTTCATCACCGGCGCGCTAGGCGGGCACGGCAGGGCTCGCAAGCGTCAATTCGTCGCCCGGGACGCTCGCATTATCGAAAAGCGTAAATCTGACAGCGGTGTTGCATTCCGTTCATATTCGGAGGTGTAAAGCTTAACGGCATCGACGGAGTGAGTTCCGCAAACCGACGAAGAAAGGATGTTGATCATGGCGAAGACCTTCAGGACCGCCTCGATGGCTCTTGCCGCCACCGGCCTCGCGCTGGCCATGCCGGCGAGCGCCGCTCCCGTGACCCACACCGGCCTCGGCGCGCACGCCGCGGTCACTGGCGACATGGCCTTCGAGCATGGCAAGCACCGCAAGTATCGCAAACATCGCGAGCGCGACTACCGCGGCTATCGCGGCAGCTACCGCGCGCAGCCCTATTACGAAGGTTATGGCCGCTACTACGGTCAGCCGGTTCGCGCCGACACGCGCATCTGGCGCGGCAATGACGGACGCTATTACTGCCGCCGCGACAATGGCACCACGGGCCTGCTGGTCGGTGCCGGGGTCGGCGCGCTGATCGGCCACGAAGTCGCCGGGCGCGGCGGCGACCGCACGCTCGGCGCCATCCTCGGCGGTGCCGCGGGCGCACTGCTCGGCCGTTCGATCGACCGCTCCAGCACCCGCTGCGGCTAACTGAAATACTGAGATTCGGCCGTGCCCACCCACGGCCGGATACCGCGGTCCCCAGCGGATCGTGCGGGCGTCGTTCGTCCTCGCTTGCGGGGGCGGGCGGCGCCCATTAGTCTTTTCGGTGCCGGCTGTCCCGCTATGGTGCAGCCGCTCCGCCCCGCTGGATTCATCCGCGAATCCAGCCCTATGGGGTCCGTGTTCCCAAGCTGAAGGTCTACAGATGAAACGTCGCCTGCTGGTCTCACTCCTCCCCGTCGCCCTGCTCGCAAGCTGCGGTGACAAGACCGAGGGCGAGGCAGCAGGCGACGCAATGGATCCGGCCAGCGAACAAGCTCTCAACGACGAATTGGCGACCGATCCGGACCTTGCCGGCCGCAACGAGGCGAATGCCGCGCTGTCGGGCACGGGCAACGCGGCGGTGCCCAATATCGACAAGTCTCCGCGCGCCGTCGAAGCTGCGCGCAGCCGCGCCGCCGAACTGGTCGGCGGGCGCAGTAAGCTGGTGGCGCCTCCCGCCGCCAAGGCGCTGGGCCAGGACGCCGCGCCGAGCAAGGCGATGGTCGCTGCGGCCAAGGCCGCGGTCGCGCCAGGCGGTGCGAATTGCGGCGACAAGGTCGATTACACCTCGGCCTGGGCGGCCAAGCTGCCTGCGGCCTTCCCGGTCTATCCGCGCGGCAACACGCAGGAAGCCGCCGGTACCGACGAGGGCCAATGCGCGCTGCGCGTCGTGTCTTTCCTGACCCCCGTCGCGCTCGACGAGGTGCTCGCCTTCTACAACACTCGCGCCAAAACTTCGGGCTACAGCGTCGAGCATGTCACCAGCGGGGGCGACAGCATCCTCAGCGGTACCAAGGGCAAGTCGGCCTATGTCGTCTACGGCCGGCGCCTGCAGCAAGGCGTGACCGAGATCGACCTCGTCACTACCGACTGAGCCGCTTCAGGCGTCCTTGACGCCTACGCCGATGCTGGCGCGCGGCTGTTCCATCTCGTTGCTGGCGACCGGATAGGCGCAGTAATCCGCGGCATAGAAGGCCGCCGGGCGATGATTGCCCGACAGGCCTACCCCGCCGAAGGGCGCGGCCGAGGAAGCGCCGTTGGTCGGGCGGTTCCAGTTGACGATCCCGGCGCGAATCTCGTCCCAGAAATGGTCGAAATCGCTCGGCTTGCCGCCGATCAGCGAGGCCGAAAGGCCGTAGCGCGTGTTGTTCGCCTCGTAGATCGCCTCTTCGAAATCGGCCACGCGGATCACCTGCAGCAGCGGGCCGAAGAGCTCGATATCGGGCCGTTCGTGAACGTCGGTCGCGTCGAGGATGCCGGGCGAGAGGAAGGGCAGCTTCTCGTCGGGGCGGCGCATGTGCATGATCGGCGTGCCGCCGCGGTTCATCAGCGCGACGAAGCTTTCCGACAGCAGATCGGCGGTGCCGTTGTCGATCACGCAGCCCATGAAGGGTTGCGGATCGGCGAAGGGTTCGTCGACGATCAGCCGCTCGGCGAGCGCCTTTACCGCGGGGACGATCTTGTCGAACATCGAATCGACCACGATCAGTCGCCGCGCGGCGGTGCAGCGCTGGCCGGCGGTGGTGAAGGCCGACTGGATGATGGTCGCGGCCGCGTCCTCTACCTTCGGCGTGTCGACCACGACGATGGGGTTGTTGCCGCCCATTTCCAGCGCGACGATCTTGCCCGGATCGGATGCGAGTTTGCGGTTGATCGCAATGCCCGCGCGCGCCGAACCGGTGAACAGCACGCCGTCGACCATCCAGTGTTCGACCAGCGCCTGGCCGGTCTCGACCCCGCCGTGGATGCACTGCACCACGCCTTCGGGAATCTTCGCCTCGTGGAAGCAGCGGGTGAGGAATTCGCCTACCGCCGGGGTCTTCTCGCTCGGCTTGAAGATCACGACATTGCCCGCGATCAGCGCCGGGACGATATGGCCGTTGGGCAGGTGCGCGGGGAAATTATACGGGCCCAGCACCGCCATCACGCCATGCGGCTTGTGGCGCACCGCGGCGGTGCCCTGCAGCGCGCTGTTGAGCTTCTTCATCCCGGTCCGCTCGGCATAGGCGGTAACCGAGATCTCGACCTTGCCGATCACCGCCTCGACCTCGGTGCGCGCTTCCCACAGCGGCTTGCCGGTTTCGCGCGCGATCAGCTCGGCGAAGGGCTCGGCATGCTTGCGCACGGTGTTGGCGAAGCGGCGCATGAATTCGATCCGGCGGGCGAGCGGCTCGCGCGACCAGGCGCGCATGGCCTTGCGCGCGCGTTCGATCGCGGAATCGACATTGCCGGACTTGCCGCGCCAGATCTCTTTGCCGGTCGCGGGTTCGGTTGAGACCAGTTCGGTCGCCATTGTGGTATGATATTCCTCTCTGCGGCTCGAATCGGGCCCTAAGTGGTGGGTCAGACGCGCCGCGTCAATCGACCTCTTCGCCGACCGGAGCCTGTCCGGCGGGCGAGGGCGGCTTGCCATGTGCGTCGCCCATCCGCCGCAGCGCCGATACCTTGTCGTGGAGCGGCTGCCAGTCGTCGTGTTCCGCAATGGCGGACCAGATCGCCTCGACCTCCTCGATGAGCATCGATTGCGGCGCATCGTCGCGCCAATAGGGGTGATCGCTCGTCACCGCTTCGAAGCTGTCCAGCGCTTCGGCAAGCTCGCCTTGCGCCCCGCGCGCGCCGCGATGGGCGAAGAAGAAGGCGTCGGGCGCCATGCCGCTCTCACGCAGCGCCTTTTCCGAGGCGGCGACGAGCCGCGCGTTGGCCTCGGCATCCCGCGGGACGAGGCCAAGACGCCAGCACCAGCGCCGCCCTATGGCTTCCATGTAGAGCGGTCCGAAGCGCTCCATCGCGGCGATCAGCGGCGGGGCTTCGGCCACCAGGCGCAGCGCGACCGCGAGTTGCCCGCAATTCCAGTGCAGCGCCTCGGGCTGGCGACCGAAGGCATAGAGCCCCTGGTGATCGAAATAGGCGGCGGTGAATGCCGGGTCCCAATGCGGGAGGAAGCGCCACGGCCCGTAGTCGAAGCTCTCGCCCGAGATGTTCATGTTGTCGGTGTTGAGCACGCCGTGGACGAAGCCCGCGACCATCCAGCTCGCCGCGAGGTCGGCGAGCCGTTGGACGACCAGATGCATCAGCCGCACCGCCGGTTCGTCGCGCCCCGGCGCGTCTTCGGGCGGTGGCGGGCCGGGGAAGTGCGCAAGGCAATAGTCGACCAGCTGCTCCATGTGCCCGCGTTCCTCGAGCGCGAGCAGGCGCTGGAAGGTGCCGATGCGGATATGGCCGTGGCTGAGACGCGTCAGCACCGCCGAGCGGGTGGGCGAGGGCTCGTCGCCGCGCCACAGTTTCTCGCCGGTCTCGACCACGCTGAAGGTCTTCGAAGTATAGACGCCGAGCGCTTCGAGCATTTCGGTGGCGAGGATCTCGCGCACCGCGCCCTTGAGCGTCAGCCGCCCGTCACCATCGCGGCTCCACGGAGTCTGTCCCGACCCCTTGGTGCCGAGGTCGAGCAGCCGACCCGCGCCATCGCACAGCTGGGCGAAGAGGAACCCGCGGCCATCGCCGATCTCGGGATTGTACACGCGGAACTGGTGCCCGTGATAGCGCAGCGCCAGAGGGTGGGCGAGGTTGCCCTCGAGCGGCTCGAAGCGTCCGAAATGGCGCAGCCATTCCTCGTCGGTCAGATCTGCGAGCCCGATGCTCGCGGCATGAGCATCGTTGCGGAAGCGCAGCCGCGTTTCGGGGAAGGGAGCCGACTCGACCGCGTCGCCGATCCAGTCGGCAAGGGTTTCGATCGGCGTGTCGGGGCGATAGCTCGCGGCTTGCGGTTCTGCGCGCATGCGGCGATAGTGGGCGGCAAGCCAGCCCGACACAAGGGCTCGACCGCCAAGTTACCGGGGTTTTTGCCGCCACACATGGATACCAGCTTCACCGACCGTCACTGGCCCAGCGCCGACGGTCTCACCCTCCGTTTTCGCGAATACGGCAGCGTCGGCGAGCGCCCGCCGGTGATCTGCCTGCACGGACTGACGCGCAATGCCCGCGATTTCGAGGATCTCGCCCCGCATATCGCAGCGCAGGGCTGGCGCGTGCTCGTCCCCTCCACCCGCGGGCGCGGAGACAGCGACTATTCCGAAAGCTCGGATGGCTACGCGCTGCCGACCTATGTCGAAGACCTGGTCGCGCTGCTCGAACAGGAAGGGATCGAGCGCTTCGTTTCGATCGGCACCTCGATGGGCGGGCTGATGACCCTGCTGCTGGCGCAGGCGCAGCCGGAGCGGATCGCGGGTGCGGTGCTCAACGATATCGGTCCGGTGCTCGAGACCGAAGGGCTCGACACGATCAAGTCCTATGTCGGGCAGGGGCGCAGTTTCCCGACCTGGATGCATGCGGCGCGCGCGCTCGAGGAAGTGCATGGCGCCAGCTTTCCCGGCTATGACATCCAGGCGTGGATCGCGATGGCCAAGCGGGTGATGACGCTGTCGAGCAGCGGGCGGATCGTGTTCGATTACGACATGAAGCTCGCCGAACCGATTCTGGCGTCGCCCGAGGCGGCCGCGCCGGTCGATCTGTGGCCCGCTTTCCGCGCGCTCGCCGACAAGCCGCTGCTGCTGCTCCGCGGCGAATTGTCGACACTCCTCTCTCCCGCCAGCTTTGCCGAGATGCAGCGGGTGGCTGCAAATGCCGAAAGCGCGGTGATCCCGCAGGTCGGCCATGCTCCCACGCTCGACGAGCCCGAAGCGCGTGCGGCGATCGACCGCCTGCTGGCGCGCGTCGCATGAACCGGCCCCGTGGCGGCGCGGTGCCGCATATCCTGCACCTCCATTCGACCTTCGCCCCCGGCGGCAAGGAATTGCGCACGGTGCAGCTGATCAACGCCTTCGGCCGCAAGGCGCGGCATACGATCGTCTCGGCCGAGCCGGAGAATCTCGGTGCGGCTCAGCGGATCGACGAGGGGATCGACGTCCGCCTCCAGCCCGAATTTCCCAGCCTCAAGGGTTGGCCCACGCCGGGGCGGCTGCAGAGGCTCGCCAAGGCAATGAAGGGTTACGATCTCGTCTGTACCTACAATTGGGGCGCGATGGACGCGGCGATGGCGCACACGCTGTTCAAGGACCTGCACAATCTCCCGCCGCTGATCCATCACGAGGACGGCTTCGACGAGAGCGAGCTGAAAAAGCTCAAGCCGAGCCGCACTTGGTATCGCCGCATCGCGCTCGGGCGCGCAGCGGGGCTGGTCGTGCCCTCCGAACGGCTCGAGGAGATCGCGCTGGTCGACTGGCAGCAGCCGCTCGGCCGGGTGAAGCGCATTCCCAACGGGATCGATACCAAGGCCTTCGCCATGCGGCCCAAGAAGGACGCGTTGCGGCTGATCAAGCATCCGGGCGAATTCTGGGTCGGCACGCTCGCCGGACTGCGCACGATCAAGAACCTGCCGCGGCTGGTGCGGGTCTTCGCCGACCTGCCCGAGAACTGGCAGCTGGTGATCCTGGGCGATGGCGACGCCGCGGCGCGCGACGCGATCATGGCCGAGGCCGATCGCTTGCAGATCAATCACCGCGTCCACCTGCCCGGCGCGGTTTCCGATCCGGCGCGGGTCATCGGCCTGTTCGACATCTTCGCCTTGTCGAGCGATTCCGAGCAATTCCCCCTCTCGGTGGTCGAGGCGATGGCCGCCGGCCTGCCGGTGGTCGCCCCCGCGGTCGGCGACATCGCGCACATGGTGTCGGCGCCCAATGCCGAGTTCATCGCCCAGCCGGGCAAGGAAGAGGAACTGGCGATGGCGCTGGTCCAGCTCGCCGTCTCGAAGGACCTGCGCAAGGAGGTCGGCGAAGCCAACCGGGCCAGGGCCGTGGCCGAGTTCGACGAGGCGAAGATGATCGCCACCTATCGCCGTCTCTATTCGAGCGCGATGCGAATTGACCTCTAGGTCCTTTCATCCGGCATTCACGCGCTGGGGGACAGGCATTCCCGACCATTGCCCTTGCCCCCGCCTGCCCGTAAAGAGCCGCGCAAACCGACACCTATCCAGATGGAGCCCGCCGCAGTGGCCCTGACGCCGAAGAACGAAATCTCCCGCGAAGAAAAGCGCGCCAAGGAAGAAAACGCCCAGCAGGAGGCGTTGCTGCGCGAGGTCGACGATGCCGTCCGCCAGGGCGATGCCGAAGCGTTTCTCAACCACTGGGGCAAGCCCTTGCTCGGTGTGCTGCTGGCAGGGCTCGCCGCCTTCGGCGGCTATCTCTATTGGGAGAGCCGCCAGGAAGCCGCGATGGAGCGCGATGCCGAGACGCTTGTCGGCGCGCTCGACCAGATCCAGGCGGGCAATCTCGATTCCGGCTACGACCAGCTCGAGGGGCTGGCCGGCAAGGATGGCAACGGCGCGGCGGTGGCCGCCGTGCTGATGCGCGCGGGGATCGCCGAACAGCGCGGCGATAGCGCGCAGGCCTCGGACCTGTTCAAGCGCGTGGCGAACAATGAGGACGCTGCCCCCGCGCTTCGCGACCTCGCCCGCCTGCGCGATGCGGCGCTCAACTACGACAGCATGAAGAGCGCCGAGATCGTCGCCGCGCTCAAGCCGCTGGCGGTCCCGGGCAAGCCCTATTTCGCCAGCGCCGGCGAGCTGCTGGCGCATGCCTATCTCGATCAGGGCAAGAAGGCCGAGGCCGGTGCGCTGTTCGCGCAGATCGCGCAGGACAAGGACGCACCCGAAAGCCTTCGTTCGCGCGCGCGGCAGATGGCCGGCGTGCTGGGCGTCGATGCGATCGAGGATGTCGATGCGCTGCTCGAGGAACAAGGGGTCGAACGCGAAGAGGCTGCAGGCGATGACGTCGCGGCTGCCACCGAATAGGGCCGCTGCGCCCGGACAAGACACGGAACGAGGATTTCAATGAACCGCACACACCTCTCGCGCTCGGCGCTCGTCGTGGCTCTGGCGATCGGCCTTGGCGCCTGCGCGGGCGGCGGCCTGTTCGGCGGCGGCAAGGACAAGAAGGTCACCCCCACGCTGGGCGATCGCCAGCCGATCCTTTCGCGGATCGAGACCGGCGCCAAGGTCGATCCGGCGCTGGCGAGTGTGTCGGTGGTGCTCCCGCCGGCACAGGTCAATGAAAGCTGGGCCCAGGCCGGCGGCACCGCCAGCAAGTCCTATGGCCATGTGGCACTTTCGTCGAACCCGACGCGTGCCTTTACGGTCAATATCGAGGGCGCGAGCCAGCGTCGCCGGCTCGGTGCCTCGCCGGTGGTGGGCGGCGGCATGCTGTTCGCCGTCGGCGGCGATGGCACGCTATCCGCCTTCGATGCCCAGAACGGCGCGCGCCGCTGGGCCTACGACCCCGGCCTCGAGAGCGACCTGCGACCCTCGGCCTTCGGTGGCGGGGCGAGCTATGACGACGGCAAGGTCTACATGACTGACGGCGCCGGCAACGTCGTGGCGCTCAATGCCGCCGACGGATCCGTGCTGTGGAAGGTGAAGCCCTCGGGGCCGCTGCGCGGTTCGCCGACGATCGCCTTCGGGTCGATCTTCGTGATGACGCAGGACAACCAGATCTTTGCGCTCAGCGCCGCCGACGGTTCGGTCCAGTGGCAGGAAACGGGCTCCTCGACGCAGGCTGGCGTCTTCGGCGTCGCCGCTCCTGCCGCGGGGCAGGGCACGGTGATCGCGGGCTACAGCTCGGGCGAACTGAACGCCTATCGCTACGAGAACGGCCGCACGCTGTGGGCCGATGCCCTCGCTCGAACCTCGATCTCGACTTCGGTCGGCTCGCTGACCGATATCGATGCCGATCCGATCATCGACAACGGCCGGGTCTATGCGCTCGGTCAGGGCGGCCGCATGGCCGCCTACGAGCTGGTTACCGGCCAGCGGATCTGGGAACTCAATCTCGCCGGCATCTCCACTCCGGCCGTCGCGGGCGAATGGATCTTCACCCTCACCGACGATGCGCGCCTGCTCGCCATCGCCCGTGCAACGGGCAAGGTACGCTGGCTTACCCAGATGCCGCGCTGGCGCGACGAGAAAGACAAGAAGGGGCCGATCTTCTGGTCGGGCCCGGTGCTCGCCGGCGACAGCCTGTGGGCGGTCAATTCGGAAGGCGAGGTCTATCGTATCAGCACCGGCGAGGGGTCGGCGAGCTTGTTCACCGATCTCGACCAGTCGGTCTCGCTCGCGCCGATCGTGGCGAACAACACGCTCTACATTCTCGACGACAGCGGCCGGATTACGGCATTCCGCTGATTTTCGTGCTAGCGTGACCGGCGTGTTAACCAATCTGGGCTAACGAGGCAGGGTCATGAGTGCGATGGAGCAAGCACCCCTTGCGCGGCCGCGGAGCGACGTCTCTTCGGCCGTGGGGCTGGTGGGCCTTGCCGGGCTGTTCGCCTGGGTCGCGTTCGCGCGCGCATTCCCCACTATTGCGGAGTCCTTCGACTGGGCCGTGCCGCACGATACGCTGGGCGGGCAGAATTCGGCGCTCGTCGGCCTGCTCGCGGCGGCGATCCCCATGGCTGCCTGGTCGGTGCTCGTCGACAAGGTCCATCTGCGCCCCTCGACCGGGCTCGACTGGACGCTGGTCAGCAGCCGCAAGCCCGATCGCGGCGCCACCTGGGTCAAGCTGGCAGGGCTGTGGGCGACCTGGGCGATCATCGCCGGGCTCTACTGCCTGTGCCGCTGGTACTGGCAGGGGCAGTATGTCTTCTCGATGCAGGTGCTTGGGTACGCCGCGCTGCCGCTGGTGGTGCTGTCGATACCCTATGTCTTCTGGATCGACCGCGCGCTGGTCAATCCACGCGACCACGCATGGCATTTCGGCGCATTGCTGCTGATGCGGTCGGGCTGGGAGCCGGACGAGGTCAAGAAGCACTGGCGGACCTGGATCATCAAGGCCTTCTTCACCGCCTTCATGATCTCGATCATCCCTTTCGCCTTCCGCCACATCGTGACCGCCGATTTCGCCGAAGTCATGGCGCGTCCCGAGCGTATCGCGCTGACGGTGATCGAGGCGATGTTCATGATCGATGTGATGATCGGGACGGTCGGCTATATCGTCACCATGCGCCCGCTCGATGCGCATATCCGTTCGGGCAACCCGCTGCTCGGCGGCTGGATCGCGGCGCTGATCTGCTATCCGCCGGCGGTCTGGGGCATTCTCGGCAACGGCAAGGCGATCTTCTACGAAGAGGATACGGCGGGCTGGCTGCACTGGCTGGAGGGACACGATCTGGCGATCGCGCTGTGGGGCGCCCTGCTGGTGGCCCTGACCGCGATCTATGCCTGGGCCACCTTCGCCTTCGGACTGCGTTTCTCTAATCTCACCTATCGCGGGGTGCTGACCAACGGGCCCTATCGCTTCACCCGCCACCCGGCCTATGTGTCGAAGAACCTGTTCTGGTGGGCCTCGGTCATGCCGTTCCTCGTCACCACTGGCTCGCTGGTCGAGACGATCCGCAACTGCTTCTTCCTCGCGCTAGTCAACGGAATCTATTTCTGGCGCGCCAAGACCGAGGAGGCGCATCTCCTCGCCGAGGATCCGAAATATCGCGAATACCACGCATGGATGGCGCAGCACGGTCTCATAACCGCGCCGCTGACGCGGATGTGGCACCGCTTTCGGCCGCGGCCGGCGATCGAGGCCCAGCCTGCCGAATAGTCAGCCGAGCGGCTGGCCGTCGTCGGTTTCGTAGATCCGCAGGTCGCGCGATTCGGGGGGATTGGCGGCCATGACCTTCTGGAATTCGGCCACGTGGGCAGAGGCGCCATGCGCGGCCAGGGCCTCGCGATCGCGCCAGCGCTCGAACAGCACCAGCGTGTCGGGATCGGCGAGGTCGCTGGCGAAGGTGTAGTCGAGGCAACCGTCCTCGGCGCGGCTCGCGCGGATCATTTCGACCATCGCCTTGCGCGTCGCCGCATCGATCGGCCGCCCAAGCTTTATCGTGCCGTTTATCTGGATCATCGCCTCTCTCCCGTCGTCGCGTGGAGAGAGGCGATAGCAGGTCACCGGATGAAAGGATCGGAAAATTTCGGGTCGCTGGTGAGCGTGTCGTCGGTCAGCGTAAGGAGGAAATCGACCAGCGCCTGGCGGTCGCTGACCGAGAGGTTGAGTCGCCGGGGGGCGCCGCCCGCCTGCAGACGGTTGTCGAGCGCCGGGCCGGCCTGGATGCCCAGGTCGTAGTGGACGATGACGTCGAGCAAGGTGTCGAAGCGCCCATCGTGCATGAAGTTGGTCGAGAGCCCCACATTCTTGAGCGAGGGCGATTTGAAGATCGTCGTCTCGCCCGCGTCGAGCCCGTTGGACCGGCTGTTGGCATTGAGCGCGAAGGTCGGCGGCTGGTGACACGCGGAACAGCCTGCGCCGCCATTGTTGGGGCCGCCCATGAACAGCTGGCGCCCGCGGTTTTCGCTGGCCGAGAAGCCCGGCAGGTTCGCGTTCAGGTTGCGGTTCTGGGCGTTGGGATCGAAGACCTGCGCATAGGCGCGATCCCAGCGGCTGTCGGTAGAGATCATCGCGCGCTCGAAATTGGCCAGCGCCCGCTCGATCCGGTTCATGGTGATCGCCTGATCGCCGAACACGTAGTCGAACAGCACGGGATAGTACTCGAGACCTTGCAGCTTGGTCACCAGCGCGGCGAGGCCGCCATTGTCGATCCAGCCCATTTCGACCGGGTTGAGGATCGGCTGCGTGGCCTGGTCTTCCACGCTGTCGGCGCGGCGGTCCCAGAACATGTCGCCCGGCTGGTAGAAGCGCACATTGCCCAGCCGCATGGCATGCGCGCCGGTGAAGGCGCCGCCGGCGAAGCCTTCGGAAAAGCGCTCGTTGTCGTCGAAGCCGAAGCGCTGCTGATGGCAGCTGGCGCAGCTGATCGAATCATTCACGCTCAGCGCGGTGTCGTAGAACAGCACGCGACCGAGCATGGCCAGATCGTCGCTCACGGGGGCGTTGTCGGGCGTGTTGTCGAGCGCGAAGGCGGTGTTGTCGTAATAGGCCGGCAGCGTGGGCGCGGCGTAATTTTCCAGCGCATCGAGATCGAGCCGCAGATAGGCCTGGATGATCGCGTTGCCGTCCTCGTTCCTGGTTGTGGGCGGGGTGGGCGTGGGCGCAGGGGTCGGTGTGGGCGCCACCACCGCGGTACCTCCGCCGCCCCCAATGGTCCCCGATGAACCGCCGCCGCCGCAGGCCGCGAGGGCCAGTGTCATCGCCGCGATCGATACGATATTGCGCGCCATGTTTGGCATGCCCAGACCCTCATCCTCTCATCCCTCGGGACCCGGGTCGATGAATGACGGGGAAGGGGGACAGGTCAACGGCGGCCGGTATCATCTTGTACGCGCTCGATGGAAAGTGCGCGTTCCGAGACGCTGGCGTTACCCCTGTGACAACCCGATACGATCGGTGCGGGTTCAGAAGCTGTATTTGTAGACCCGCTTGATGTCGCCTCCCCATTCGCCGTGGTAGCGATCGAGCAGGACCTGCGCCGGAACCCTGCCGCTGGCGACGATCTCGTCGAGCGTCTCGAGGAAGCCGGTCTCGTTGTCGCCCGAGCTGTTGTAGCGGCCGCGAGCGGCCAGTCCGGCGCGCGAGATGGCGAGCACGTCCTTCGCCAGGTCGCGCAGCTTGCCGCCCCCCGGGATCGGCGCATCGAGGGCCAGTTTCGGCACGGCGTTGCGCAGTTCCTCGCGCTCTTCCATCGTCCAGTGCTTGACGAGATCCCAGGCGCCATCGAGCGCGGTCTGGTCGTAGAGCAGCCCGACCCAGAAGGCGGGCAGCGCGCAAATGCGGCTCCACGGGCCGCCATCGGCGCCGCGCATTTCGAGGAAGCTCTTGAGCCGCACCTCGGGGAATGCGGTCGAGAGGTGATCCCACCAGTCGCCCTGAGTGGGCTTCTCGCCGGGCAGGACCGAGAGATTGCCATCGAGGAAATCGCGGAAGCTGAGGCCGGCGGCATCGATATACTTACCGTCGCGGAAGACGAAATACATCGGCACGTCGAGCATGTAATCGACCCAGCGTTCGTAGCCGAAGCCGTCTTCGAAGACGAAAGGCAGCATGCCGGTGCGGTGCGGGTCGGTGTCGCTCCAGATATGGCTGCGGTACGAAAGGTAACCGTTGGGTTTCCCTTCGGTGAAGGGCGAATTGGCGAACAATGCGGTCGCCAGCGGCTGGAGCGCGAGGCCAGTGCGGAACTTCTGCGCCATGTCGGCCTCGCTCGAATAGTCGAGATTGACCTGGATGGTGCAGGTGCGCAGCATCATGTCGAGGCCGAGACTGCCGACGCGCGGCATGTGCCGCATCATGATTTCGTAGCGGCCCTTGGGCATCACCGGCAGCTCTTCGCGGGTCTTGTCGGGCCACATGCCGAGACCGAGGAAGCCCACGCCGAAGCGTTCGCCGACCTGCTTCACCTGGTCGAGGTGGCGCCCGGTTTCGGCGCAGGTCTGGTGGAGGTTCTCCAGCGGCGCGCCCGACAGTTCGAGCTGGCCGGCGGGTTCCAGGCTGACGGTGCCGTCGTCGCCCTTCATCGCGATGACTTTGCCGCCTTCCTCGATCGGCTCCCAGCCGAACTCGGTCAGCGCCATCAGGATGTCGCGGATGCCGCCGGGCTCGTCGTAGGAGGGCGCCGTGAAGCTCTTGCGGCAGTAGACGAGCTTCTCGTGCTCTGTGCCGATGCGCCAGTCCGCTTCCGGCTTTTCGCCGAGCTGCATCGGGGCGACCAGCTGGTCGCGCGATTCGATGATCGGATCGTCCTTGGCGGAGGTGTCGCGCGTGCTCATGCCGGTTGCGTTAGGAAACGCAACCTTGCGTGGAAAGGAAATTATTCTTCTTCGAGCCAGTCGCCCGCCTCGGCCATCCATACGGCCATGCCGGCAATGGCCGCGGTCTCGCCGCGCAGGATGCGGGGCCCGAGGGTGATCGCCACCGAAGCGGGATGCGCGCGGATCGCGGTGCGCTCGGCATCGTCGAAGCCGCCTTCGGGACCGACCAGCAGCGCGGCGGGCCCCTCGGCATAGCAGAAGGCGTCGGCCGCCGGCTCGCCGCCTTCCTCGTCGGCGAAGAACAGGTGGCGTTCCTGCGGCCAGTCGCGCAGCAGCGCCTCGAGCTTGGTTACCGGCGCGACTTCGGGCAGCGCGGTGCGCGCGCATTGCTCTGCGGCTTCAGTGACCACCGTCGCGGCGCGCTCGGCATTGAGCTTGTCGGCGACGCAGCGGCGCGTAACGACCGGGACGATCCGCGCGGCACCGAGCTCGGTCGCCTTTTCGAGCACCATGTCGAAGCGGTCCTTCTTGAGCAGTGCGGGACAGAGCCAGAAATCGGGCACCGGTTCGCGCGGGCGCTGATGCTGCCGGGGGTGCAGCAGGACGTGACGCTTGCCGACCTTGATCACTTCGGCCGCCCATTCGCCGGTCACGTCATCGCACAGGATCACGGCATCGCCGGGAGCAACGCGCATCACCTTGGCGAGGTAATGCGCTTGGTTGCCCTCGATCTGCACGGGCTCATCAGCGGACAGGGGCTGCTCGACGAACAGGCGCGGGGCGCTCTTGGGTGGCCAGGCGGGGGTGGCAGGCATGGCTTTGCAGGTGGCACGAGCGCGGTTAGGGAGCAAGCCATGAGCGAGACCGCCACTCCCGACGTCGTCCCCGACAGCGAACACCGCGGCCTCGTCGCGCGGCTGCCGCAAATGCCGCGCGACCTTGCACAGCTGGCGCGATTCGACCGGCCGATCGGCTGGTGGCTGCTGTTCTGGCCCTGCGCCTGGGGCGTGTGGCTGACCGGGGCGGGCTGGCAGCTCGAATTGATGGCATGGTTGCTGCTCGGGAGCATTGCGATGCGCGGCGCTGGCTGCGTCTATAACGACATCGTCGACGCCGACCTCGATCGGAAGGTCGCGCGCACCGCTCTGCGCCCGGTGGCGAGCGGGCGGGTCTCGGAGAAACTGGCGTGGGGGTGGCTGTTTCTCCTCTGCGCTGTAGGCCTGCTGGTGCTGCTGCAATTGCGACCGCTGGCGCAGGGCGTGGCGCTGGGGAGCATCGCGCTGGTCGCCGCCTATCCCTTCATGAAGCGGATCACCTGGTGGCCGCAGGCATGGCTCGGCATGGTCTTCACCTGGGGCCTGCTGGTCGGCTGGACCCAGCTGCGCGCCGACAATTGGGACGCACTCGCAGCGATGTATGCGGGCAGCGTGCTCTGGGTGATCGGCTACGACACGATCTATGCCCTTCAGGACCGGGAGGATGATGCGCTCGTCGGCATCCGCTCCTCCGCGCTGCGGCTCGGCGGCCGGGTAAAGGGCGGGGTGGCGCTGTTCTATATGGGTGCGGTTGCTTTCTGGGCGCTCGCCTTCTGGCTCTATCGTGCCGACTGGGTCGCGCTGCTCGCGCTGCTCCCGGCGGCAGGACATCTATTGTGGCAGGTCGCGACGCTCGATGGCGAGGATCCGGGCAACCCGCTCGACCGCTTCCGCTCGAATCGCACCGCGGGCGCGCTGGTCGCCGCGGCTTGTTTCGTCGTCGGCAACGCCTGATGTGCAATCTCTACAATATGACCAAGACCAAGAACGAGGTCGCAAAATGGTTCGACGCGGCCGACGCGCTTGGGGGTGCCAATTTCGGGACAGAGGTCTTTCCCGGCTATCCGGGCGCTGTCGTGGCAGAAGGCAGGCTCTCGCAGATGACCTGGGGTTTCCCGCTGGTGATGAGGGGCCGCAACGGCCAGCCGCTGAAACCAAAGCCGGTGAACAATGCGCGCGCAGACAAGCTCGACAGCTTCTTCTGGCGCTACAGCTTCGAGGAGCGCCGCTGCCTGATCCCGGCCACCGCCTGGGCCGAGGCAGAAGGGCCGAGGGGAGGCAAGACGCGAAGCTGGCTGTCGCGTCCCGATGCCGACCTCTTTGCGGTTGCGGGCGTCTGGCGCAACAGCGAGGAATGGGGGCGCTGCTTTTCGATGGTCATGACCGAGGCCTGCGGTGCGGCGGCGGAATGTCACACGCGCATGCCCGTGCTGCTGCGCGATGAAGACTGGCCTCGTTGGACCGACGGCTCGCCCGAAGAGGCACTGAAGCTTTGCCGTCCTTGGGAAGGCCCGCTGGTGCTTGATCGGACGAACGAACCCTGGGCCGGCGGTGCGGCGACCCCGACAAGGCTGCTCTGATCCATGCGTATCGCGATGTTCGAACCCGAGATTGCCGGGAATGTCGGTGCGGTGATGCGGCTCGGCGCCTGCCTCGGCGCGGGCATCGACCTGATCGAGCCGATGGGCTTCACCTGGGACGACCGCCGCGTGCGTCGGGCGGCAATGGACTATATCGATCACGTCGATGTGGCGCGCCACGCGGGCTTCGAAGCCTTTCTTCGGACGCTTGGCCAGAGCCGGCTGCTGCTGTTCACCACCAAGGCGACGCATTCCGCCTATGAGTTCGCCCATCGCGCCGACGACGTGCTGCTGTTCGGCAAGGAAAGCGCGGGGGTGCCCGACCATGTGGCGCAGGCGAGCCACGCGCAGCTGCGGCTGCCGATGCGCAAGGGAGTCCGCTCGCTCAACGTCGCCACCAGCGCGGCCATCGCTCTCGCCGAGGGGTTGCGCCAGACCGGCACATTGCCGGGCTGAACCCGATCCGTGGACAAGTGCGCCCCTCGCGGGCGGCCAAACTTGAGCGACTCGGCAAGCGCTTCTTAACCTTGCAGCCATGACCGACACCTTCGTGGCGCTTTCCGATCCCACCCGCCGGCTGCTGCTCGACCGGCTGAGCGAGGAGGGCGGGCTAACGCTGTCCGACCTTGCCGAGGACCTGCCGATGACGCGGCAAGCGGTGGCCAAGCACCTCGCCGTGCTCGAGGCGGCCGAACTGGTCGCCTCGGAGCGCGATGGGCGCTGCAAGCGGCACTATCTCAACCCGGTGCCGCTGGCGAAAATGGCCCGGCGCTGGCTGGGCCGCTTCGAGGAAGTGCCGCTGGCGGCGATGGCCGGGTTCCACGGACCGGTCGGCGCGGGGCAGGCGGCGCGAACATAGGTTCGCGGGGCATCGGCTCATTCATAGCTGACCACCTCGAATTCGATCCCGTCCCAATCGAAGAAATAGAACCGGCGCCCGGGCTCGTAGTCGTCGTGCCCGAAAGGCTCGAGGCCGTGCTCGGTCACGACCTTTTCGGCCGCATCGAGATCGTCGACCGTGAAGGCGACGTGGTTGAGCGGTTGGCCCTTGCTGTATTCGCCCTTCACGTGATCGCCGGTGTAGAGCGCGATGTAATCGTGCTCGGCGCCAATGTGGACCGAACGGCCGCTTTGCAGCGAGGGGCCGCGCCAGCGTTCCTCCCAGCCAAGCAGGTCCTTGAGCAGCGCGGCGCTGCGCTCGGGATCGGTGACCGAGATATTGGCGTGTTCGAGGCGTCCTGTGGCCATGGTGCATCTCCTGTTGGGGAGCTCGCGGACCATGGCCGGCCCGGGCATCCCGTCTTGCGATGCCCGAACTTATGCAACTTAAAGTTCACTTGAGGTCAAGCCGCAAAACGCCTATCAGAGAAATCGATGAATGCGAACGACCACCTCACCATCGGCGATCTTGCGCGCCGCACCGGCCTCTCGACCTCGGCAATCCGCTTCTACGAGGACAAGGGGCTGATCGAATCCTTCCGCACGGCGGGCAACCAGCGGCGCTTCCTGCGCAGCGACATAAGGCGGCTGAGCTTCATCCTGATCGTCCAGAAGCTCGGCCTCTCGCTCGAGGAGATCGGCGAGCACCTGCGCAGCCTGCCCAAGGGCCGCGCGCCGTCGAGCTTCGACTGGTGGAAGATCAGCGAGGCGATCCGGGGCAGCCTCGACCGGCGGATCGAGCAGCTGCGCGCAATGCGCGACAATCTCGACGGTTGCATCGGTTGCGGCTGCCTCAGCCTCAAGACCTGCAAGCTCTACAACCCCGACGATATCGCCGCCGAGGGCGGGCCGGGACCGCGGGTGCTGCGGTGATTTGCGCGGTCCGATAACAAACGTCACATATCCGCGCCAGAATTGAGACGAGGCGCTCAGCATCGCGCGAGGTTGGTCAGTGAAGAAAGCAGTATGTTTCTCAATCGCAGTGCTGTTGGCGAGCGCTTCTCAAGCCGGAGATCGTCTAGAGACGCCTACCGCAAAAAACGCGCGAGCGATCGTTCATGCGATCAAAAAGGGCGCCGATCTGTCCGGTACAGATCTGGCTCTCCTTTTGGATGAAGTCGAGTTTGCCGAACTTGCTCGCCTAAAAGGCTGCACCGCTTCGCTTGGAGAAGAAATCCAGACCAATCTGGCAATCTATAATTGGGAGTGTGGTGACAACCCGACTGGCGTCGAGGGCGGCAACGCGCTGAAACGCACCACGACAATGCGCTTCAAGGACGATGGTTCGCTGTTCGCGCTGGCGGTCAATCCGTCCAAAGCAAGCTTCGCTCCGACGGAAGCTGGTCTCGCGATGGACAAGGTGCCTTCACGGGATGAGATGGCGGAGAATTTTTCAAACGCTGTGATCGGCGGCGAAGATGCAACCTTGGGAGGGGTGATTCCATTGACGGCAAGTCAACTGCGTCAACTGGGAGATTATGCGGGCGGAACTTTCAATATCATCAAGCCGATGTCTCGGCGCGCAAAACGAAAGGCGCGCGAGGTGTTGGGTCCTCAAGCTACCTTCTACGAGCGCCCTCAGGACGGAATTGATCTCACTCTCATGATGGACAGGGCGCGAGGCAAAGAAGACAAGAATGTGACGCTCTACTTCGATCGAGATGACCGGCCGATCGGCGTCCATATCGAAGTGTCGCTCCTTGCTGTCGCGCCGCTTCCCTAACAGTAATTCCCGGACAGACGAAAACCCGCATCCGTTTCCCGCCCAAGAGCCTCGGAATTCTGGCAAAACCCACCGCGTTCCGACACCGGCAATGGTGGTCAGTACTCCGGCCCCAGCTCCGGATCGAGATCGCGGGGGCGGGCGAAGTGGACCAGCACGCCGCAGCCGTCGCGCAGCTCGCTCCAGTCCTCGATATCGAGTTCAAACACCGCGTAGGCGGCGGTGGGGAACTTGACCTTGGCCTCGTCGTAGAGCGCGTTCTCGTTCTTGGGCGCGACCAGTTCGAACAGCATGTCGCCGAGGCCCGGATTATGGCCCGAAATCAGCAGCGCATCCGCATCGCCGCCACTTTCGCGGATGACGTCCATGATCGTGTCGGTCCCGGCGAGGTAGAGCCGCTCGTCCCATTCGGGCGCGAGGTCGGGGAGCGCGTCTTCGACCGTGAGCCGGACCCGCGTGGCGGGGCTGGCGACGAGCTTGTCCCACTTGATGCCGTGCCTGGCGATATGCTCGCCGATGACATGCGCGCCGCGATGGCCGCGATCGTTCAGCCCCCGGTCGAAATCGCGCTTGTCGCTCTGGCCCCAGTCGGACTTGGCGTGGCGCAACAGGCCGAGGATCTTCACGATGTTGGGTTCTCCGCTGGCGACTTCTCCGGGCTAACAACACCCTCGGCGACGCGCTGTAAAGCCTCGTCGAGTGTCAGGCGTGTGACGGGTGTGCCTTCAGGAAAGGCGCTGAGCAGCCGGCTGGGGAAGGCGGGCGAGAGGACGACGAAATGGCCCGCATCCTCGCGCGTGCGGATCAGCCGCCCGAAGGCCTGCGCCAGTCGCGCGCGGATGATGCGGTCGTCATAGCGCTGCGCGCCGCCCTCCTGCTCGGCGGCGGCGGCGCGGCGCGCGCGGTGGAGGATGGTCGGGCGCGGCCAGGGTACGCTTTCCATGACCACGCAGCGCAGGCTCCGACCGGGTACGTCGACCCCGTCGCGCAGCGCATCGGTGCCGAGCAGGCTGGCGCGCGGATCGTCGCGGAAGATGTCGGTCAGCGTGCCGGTGTCGATCGGGTCGACATGCTGGGCGTAGAGCGGCAATCCGGCGCGCGCGAGCCGGTCGGCGATACGGCCATAGACCGCGCGCATCCGGCGGATCGCGGTGAACAGGCCGAGTACGCCGCCGTCCGAAGCCTCGATCAGCCGCGCATAGGCGCCCGCCAAGGCAGGGATGTCGCCCTTGCGGATATCGGTGACGATCAGCACCTCGGCGCGGCCCGCATAGTCGAAGGGGCTGTCGGCCTGCGCGGTCCTGGGCTGCAGTTCGAGATGCGGCGCGCCGCTCTTGGCCACCGCATGCGGCCAGTCGGGCCCGCTCTCGTCGCGATCGGTCAGCGTGGCACTGGTCAGCATCACGCCATGTGCGGGCTCGAGCACGACCCTGGCGAAGGGCTTCATCGGGTCGAGCCAGTGGCGATAGAGCCCGACATCGAATTCGCGCGCATCGTTGCGGTCGACCTGCAGCCAGTCGACGAATTCGGGATCGGCGGGTCCGCCCAGCCTTCCGAGCAGCGCCTCCCAGGCGGCGATCAGGTCGATCCGCCAGGCGAGCGAGTGGCGTGCGCCCTCGATCCGTGCGCGGCCCTGGCCGTCGAGCCAGTCGGGCGCGTCCTCCATCACCGCCTCGAGCCGTCCGGCGAGCTTGAGCAGCGGCGTGCGGATGGCTGCGAGCGCCTGTGCCGCGCTGCCCGCCGCCTCGACCAGTTCGCCGGGAAGCTGCGCGCATTCGGTCTCGATACCGTAGCCCGCCTCGAGCCCGCTTTCGTCGCGGGCGAAGGTGGTGGCGCGGACCGCGGCGAGCAGTTCCTCGATCGGGCCGAGCGGCGCCGTTTCGGCGAGCCGGCCGAGCCAGCCTTCGGAGGGCAGGGCCTGCGCCGCCTCGACCGCGGCCTCGACCGCGTCGCCGCCCGCCTCGTCGTAACTCGCCACGTCAGCGAGTCGTGCCGACAACCCGCGCCGCCGGCCGCGGCTGTTCTTCTCGGGGCCGATGATCCAGCGTCTGAGCTCGATCGCCTCCTGCCCGGTCAGCGCGGCGGAGAAGGTGCTGTCGGCGGCGTCGAAAACGTGATGGCCCTCGTCGAACACGATCCGCGTGGGGCGCCCGTTGACGTCGCGTCCGCGCGCGGCGTTGACCATCACCAGCGCATGGTTGGCGATGACGAGGTCGGCCTGCGCGGCGTTGCGCGCGCTCCTCTCGATGAAGCACTTCCGGTAATGCGGGCAGCCGGCATAGACGCATTCGCCGCGCTGGTCGGTCAGCGCCGCGATCCCGCGCTTGCGGAACAGCGTGCCGAGCCAGCCGGGCAGATCGCCGCCGATCATGTCGCCATCCTGCGAATAGGCGGCCCAGCGGGCCACCAGATGCGCGAGGATCGCCGGGCGGCCCGCAAACCCGCCCTGCAGGGCATCTTCGAGATTGAGCAGGCAAAGATAGTTCTCGCGCCCCTTGCGCACCACCACCGGCGGCGAGCCGTCGGGGCGCGTCGCGGGCCATGCGCGCGCGCTCTCGCGGCGCAGCTGGCGCTGGAGATTCTTGGTATAGGTCGAGACCCACACCGTCCCGCCCGACCGTTCGGCCCAGAGCGAGGCGGGCGCGAGATAGCCGAGCGTCTTGCCGATCCCGGTGCCCGCCTGCGCGAGCAGCACATGCGGGCGCTTCTGCAGGTCGCGCGGCGCGAAGACATGGCCGGCGCCCTTCGAAAACTCGCGCTGGCCCTCGCGCCGCTCGGCGCCTTCGCCGGTCAGCCGTTCGAGTTGCGCCTCGATCTCGAATTCGTCGATCAGCACTTGGCCTGGCTGCGGCCGTTCGGGGGTCTCCTCCCATTCGGGCAGGCGGCTGAAAAGCCATTTCTCGGCGCGATCGGGGCGACGGACATGGGGGGCGAGGACGCCCGCCCAGGGCCAGCGTAGCCGGGCAAGCGACTGCAGCGCGGACCAGGCGCCTTCGCGCTGGGGCCAGCCTTCGCTCTCGCACATGGCGACCAACGCTCCGGCGGCCTGCTGGAGCAGGAGCGGAACCCCGGCGTCGTCGGCAGGCTCGTCGAGCCCCAGCGCATGGGCAAGACCCTTGGGCGTGGGAACGCAGAATCTGGCGGGATGGACGAAGGCGAAAAGTTCGAGCAGGTCGAGCCCCGAAAGGTCGGGATAGCCCAGCCGACTGGCGACCAGCGGCGCATTCATCAGCAGTTGCGGCGTATCCGCGGCGGCCATCACCGCCTCGCCCTTGGAACAGCCGCGCGTGGCCCCGTTCGCATCGCGCAGCCAGGTACCGGCGTGGCTCGCGTGGAGGGCGGGAAGGGGCAGCGGGGGGCTCACGGCGCGACCATGAAAGCGAGGGAACGAAAAGTAAACAGAGGGCGGCGACGCTGTGCCCGAGCGGCTTCGGTTCGTCGCAAGCTATCGCCGGTTAGCCGTGAAAAAGAATCGGAAAATCGCTTGAAAACAGTCGATTGGTCTTTTCTGAACACCCGTTCATCGGAACTGTGGCAAAAACATGTCCGTTCTACTGGCATGATGAAGACACGCCATATGATCGCCAGTGCCCCCATCGCGATTGCCGCGATGGCCGCGCTCCATGCCCCTGCCGCCGTCGCCCAGGACGCGCCCGTCATCGTACTGGACATGCCCGCGCCGGCCCCTGCCCCCGCACCGGCGGCATCGCGGCCTGTCGCGCCGGCCCCGATCGCCTCGCCTGCACCCATCGTGCTATCGGCGCCGACGCCGGCTCCCGTCGCTATCGAGCTGCCGAAGCCCGCGCCGGTCGTTGATGCACCGGAGGTGAAGCAGGCCGAACCCGTGGCTACGACGCAGACGACGCGTAGCTCCGAGCCGCAGCCGCGCACCGAAGCGCCGCAGACCGCGTCTGCCATCATGGCCGAGCCCTCCGCAACCGAAGCCGCGCTGATCCCGGTCGAGGAGCCGTTGGCGAGCATGAACACCGCCAGCAATGAGCCGCTTGCGGCGGCAGAGCCGGCGCCCGAGCCGGTCGGCGACCCGTTCGACGCTGCGCTCTTGTTCGCTCTGCTCGGCCTGGGCGGTGTCGCCCTCGCAGGCGTATTGCTGTTCCGCCGCCGCCGCGCCCTCAGGGACGTTCCCTCCATCGAACGGTCGGTCGTTGCCCGCGCGGCAGCCCCGGAGCCTGCAGACCGCGTCTATGACGTCGCGCCGCTTGGCAACACGCATGCCGAACCGGCGACCTCGTTTGCAACCGGCAGCGATGCCCCGGTGCAGCTGCCTGCCGAAAAGCCGCGCGATCCCGCCGAACGCGACCGCCTGCTCAAGCGCATGATCGACGCCGAGCCCGACCGGGCCAACCCGTTCGTCTCGCACAAGGCCCGCGCCAAGCGTGCCCGCCTGATTCTCCAGTCGATCGGTACCCGTTTCACCGATCGCAAGCCCGGGATCGATTTGAGCCAATACACCAATGTCTGGCCAGAACTGCGTGGCTGGCGACCTGCGACAGCCTGACTTCTCCCGACCCTCGAATGGTGTCGCAGCGGTAGGGGCGTTCCTTCGGGGACGTCCCTATTGCCTTGTTGAAACCAGGTGGGTGTCCAATCGCCCGTACTCGGGAGCTCGGAGTAGGAGAGGAAGAGTACGCGCCGGAGCCCGGCTCACACCGTAGATAGGGGCGGACAGGGTAGTCTGTCCGCCCCTTCTCATGCGCGGTCGGGCTATAGTCGTCCGCCCGGTCCGGCCCCTAAGCTGGCCTTGGGCTCAGCACTTGCCGAAGCTCTTGGTCACGATCGTGACCCCGCCGACCGAGATCGTCACCTTGACGCCCGTCGGGATGCCCCAGGTGGTGCAGATGCTGAGGCAGGCCTGCGCGGCGGTCCCTTCGGGGACCGAGATCGGGAGCGGGATGCACACCGAGCCGATGCCCAGCGGCAGGTTGAGACAGACCTTGTGGTCGCCCACCGTGACGCTGATGCATTCGGCCAGTGCGGCATATTCGCCGCCCGCCAGGATGTTCGGCGCGCCGTCGGACGCTCGCAGGCCGACCGTCTCGTTGTGCCGGCTGGCGGCTTCCAGCGCGTGCTGGACCTTCTCTTCGTCGAAGCTGGGTAAGGATGCCATGGTCAATTCCCCTCGTCTGATCGTGTCACGGCGCGGATCGGCCGCGGCACGATATGTCCGGCTTGCCGTGGGAGTTTTCGACTCGAACTGGCTCCACGACGGAGCATCGACGACTTGCTAATTCGGCTGCCCATGCGCGGCGGGCGGCCAGCGAAGAACGGTTTCGGAGCAATCGCCTTGCGCAACTTGCGGCTTGCGTAGCGACGCCATTTTGGCGAGAGGCGCGGGCATGAGCATGACCGATCTGATTACCGCCGCCCGCGTGTCCAAGGCCTGGCCGTTCCAGGAGGCGCAGCGGTTGCTCAAACGCTATCCCGACGGGGTCAAGCCTGACGGTTCGCCCGTGCTGTTCGAGACCGGCTACGGCCCCAGCGGCCTGCCGCATATCGGCACTTTCCAGGAAGTGCTGCGGACCACGTTGGTGCGTCGCGCCTTCGAGGCGCTGATCGGGGCGAAGCCCGAGGACGGCAAGACGCGTCTCGTCGCCTTCTCCGACGACATGGACGGGCTACGCAAGGTGCCCGACAACATCGCCAACAAGGAGGTGCTCGCGGCCAATCTCGGCAAGCCGTTGACGCGCATTCCCGACCCGTTCGGCACGCATGAAAGCTTTGCGCATCACAACAATGCGATGCTGCGCGAATTCCTCGACCGGTTCGGCTTCGAATACGAGTTCGTCTCGGCGAGCGAGCGCTACAATTCGGGCGGTTTCGACGAGGCGCT
This sequence comes from Qipengyuania sp., assembly GCF_048550555.1. Lineage (GTDB taxonomy): Bacteria > Pseudomonadota > Alphaproteobacteria > Sphingomonadales > Sphingomonadaceae > Qipengyuania. The sequence goes on along the minus strand of NZ_JBLYYF010000015.1, from coordinate 21,659 downwards.
GCGCCAGGTGCTGCGCACAAACAAGGCGATCCTCGATATCATGCTACCGACCCTGCGCGAGGAACGCCGCAGGACCTATTCGCCGATCCTGCCGATCAGCCCGACCACGGGCACGGTGCTGCAGGTGCCGGTCGAAGTGGTCGATGCCGAGGCGGGCATGGTGCGCTTCGCCGACGAGGACGGCAGCGCCGTCGAGCAGTCGGCGCTGGGCGGCATGTCCAAGCTCCAGTGGAAGGTGGACTGGGCGATGCGCTGGTATGCGCTGGGCGTCGATTACGAAATGTGCGGCAAGGATCTGACCGACAGCGTCACCCAGTCGGGCAAGATCGTCCAGGTGCTGGGCGGCCGGAAGCCCGAGGGGCTGATCTACGAGCTCTTCCTCGACGAGAAGGGCGAGAAGATCTCCAAGTCGAAGGGCAACGGCCTGACGATCGAGGAATGGCTGACCTACGGTTCGGAAGAGAGCCTCGGCTTCTACATCTTCCCCAATCCCAAGAGCGCCAAGCAGCTGCACGTGGGGGTGATCCCGCGCGCGGTCGACGATTACTGGCAATTCCGCGAGCGGCTCGCCGAACAGGAGCTCGACAAGCAGTTGGGCAATCCGGTGTGGCACCTCGCGCGCGCCAATGGCGGGTTCGAGGGCAGCGAGGCGCCGGGAGCGGGCGACAGCCTTCCGGTAACCTACGGCCTGCTGCTCAACCTTGCGTCGGTGCTCGGCGCCGAGGCGAGCGAGGCAAGCCTGCGCGACTATCTCGAAAGCTATATCGGGGCGGGGCGGATCACGCCCGAACTCGAGGTGCTCATAAAGACCGCAGTGGCCTATACGCGAGACTATATCGTGCCGACGCTCGACAAGCGCGCCCCGACGGCGAACGAGGCCGAGGCGCTGCGCGCGCTCGACGCTTATCTCGCGGATGCGGCCGAGGATACCAGCGCCGAGGACCTCCAAACCGAGGTCTACGAGATCGGCAAGCGCGAGGAATACGGCTTCGAGAACCTGCGCGACTGGTTCAAGGCGCTCTACCAGACGCTGCTGGGCAGCGATCAGGGGCCGCGCATGGGCAGCTTCATCGCGCTCTACGGCATCGCCAACAGCCGCAAGCTCATTGCAGAGGCGCTGGCGAAAGCCTGACGCCTCAGCTGTGCTTGCGCGTGCGGTACCATTTGGTCAGGACGTATTTCTGACCCTTGATCACCGGCGTGCCGGCGTGGAGCGTGTCCTCGTTCGGTAGTCCTTCGGGCGTGGCGTTGTTCCACACCATCAGCACGCCGGGCTTGGGCTCGATCGAGGCGCCGACCTCGACGAAATGCGTGTGTCCGCCCTCCTCGACCTCGTTGAGGAAGGCCATTGCGGTCCAGCAGCGCTGCCCGCCGCGCTTGCGCTCCAGATTCCAGTATTCCTGGTCGGTATAGAACCAGTCGTTGTGGGGCTTGAATTCCTGCCCCGGCAGGTAGCGCTGGCCCTGGATGCTCTCGCCGACCTTGCCCGGCAGGCCGAGCGCGTCGTCGATGCGCCGCGATATGGCCTTCACGAAGGGATCGTGCGGATCGAAATTGCCCGAATAGGAGGTGCGGAACTTGGCCACATAGGCGGTTTCGTGCAGTTCGCTGGGGCGCGCGACGGTATCGATCATCCGCATCAGGCGCTGGCATTCCTCGGGTGTAAGGAAATCGCCGATCGCGTAGATATCCGCCTTGTCGGTGGGAATCTTGTAGGCCTGCGGATCGGCATCGAGTCGCCTGCGCACCATGGCGCCGACGCGCTTCAGCGCATCCTGGTCGGGAACGGTTGCTGTCTTGGTCATTGCCTCCCTCTGTTAGCAAGGACGCGCGCGGCATCAAGTATCCGGCTTGCCGCGGACGGTGCAGGCGCTAGTCTGGCGCAAACATCTTTCGGAGAGCAAAAACATGAACGATGCAGCTGCACGCCGCTATTCGACGGGCGCGATGATCTTCCACTGGGCGATCGCGATCCTGGTGATCATGAACTGGCAGATCGCCGAGCGGGCACACGATCTCGAGGGCGCCGAGCGAATGGCAGTGTTCGGCTATCACAAAGCCTGGGGCATGCTGATCCTTGCGCTGACGCTCGGCCGGCTCGCGTGGCGCTGGACGCATCCGGTTCCGCCGCTGCCGAGCGACCTCGCCAAATGGGAGGCCGTGCTGGCGCGCACCGTGCACGTCATATTCTACGTCCTGCTGATCGGGCTGCCGCTGGGCGGCTGGCTGGCAAATTCCTACGGAGGGCGGCCGATCGACTTCTTCGGCCTGTTCACGATTCCCGCATTGCCCGTGGGCGAGAACAAGGACCTCAGCCACACCATCTTCGAAGCGCACGAGACCGGGGGGTCGATCTTCATCTACCTGATCGGCCTGCATATTCTCGGTGCGCTCAAGCACACATTCTTCGACAGGAACGGCGGCATCTTCCGCATGCTCCCCTTCGGCAAGGTGCCGGGCTGAGAAACGAGAAAACCCCCCGCCGATCGCTCGGCGGGGGCTCTCGTCTGCCGACCGGACCACTCTCATACCGGTCGGCTGAGCGATCTCACCAGAAGAAGTCGTAGATCACGTCGACCACTTCGCCGCTGTAGATATCGACCAGCAGCACGTCGTCGTAATAGCGGACCCAGCGATAGGGGCCGTAGACTTCGGGCAGGCGATAGCGCCACGGATCGTTGATCCAGTAGCGGTTGCCGAAGAACAGGCTGCCGAGACGGAAGCCGATGCTCAGCCGGCGATAGCTATAGTCGCGATAGGGGGCGTAGTAGCTCCCCAGCCGGAAGATGTTGCGGTTGCTGTGGCGATACCGCTGCCAGTCGTAGCGGTTGTTGGAGCGCCAGCGACGCTGGTCCCAGCGGTCGTAATCGTGCCAGCGGCGCCCGTCGTAATAGCGCGCGCGACGGTTGGCATCGCGGCGTGCATCGCGATAGGCATCACGGCGGGCATCGCGGCGATCCTCGCGATAGGCTTCGCGACGTGCGTCGCGGCGTGCATCGCGATAGGCTTCGCGGCGCTGCTCCACACGGCGTTCGGCCCGCTGTTCGGCGCGGCGTTCAGCGCGGTTGCGATCGGTATAGCTCCGGTTGCGCTCGGCGGCATAGGTGCGATTGCGCTGCTCGACCTCACGGCGGGCATTGCGCTCGCGTGCGGCCTCGACGCGGCGGTCCGCCTGGTTCCAGTCGCGGCTGCCGCGCGCCTGGGCGATGTCCGCGCGGTTGTCGCCGCGTGCTTCCTGGCGCATCTCGACGCGGCGTTCGCTGGCGGCGCGGCGCGCCTCGCGGGGATTCTGCCGAGGGGCCGCCTGGCGGCTTTCCTCGCGCCGTTCCTGCTGCCGGTTATCGCGGCGATTGGAACGCTGCTGGCGGGCGTCGTTGCGATCCCCGCGAGCGCGCTCCGCGCGTTCCTGCCAGTTGCGCGACTGCGCCTGGGCTTCGGCGGGCAGCGCAGTCAGGGCCATCGCCGCAGCGAGGGCACCCAGCGCACTTCCCTTCATGAGCTTGGTGAGTGTCATGGAGCCTGTCCTTCTCTTCGTTCGGAGCCGCTCCACCACCCGCGGCTATTGTCGATGTCCCAAGTTGTATCACAACGGTCTGACGCCAATCTGAACCGGTCTGTCGGCCAATCGTTCATATTTCTTCGCCTGGGGATGAATACTTTGATGCTTGGCAGCTTCGTGGCGCCGGTGCAAGCAGAGCGCCATGTACGAGACACTCAACGAGGTGCGGGCCGACATCGCGGAAAGGCTCGCGGCTGCCGCGAGCGAGCGTCGCTCGCCCATGCACACGCCAGTGGTCGCCACCGCCGGTGCGGACGCGCGAGTGATGGTCCTGCGCGCCTTCGATCCAGCGAGCTGGACGCTGCGCTTCCATACCGATCTGCGCAGTCCCAAGGTCGCCGCCATCGAGGCGGACCGGCGGATCGCGGTGGTCGCCTATGACCGGGATGCCGGCGTCCAGCTGCGTCTGCGCGGCACGGGGCGAATCGAGGGGGCAGGCGCGGCGGTCGACGCCGCCTGGGCCGAAAGCACCAATTTCGCTCGACGCTGTTACCTGGGTGAGGGACCTGGCGCGGCCTCGGAAGGGCCGACGTCGGGTCTGCCCGAGCAATTCGAGGGAGTCGAGCCGGGAGATGCCGAACTCCTGCCGGCACGCGGTAATTTTGCGCTCCTGCTGGTCGAGGTGGCAGAGATCGACTGGTTCAGCCTTGCGCATACCGGCCATCGCCGCGCGCTGGTGACGCGCTATGGCGGGCAGTGGATCGCACCCTAGCGACGGGCAAAGCCCTCGACACCTTGCACATCGGCCTCGCGCTGCTCGATCCGCGTCGGCGCGGCACGGGGCGGCCCTTCGTGCATCGCGGCGATCATCCGCGCGATCGTATCGGCATCGCCTTCGAGTTGCGCCTCGACCGTGCCATCTGGCACGTTGCGCACCCACCCCGCGAGGCCCAGTTCGCGTGCCCTGGCGACGGCCCAGTCGCGGTAGAACACGCCCTGCACGCGGCCGTGGACGATGCAATGGCGGGCGGTCATGCGCTGTTCGGCCTTCGCCCGCAGCGCCGCGCCGCCCGCCGGAATCGCATCAGGCGGCCTGCTTGATATCGCGCAGGGTGATGTCGAAGGTCAGATCTTCGCCCGCCAGCGGGTGGTTGCCGTCGGCCTTGACCGTTTCTTCGCCGACTTCGAGGACGTAAAGCGTCATCGGCTGGCCATCGGGCGACTGCGCCTGCAGTGCCATGCCCGGCTGCGGGGCCGGTTCGGGCGGCAGGTTCGCGCGCGGGATGTCGATGATCATCTGTTCGTTACGCGGGCCGAAGGCCTTGTCGCAGGGGATGGCAATGCTCTGTTCGTCGCCGACACTCATGCCGGTGAGTGCCTCTTCGATCTGCGGGAAGATCTGCCCATTGCCAAGCGTGATGTCCTGCGGGCCGACCTGAGCGGTATTGCCGACCTCCTGGCCGTCAGTGCGCTTGAGGATGTAGTCGATGGTGACGGTGTCACCGCTGCTGGGAGTGGTCATGGATATCCTTGTCGATTTCGAGTTCGCGGCGCGAGCTTGCCCCGCATGGGAAATGCGCCCGCGGACCGAGCGCCTTGCCCCTGAGTCTCGCAAAGGATGGTGGGGGGAGTCAAATGAAGCGGAACGCTCGCGGCTCGGTCGGCCTCGCGAAGGCGGTGGTTAACGTGCGAGCCGGACTGTCGTTCTGATAAGGTTTTCGAGAGTATTGGGCGTTACCGGTGATCGCCTGGGCGTGCGTTTGGAGATCGAGAGTGGAGCGCAGGGTTAGTCACCGTGCCACAGCAAAGCAGACAATCCACGCTCGGATATCCGAAGCGCCGGTCAAGCTGACGCTTCTCGACCTGTCGGTTTCGGGCTGCAAGGCGCAGTGCAAAGGCCTTGCCCTCGAACCAGGGGCTCCCGTCACACTCGTACTCTCCGAGAACGAAAGCATTCCCGGCCAAGTTGCCTGGTGCGATGCTGGTGTGGCGGGCATCCGTTTCGACCGCGAACTCAGCCTCGAGAGCTTTCTGCGCCTCGTTCAGAGGGGCTTGGTGGAGACGCGGGACGACGCCTCTCTCCGCGATGCTTTCGGTCGCCGACTGCCGGAACTGTCTTCGAAGAAGGCGGTCAACCCCGGTCCGAGCGACAAGCGGCGGGAAGCCCGGCGTGATTTGAAGTGTGAAGCGACGGTGCGGCTGGGGTTCCAGCGCGACCTGAAGGTCATGATCTACAATTTGTCGGCCAATGGCTGCCTGCTGAAGCATCGGATCGAACAACTGGCGATCGAGGACAGGATCGGCGTGACCCTGCCGGATTTCGAGAGCTTTTCCGGAACCGTGGTGTGGAACAGCGGGCACAAGGCCGGAGTGCGGTTCGACCGGCCGTTGCATCCCGCCGTCCTCGACCTGATCGTCACCCGTCGGCCGCAGGACCAGGGCGACGCACCGGCAAGAGACGCATCGGGCAATGGGAAGGCCAGGTTGGCGTGCTGATCCGAACCTTGGCCGACCGGCCGTAGCAGGATTACGTGTCATTCGGCCGTGCGGGATCGCAAGCCGCCGGGCGGCTTGCGATCCCTCACGCGGATCAGCGCGTCAGCTTCTTGTAGGCCAGGCGCGTCGGACGGTCTGCCGCATCGCCCAGGCGACGGCGCTTGTCTTCTTCATAAGCCTCGAAATTGCCTTCGAACCATTCGACGTGGCTGTCGCCCTCGAAGGCGAGGATATGCGTGGCGAGACGATCGAGGAAGAAGCGGTCGTGGCTGATGACCACGGCGCAGCCGGCGAAATTCTCGATCGCGTCCTCGAGCGCGCCCAGCGTCTCGACGTCGAGGTCGTTGGTCGGTTCGTCGAGCAGCAGGACGTTGCCGCCCTGCTTGAGCATCTTGGCCATGTGGACGCGGTTGCGTTCACCGCCCGAGAGCTTGCCGACGTTCTTCTGCTGGTCGGGGCCCTTGAAGTTGAAGGCGCCGACATAGGCGCGGGTCGACATGTCCTGGCCGTTGACCTTCATGTAGTCGAGACCGTCCGAAATCTCCTCCCACACGTTCTTCTTGGCGTCCAGATGGTCGCGGCTCTGGTCGACATAGCCGAGCCGCACGGTCGACCCGACTTCGATGCTGCCGCTGTCGGGTTCTTCCTTCCCGGTAAGGATCTTGAACAGGGTCGACTTGCCCGCGCCGTTGGGGCCGATCACGCCGACGATGCCGCCCGGGGGCAGGGTGAAGCTGAGGTCTTCGAACAGCAGCTTGTCGCCATAGGCCTTGGAGATGTTCTTGGCCTCGATCACCTTGCCGCCGAGCCGTTCGGGCACCTGGATGACGATCTGCGCCTTGCCGACCTGGCGGCTGTCCTGGCTGTTCTGCAGTTCCTCGAACTTGCGGATACGCGCCTTGGACTTGGTCTGGCGCGCGGCGGGGGTCTGCCGGATCCATTCCAGTTCGCGGGCGAGCGCCTTCTGCTTGCCCGATTCCTCGCGGCTTTCCTGTTCGAGGCGCTTGGCCTTCTTCTCGAGATAGGTCGAGTAGTTGCCCTCGTAGGGATAGTAGCTGCCGCGGTCGAGTTCGAGGATCCATTCGACGACATTGTCGAGGAAGTAGCGGTCGTGGGTGATCATCAGCACCGCGCCGGCATATTCCTTGAGGTGGTTTTCGAGCCACTGGACGCTCTCGGCGTCGAGATGGTTGGTCGGTTCGTCGAGCAGCAGTATCGACGGCTTCTGGATCAGCAGGCGGGTCAGCGCGACGCGGCGCTTCTCACCACCCGAGAGGTCCGTGACGGGCCAGTCGCCCGGCGGGCAGCGCAGCGCTTCCATCGCCACTTCGAGCTGGTTGTCGAGCGTCCAGCCGTCGACTGCGTCGATCTTGGCCTGCAGGTCGCCCATTTCCTCCATCAGCGCGTCGAAATCGGTGTCGTCCTGCGGGTCGCCCATTTCCGCCGAGATGGCGTTGAAGCGCTCTACCAGATCGGCAGTGTCGCGCGCGCCGTCCTTGACGTTCTCGAGCACGGTCTTGCTCTCGTCGAGTTCGGGTTCCTGTTCGAGATAGCCGACGGTGATGTTCTCGCCCGGCCAGGCTTCGCCGGTGAAGTCCTTGTCGATCCCGGCCATGATCTTGATCAGCGTCGACTTGCCCGCGCCGTTGGGGCCGACGATGCCGATCTTGGCGCCCTGGTAGAACTGCAGGTTGATATTCGACAGCACCGGCTTCTGTGCGCCGGGGAAGGTCTTGGTCATGTCCTTCATGACGAATGCGTATTGGGCGGCCATCTGGCGGGAGTCCTTCGGGTTCGGATTGGGTGGGCGGGCAAGGCGCCCGCAAAGATCTGTCGCGCAGATAGTCGCACCTTACGCGCGGGGCAAGCGCGGCGAGGGGGCGGGCAGGCCTGCCGTAATCTCTCTACCGAAGAGAATTGTCGCAATCTTACAACAAGGGCTGGACAAGTAGGGCGGGAAACCCGATGGCGCCGCCACTGGGGTATTTACCTACACCAAGTCTTAACCGACGGAGCGTATCGAAGGCGATAGGAAGGGCAGGGGCAGTCCATGCGCGAACAGATCTTAGGACTGATAACACCGATGATGGCGATCGTGTTCGTCGTCGTCTTTCTGGTGCTCTGGCGTCGTGGACGTATGGGCAACTACGTGCTTGCCTTCGCCGCATCCTATCTCTTTTTCGGGTTCGGTTTCGTTGCCACTCATGTGCTCGATCCGGGCCAGTGGTATGTGTTCCATCTGACGCAGCTGTTCTATTCGCTGGGCAGCGCTTGCGCGGTGTGGGGTGCAGCGCGGAGGATGGGCCAGCGCGTCTCGCTGGGCGGACTCGCCATCGTCTATTTCCTTTCAGCCGCGACCCTTGCGGTCGCGGTGGCGATGTCGCCGGAAACCGAGCCGCGCCTCCATATCGTCAATTCGGGCTATGCGGTGATGTTCCTCATGGGAACGATGGCGATGCTGCAGGCGCAGCGCCGCACTGCCATCGACACGCTGGTCGTCGTGCTATTCGCGGTATCTTCGGCACAATTCCTCATCCGCCCCGTGCTGACCCTGCTCCTTGCGGGCGGCAGCGAGGCGAGCGTCTATCGCGAATCCATCTACTATTCGGTCCTCAGCGTGGCGGTGACCATCCAGTCGTTGATGACGGCGGTCACTCTGGTCGGAGCATGTCTTTACGACCAGATTCAGGCTGTCCGCGAACAGGCGGAGATCGACGGATTGACCGGCTTGCGGACGCGGCGCGCCTTCGAGCAGGATGTCGTCGAGCTGCTGGAAAAGGCGAAGCAGGAGTATCTGCCCGTTTCGCTGGTGGTCGCCGATATCGACCATTTCAAGGCGGTCAACGACGTCTGGGGTCACCAGGTTGGCGACCAGGCGATCGCCCGCTTCGGCGAGGTGATCCGCGGGACGATCCGCGATACCGATATCGCCGGACGGATCGGCGGCGAGGAATTCTGCATTCTCGCGTGGAACTGCGAAGAGGAAGCCGCAGGGACGATGGCCGAACGCATCCGCCGCAAGTTCGCCGAGGCGCAGATCAAGGGCATGCCCGACGATCACCGCCTGACCGCCAGCTTCGGTGCCGCCGGGCGCGGCGAGGGCGAAGGCTATGGCAAGCTGTTCGCGCGCACCGATGCCGCGCTCTATCGCGCCAAGGATACGGGTCGCAATCGGACCGTTCGCGATGGCGACAAGCAGGGCGCCGTCGTCACCCCGATCAAGCCCGAGACGGACGAGCGGAGCGACATGCGCGAGGCCATCGCCTAGGCGAAGGATCGCCGCAAGCGTCGCGGCATCATCGCCAGCTGCAGGACCGCGCGCAGCATCAGGAAAACGCAAAAGCTGAGCCACAATCCGTGATTGCCGAGCGGCCAGGTGAGCCATAGCATCACGCCGTAGCCCGCCACTGCGCCCGCCATCGACAGCAGCAGCGCGCGCGTCCAGCTTGCCCCGACGAACACCCCGTCGAGCACGAAACCGGCAAAGCCCGCCAGCGGCAAGGCGACGATCCACGGCCACAGCCTGCGCGCTTCGGCGGCAACGGACGAAGTGGCGGCGAAGCTGTCGGTGATCGCTGTACCGAAAAGCGCGAAGACCCCCGCACCGATGCAGGCGAGGCCGAGGCAGCGCCACAGAATGGCTCCGACATAGGCGCGAAACCCTTCGCGATCGGCCGCTCCCGCGCGTTCGCCATTGAGCACCTGCGCGGCGTTCTCGAACCCGTCGAGCAGGAGCGCGGAGAGGATGAAGAGCTGGTAGACGATCCCGTTGGCCGCCAGCACCACCGGCCCGCGGTCGGCGCCCAGCCGAGTCAGTGCGGCGATCGCGATCATGAGCACCACCGTACGCAGGAAGAGGTCGCGATTGACCGCGAGAAAGGGGCGCAGAGCGCGCCAGGTCATGCCCGATCCCTTGCGCAGGGCGGCACAGAGATCGTCGCCCGCGATGCGCAGGATCAGCGCCGCTGTGACCGCGAGCTTGGCGAATTCGGCGATGAAGCTCGACCAGCCGATACCCGCGATCCCCCAGTCGAGCCCGAGCGTCAGCCACAGGCCGAGCGCGACGTTGAGCAGATTGTACGCCACTTCGATCGCCAGCACCGTGCGCATCCGGCGACGGCCTACGAGGAAGCCGACCAGCGCGAAATTGGCCATCACGGCCGGCGCGCTCCAATAGCGGATGTCGGCATAGATCACGGCAGCCGTGCGCACGCGGGCGTCCGCCCCCAGCGCATCGAGCAGCAGCGGCAGGAGCACCGGCTTCAAGAGCAGCAGTGCCGCCGCGATCGACAGGCCGACCGTCAGCCCCTTCAGCAGCACCTCGGCCTGCGCCTGCGAGCCCTGCCGCGTGCCCGCCTGCGCGACGAGACCGGTGGTGCCGGTCTTGAGGAAGTTCATCACGGTGAACAGTGCGGCGAACAGCTTGGCGCCGACATCGACCGCGCCCTGCGTCGGCGCATCGCCCAGCTGGCCGACGATCCACATGTCGCCCATCCCGATCAGCGCGGTGGCCACGTTGGTGACCATGGCGGGCAGGGCGATGGCCCAGATCAGGCGGTTGTCGACGATGGGGGCGGGCGAGGTGTTCAGGCGGGGCTCCTCACGCGCTGTCGCATGTGAGTCTCTCGGTCGGAGCCGCCTCCCGGGACGGCCCCGAATCCGAAAAACTGGTCGGGGAGACTGGATTCGAACCAGCGACCCCTTGTACCCAAAACAAGTGCGCTACCAGGCTGCGCCACTCCCCGACCGTGTTTCCCGCAAGGCGCCAGGCTTGGTGGGCCCGGCAGGACTCGAACCCGCGACCTAGCCGTTATGAGCGGCCAGCTCTAACCAACTGAGCTACAGGCCCCCAGCCACGCCGTGCGGAAGGCACGCGCCTAGCCCCGGCGCGATGGGCTTGCAAGCGCTAGGCGTCCACCGCCAGCATGATTTCCTCGATCGTCGTCGGCCGTACCCCGCGACTGCCGAGATAGGCGAAGACGGTGCGCAGCCAGTCGTAGAGCGCATCGAGGTCCTCCTCGCTGCGGACGTAGGGTGTCAGCCCCGCGGCGAGCGAGGGACTGTGGAAGCTCAGCACCAGCACCGGCAGTTCGTCGTCGAGCGCGATGTCGATGGCGCGCAAGGCCTCTTCCTCGCTCACTCCTTCTGGCGTCAGGCCGATCCGCTCGAGCAGGCCGAGCCGCGACAGCAGCCCGCCGAGCAAGGGGAATTTCGCGGTCAGCGGGAAGAGCCTCTGCCCCTGCCTCCGCAACAGACCCCAGAACACGGTCGTCAGCGGCAGCTCGAGCAGCTTGCGTTCCGGGTCGGTCCAGTAGGGCGTCACCGGATGGCGGCTGTAATCGGGCCCGTGACCTTCCGAATAATCGTAGCGCGCGCGCACCGAACTATCGATCGCGATGCCGTTCTCGCTCAGGAGCCGGGCGGTATGCGGGCCGAGGCCATAGCGTCCGGCGCGGTAGATGCGCGGCGCCGCGCCGAAGCCCGTTTCGATCGCATCGCGCAGGCGGCGGAATTTGGAAGCTTCGAGCTCTTCCTGCAAATTGCCGGCGAAGCTGTTGTAGGTGTTGACTTCCTCGTGATGCGGCGGGTTGACCCATGGGTGCAGCTGGACGCCCACCTCGGCCTTGCCCGCGCGCACCGCATCGCCGATGATCTCGCGCGCCAGCGGATCGTTGGCGATCGGCCAGTCGACCAGGTAGACCGGCGAAACCCCGATCCCCTCGCAGAATTCCTGGAAGCCCGAAATCGCGCGGACGTGGCTGAGGCCGTAGCCTTCGGCGCGGAACGGGCCGTTCCAGTCGAATTCCTCCTCCGTATCGACGGTCAGCAGCACGCGCTGGCCGAATCCTTCGGCAAAGCGCGCGGTTTGCGAAGGGTGCGGCGGATGAAGGAGGTTGGCGTAGATGATTGTCGGAGTGTCCTAACCGGCGGCGCGATCGGGCGCATCGGCAGGGCTAGGGAGCGCCTCGGCACCGGTCAATAGCGGCAGGCTCAGCACCAGCATATTGTCCTCACGCGACAATTCCCCTCCTGCCGCGCGCGCCTCCGCGCGGGCGAGGCGGAGCGAGAAGCCCGCGCCGAAGATGCCCGAACTGAGCGTGCTTCCGGCCGAGCGGATATCGGAGGCGAAGACGTCCTCGGCCCCGGCGAGCTGCGCGGGTAGCTGGATGCGCAGTGCGACCTGCTCGTCCGCCAGCGACAGGCTCAGTGGCACGGTTTCGCCCGCGCCGGTCGCCCCGGCGAGCGTCGCCAGGATGCGCCAGCCGAGCATTTCCGCCTCGTGCTGCGCGAGCGCGAGCGACGCGGCGCGATCGGCGATCCGCGCTTCGAACCGGGCGACCCGCGGGCCGAGGACGGTCTGCAGCTGGGCGATCTGTCCGCGCACGATGGCGACGAAATCGCTCTCGCCTGAATCGAGGTCGAGCGCGCCGGTTTCGAGCCGTGCGAGCCGGTCGAGTTCGTCGAATCCGGCAAGAATGCGCGCCGAATCGCCGGCGATCGAGGCCGCCAGCGCGCGGTATTCATGCGGCGTCGGGCCGAAGACCTGCTGCTGGATGACCTCGGCATAGCCCTGCATCGCGTTGACCGGCGTGCGCAGTTCGTGGAGCAGCTGGCGCAGCCGGTCGGCCCCGCGTTGCGCACGGTCGTCCACCGGTTCGACCGCGCGGCGGAAACGGCCGACATAGCCGAAGAAGCGGCCTTCGCCGCGGGTGAAGCGCGGCGCGGCATCGACGATCCAGTCGCCCTCTATCGCTTCCGCACCGCGCAGCGATACGGCCACGCCGCGGACCGGCTGGCGGTTGGCGAAGGCGGCGGCAAAATCTTCGCCGCCCCGGTCGGCCTCGCGGTGCTGGGCCAGGTCGATACCGATCACCATCGGCGCGATTTCGGGTTCGGCCCAGTCGATCCGGCCTTCGGACCCGGTGCCGAAACTGAAGGCGGCCAGCGGCTTGCGATGCGAGGCCTCGTCGAGCCCCGCCATCGGCAGGGTCGGCGCCTCGTCGCTTTGCGATGCGCTGCGGGCCTTGCGGAAGGTCTCGATCCGCTCGACCAGCGCGCGGATATCCTCGGATTTGCCGGCGGCTTGGCCGGTCGGCGCCGAAGCCTTCGACGATGTCGCCGGTTGCGGCGCGTCTTCCGCTGCGGCGTCTATCTCTGTGCCATCGGCGACCTGAGGGGCAACTTCCTCGACCTGAGGGGCAACTTCCTCGAGCGCCGGACGCAGGACCAGCGGCTCGATCGGGTCCGGTTCGATCCGTGCCTCATCGTCGGTTGCCGTCCGGGGCGCCCGTGCGGGGCTGGCGGGCATGGGCAGGGCGCGGTCGGAAACGCCCAGCCGGTCGAGCACGCGCACCGCGGCGTCGGGCAGGTCGCGGCGGTGGCGCAGGAAGCCGCGCGCGCGGATCGGCAGGCGCGGGATCAGCTCGGCCCATTCCGCGCCCGTCAACTGCGCGCGATAGAGCGCCGCAGCTGCAATCGCCGGATGCGCCTCGCCGAACCAGCGCACCAGTTCGGGATTGCGGAAGCGCCACCCGTTCTCGCCCACGATCGTCGCGCGCTCGGGCACCGGGATGACCTCGGCCAGCGCGATCAGCCGGAGATAGGCGGCCGCCTTGAGCGCCGGATCGCCCGCCTGTGGCCGCTCGCCGAGCAGGTCGAGCAGCTGGCGGAACTGCGTCTTCGCCGCACGCTCGCCAGCGGCGCGGAGGCGCAGCACGGTGGCAAGGCGGTCGTCGAAGTGCATTCGGTCTCCGGATCGGGGGCGTCGGGTCTAGGGATTCCCCATGACAGCGCGGCATTGGCCGGGCGACAATGGATATAGTTACCGGCCCATTTACCGCCAATGAGCCGCTCAGCCGCGTTGCAAAGCGGGACAATTGCTGGCAAAGCTAATAATGTTAGCCAAGACGGCTGCATCGCGTTGTCAACATTTCGTGGAAGTTTCGCGATGCCCCGCCAATGGCGCCAGGGTAGCAGAGGCAGTGAGTATGGCCAATCTCGACGATATCGACCGGCGATTGCTGGGTGAACTCCAGACGGAGGGGCGAATCACCAATGTCGAGCTCGCCCATCGTGTGGGGCTGACCGCCCCGCCGTGCCTGCGCCGCGTCCGCGCGCTCGAGGAAGAGGGCGTGATCAGGGGCTATCACGCCGAACTCGATCCGTCGAAGCTGGGCTTCTCGATCACCGTCTTCGCCATGGTCAGCCTCAAGAGTCAGGCCGAGGACGCGCTGCGCGAATTCGAGGCGGCGATGCGCGACCTGCCCGAAGTGCGCGAAGTGCACATGCTCAACGGCGAGATCGACTTCATCATCAAGATCGTCAGCAAGGACCTGCAAAGCTTCCAGGAATTCCTCACCAGCAAGCTGACCCCTGCGCCGAATGTCGAAAGCGTGAAGACCTCGCTGACCATCCGTACGAGCAAGCACGAGCCCGGCGTTCCGTTGTGAGCGCGGGCGAGCGGATCGAGGGCCACTGCCTCTGCGGCGCGGTCACGATCACGCTCGACGATCCCAAGCCCGAAGTCGAAATCTGCCAATGCGCCATGTGCCGACGCTGGGGCGGGGCTTTCTATGCCGCCCAGACGGGCGCAAATCCGAAGGTTTCAGGCGAAGACCTGATCACCGTGTATCGCTCGAGCGAGTGGGCCGAACGGGCCTTCTGCTCGCACTGCGGCAGCGGCCTCTGGTTCCGCTTCCTGCCGACCGGCAATCGCAGCTTTTCAGCCGGACTGTTCGATGCGGCAGCTGCGCATGGCATTGAGAAGGAGATTTTCTCCGACGAGCGCGCCGAATGGTGCCGCCTCGAAGGCGATCATCCGCGCCAGACTGCTGACGAGGTGATTGCCGAGGCGAAAGCGGCGGGTTTCAGCTTCGGCTAGCGGCGCGAGCCACGTCGGCGTCCGCCAGCACCAAGTCCAATGCGGGCGATCTCATCGCAGCCCATGTCAACCGGTTCGCCGTGAACCAGCTGCTTTGGCGACCGGATCGGATTGATTGTCCGCCATGATACCGGCAGGGCCATCCCTCGCTGGACCCGGTGGCGTCGGTCACCCCTCGCGCGTTTTCAGCCATTCCTCGAGCCACTTGATCGAATACCGGCCGCTCTTCACGTCGTCCTGCTGGAGCAGTTCCTGGTGCAGCGGGATCGAGGTCTTGACCCCTTCGACCACCATTTCCTCGAGCGCGCGCTTCAGCCGCATCATGCAGCCGTCGCGCGTGCGGCCGTAAACGATCAGCTTGGCGATCATGCTGTCGTAATAGGGCGGGATACGATAGCCCTGGTACAGCCCGCTATCGACGCGCACATGCATGCCGCCGGCGGCGTGGTAGTAGGTCACTTCGCCGGGCGAGGGCGCGAAGGTCCACGGGTCCTCGGCATTGATGCGACATTCGATCGCATGGCCCTTGAACTCGATCTCGTCCTGCTTGACCGAGAGCGGGTGGCCCGCCGCGATGCGGATCTGTTCGCGCACCAGGTCGACGCCGGTGATCGCCTCGGTCACCGGGTGTTCAACCTGCAGGCGGGTGTTCATCTCGATGAAGTAGAACTCGCCGTTTTCCCACAGGAACTCGATCGTGCCCGCGCCGCGATAGCCCATGTCGCGCATCGCCTGCGCGCAGACCTCGCCCATGCGCATGCGGTCTTCGTCGCCGAGCACGGGGGAAGGGGCTTCCTCGAGCACCTTCTGGTGCCGGCGCTGGAGCGAGCAGTCGCGTTCGCCGAGGTGAACGGCGTTGCCATTGCCGTCGCCGAAGATCTGGAATTCGATGTGGCGCGGATCGCCGAGGTATTTCTCGATATAGACCGTGGCGTCCCCGAAGGCGGCCTTGGCCTCGCTGCCCGCCTGCTTCATCAGGCTTTCGAGCTGGTCCTCGCTCTCGCAGACCTTCATTCCGCGACCGCCGCCGCCGCTGGCGGCCTTGATGATGACGGGATAGCCGATCTCGTCGGCGACCTTGCGCGCTTCCTCGACGGTGCCGACCGCACCGTCGCTGCCGGGCACCAAGGGCAGGCCCAGCGCGCCCGCGGTCTTCTTCGCCTCGACCTTGTCGCCCATTGTGCGGATGTGTTCGGGCTTGGGGCCGATCCAGGCGATGTCGTGCGCCTCGACGATCTCGGCGAACTTGGCGTTTTCCGAAAGGAAGCCATAGCCCGGGTGGATCGCATCGGCATGGCTGACTTCGGCGGCCGAGATGATGTTGGCGATATTGAGATAGCTGTCGGCGGCAGCGGGCGGACCGATGCACACGGCGTGGTCGGCCAGGCGGACGTGCATGGCATCGGCATCGGCGGTGGAGTGCACCGCGACGGTCTCGATGCCCATCTCGTGCGCCGCGCGATGGATGCGCAGCGCGATTTCGCCGCGGTTGGCGATGAGGATACGGGAAATGCTCACGGGACCGACCTCAGCCGATGACGACGAGCGGCTGGTCGAATTCGACCGGCTGGGCGTTCTCGACGAGAATCGCCTTTACCGTCCCGGCCTTGTCGGCGGTGATCGGGTTCATCACCTTCATCGCCTCGACGATCAGCAGCGTCTGGCCTTCCTTGACGCTGGCGCCGATGGTGATGAAATCCGCCGCGCCGGGTTCGGGGGCGAGATAGACGGTGCCGACCATGGGCGACTTGATCGCGCCTGCGACATCGGCGCCTGCATTGGCTTCGGGTGCGGGTGCCGCAGCGGCAGGGGCGGGTGCGGCGGCTGCCGGTACCGCCATCGGCGCGGGTGCCGCGGCCATCGCCACGCCGCCACCGCGCGAGACGCGGATCTTCCGATCGCCATCCTCGACCTCGATTTCGACAAGGCCGGTCTCGCCCAGCATTTCGGCGAGCTCACGTACGAGAGCGGTGTCGACGTTCATGCCGGACTTGCCGGCGCTGCCCTTATGGTCGGCCATGGAACCCCTTGTATGTTGTTTGGCCCGCCTATGCTCCGCGCGGGAGCATAGGGCAAGGGGTGCGCGCGCGTTTTAGAGCGCCGCCGCCTTCTCCAACGCTACGGCATAGCCGTGCGCGCCCAATCCCTTGACTTCGTCCACCGCGCCCAGCCCGACATAGGAGATGTGGCGGAAGGGCTCGCGCGTCGCGGGATCGGAGAGGTGGACCTCGATGACCGGCAATTCGATCGCCTTGATTGCGTCGAGCAGGGCGATCGAGGTGTGGGTATAGGCCGCCGCATTGAGCAGCACCGCCTTGGCCCCCACGCTACGCGCTTCGTGCAACCAGTCGACCAGGACGCCCTCGTGATTGGTCTGGCGGAAGTCGACGGCGAGGCCGAGCCGGCGCGCCTTGTCCTGCAGCATGGCCTCGATATCGGCGAGGGTGTCGGAGCCATAGATCTCGGGCTCGCGCGTTCCCAGCAGGTTGAGATTGGGGCCGTTGAGGACGAAGACGATGTCGGTCATGGGATGGGGTTAGCGGCTGTTGGGGCCGGGGAAAAGCGGGCTCGGGACCGAAGGTGCACCTTCGGGCATTGTCTCGGCATGCGCCTCTCGATCACCACCGAACTCGACTATGCCTTTCAGGCCCCGACCGACATCATCCTGCAGATCGAGGCCGCCGCCATTCCCGAGCAGCGGATCGAGCACGCGCATATCGACCTCTCCGATGTCGAGCATTTCGCCCGGCTGCCCGGCCACGATACGATCGGCGAAAGAATCTGCTTCCAGACCGAAGGGAGGCTGAAGGTCCGCTACGAGGCGACCGTCGACATCCGGCGGCTCGATGCGGAGATCGAGACGCTGGCCGCCGTGCCGCCCCATGATCTGCCCGCCGAAGCTGTCGAGTATCTCTTCCCGTCGCGCTATTGTCCCGCCGACGAATTCATGGCGCTCGTCGAAGCCGAGTTCGGCGATACGGCGGGCGGCGCGCGGATCGCCGCGATGCGCGACTGGATCGCGGACTCGATCGAATACAGATCGGGCAGCAGCAATGCGGGCACCGATGCGATGGAAACCTTCGTTTCGCGCTGCGGCGTGTGCCGCGATTTCGCGCATCTGCTCGTCACCATGGCGCGAGCCAGCGCGATCCCCGCGCGCTTTGCCAGCGTCTACGCGCCCAACGTCGAACCGCAGGATTTCCACGCCGTGGCGGAGGTCTTCCTCGAGGGAGCCTGGTATCCGGTGGATGCGACCGGCATGGCGACGGCACAGGACATCGCCAAGATCGGTGTCGGGCGAGACGCCGCCGACGTCTCGTTTCTGACGAGCTACGGCTCCGCAGAAATGAGGGCGCAGGAAATCTCGGTCTCGGCTCTGTGAGGCAAGGCGACGGAAGAGGCCGGCGATGCTCGATCGCGACACGCGTATAGATAGGGACCAGCCGTCAGAAGGCATGGAGCAAGCGGTCCACGATGGTCGCTGATACAGCTGCTTTGCCTCGCCGATCGCGGAGCCTCGGTCTCTCTCGCGCAGCGTCTACCGCGCGATGCCGCTGGAACGCTCGACCGCCCTAAAGCATACTATCTGTAATATTCGAACCGTCGCGCGTGCAATTCGAACCATCGCACACGCCATCATGCCGCAACACGATTGGCCGCAGAGGGCCGGGGGAGTTCAATGGGAGAAGTCATTTCGACCGGGATCAGCGGGCTTGATATCATCCTCCATGGGGGCGTCCCCAAGAGCAGCATCACCTTGCTGCAGGGCCATGCCGGATCGGGGAAGACCACGCTGGGGCTGCAGTTCCTGCTGGAGGGCGCGAAGGAGGGTGAGAAGAGCCTGCTGATCAGCGTGGCCCAGACAAGGGCCGAACTGGAGCATATCGCGGAAAGCCACGGCTTCGACCTCGGCGCGCTCGACCTTGAGTTCGTGGACCTCGGGAATGACGGCGCACCCGATCAGTATGCGGTCAATACCCAGGAGGAAGATCTCGATGACCTGCTGTCGCAGGTCCATTCGATCGTCGAGAGGGTCAAGCCGGAGAGACTGGTATTCGATTCGCTCCTCGAGATGCGGCTCCTCGCAAGAAGCGACTACGAGCATCGGAGGGACGTTCTCGCGCTCAAGCGCTCGCTGGTTAAGCTCGGAACCACCGCGATCATTCTCGATCATGTCGGCGAAGGGCTGGACCGCCGGATCGAAGGGGTTGC
Source organism: Qipengyuania sp. (assembly GCF_048550555.1). GTDB lineage: Bacteria > Pseudomonadota > Alphaproteobacteria > Sphingomonadales > Sphingomonadaceae > Qipengyuania. Next base: position 2,571 of record NZ_JBLYYF010000015.1, on the reverse strand, counting down.
CCATGGCGTTATCATTCTCGATAGCTACACGCCCCAGATCGGAACCACCTATCGCCGGTTGATGATCCGCAAGTTCCGTGGCCACTCCTTCATCGAAGGGTGGCACGACTTCGACATTGAAGCAGGGGGGCTGGACGTCTTCGCGCGGCTCCTGCCGCAGAGACTGCCCCCGCAAAAGGTCGGGAAGCAGCTCAAGACCCAGGTCGAAAACCTCGACGCCATGCTCGGCGGGGGGCTCGAACGGGCGACCACCACCCTGATCGCCGGCCAGTCGGGAACCGGGAAATCCACTCTCGCGACCGTCTTCGCCAGTGCGGCGGCCAAGCAGGGGATGAAGGCGGGCCTCTTCCTGCTGGAGGAGAGACCCGAAGTCTACCGGGACCGGTCCGAAGGTGTGGGGATCGACGTGGTCGAGCCCGAACGCGAAGGCACCCTGTTTCTCGAGCATTTCGATCCTTCCGAAGTTTCGGTGGGCCATTTTTCACAGACGATCCTCAACCTGGTCGAAGAAGAGGATCTGGATGTCGTAGTCATCGACAGCCTCTCAGGTTTCGTGAGCGTCCTGCCCGAGCGACATAACCTCATTCCGCAGATCCAGTCGCTGTTGCAGCAGCTGGCGCGGCAGAACCTGGTGGTGATACTCACCATGTCGCAGCACGGGCTGCTGGGCGAGACGCCTCGGACGGAAGTCGACGTGAGCTTCCTCGCAGACTCTATCATTCTCCTCCGCCACTCGCCGGAAGGAAGCGAGATACGGCGGACATTGGCGGTGGTGAAGAAGAGGCACAGCGACCACGACCGGCGGATCAAGAACTTCGTCATCGCCCCGGGGAAGGTCGATGTCGAGGATATCGAGGAAGGGGCCAAGCGGCAGATCGAGAGCCAGTCCTAGATGACTGGGAAGGTCGCCCCCCGACCCGTGGTGGCAATTTTTGCTCCGCTCGCGGGCGATGCGGAAGCGATAGCCGGCCTCGTGAGCGAAATGGGCTACGACGGCGACATTTGCGAGGATGCCGCGTCCTTGTTCGAAGCCCTCGAGACCCATCCGCTCTGCGCAATCCTGACCGAAGAGGCCATCTCCGAGGAAGCGGCGCAGGCGATCGAGCGCCATTCCGAGGCAGCGCCCCTGTGGTCGTCGATTCCGCTGATCCTGGCGATCGGCGATCCGGAGCATCTGTCCCGACCTTCGCAGAGGATCATCGACAGCTCGTCGACTGCGACGGTGGTGGTTCTGCAAAAGCCGCTCCGAAAGGCGGTTTTCACCACCGTCTGCAAGAGCCAGATCCAGCTGCGCGAGAGACAGTTCCAGGCTGCGGCGATGATGGAGCGGCTGGCGGAAGGCGAGCAGTATCAGAGGTTCCTGCTCGACGAATTGCGCCACCGCACCCGCAACATGCTCGGCATCCTGCAAGCGACCGTAAAGCTCGCTTCAAAGAATTGCCGCGACATCGACGATTTTCGGGAAGAACTGCTCGCGCGTCTCCAGTCGATCTCGCTGGCGCACGAACGCCTGACCAAGGAGGAGCCCGACGAAGGGCATCTGAAGGCGATCATTCACGATCACGTTTCTCCCTTCAGCCTCAGCGAGGGCAAGCTCGAACTCGAGGGACCCGAGATCGTCCTGTCGGAGGGACTGGCCTTCGATTTCTCGCTCGTCCTCCACGAGCTTGCCACCAATGCCGCCAAATACGGAGCGCTGAGCGCCGCGGATGGCGTGGTTCGGGTCGAATGGGAGCGGCACGACGGAAAACTGGCGGTGACGTGGCAGGAACGGGGCGGTCCCACGGTCAGCGCTCCGACCCGCAAGAGTTTCGGCACGCGAATGATCGAGCGGCTGACGGCAAAATACGATGGGAGCAGCGCGTTCGACTACCGGCCCGAGGGCCTCAGGGTCGATCTGTCGCTGGCGATCGGAGAGGAAGGTTCCGCGCAGCCCTGACCCGGCAAGAGCGCCGAAGCTTACAGGTCCACGCCCTTGACCTTGCCCCATTGGCGTGCGGCGGTGTAGCCGAGATAGCCGGTACCGAAGAGCGCGTAGAGCGCCTCGGGGAGGGCGGCGAGGTAGCGGGTCATGCCTTCGCCGATGGCGCGCGCGGTGATCGGATCGAAAGCGGCGATCACGCCCATCGGCACGCTGAACAGGATCAGCGCGTACATGACATAGAGGAAGCTCGGCCGCGCGCGGCTGGTCCAGGGGTCGCGGCTCTGCGCCTCGGCGACGATGGCCGACAGCCGCGCTTCGATCTGCCGGAGTTCCTGCGTGCCCTCGAGCGCGATCAGCTCGAGCTTGGCCCTGGCGCGCGCTTCCTTGTCGGGGATCACCTTGTCGATGATCGAGGCGATCGGGCTGATGAGCGAATCGATGAGCGGCATGGGGCGTCTCCGGTTTGCGAGACCGAATCACCTAACCATATCGGTTCGTGTAGGAAAGCACGCGTGCAGCAGCGCTTGCCGAGACCGTCGAATTGCGAGGAAAACCACTGGTCGGGATGACTGGATTCGAACCAGCGACCCCCACACCCCCAGTATGGTGCGCTACCAGGCTGCGCTACATCCCGAAACCAGTGGAGG